>UQPF01000007.1 GCA_900542905.1 uncultured Collinsella sp.
GGCAGGGCTACGGCTTCCGCAACATCGACAACCTGATCGCCCTCGTGATGCTCAGGTGCTCGGACCTGAAGCCGGCCCTGCCGGGGCGCGAGGCGTAGGGACTACCCACACGAACTCACGAAGGCTCCTTTAAAGGCATCGAATTCGATGCCTTTAGGGAAGAGGCCGGGCTCAACTCCTTCACCCTGACGCCGACGAAGTGGATTTCGAGGACAAACGCCATCGGCATAAGGACCAAGAGGGGGAGGTATGCGAGCGGCACGTTCGCCCACAAGGACATCGCATTCGAGTTCGCTTCGTGGATCTCCCCGGAATTCAAGCTCTACGTCATCAAAGACTACCAGCGCCTGAAGAGCGACGAGAACAGCAGGATCTCCGGCGAGTGGAACGAGAAGAGGCTCTTCTCGAAGATCAACTACCGTATACACACCGACGCCGTGAAGGAGAACCTGCTGAAGCCGAGCATGAGCCGGCAGGTCGAGGGCTACACCTACGCAAACGAGGCGGACGTCCTCAACGTCGCCCTGTTCGGCATGACGGCAAAGCAGTGGAGGGAGTCGCACGAGGGCGCGACGGGAAACATCCGAGACGAGGCGAGCCTGCACCAGCTGCTCGTCCTCGCGAACCTCGAAAGCATGAACGCCGAACTGATCAAAAGGGGAATCGACCGCAGGCAGAGGGCGGCATACCTACGAGAGATGGCTATCAGCCAGCTCTCGACCCTCGAGGGCAGCCCCGTGATAGCGAAGATAGAGGCCGACGACGGAATAGCGGGCGAACTGCCAGAAGACGGGGCGGAGTCATAGCCCGACGCCGTTCTCTACACCGCGAACGTAGGGCGAGATTCCATGCGTCCACATCTAGGGAGGTGATGCCCATGAAAGCAGAAAATCTCGGGACCGCAGGCTGATGCCGCGGCCCCGAGACTAAGGAGACGGCCCCTGCACTTTGGAACGTGAGGCGGGGCCGGAGTCAGAACCGGGCGAAACGGAGAATAAGCCCGCGATCTGAACGGATCTGATTATATGACAAAGAAGCAGCGCCGCCGCGTCTGGGGCTCCGTGACCGAGATGAGGCGCGGCAAGAAGTACGTCCTGCGCTGGATGCAGAACACGCCGCAGGGCCGCAGGCGCAAGACAAAGACCGTGTACGGCACCTACCGCGAGGCGTGCGCGGAGCTCGACCGCATCCACGTCGAGCACGCCGACGACGCGCCCGTGCCCACCATAGCCAAGGCCTACGAGACGTGGCTCGTTCCCAAGATGGCCGCACAGGTCGAGGCGGCAACGCTCGCCCCCAACACCCGCGACCTCGTGCTGCGCTCGTGGAGAAACTACGCCGGACCTCGCTGGGGCGCAATGCCCGTCGACCAGCTGCGCGCCGTCGAGCTGCAGGACTGGCTGCTGACACTACCCGCCGCCACCGCCGACACCGCCCTGCTCACCCTGCGCAAGGTCTACGCCTGCGTCTCGACCTTCATCCGCCTGCCGCTCGACCCCTTCGCCGCCAGCGTCAGGTACACCATGCCCACCAGAAAGACCCGCGAGCGCTCCAAGCGCGTCTACACCCTCGACGAGGCCATGGGCGTCCTCGACGAGCTGCGCGGCAACCCCCTGGAGCCCGCGTTCATCCTCGCGTGCTTCGGCTCCTGCCGCTCGGGCGAGTCGCTGGGCGTGCGCACCGAGGAGGTGCTGCGCTGGGAGCGTAGCGGCACCGTCCTCGCCTCCGCCGACATCTGCCGCCAGATGCAGCAGTCCGGCACCGAGCCGGTGGGCGCCCTCAAGACCGCCAAGTCCGCCCGCACCGTCGTGATCCTGCCGCAGGCCGCCGACCGCCTCGTCGAGATAGCAGCCGCCCGCGCCGCCGAGGGCCGCGAGTGGCTGAGCGACCGGGGCGACGGGCTGCCCATGAACCGGAGCATTTGCAACGACCGCTGGCGGAAACTCTGCGCCGCCCGCGGCATCGAGCACATCCCGTGGTCGAACCTCCGCAACTCCTGGCGTACGATAGCGGAGGTCGAGCTTCGCCTGCCGTGGGACCTCATAGAGATGCTGATGGGCCACGCCCTGCCCGGCGTGTCGGGACGGCACTATATCCGGCCCACCGCCGAGCAGGTCGTCCGCGCCGCCTTCGACGCGCTTGGGATAAGTTAGGATATTCCCCCGCAAAGCCGCAGGTAGATGGCACGCAGTTAGTTGTGGCAGTACTAAAGTCCGCAACCCAAACCGCCACAAAGGACACCTTTATGGCGGTTCCTGCAAATGTCTCGATCTGTAACAGATAGGGACGATTTAGCCGCCCAGATGTTACAGATTGAGACATTCAAATTCCGCTGAGAAGATAATCTCGATCTGTAACAGTAACTCGGCGAAATCGACCCTAGATGTTACAGATCGAGACAAAGCAACGAAACAAGCCACCGCAAGGGAAACTTCTGTGGTGGTTTGGGGTTGTGCTACTCACCGAGCATCTCTTGGAGCTTGGCTGCCACGGCGTGACCCAGGCTCTCATGGCTTTCGGGCATCATGTGCAGATAATCGATATCGCCCGGCTCGGCAAAGTCGGCGGCATTCAAAAAGTCGCAGCCAAACTGCTCGGCTACGTGCGCGTAGTACTCGGCAAAATGCTCCGAGGCCTCGGCGGAATGCTCGTCAAAATCGGTCATATACACATCGGCGATTTGCGGCTTAATCTTGATAGGCGCCATCAGCAAAATGCGCGGGCAGGGCGCGGCATCGGTCCAGGGAAACGCGCGGACGGCGCGAATCAGCGCCATGGCGCCACGGGCGATATCGGAAGCCGTCACGTTAAAGACCGTCTTACAGTCGTTGGTGCCCAGCATGATCACAATGGCGTCCAGCGGCTTATGGGCCTCGAGCAGCATCGGAAGCGCGCGAATGCCGTTGAGGTTAGTGTCCAGGTGGCACATATCGTCGCGCACCGTCGTGCGGCCGTTGAGCCCCTCCTCAATCACATGCCAGCCCTCGCCCAGGTCACGCTGCGCCACGCCGCACCAGCGTACATCCTGCGCATAGCGTACCGCGGTGCCATCGCGCATACCAGCCGGATCATAGCCATAGGTGTTGCTGTCGCCAAAGCACATAACGTTTTTCATCGTAAGCTCCCCACTCAATAAAAAGCCGACGGAAGCAGCCTCTCCCGTCGGCTCGACCTATCTGTCAGCACGTACCGATTACAGGTACTTGCGCCAATCGTCCTCGTCCTCATCGTCCTCGGCAGCGGCCTGAGCCTGCTCGGCGGCACGGGCGGCCGCAGCGCGGGCGGCGACCTGGGCATAGGACTCCTCGTTGCGCTCGGGGAAGCTTGCCAACACATGCTCGAACTTGGCGAAGTCCTCATCCCAGCGCGTAGAGGGCACAGCAAAGAAGACCTGCTTGACCTTGAAGTCGCCCGATGCGAGCTCCTTGCGGAAAATCTCGGCCACGGCCTCGGCATCAAAACCGTTGTTGTCGCAGCCCCAAGCGCCCAGTACGAGCTTCTCGCGATCCAGCTCGTCGCAGATGGCGAGCACAAAGCGGATACGGTCGCGCAGCGCGTCCAGCAGCGCATCGTCGCTCACGCGGTACTCCTGGCGTGCGCGCTTGGCATTGGGCGCGGCGGCCACGATCACATCGGCATACGCATGCACGTGGTTGCGGTCAAAACGCACCGCAGGCACTACCAGCGCACGGTTGCGGTAGAGCTCGCAGTTGATATTGCGGCGACGGTTCTCGCCATACCACTTGCGCTGCTTGTCGAGCACGTTGTACAGATACGAATCGGCGCAGAGCGTAGCCTCCTGGCCCAGATAGCCCTGGATGTAGCCGCCACCCGGGTTGGTGAACGAGGCAAAGGCGAGCACTGCCATGTCGCAGAACTGCGCATAGCCACGGCCGTTGTCCAGAATGGCCTGCGTGGCGGAGGCATCAAGCACGGTGACCTCGGGCAGGGTCGGAGCGGGCTCCTCGGCAGGCGCGGACTCGGTCTCTGCGGGTTCCTCGGCAGGCGCAGACTCGTCCGTGACCTCGGTCTCGACGGACGCAACCTCAGCGGCCTCGACCTCGGCGGACTCAGACTCCTCGGCAACCGGCTCCTCGGCAGCCGCAGCCGCTTGGGCCTTGGCCTTCATCGCCGCGACAAAGCCGGCAGGCATACCGTCGAATTCGCGAACGCCGGCAAGCGAGCGCTCGATATCCTTGGCACACGCCTCGGACACAGCCGCCACGTGGCGCTCGGCGGCCTTTGCGCGAGCCTCACGCTTGGGGTTGGGCTGTCCCGCGCGGTTGGGCCTGCGGTTACGGTTCCTGTTGTCGACATCTGCCATGAGTGGTCACCTTTCCTGTCGCTGCCGCTTTCGGTTTTTCCCATCCATGATACCCCGCCACGTACAAAAAAGACGGCCCCGAAGGACCGCCTTTCGCATTGATTTACGCACGCGGCAAGCACCGCTGCAACTCGCCGCTAGTCGCGACGACCAAGGATATTCAGGATACGCAGGAACACGTTGATGATATCCACGAACAGGTTGGACGCCATGAGCACGGCGTTGGGCAGCGTGGGCGGCACCGTCGTGGCCACATAGGTGTCGTAGCCAATAAAACCGGCGAACACCACGATCACGATCAGGTCGGTAATAGACTGCGAAACACCCATAAACATCAGCACGATCTCGACCAGGATCGTGGCAAGCAGAACGCCAAAACCGATGCCGTACACGCGCTGGAAGAACTTGGGGAAGGTCACGCCCAGCGCGCCAAAGACAAAGGTGATGGCGGCGGTGGCGATAAAGGCGGTGTTGATGGTGGGCAGGTCGTAGTTGGCAAGGCCAAACGACGCGGTCAGGCCAAAGGTGCTCGCAAAGATCACGTAACCCGTGAGCGACAGGCCCACAGACTGCTTGCCCGCGGCAGCCGACATCATGACAATGCCGACGATGGTCAAAATAAACGAGCCAAAGACCAGCGGCAAAGCGGCGCCGCTCATCATCATGCGGGCAAACGCCATGGTGCTCGTAAAGTAGGCGCCGGCGCCCATGGCGCAAAAGCCCAAAAAGATCAGGGCGGACATGGCGAGATTGTACGCGCGCGGCGACATCTCCTTGGCACGGCTTGCGCCGGTCTCGATGGGGCCGTTCTGATAGCCCTGGATATCGTTCATAGTTTCGTCCTTTCAAAAAGCGCCGCGAATGACGGCGCAGCAGATGACAAGATTCCTACCATTGTACCCGAACGCCGTGCGTCCCTACTTACGGCGCTCGCCCTCGAGGGTGCGGTCAAACGCCCAGACCCACCAACGCATCACGTGGGCCTGCGAGCCGTCCGGCCGTCCGCACGCCTGGTCCTCCAGATACAACTCGGTCGCATGCCCGCCAAAACGAACCTTATACGTTGCCGTACGAACACCGTGAACCGTTAAGCCAAAGCCCGTGGACGAGACAATCTCGTCAATTGTAAAGCAACGACCGTCGACCCAGCAGACGGTGACCGGCACGACTTGTCCGCCCGCGAGGATGCGAGCCACAACGTCCACATACTGTTTGTGCACGCGTCGAGTTTTGCCATCTGTCTGTCGATATTCCATGCTTCCCATTATCGAACGCATGTTTGCATATTGTAAAGCGAACAGACTGTGGTTTTGGAGTGTCGTAGCAATCGCACGTGTCCGCATGGCGTGATAGCAAAAAGAACACCCGTGGTCAACAGGGCTAATATTCAATTTTAGTGCCAAAAAATTCACTTCTCCCATCAGAACTCGGCAAAGAAACCCGCAGGAGGTGATACGATTTATCATGTTTTTGTAACGTGCCTGCAAACTTCGAGAAAGCCCATATATGGACGTAACGTTCTCAACCTTCCTCGGCCAAATTGTGTCGAACCCAGTCCTTGCCGTCACCGTGATCCTCGCGTTGGGCGCCATCTTCGTCAACGGATGGACCGACGCGCCCAACGCCATCGCGACCTGCGTCACTACGCGTTGCATGCCCGCCCGCGCCGCCATTCTCATGAGCGCCGCATTCAACTTCCTCGGCGTGCTCATTATGACGCACTTTAACGCGAGCGTCGCCAATACCATCTCGCATATCGTTGACTTTGGCGGAAACAGCACCATGGCGCTCGCCTGCCTGTGCGCGGCCCTGTTCTCCATCGTCGTCTACGGCGCCACAGCATCGCGTTTCGGCATCCCCACCTCGCAAAGCCACAGCCTTATCGCCGGCCTGACCGGTGCCGCTATCGCCCTCGGCGGCGCGAGCAGCGTCAACGTCCACGAGTGGATGAAGGTCATCTACGGCCTGGCGCTCTCCATCGGCCTGGGCTTTGTCATGGGCTGGGTCCTGTGCAAACTCGTCTCGATTCTGTTTGCCGCCGCCAACAGGCGACGTGCCAACGTCTTCTTTAAATACGCTCAGATCGCGAGTGCCGCGGCCATGAGCTTTATGCACGGCGCGCAGGATGGACAGAAGTTCATCGGCGTGCTCTTTTTAGGTGTCGCCTTCGCCAACGGCCAGACCAGCGTCGGCGATGCCGGCATCCCCATCTGGATTATGCTGCTGTGCTCGGCCACTATGGGTATCGGCACCAGCGTGGGCGGTGAGCGCATCATCAAGTCCGTCGGCCAGAGCATGGTTAAGCTCGAGAAGTATCAGGGCTTCTCCGCCGACCTCGCGGGCGCGGCGAACCTGCTGCTTGCCACCCTTACCGGCATCCCCGTGTCCTCCACCCACATCAAGACCTGCGCCATCATGGGCGTTGGAGCCGTCAAGCGCCTCTCGGCCATCAACTTCGGCGTCGTCAAGGACATGATGTTCACCTGGTTCTTCACCTTCCCCGCCTGCGGACTCATCAGCTTTGTCATGGCCAAGCTGTTCATGATGTTCCTCTAGTCAAACCGAACGTCCATCCGGACCGCAACACTTCGCCCACCCGTCTTCGCCTCGAAAGGACCCACTCATGGCAAAGAAACCCGATTCGTTCTACTTTGACAACTACGTCGCTTGCGCCGACCTCGCCGTCCAGGCCGCAGAGCTGCTCACCAAGATTTTTGAGAACTTTGACCCCGCGCAGATCCACGACATGCTCGATAAGATGCATGCGATTGAGCATGCGGCAGACAAGAAGCACCACGAGCTCGAAGACGCCCTGCTCACCGCCTTTATCACCCCGCTCGAGCGCGAGGATCTGGATCTGATGAGCTGCTCACTCGACACCGTGCTCGACCGCATCGAGGGCGTCGTGCAGCGCGTCTACTTCACCAACATTCAGAGCATCCATCCCGACGCCGTCGTCATCGCCCACAAGGTAACCGATGCCTGCCGCGCCATGAAGGACCTGATGGTCGAACTTCCCAACTACCGCAAGTCCAAAACGCTGCGCGAGCTCGTCATCCAGATCAACACCATCGAGTCCGAGGCCGACGAGCTCTATATCAACGCCATGCGCAACCTGCACGTTAACGGCAAGGACCCGCTCGAGGTCATCGCTTGGCGTGACGTGTACGCCTTCCTGGAGTACTGCGCTGACTGCTGCGAGAATGTGGCCGATGTCGTGGATTCGATCGTGATGAAGAACAGTTAATTGGGGGTGCGTGTCCCGGCGGCGAAGGGCCGGCCACGGTTTGCTTTCTCACTCCGGCTGCTTTGCAGAGTCATTCGAAAGCGGTTAATTGGCGGTCTGCGTCCCACCGGCGAAGGCCCGGCACCTGTTTGCTTTCTCACTCCGGCTGCATGGCAGAGTCGTTCGAAAGTAAACAGGTGCCGGCCCTTCGCCTTACGTACCACCATTGGGAACTTTGGCTGATACTTTGAAAGCGATGGGGCTTTTGTTGGCGGGGCCTTTGGACCCGATTGGGAACTTTGGGACCGCCTTAAACGTTTGGGTGGATGGGGCTTTGGGTACCCTTTGTTTTACTTTGGATTGATTCGTTGAATTTGGAGGTCTTGGTTGTGAGTTATTTGGATCTGGCTCGTGGTCGGTATTCTTGTCGTTCGTTTGAGGACCGTTCTGTTGAGCAGGCTGTGGTGGATGCCATTGTTGAGGCTGGGCGGATTGCTCCTTCTGCTTGTAATAACCATCCAACCCGTGTGATGGTGTTGGATACGCCTGAGCTTCTGGAGAAGGCTGCTGCTTGTCAGCCTCGGTTTGCTCGTGATGGGTCTATCTTTGGGGCTCCGCTTGTCTTCCTTATTTGCAGCGTTACCGATGACGCTTGGGTGCGCCCGTATGATCAGATGAATTCCAGCGAAATCGATACGTCCATCGTGTGTGATCAGATGATGATGGAGGCCACCGAGCAGGGCCTGGGAACGTGCTGGGTATGCCATTTTAAGCCTGAGGTGGCACAAGAACAGTTCAATCTGTCCAAGGGCGTCTATCCCTATCACATGCTCGTCTGTGGCTATCCTGCCGACCACATCGCCGATCCCGAGCATCGCGAGGCCCGCACCATTCCCCTCCCCGACTTCCTCCTCAAGTAGATTTTTGGGACATGCCTTAAAGCCTACCCTTGACCGTTCATCCGTTCGCCGAGTTCTGCGCCACTATGTGCAGGGCTTGGTTTTTATGTTACGCACCCCGGCACAGTCATAAAAAAGGACCCGCAAGCTGCGGGTCCTTTCTAGGCACTAAATTGTAGGCCGAATGTTAGTCCAGGTCGTCGGCAGCAAAGTTGTCGATCGGGGCAAAGGGATCGGCCACGGGGACAACCGGGTCAGCGACGGGCAGCGGCTCGGCGGGAACAGTCACTGCAGGAGAAGCGGCAGAACCGACCGGCGTGGAGGCCATGAGGTCGGCCGGGAAGGAGTTCTGGGCATCGTCCATGAAGTGCTGGATGAGCTTAAGATACTCGGCCTTGAACTCCTCACGGGAAGCCTTGAGACGATCGATCTCCTCGAGCTCGGCCTGCTTCTCAGTCAGAGCCTGGCGGATAACCTCGCGAGCCTTGGCGTCAGCCTCGTTGCGGATACGCTCAGCGTTCTCGTTGGCATCGTTAACGATGGTCTCAGCGGTCTGCTGGGCAGCGATCAGGGCAGCGGAAATCTGGCGCTCCTGAGCGGAGAAGTCAGGGGCGGGAGCAGCCACGGGGGCGGCAGGAACGGCCTGGTCGGCGGTATCCCGAGCCTGGGCAAGCTGAGCCTGTGCATCGGCAAGCTGCTGCTCGGTAGCAGTCAGACGACCCTTAAGGTCAACGATCTTAGCGAGCATAGCGTCAACCTCGGAGGACAGCGTCTCCAAGAAGACGTCGACCTCAGCAGGATCGTAGCCACGCTTGGCCTCAGAGAAAGTCTGAGCCTGGATGTCTGCAGGGGTAATAGCCATAACAAGTCTCCTTTTTCATCGCCTCGGCGCTACACGCCCGACGTAAGTTACTAAGTCAGTTCTACACGAGTATACCTATAAGAAGCTGCAGAACCAGCCTCTGCACCAACTGCAACGCAATAATCGCAACGACCGGCGAAAAATCGATACCGCCCATCGGCGGGATGAAACGACGGAACAGGTTGAGCCACGGACCGCACACGCTATCAAGCACCGCGGCAATATCCTGAAGCAAACCACCCTGCTTCATGGGAATCCACGTCATAAAGCAGTAGACGACAATGAGCGTGGAATAGAAGTTGAACAGCGTGTTGACCAGCTGGACGATAGTGTAGATGTTGATGGGAATCTCCTCGTCTTGTCTTTACTTAAGGTAGCCGTCGGCACGAAGCTTCTTGAGATCGGAATCTTTGACCTCGCAACCGGCGGGCAGCACCATGAACACGCGGTCGCCCACCTCCTTGACCGTGGCACCCAGACCGCAGGCAAAGCCGTAAGAGAAGTCCAAGACGCGCTTGGCAACTTCGGTGCGTACGCCCACAAAAATCAGTGCGACAGGCTGCTTGGTGCGAACGCGGCGCACCACGGTCTCCACGTCGTCATAGCTCTCGGGGCGCAGGACATAGGCCGGCAGCTGCGGTGTGGCGTTGATGATATTGCTCGCATAGGCCGAGGCATCGCTCGGTGCAGGCGCGGGCGCAGCGGCGGCACGGGCGCGGGTGTTCTCGGCGTAGCTCGACGGCGTGTCATAGGCACCAGGACGATAACCGCTCGCAACACTGTCCTGCGAGCGCGAAGGCGGATTATACGTCGTGGCATGGCGGGAGTCATCGCCGACCAGCTGACCGGAGCGCGTATACACGGCAACCGACTCAGCTTCACCGCGGCGCGTCTGACCAAGCAGGCCGTTGCTCGGCTCGTCTTGGGTGTAGAAGCCCTCGCCCGAAGCACCGCTGTAGCCGTTGCCCTGATAACTATCGTCATAGCCGTCATCGTAGCCGTAGTCGTCGTCCTGGCCATAACCCTGGTCGTAACCCTGCTGGCCGCCCAGGTGCATCTTATTTTTAATCTCGTCAAGGAAGCCCATGGTTGTGTCCTCTCGCGGTTTAGTGCAGGCGCCCCGATAATCAGTGCGCACTTCAGAGCCTTATTTTACTGCAAACTCCGGGCTAAATACTACCCTGCCCAGGCGAACGAGCGTAGAGCCCTCCTCAAGGGCAGGCTCAAAGTCCTCGCTCATGCCGCAGGAAAGCTCAGGCAGGTTCAAATCGGGATGCGCCGCCTCCAGCTCATCCCTCAGCTCACGAAGCCCCGCAAAGGTGCGGCGTGCCACATCCTTATTCCCCCGGGGCGCCATAGTCATAAGCCCCTGCACGCAAATTCCCTCAAGTTCCGCAAGCTCACCCGCGGCGGCGCGAATCTCATCGGGCGAAAAGCCTCCCTTCGACTCCTCACCACTCACATTGACCTCGATGAGCACACGCTGGGGGCCGGCGAGCTCGCCTGCTTCAATCTTGCGGACAGCACGGCTCGAGATCGCCTGCGCCAGATGCAGCGAACCCACCGAGTGAATCAGCTCGGCTGAGCCCAGCACCGCATTGATCTTATTGGTCTGCAGGTTGCCGATCATATCGAAGCGCACCTCGGGCAGCTCCGGATGCTCCGCCAGACCCGTGAGCTTGCGAACCAGCTCCTGCGGGCGGTTCTCGGCAAAATGGCGATACCCCGCCTGGATGGCGGCAACGGTCTCATCGACACCAACGGTCTTGGACACGGCAATGAGGCGCGCGGCGTCGTGGGGACGGCCTGCGCGATCGAGCGCCGCATAAAAACGTTCCAGAATCTGCTCGCGGCGAGCGCGCATCAAGTCCAAATAGTTATCCATTGCTAATCGCCTCCGCTGACAGCCAAACAAGTAGTCCCATGCTAACGCAAGAGCGCGGCCCCGCATGTGCAAGGCCGCGCTCACTTAGGTATTTACAATCTTTCGACGAACGGGGTTACTTACTCCTCGTCGTCCTCGCCATCGTCCTCATCCTCAAGATGATCGAGCAGGTAGCGAAGACCCTCGCTGACCTCGTTAGCGGGCACCTTGGCAACGTAGCGAGCGTCGACGGCGGGCCTCATGATAACACCCTCGCCCGAAGGCACGCGCATGCTCTCGAGCTCATCCTCATCAGTGCAGGCGATATCACCGGCAGTCATACGCTGTCCGGTCAACAGGAAGGTCAGACGGCAGGCGGCATCGATGGAAATCGAGGCGATGCGATCGAGATAGCGCGATACCATGATGGCGCGGCGCAGGTCGTCATAGTTGCTGTCGTCGTCCATAAAATCCCCCGTGTCCATGCGGTTAAAGGTGCGGAAGAACTTCTCGTAGGCGGCGTGCACTGGCTCGTCCTCGACGGCCAAGTTGCAGATGATGGACATGTCGTTGGTGACGAGCGCAGAAAGCGAAGAGCCCAGCACCTGGTAGACGGCCTCAGCCTCGGCCTCGACCGTGCCGACAAGCTCCTTGGGCAGCGAGATGTCGGCCTTGATCATATGACGCGTGGCGCGGCAAATCTGGCGAACCTTATCGGTCATGCGCTGCAGGTTAAAGTCGACGTAGATGATCGTCTGCAGCAAGCGGAAGTCGGAGGCGACCGGTGACTGCGTGGCAATCAGGTTGTAGCAGACGGCCTCCAGGTTGGCGCAGCGTGCGTCAATCGAAAGCGTGCGCTTCTTGGTCTTGGTGGCGAGCTTGCGGTCGTCGGTCACATAGGCCTTCACGGCATCGTGGAGGGCCAGATCGACGGCCTCGTAGATGCTCAGCATCTCGTGACGGGCCTCGATGAGCTGACGGGAAAACAGTTTGCGCATGGTTCACTCCAATCAGTTGGGTGCGGTCATGCCGCCCGCACAGTGAATACGCACCGGACCAGATCCGATCGGCTTAGGACTAGTCGCACCGATCAGCCAAAGCGGCCGGTGATATAGTCTTCCGTCCGCGAGTCCACCGGGCTGGTGAAGATCGCGTCGGTTTGACCATACTCGATGAGCGTAGCGGGCTCGCCGGCAACTTCCTGCAAGAAGAACGCGGTGTAGTCACTGATACGAGCTGCCTGCTGCATTGAATGCGTGACGATGATAATCGTCATCTCGGGCGCCAGCTCGGCCATCAGATCCTCGACCTTAGAGACGGAAGTGGGGTCGATGGCGGAGCAGGGCTCGTCCATCAGGAGGACATCGGGTTGCACCGCAAGCACGCGCGCGATGCACAGACGCTGCTGCTGACCGCCCGAGAGCGCCAAACCATCCTTGTTGAGCTGATTGGATACCTCTTTCCAGAGGTTGGCGCGCTTGAGCGATTCTTCCACGATGTCATCGAGGTCGCTTTTGCTAGTCACGCCCTGCAGACGAGGGCCAAAGGCGACATTCTCGTAGATGGATTTGGGAAACGGGTTGGGCTGCTGAAAGATCATGCCCACGCGACGACGGAGATCGACCGGGTCGACACCCTCGGCATAGATATCGTTGCCGTCGAGCGTCATGGTGCCCTCGACGCGCGTGCCCTCGATCAGGTCATTCATGCGGTTGATGCAGCGCAAAAACGTCGACTTGCCGCAGCCCGAAGGGCCAATGAAGGAGGTGATGGCGTTTTTGGCGATGTTGAGGTCAAGCCCCGTCAGCGCATGAAAGTCACCGTACCAAAAGTTGAAATCCTTGGCCGTAATGGCCGCTTGCTCCAGCGTGGGAGCGGACTGATAAACGGACATGGGACTCCTTAACTAGCGACGCCTGCGCGACAGGAAGCGCGCAAACAGGTTGAAGGCCAGAATGATCACCATCAGCAAGAGCGCGGTGCCGTAGGCTGCGTTCATGTTGATGCCGTCGTTGGCAAGCAGATACAGGTGAACGGTCATGGGGCGGCCGGAATCGAGCGGCGAAATAGGTAGATTGATGGCCTGCCCCATGGTGTAGAGCACCACCGCGGTCTCGCCGATGGCACGGCCGATGGCGAGAACGATGCCCGTGGCAATGCGGCCAAAGGCAGAAGGAAGCACGATCTTGGAGACAACCTGCCACTTGGTGGCGCCCAGGCCATATGCGCCCCAGCGGATATAGCGCGGAACGGCGCGAATGGCCTCTTCGGTGGTGCGCATGACGATGGGAAGCATCAAGAGCGCGAGTGCCAGGGCGGCCGAGACCATCGAAAGGCCCAGGCCCATGGCCTCGACAAACAAGGCGTAGCCAAACAGGCCCATAACGATGGAGGGCACCGAGGCCAAAGCGTCAGCAGCGTAGCGAATGAGCTCGACGACCTTGCCCTGCTTGGCGTACTCGGCCAGATAGACGGCTGCCAGCACAGCGATCGGCGTGCAGATAAGCATGGCGAGCGCCGTCACGTAGACGGTCGAGACGATCGTGGGCCAAATTCCGCCCTCGGCGTTGACGCCCTGGGGCCAACCGAAGATAAAGTCGAGCGAGATGTGTGGCAGGCCGTTGATGACCACGTAGGCGATGATAGCGACCAGCACCAGCGTGGTGATGTAGGCAGCGGCACGAAACACGCCAAGCATGATCTTGTTGGACAGGTCCTTGTTGATGCGGCCCTTCTTGCCGTGGGAAAGGGCACGCTTGATGCGCTCGCGCGACGAGGTCGTATCGACCGTCGTGTCAACGGAATCGGACATAGCCTACCCCCTCTTCTTCTTGGAAATCAGACGGACGATGCCCACCAGCGTGGCGGAGATGATAAACAGGACCACGCCCATGCCGAACAGCGCCGAGCGATGCAGACCCGAGGAATAGCTCATGTCGAGCGCGATCTGGCTCGTGAGCGTCGAGATAGGGCTCGCAATGCTGTCGGGAATAACCGGGGCGTTACCCACGACCATGAGCACGGCCATGGTCTCGCCGATGGCACGGCCCATACCCAGCACGATGGCATCAACGATACCCAGCTTCGCGGCAGGTAGCACGACCTTATAGATGGTCTGCCACTTTGTGGCGCCCATGGCATACGATGCCTCGCGAATGCCCATGGGAATGGAATTGAGAGCATCGATGGTGAGCGTGGTGATGGTAGGGACGATCATGATGGCGAGCACAAACCACGCCGTCAGCGCACCAAAACCAAGGCCGCCGGTCAGTTGTGCGATAAACGGGCGGATGATGATCATGCCAAAGAAGCCGTAGATGATGGAGGGTATGCCCGCCAGCAGGTCAACGGCGGGGCTGATGAGCTTGCGCACGCGCTTGCTGGCAATCTCGACCAGGTAAACGGCCGTACCCACGCCCAGCGGCACGCCCATGGCGAGCGCACCGACGGTCACCAGACCCGAGCCAGCAAGCAGCGACAAGATGCCGTAGTGGCCCTCGGAAGGCGCCCACGTAAAGCTAAAGAAGTCAGCCAGACCGATGTCAGTAAAGACGGGCAGCGCCGAGTACGTGGTAAAGACAAAAATCAGGATGACGGTAACGACCGCCAAGAACGCGCAGGCAAAGAAGATCCACTGCAGCGCCTTCTCCTTGATATAGGTACTGCGCGATACGAGCGCCAGCTCGCGCTTCTTGGGCGTCTGAACATTCTGCTCAGTCTGGGAGTTTTCCTGTGCTTCCATGCTACTCACTCCCCTTCTCGTCGTTGGTGACGGGAATAAAGCCCGCCTCGCGAATCTGCTTGTCCATCTTTTCGGACGTCACATAGTCGATGTAATCCTGCGCCTGCTGCGAAGGCACACCCTTCACAAAGAAGTAAAGGTCGCGCGAGATGGGATAGCCGCCACTCGCGACCGTCTTCTCGGACGCCTCAACATGATTGACCGAGACGGCCTTGACCGAGGTCTTGGCGTTGAGGCTATCGACGAAGCCCAGCGAAATGTAGCCGATGGCCCCACGCGAACGAGATACCACGTCGCGCACCTGGCCCGTACCCGAAAGAACAGCCGAGCGGCGATCGAACGGCGTGCCATCCATCACGATGGTACGGAAGGCCTCGCGCGTACCGGACGCCTCGTCTCGGTTGATGACCTGAATCCTCAGGTCCTCGCCACCGACCTCTTTCCAATTGGTAATCTTGCCGGCGTAGATATCGCGGAGCTGCTCGGTCGAGAGGTTATCGACGGGGTTGTCGTCGTTCACGATGACCGCAATACCGTCGTGGGCAATGACGATGGGAGTCAGGCCCAGATCCTGTTCGTCGGCATTGAGTCCACGGGAGGAGCTGGCGATATCGGCCGTGCCGGCGCTGACGGCCTCGATCCCAGCGGAAGAACCCAAACCGGAAACGAGCACGTCGATGCCGGTCTCCTCCTTAAAGCCCTCGGCCGCAATCTCGGCGATAGGAAGGCAGGTCGTGGAGCCGGCCACGGTAATGGAAGAGCCAGAAGATCCCGAAGAACAGGCGCACAGCGTAAGCGTAAGCACAGCGGCGCTCAGGACCGATACGATCTTTCTCATAGCATCACGCCGATCGCAGCATGGCGCCCACAGGTGCCGTCCTCGTTACGGTAGGAATAAAAGCGGTCGTTCTGACGCACGGTCGAAAGCTGGGTATCCACGATATTATCCGCGTCGACACCGACATCTACCAGCGCCTCGCGAATGGCAGCGGAAAGATCGAGCATGCGAGAGGTATTCGCATCGATGCAAGAGAACTCGGCGGCAAAGCGATCCATGAGTTCCTGGGATACCTCATATTCGTCACCCAAGATATGGGGGCCGATATAGGCGGAAACGTCGCTCGCATCGCAACCGGCAGCATCGCAAAGCGCCTGGCACGCCTTGGCGGAAATACGTGCAATCGTGCCCTTCCAACCGGAGTGCACCACGGCAAATCCGCCGGGGGCCACCAGCACCACGGGAACGCAGTCGGCAAAGCAGAGCAGCACGGGCACGTTATGCGCCGTGCAGACGATGGCATCACAGCCCTCGGCAATCTGCTCGCGAACGTCCTCAAGGTCATCGGCGCCGTTCGAGGTCACCGCAACGATATGATCACCATGGACCTGATTGGGAACGAGCAGGTTGTGCTCACACTCGGCGGCACCCATAGCCTCGAGCGCACGACGACGATTTTCTTGAACAGCAAAGGGGTCATCGCCAACATGCGAGCCCAAGTTGAGTGAGGAGTACGCATCTTCGGAAACGCCACCGGCACGCTCGGTGAAGGCAAAGCGAACATCGGATGTCGCGCCCTCCACCAACGTAACTCCATCATGGTCGACACGCGAAACTTTGTCCGCACGTGCTGCCATACTAAAGCCTCCTAATAACACAAGTACCGCGGCATCGCCGCTACAGCCCGCGTTTATACGGCTGTCAAACTTCTCTAAAAGGATACCTGCTGCGCTGGAGGCAATCGTAAAGGGAACGTAAAGAGATTGGAGGTTCTAGTTTACAAAGTCGAAATAAAAAGGGCGCGTCCATACGGACACGCCCCTGTGCACAACAATGCAAAGAACGACTTAGAAGCTACCGCGCTTCAGGAAGTCGGGAAGCTCGAACTGATCGTTGCCGAAGTTAGGAAGCTCGGTGCCACCGACGTTGCGGGTCGGAGCGGCCTGAGCCGGGCTCGTGGCAGGAGCGGTGCGCTGCGGCTCAGCGGAGGCAGCGGCCTTGCTCTGAGACTGCTGAGCAGCAAAGAGCTCGTCCTGACGGTTGACGTTGGAGTCGGAGAAGCCCGTAGCGATGACGGTGATACGCACCTGATCGCCCAGGGACTCGTCGACAACGGTACCGAAGATGATGTTGGCCTCGGGGTCGACGGCGTTGGCGACAACGTCGGCGGCGTCGCTGATCTCCTGGATGCCCAGGTCCTTGGAACCGGCGATGGAGAGCAGCACGCGCGTGGCGCCATCGATGGAGCTCTCGAGCAGCGGGCTGGAGATGGCCTGCTGGGCAGCGTCGACGGCACGGGTGTCCCCAGAAGAGGTACCGATACCCATCATGGCGGTACCGGCCTGCTTCATGATGGTCTTAACATCGGCGAAGTCCAGGTTGATGATACCGGGGACGGTGATGAGGTCGGTGATGCCCTGGGTGCCCTGGGAAAGGACGCCATCGGCAATCGCGAAGGCCTCGAGCATGGTGGTCTTCTTCTCGGCGATGTCGAGCAGCTTATCGTTAGGGATGACGATCATGGTGTCGACGCAATCGGAGAGGGTCTTAATGCCCTCCTCGGCGCTCTTCTTGCGCTTGCGGCCCTCGAAGGTGAAGGGCTTGGTCACGACGGCGACGGTCAGCGCACCGACCTCGTTCATCGCGATATCGGCAACGATGGGAGCAGCGCCGGTACCGGTGCCACCGCCCTCGCCGCAGGTGATGAACACCATATCGGCGCCAGCGAGCGCCTCGGCAATGTCGTCGCGGGACTCATCGGCAGCCTTGCGGCCAACCTCGGGGTTGGCGCCGGCGCCCAGGCCGCGGGTAAGGTCGGTGCCGATGTGCACCTTGATATCGGCATCAGAGATCGCGAGTGCCTGAGCATCGGTGTTGATGGCAACAAACTCGACGCCGCGGATGCCCTCTTCGATCATTCGATTGACCGCGTTGGTACCGCCGCCGCCGACGCCGACCACCTTAATGACGGCAAGGTAGTTGTTGATCTCTGTCTCGTGCATGTCGGTCCTCCGAACAAAGGTTATAGCCATAGCATGGGTCGACCCCTGCGCACATTAACCTTCAGGTTGAAAGTAAATGCAAAGGTAAACCGTATTATGTTTGCACATTATGAACGTATCAGTCAAATAATTGACCGTGAAAACCAAACAAACCAGATAAACGGCGTGGTATGGCCCCTCAACAAAGCATCAACCAGCGCTACGAGGTCGGAGCGTTCCTAAATGTATAGTTACCCGGAGAGCGCACATTGATATACGTTACGCCCTCTACCTGCGAAAGCAGCTTGGTGACTACGCGCTCCTTCTTGACGATATCGTTCGAATCGCCCAGCGACACCTCAATGCCGTTATTGAGGTTTGCCGAGATGGCTTCGACCGAAGGCGTGGAAATATCCTTGACTTGTCCCAAGAACTCGCTCGAAAAACCACGCACATAATCCAAGCCAGCCTTAACGGCCTTGGAGCTCACTGCCTGGCCGGAAACCGGAGCGACATCCGCCGAGACATCAGTCAACAACACCGCGCCATAGTGCTTAGCGAGCGCCAGCGCGGCATCGATTCCGGTCAAGGTATTTGAGCCCTGCCCTGTCGTGATGACGTTGCCTTGGTCGTCCACTTCGACCGACGTCGACAGTGGGGCGATCCAGGTGTCATCATCCCCGATGGCCCAGGCAAGGTCATCGGAACTGATATAGGCAATTGCGATGACCTTGCGCTCCATCGGCGTAATGATGAGCGTATGCGGGAACTGACGCTGGACATCCACGCCCGAGACCCACGGATTCTGCTTGAGGTCCTCGGTAATCTGGTCGGGATCGACGTTAAAAAGCGACGTTCCCTCGGGCAAATCGATCAGCTGGATAGCATCGTGCTTCGTCACATGCTCGCTGCCTTGAATCTCAATATCAGTGGCGGTAAACAATCCAGAGTTAATCACCACGATAGCAACGACGACGAGCACGGCCAAGACGGCCAAAACGCCGCCCACGATTTTGCCTTTGCCTGTAACGACAGAAGCGGCGTCTGATGTTTTATTTGCCATCGCCCTAAGTGAAGACAACGGGTTGACGCCTTTTTTACCCGAAGGCTTCTTGGCGGTAGCCGGCACCGATGTCAGCGAGCGCGGTTTCGATGCGCCCAGCGTGCGACCCGGACGCGCCGCCTTAGTTCCCGTCGAGGGCTTAGGAGTTGCCATAGGACGGGCAGGCTTGGCGCCCATAACAGGCTTTGACGTCACCGAGGGACGCGAGGACTTTTTTGCGGCCGGACGATTACCGAGCTGCGAGCCGACAACCGGACGACTGGTCTGTCGAGCATGCCCGACAGACTTAGAGTGCGCGACGGTCTTGCGTTGAGGTTTGGCAGGCGCGCCGGAACGCCCTCCGGCGCGGCGGAAGGTGGGTTTCGATGCTCTAGAAGCCGAGGAATTTAACTTCCGGTCTGAGCTCGATGCCATACGCCTCCCTCACCTTTCCGTGCACATGTCTGATAACCGCGGCAACGTCATCGGCCGAGGCAGTTCCGTTATTAACGATAAAATTAGCGTGAACGGGCGAAACTTCCGCGCCGCCAATCGAAAAACCCTTTAATCCACAATCCTCGATAAGCTTGCCCACACTCGCATCGGGCGGGTTACGAAAGACCGACCCGCAGGATGCGCGACCCATGGGCTGCGTACGCTTGCGCCTCGTCAGGTACCGTTCCATGCGCTCGCGAATGTCGGCCTTGGGCGCCGGTTTAAGCTTGAGCACGCACTCGAGGATGATCTCATTGCGGGGAAGGCTACATTCGCGGTAGCCCCAAGTGATCTCGGACCCCGCATAATGCTTGATACC
Organism: uncultured Collinsella sp.; assembly: GCA_900542905.1. Taxonomy (GTDB): domain Bacteria; phylum Actinomycetota; class Coriobacteriia; order Coriobacteriales; family Coriobacteriaceae; genus Collinsella. Next base: position 19,753 of record UQPF01000007.1, read on the forward strand.
GGATGCCGGGTCAAACGTTACGACATCCTCAACCAGCGAGCCAATCCACTCGGTCCGTGTGCCTGCATTCATAGATATCGCACCGCCAACCGAGCCAGGGATGCCAACGGCAAACTCAAGGCCCGAGAGGCTACGCGACAGGGCATCGTTGACCAGGCGCGCAAACATCACGCCCGCACCGACCGTCAGCGTACAACCGTCATCGGCAACAACCGTGCGCTGAAACTCACGTCCGAGCGAAATGACGGCACCGCGATAACCGCCATCGGCAACCAGCAGATTGGAGCCCTTGCCGATGATGACCCACGGCACCTGCTCGCGATCGAGCACCGCCACGGCGCGGCGGAGGGCATGATAGCTATGGCACGTCACAAAGAGGTCGGCCTTGCCGCCGATACGATAGCTCGTATGACGCGCAAGGCGCTCGTCCTCGATCACATCCGTGTCGATCATGCCCGAGAGCGCCATGACGGCGTTAAACAGACCCATTAGACTTAAGCGTCTTTCTTGGCAGTCAGATACTCAATGAACTCGGGACCGACGGTCGTAACGTCACCGGCACCCATAGTGAGCAGCAGGTCGCCCTCGCCCACCATCTGCTCGAGCTCCTGATTGAGCTCAAGACGGCTGGAGCAGTACACGACCTCCTTGCCAGGATGCTTGGCGCGCACGGTATCGGCGAGCATCTTAGAGGTGACACCCGGAATGGGCATCTCGCCAGCCGAGAACACATCAATCAGCAGCAGTTTATCGGCATTGGCAAATGCATCGGCAAAGTCGTCGCACAGGGCCTGCAGGCGCGAATAACGGTGCGGCTGGAACACGACGTCGACATGCTTGTAGCCCAGCGACGAAGCGGCAGCAAGCGTCGCCTTGATCTCGGTGGGGTGATGGCCGTAATCATCGACCACGGTGATGCCATCGATATCGCCCACGTGGGTAAAGCGACGGCGGACGCCCTCAAAGCTCGAGAGCGCCTTGGCGGCGGCGTCGATGTCAAGGCCCAGGACATGGGCGACGGTGAGCACCGCCGTGGCGTTGAGCATGTTGTGGCGACCGGGATTGCTCTTGATCTCCACGGCATGCTCAGTGCCGTCCTCAAAGCGAACGATAAAGTCACTCTGGATGCCTTTGACATCCGGGTGCATGCAGACGATGTCGTTGCTCTCGGCAAAGCCGTAGGAAAGCACGTGACGGCCCGTCGACTTGGCGAGCTCGACCAGATGCGGGTCCTCACCGCAGACGATGACGGTGCCGTCCTCGCCCACCAGGCTCATGAATTTGGCGAAAGTCGCTTCGATCTCCTCGATACCCGAGTAGTGATCGAGGTGGTCGGCCTCGACGTTGGTCACAATGACCACGTTGGGGTTCAGGAACAGGAAGGAGCTGTCGGACTCGTCGGCCTCGGCGACAAAGTAGTCGCCCGAGCCGTTCTTGCCGTTCGTGTCATAGCCCTCGACGATGCCACCGATCAGGAAGCTCGGATCCAGACCCATGCGGTCGAGCATGGTGGCGCACATCGAAGACGTGGTGGTCTTGCCGTGCGTGCCGGCAACAGCGACGGTAGTGTAGCCGTGGCCCAAGGCAGAGAGCATCTTGGCACGGGGCCACACGGGAATACCAAGCTCGCGAGCGCGCACGAGTTCAGGGTTGGACTCCGGAATAGCGGTGGAGACAACAACCACGTCGGGCTTGACCTCGTCGATCGTGGCGGCCTCATGGCCCACATGCACCTTCACACCAGCGCGGGTAAGCTGGCGGATATAACGTGACGTCTTAAGGTCGGAGCCGGTAACGGCATAACCGCGCTCGTGCAGAACGAGGGCGATGCCGCTCATGCCGGCGCCGCCGATACCGATAAAGTGGGCGCTCTTAAACTCGGGCGCGGAGGTTGCAGTCTGGGAATCAGCCATGTGCTCGTGTACTCCTTGCGTAAACACTGCCTGTAACCCGTTAACTGTACCGCACCTACCGCATCAGCGCGAGGGCGACCGACGATATCCCGTCTAACTAACGCAAACCCTCTACCGCATCCGCCAGAAGAGCGGCGGCCCTATCCTGAGCCAGACCACGCGCCGCCTGACGCATGGCGTCGCGCGCCGCCGCGTCATCGACCAGGTGCAGCAGTTCATCGGCAAAGGCAGAACCGTCGATATCGGCATCGGCGCAGAGCACGCCGGCCCCGGCGTCGACCAGATACCGGGCATTGGTGGTTTGGTGGTCGGCCGTCGCATGCGGATACGGCACGAGCACCGAGGGCACGGCGAGCGCAGCGATCTCGGCCACGCTCGATGCGCCCGAACGCGAGAGCACCAAATCGGCAGCAGCCAACATATCGCCCATGTTGTCGATGTAAGGCTGGACGCGGTAACGCTTCGCCTCCTCGGGCGTCAGCGCCAAAGCGCGCTCGGTCTCCTCAAAGCCGTCGGCACCCGTCGAATGCAACACATAGAGGTTCTTGCGCGAAAGCAGCTCGTTTTTGAGCGAAACCACGCGCTCGTTGAGGTGCTGGGCGCCAAGTGAACCGCCAAAGACGAGCAGCAGCGTAGCGTCCTCGGGAACGCCAAGTGCCTTGCGGCCGCGAGCGCGATCGCCCTCGATCACCGAGCGACGTACGGGGTTGCCGGTCATGAGCACGTGGTCAGGGTCACCTTCGCGCTCAAAGACCGAACGCGCTGCCGGCACCGAGATGCACACGCGGGCGGCGTGGGAGTTCATCATCTTGTTGGCCAGGCCCGGAACAGAGTTCTGCTCATGCAGCAGATACGGAACGCCTGCGCCCTTGCACCACCCCAGCAGCGGAACCTCGACATAGGCACCAAAACCGACGGCAGCATCGGGCTTGCCGACCTTTGAGAAATGACTGGCGAGCGCACGTTTGGCCTTGTTGACACGCCACAGCGAGGTCAGCGCCGTCCAAGGACGGGAGCGGTCGAAGCCCGTGACCGTAATGGGCACAAAATCAAACCCAGCCTCGGGGACCAGACGACCCTCGAGCTTGCGCGACTGGCCCACGAACACAACGTGGTGGCCACGGTCACGCAGTTCTTCGGCCAAGGCGAGCGCGGGGTTGATGTGTCCTGCCGTGCCGCCGGCTGCAATAGCAACGGTCATTTTATCGGTCATGGTAGTCCCTTCGTACACGCGGTCCCTGGTCGTCGGTACGCAGACGCGCCGACGGGTCCGAGTTCAAATCGATTCGATTATATCCGCCGCCCGCGTTGCGAGGGCTGGGGCGCTGCGGACGACCTTGCGGAGCCATTCGCGGGCGTGGACGAGCTGCCGGCTCGGATGCAGAACCATCCAGAACGGTAAAGCCGCTACGCGAAGGTCGTTCACCGCGCACATGGGCTACGCCGGCGGTGCTCTCGTCCATAACGGCAAAGCTCTCACGGCGGCGGTCATACTCATCGCGGCGGGCGCTCTCGTACGAAACGCGCAGGATCAACCCGGCAAGCATAAGCGACACAATAATCGACGAACCGCCGTAGCTAATAAACGGCAACGGTTTGCCCGTCATGGGAAACACGTTGAGGATGCCCAGCGCGTTAATCAAAAACTGCACTGCGAGAATGACCGCGGAGCCAGACGCCATGAGCGCGCCCCGACGATCGGTCGCCTGCTCGGCAATGCGAAACGCCGAGTAGATCAGCATCGCAAACACCAAGAAGAACAGCACGGTTCCGACAAAGCCGACTTCCTCGCCAATGATAGCCAGGATGTAGTCATTGTGCGCCTCGGGCAGATACGAGTACTTCATGGTTGAGTTGCCGATGCCACGGCCGAACAGACCGCCCGAAGCAAAGGCCATGATGGCAAGCGTGGCCTGATAGCCGTCACCATACTCGTCGGCCCAAGGGTTCAAGGCAACCTGAATACGCACCATACGGTACGGCTCTGCGACAAGCGCAATCACGATCACGAGAATGCCGAAGATTATCACGCCGATGATAAATCTGGGGTCGAGACCCGCAAACAACGCCATGCACATGAGGGTCAACAGGATGATCAGGACAGTACCGAAATCGGGCTGGATAAAGATCAGAAAGAGCGAAATGCCCAGGTAGATGCCCATCTTGCGAAGGAATTCGTTGATGTTGCCACCGGGCGAAAAGAAACGATCGAGCATGATGGCCGAATATGCAATGGCAAATGGCTTTAAAAACTCGGAAGGCTGGAACTGAATGCCGGCGATGTTGAGCCAGCGCGTGGCGCCACGGCTGCCGCTGCCCACCAAGAACACCAGAAACAGTAGCCCTATCATACCTATGAGGAAGATCCTGAGCACATCCTCCCCAAACCAGCTGTCCGGCAAAACGCGCACGATGGCAATCAGCGCCAGAACACCGACCACGGCAAACGCGGCCTGTCGACCCAAAAAAAACGTCGCCGAGCCATTCTCGTGCAGCGCCTCGACCGAAGACGCCGAGTACACCATCAGCAGGCCAAAGCATACCAAGGTAAACAAGCAGGCCATGAATATCAAACGGGGGCGCATGATACGGGCGGGAACGCCGGCAATATAGCGTTCGCTAAACGACTGCCCGCCGCGGCTGGAACGCGGTGTGGTGCGACGTGAGGAAGCACGGTCCGAGTCGGGCCTCCTCATACCTTGTCGGGGGCTCTCCTCTCTCACCGCAACCCCTATTCCATTTGTGATTTCGCTGTAGCGGCAAGCTGAGCCACGTAGTCCTTAAACACGCGGCCGCGCTCCTCATAGCCCGAGAACTCATCGAACGAAGAGCAGGCAGGAGAAAGTAAGATCACGTCGCCACGGCTCGAAAGCGAACGGGCGACGTCCACGGCGTCGCGCAGGTCATCCGCCTGGGCGATATCCACATCGCCATCGACATCGGCCTCGTCCATAGCGGCGGTGAAGCGCTCGCGCGCATCGCCAAAGCAGACGACCGAGCGCACGTTATCCATAACGACGCGCGCGAAGTCCGTGAGCGGCGTGCCCTTATCGTGGCCGCCGAGCAGCAAGATCACGTCGTCATCGGGAAATGCCGTCAGTGCCTTCTCGACCGCATCGGTGTTGGTCGCCTTGGAATCGTTGACGTAGCGCACGCCGTCAATCTCGCCACACGGCTCCACACGGTGCTCGAGCGGCTGGAACGAGGCAAGACCGCGGCAGACACCATCGACATCGGCACCGACCGCCAAGGCAGCCGTGGCAGCGCATAGGGCATTGATAACATTGTGATGGCCCGAGATCTTGAGCTCGGATATAGCGATGAGCGGGGTCTCGACACCCTTCAGACGCACGATCATCTTGCCATCGCGCACAAAGGCGGCATCCTCGCCCTCAGGCTCGTCAAAGGCAACCTTGCAGATGCGACGGCCCGGCATGTAGATGTACTCATCGAACTCGCGAATGCCGGCGTCTTCGACGTCGACAACCGCCAGATCGTCATCGACCATATTGTCAAACAGTTTGATCTTGGCAAGCGCGTAGTTCTTATGGCTCTTATGCCAGCCCAAGTGGTCGGGAGTGATGTTGAGCAGCACCGCCACGCGGGGGTGGAGCTCGGTTGTCGTAGCAATCTGATAGCTCGAGAGCTCAGCCACAAACCACTCGTTGTGGGCTCGGCCGTCAATCTCGTTGACCGGCGGCTCGCCGATGTTGCCGACAGCAACGCTGGCCTCGCCGGCAGCCTTGAGCAGATAATCCGTCAGCGACGTGGTGGTCGTCTTGCCGTTGGTGCCCGTGATGGCAATCCAGTTATCGGGCGACAGACGATAGGCAAACTCGGGCTCGCCCATAATCTGGGCGGCATGATCGCGCCCGGCCTTAAAGAAGCCCGAGAACTCCGAGATGCCCGGGCACGTCACGCATACGTCATAGGCGCCCTCGACCTGTTCGGTCCCATAGACAAACGACGCACCAGCAGCCTCGAGCGCACGCGTGGCGTCATTGGGCTCAGAGGTGCCGCCGCCATACACGGTAACGGCGCTTACGCGCTCGGGATGTGCCAGCGCCCAGCGGGCGACATCGAGACCGGATTTGCCCTGACCCAAAACGAGCAGGCTAAAGACATCAGCAAGAGGCATGAAAGACCACTATCCCAACTGGAAGAACAGAGCAAGGCCAACGGCACCAAAGGCCGCAGCGATAATCCAAAAACGGATGACGACCTTGGTCTCGGCCCAGCCCTTCTTTTCGAAATGATGATGGATGGGCGCCATAAGGAAGACGCGCTTGTGCGTAAAGTGGAAGTAGACAACCTGAATCATGACCGACAGGGTCTCAACGATAAACAGGCCGCCGATGATGAGGGAGACGACCTCGGTGTTGGTCATGATGGACGTGCAGGCAAACGCGGCGCCCAGGGCAAGCGAGCCGGTATCGCCCATAAAGATGCTCGCCGGATAGCAGTTGAACCACAGAAAGCCCAAGCAGGCACCGGCACACGCGGTGCAGAAGATGGACAGGTTCACGTCTCCGTGCAAAAACGCCATGGCAGCCATGGCGAGCATGGCAATCATGGAGGTGCCGCCAGCAAGACCGTCGAGGCCATCGGTCAGGTTCACGGCATTAGAAAGACCGGCGATCATCAGCCAGCAAAAGACAATGTAGAGCCACGGGAACGAAAGGCCACAGATGGTGGTCGAAAGAACACCGAGGTCAATCGTCAGGCCGCCGGGAAAACGAATCTCGGGGGCGACGCCGCACCAGTTGACGGCAAGTACCGTAAAGGTGACACATATAATGGTTAGGCCGATCATCTTGGCATGAGGCGTCAGACCGAGCGAGCGCCCATGCGTAACGGAGGTCAGGTCGTCGATCAGGCCCAGCACGCCGGTCGCCAGCGTGGCGAGCAGCACGAGCACGAGCTCGGTGGTGAGCTTGCCCATCAGCAGGCAGGTCAGCGAAATCGCGACGAGAATGACAACGCCACCCATGGTGGGCGTTCCCTGCTTAACCAAATGACGCTTGGGGCCGTCGGCACGAACCTGCTGGCCGATACCCTCGACCTTAAGTAGCTTGATCCACCACGGCATGAGCAGCAGCGCAATGGCAGCGGCGATGCCAAGCCCCAAAAAAGCCTGATACGTTGGATACGAGGGATTGCCGAACATGGGCTAGCACACACCTTCCACAAAGCGGTCGAGCTCAACAAAGCGGGAACCCTTGACCAGTACAACATCATGTTTTTCAAGCGCGCCGCCCATGCGGTCGAGCACCTGCTGATAATCGGAGAACACCTGGATGCGGTCCTCGTCCATGCCCATCGTGCGCGCGGCATCGGCCATAAGCTGGGCCAGCTCACCACCCACGCACGCCAGCATGTCGAGCTTCTTGGCGGCGGCATAGGCGCCCACGAGCTCATGCATGCGAGGAGCCTCATCGCCCATCTCGCCCATCTCGCCCAGGATCGCCATGCGAGACCCCGTGCACGAAAGCGAGCACAGCAGATCGAGACCAGCAGCCATGGATTCGGCGCTGGCGTTATAGGAATCGTCGATGACGCGGGCACCGCTCTTGGCGCGCTTGATCTCCTGGCGGTGCCCGGTGATCGTGAGGCCCCTAAAGGCAGCATCGATCTGCTCGGGCGTCACGCCCAGGCGATAGGCAACTGCGGCGGCCTTAACGGCATTTGGGACGGACTGCACGCCGGGGATGGCAAGCATGGTATCGGTCGTCTCACCCTGGCCAAAATCGAGCGTAAAGACCGGACGGCCCTCGTCATCAACACGAATGTCGCGGGCACGGACCTCATCATCGTCCGAGACGCCGGCCAGCATCACATCGATACCAGCAGGCTGGGCGAACGTATCGCGAATGAACGGCGTAAAGTCGTCCTCACCGCCCAAAACCAGCAGCGGCAAGAAGTCGCCGGCGGCGCACATACCCTGGACAATCTCGGCCTTAGCGCGGGCGATGTTCTCGCGGCTGCCCAAAATGCCGATGTGAGAGGTACCAATCTTGCTCACGATGGCAAGGTTGGGATTGGCGGACTGGGACAGGCGCTCAATCTCGTGGAAATGGTTCATGCCCATCTCGAGCACCAGGACCTCGGTATCGGCCGGAGCGGAAAGCACCGTGAGCGGCATGCCGATCAGGTTATTGAAATTGCCCTTGGTGGCCCAGACACGATAGCGCTTGGCGAGCACGGCGGCGAGCACGTCCTTGGTCGTCGTCTTGCCGATGGAACCGGTAATGCCAACGACCAGGCAGCCAAGCTCCAGGCGATACGTGTGCGCCAAACGCAGCAGAAACTCCTCGGGATCATCGGTCAGCAGGATGGCGCACCCCTTGTCCTGCGCCAGCGAGACCAGCTCGGCCTCGGGCTCACGCGTCATCACGACGGCGCCGGCACCCGACTGGACGGCACGGGAAGCAAAATCATTGCCGTCGACGTTTTCACCGGGAAAGGCGACGAAAATCGTCCCTTCCTCGACCTGGCGCGAGTCGATAACGCACCCGCGGCATACCCGATCGGCTTCTCCCGTCACGGTTCGGGCCCCTGTTGCGGCCGCGAGGTTGTTGACGGCGATCTCTATCATTGCAGCTCCCCTGTAAACCTAATAATGCTATCGGCGTATTGTATCCCAGCGCCGCACATGCGTGGTGCAGGGCATGTGAACACCCTCATATGGGACAACAAACAACGCCCCAAAGATTGTAACCCCCTACTTCGTGTGCGGGATACCCAGCACGTCGAGCGCGTTGGCCATAATGGACTGGAACGGCACCGCAGCGGCATCTGAACCGCTCGGCGTTCCGTCGAGCGTGATATAGCACAGCACTTTGGGCGATTGTGCCGGTGCAAAGCCCATAAAGGACGACATGTAGTTCTCCTTGAGGTAGCCGCCGTTCTCGTCGGCACGTTCGGCCGTACCGGTCTTACCCGCCACGTCATAGCCGTCAACCGCGCCGCCAACGCCCGTACCCTCGGACACGACCGTCTGCATGCACGATGTCACCTGGGATGCGGCATCCTCAGAAATCGCGCGCTCGCCTTCGCCCCAGTCCTTCTCGTCGCCCTTGCTGGACTTATAGAAGTGCGGTGTCATCATCACGCCGCCGTTGGCGATGCCGCCCACGGCACGTGCGATCTCAATTGGCGAGACGGACAGTGCCTGTCCAAAGCTCATCGAGCCCAGCGTGGCGCCGTCATACTGGTCACGCTCCTTGACGATACCCAGGCTCTCGCCCGGAAAATCGACACCCGAGCTGTGACCGATGCCCCACTTGTCCACATAGGCGGCAAAGTCGTCGGCACCGATCTTGCGCCCCACTAGGACAAAGCCCACATTGGACGAACGGCGCATCATCTCGCGCACATCCATGGTCATGGCATAGTCGCGCTTGTCGGCATCGGTGACGGTATCGTCGCCCACCTTGATGCTCGCCGGCACCTCAAACGACGTACTCGATCGCACGACACCCAAGTCGAAGCCGGCGCCCGCCACGAGCGTCTTAAAGACCGAGCCGGGCTCGTAGGCGTCAGTGACCAGGCGCAGGTTCATATCCTCGGTCTTGGCGTTCTCCAGATCGGTCTGGTCGTAAGTCGGGTACGAGCAGGCTGCCAAGATCTCGCCTGTCGTAGGATCGGTGACCAGCGCCGAGCCGTTCTTGGCCTTTGTCTTCTCGACAGCCTCTGCCAGGGCATCCTCGGCCGCACGCTGGATATTGACGTCGAGCGTCGTCACGATATCAACGCCGTCGACCGCAGCCACCTTTTTATAGGCACCGCCCGCGATATAGCTGCCGTCCCTCGCGCGCTCGCGTACGAGAGAACCGTTCGTGCCGGTCAGAAGCTTGTTGTATTGCTTTTCGAGACCCGTCAAGCCGTCGTTGTCTACATTCACTACACCCAGCACCTGCGATGCCAGATTGCCGTATGGATATACACGCTTCATGGCCTGCTCAAAAAGCACGCCGGGCAGGTTCTTCTTCTCCAGCGCCGCAACATCGTCTTCGTCCACCTGGCGCTTGATATACACCCAGGTTCCATCGGACTCGACGAGCTTGCGGCAGGTCTTTTTATCGATTCCAGTTGCCTTGACCAGCGCCGACACCGTCTTGTCAACATCCTCGACAAGCTGCGGGTTCACGGCGATGTTGCGACATTCGACCGACGACGCCAACACGTTGCCGTTGCGGTCGTAGATGGTGCCGCGTTTGGCATAGAGGGTCTGCGCAAGCAGGCGGCGCGCATCGGCACGCTCGCGCAGTTTATCGGCTTCGACAATTTGATAGTCGGCAAGGCGAAAGACGCCCAAGCCCAAGCCAAGCCCAATGAAGCCCATGACGGCTTTGCGGCGAGGCAGAGGCGCGCCTGTGAGCCATTCGGTCGACGAACTCTTGCGCGACCTGGTGTTATGCACTTGAGGGCCGCCCGAGCCGCGAAGTCGCGACGCCGGGTCGTTGCCACGGGACCGCCCGGCGTTGTAAGATTGCCGACCCGTTCCTTGATAACCAGAACGTCCCCGCGACGAGAGACGTCCAGAACCGCGGCCCCCATCGGAACCGCGGCGATAGTCATTTGTCATACTCAGCTACCGTCTTGCTACTGAGCGGTCGCGGTCGCGTTGGCGCCCGCGGCTGCATCCTGCGAAAAGTCAAGTGTAACGCTCTCGCTGGGCTCCACCATGCCATAAGCGCCCGCAAGGTCGCGAATGCGCGTGTCGGCGCCATAGACCGAATGCATGACCTCCAGGTCGGAGCTCTCATCGGTCGCCTTTTCGAGCGTGCTGGTAAGCTCGGCGTTGCTGTTGAGCACCTGGGCCGTAACGCCGGCGAGCGCCACGCGGGCGACGCCGATCGTCATGAAGATAGCCGCAATGATGCAAAACGTTTTAAGAACGCTCATGAAAACCGGGCTTACCGCCTGGTTTGCCTGACGGCCCGCGCCCGTGTAGACATCAAAGCGCGGCGTGCGCTGCTCACGGGGAGCAACGGGGGCCTGCGGCGTCTCACGATAGGCGGGCATGGCGTTCATATCATAGGCGAGTGCTGCGCTTGAAGTGTTGTAGCCCATGATATGCCGCCTCCCATCCCGAGTACGTTGGTAGTGTGTTTAAGCTTCGTTTATGGTGCGAGCGGGAGGTCCAATATCGCGCGGTCGCGCCTACAGACGCTGCGCCACGCGGATTTTGGCTGATCTCGCCCGAGGGTTGCGCTCAACCTCATCAGGCTGGGCAACCAGGGGTTTGCGGGTGATGACCTTGAGTATCGGCACGTTGCCGCACACGCACACCGGAATCTCCGGCGGACACGTGCACCCCTGGCTCATCTCCTTAAAGTGGTTCTTTACGATACGGTCCTCGAGCGAGTGATACGAGATGACGCAGATACGTCCGCCCGGGTTGAGCCACCTGGTGGCGGCATCAAGCCCTCGTTCGAGCACATCGAGCTCGTGATTGACCTCGATGCGAATGGCCTGGAAACTTTTCTTGGCCGGGTGTCCACCATGCCGACGAGCGGCAGCCGGGATACCCGCCTTGATGATCTCGACAAATTGGCCGGTGGTTTCGATCGGTTCTTGCTCGCGGCGGCGCACGATCTCGCGCGCGATCTGCGAGGCGAACTTCTCTTCGCCGTAGACGCGTAGAATCCGGGCGAGGTCGTGTTCGTTATAGGTGTTGATGACCTCAGCTGCGTTTAAGGTGTTATTGCCCGGATCCATCCGCATGTCCAATGGGGCGTCCTCGTTATACGAAAAGCCCCTGCCAGGGATATCGAGTTGCGGTGACGAAACGCCCAAATCGAACAGGAAGCCATCGACCCCGGGCACCTCGGCCGAGCAAAGCAGCTCGTCCAAGTCGCCGAAGTTGCCCTTCAGCAGCTGGTGCGGAACGCCGGGAACCTCGCGGTCCAGACGGGCGCCAGCGGCCTCGAGGGCCATGTCGTCCTGATCGACGCCGAGCAGAAGGCCCGTCTCCCCCACCTGCGCGGCCATCTTTACCGAATGGCCGGCACCGCCAAGGGTGCAATCGCAGACAACGGAGCCGCTCTTTAGCCGCAGCGACTCAAGCACTTCGCCGAGCATGACAGGTTCATGCCGATATTCTTGCGTCAAGATCCCACGCTCCATCCGTTACCCGTGCCTTGCCCTTACGAGAAGAAGAGGTCCAGCAAGGCCTCATCGTCATCGTCCTCATCGGCCGCGGCGCGATCCCAAACCTCAAGGTGGTCGTAGTTGCCCACAACCGTGACCTCGCGGTCGAGGTTCGCCTGCTTGCGGAGAGACTCGGAAAGACCGATACGACCGGCGCTGTCCACGTCCATCGACGTGGTGCGCTTGTTGATCGCCCTCATGAGCTTCTGGTCGTTAATGTCACGCGGGTTAAAACCCTCGTGGCCCTCACGACCCGCGAAGAGTCCTTCGACCCACTTATCGAAGGCCTCGGCAGAGAACACGTACAGAGCATCGACATCCAGGGCTTTGAACACGCGAACGTGCTCTCCAAGCTCCTCGCGAAGGGGTGCAGGCAGGGACAGACGACCTTTTGCATCGAGATTGCGCTCGTATGCACCAGTCATTCCCATGTGCGCCCTCCCCTCGGTTACTCAGATGGCACGTACGCGGGGAACCACCCCGCCTGTCGACGTCATTAATAATATGGGGAACCGCCCCATTTTTCAACACCTTTCCCCACCTCTTCCCCCACTCCGCCCCACCACTCCACCCACCATATATTGCAAAACACCTCCAAGCATATGTTCGAAAACACAATATGTTGTGTTTACATCAACGGCGGGATGCCACCTGTGGCACCCCGCCGTTCAACCTCAACCTTCAAGTTGACCTTGAGGCGATTTTTGCGTCCCTTTACATGCCGTTCACATCGCCCCCAAACTCCCCCACCCAAGGCACGTGCGGCCCACCACCGCGACGCCAAGTGGCGAAAAATAGGACGGGGCCCCAGATTGCCCATGCGCGCGCAAAAGCAGGCCGCGGCAATCTGGGGCCCGTCCCCAAATACCTATAAATATGCAGGTCAGCGATGTGTTAACGATGTGCCAGCGGGTGCGCCGCCAGATAGACCTCGGTCAGTTGCGTACGATCGACATGCGTATAGACCTGCGTGGTCGATATATCGGCATGTCCCAAGATCTCCTGTAGCACACGGAGGTCTGCGCCGCCCGCAAGCATATGGGTAGCAAAGGAATGACGCAGCGTATGGGGATGGAGTCCCACCAGCCCCACCTGGCGCCCGTAACGCTCACAGATGGCATGGATGCCCTGGCGCGACAGACGGCGGCCGTTCTTATTTAAAAAGACCGCCGAGGTCTCGGTTCCGCGGGCATGGGCCGCCAAGCGAGAACGCCCCTCAGTTACATAGAGCGTCAGAGCTCGCGCCGCGCTTCCCACCAGCGGGGACAGGCGTTCCTTTGAGCCCTTACCGCGAACGAGCACAAAACCATCGTCGATATGGATATCGCCCACATCGAGCCCCACCAACTCGCTCACACGCAAACCGCATCCGTAGAGCACTTCCAAGATGGCATGGTCGCGCAAGCCCATCTCGCCCTCGGGGAAGTCTTGATCGAGCAGCGCCGAGACATCCTCCACCGATAGATACTCCGGCAAACGATCAGCCTTTTTAGGCAGGCGCAACGCCGCCGTTGGATTTTGGGCCACAGCCCCATCGCGCACCAAAAAGGCATGCAGGCCCTTCACAGCCGCAAGCGCACGCTCCACCGAGGCATCGGAATAGCCCCCATCGCGACGGTCGGCGACAAAGCCCTCCACGACCTGACGGGTCACCTCTTCAAAAGACACAATACCCGCCCGCTCCAGATAGGCGCAGTACGTCGTCAGGTCACGACGATAGGCCGCAATCGTGTTGCGCGCCAAACCCCGCTCGACCGCGAGGTAATCGAGATACTCCCCCGCCGCCACAGCGAGCGACGAGGGAGTAGCTTCGGTATGTTCCTTATTCGCCGGCACCCTTAGTCCGTAGCAAGGTTCATGGGCGTCACCTGCAGACGGTCGACACCCTCGTGCTGACCGATCGAGGCACGCACGAACTCGCGGAACAGCGGCTGCGGGTTGGTCGGGCGGCTCTTGAACTCGGGATGAGCCTGGGTTGCCACATACCACGGATGCACGTCGCGCGGCAGCTCGACCATCTCGACCAGGCGCTCGTCGGGCGACAGACCCGAGATAACCAAGCCGGCGTCCTCGAGCTGGTCACGGAAGGCGTTGTTGAACTCAAAGCGGTGACGGTGACGCTCGTAGACGAGCTCCTCGCCATATGCCTCGCGAGCAAGGGTATCGGCGGCGAGCTTGCACGGATAGGCGCCCAGGCGCATGGTGCCGCCCTTCTCGGTCACGTCCTCCTGCGAGCTCATCAGATCGATGACGCTAAACGGGCCGTCCGGATCGAACTCGGAGGAGCTGGCGCCGGCAAGGCCGACGACGTTGCGGGCGAACTCGCACACGGCCACCTGCATACCCAGGCAAATGCCCAGATACGGAATCTTGTGCTCACGGGCAAACTCGGCCGCGAGGATCTTGCCCTCCAGGGCGCGCTTGCCAAAGCCGCCGGGGACCAGGATGCCCGAGGCGTCGCCCAGAACCTCGGAGACATTCTGCTCGTCGAGGCTCTCGCCGTCGACCAGCTGGACGTCCACATGGCGATCGTAGAAGACGCCCGCATGGTGCAGGGCCTCGATAACCGACAGGTACGCATCGGGCAGCTGCGTGTACTTGCCCACGACGGCGATCTTCACCTTGTCGGCGTGATGGTTGGCGTGATTCTGTTTGCGCAGGAACTCATTCCACTCGCTCATGTCGCGCTCACGCGGGTCCAGACCCAGGCGCTCGCAAATGCGCAGGTCAAAGTCCTGCTCGGCAAGCAGCTGCGGAACATCGTAAATGCTCGCGCAGTCCTCGTTGGTAAAGACACAATCGGTGTCGACGTCGCAGAAGCTTGCGATCTTTCCGCGGATAGCGTCATCGATATGGTGGTCGGAGCGCAGCACGATGATATCGGGCTGGATGCCAAAGCTGCGGAGCTCCTTGACGGAATGCTGCGTGGGCTTGGTCTTGACCTCGTGGGCGGCGGCGATATAGGGAACGAGCGACACGTGGATGTAGCAGACGTTCTCGGGGCCGGCCTCCTTGCGGTACTGACGGATGGCCTCGACAAACGGTTGGGACTCGATGTCGCCGATCGTGCCGCCCAGCTCGGTGATGACTACATCGGAGCCGGTCTGCTCCTCGATGCGGCGGAACTTGTCCTTAATGGCATTGGTGACGTGAGGAATCACCTGCACGGTACCGCCCAAAAAGTCGCCGCGACGCTCGCGGGCGATCAAGCTCTTATAGATGGCGCCGGTCGTAAAGTTGGAATCGCGGGTCAGGTTCTCATCAATAAAGCGCTCGTAATGACCCAGGTCCAGGTCGGACTCGTAACCATCCTCGGTAACGAAGACCTCACCATGCTGGAAGGGGCTCATGGTACCGGGGTCGACGTTCAGATACGGATCGGCCTTCTGCATCGTTACTTTGTAGCCACGCGACTTGAGCAGACGGCCCAGCGAGGCCGCGGTGATACCCTTGCCCAGAGACGAAACCACGCCACCGGTTACGAACACATGCTTGGTCATATTGAGTTACCTGCGCTTCCCGTAGAAGTTGTTTATCCACATCTTACGGGTCTTCATTGTAATACTCGCGCCGCGGACCGTTCGCAATTTTTCTCGCGTGCGATTGCATTTCTCAATCTTGAAACAAAACGCCGCCCGGTTTCCCAGGCGGCGTCGCTATGGCAAGGGTTACATGCTGCTATCGATCAGCAACCTCGTCCTCAAGCATTTCTTGAACGAGCATGCCGGTACGGACGCCCTCAAGATACCACTCGCCACGTTCGGTGAGGCAAATGCCATTTGCAAGCTGACCGCCGTCGTCGCTATAACGCGAGACGACATCAATCATGCCTTCGGAATCCAAGCGATCGATTGCGGCGCGGGCACGATACGGCGAAACCCCCACGCGCTCGGCAAGCGTTTTGCGCGAGAAACCATACGGCCCGCCATTGTCTTCGGTTTGCCGGTCGATCTCCATCAACACCAGCACCTCGACACGCTTCATATCGTTGACACTCGCACGACCCTTGCCCGCCATAGCAGCCTCCTCAAACCGAGCACGAGCATCTAACGCGCCGTGCGCGACCGACACACCTCACGATGGCAGGTAATATCCATCATGCGGCATCCCGCTAAGGATGAAACAGTTACGGTTATTGTATACCGCTCAAATTGTTTCTAGGCAGGTAAACAGCTATTTTTCGCCGAAATAGGCGCTTTATTGATCAAAAAGCCGTACCGGGCGCTAACCCGATACGGCCAAAATGCAATGCAATTACCGCGGTGCTTCAAACTTAGCGATGGAAGAAACCGCGGCGCTCAAACTTGGGCTCGCAGCACACGTTGATACCCAGTTTGCGCAGTACTGTCTCGTCCGTCGGCGAGATAATCACGCTAAAGAAGGCATCGCAACCGCGCAGCTGCTCCAGGCCCGAAAGGACGCGAGCGGCCGTCTCACTCGTGGCCGAGGTGATCGACAGCGCCATAAGCGTCTCGTCGGTGTGGAGGCGCGGGTTTTTGCTGCCCAGGAAATGCGTCTTGAGCTTGCTGATGGGCTCGATCGCTTCATCGCTAATGACCTCGAGCTCAAGGTCGACGCCCGAGACATGCTTAAGTGCATTCATGATGAGCGAGCTCGCGGCGCCCAGGCGCGTGGAAGTCTTGCCGGTCACCACGGAGCCATCGGGCATGACCATGGCACCCACGGGACCACCCGTCAGCTGCTCCCTGGTGAGGGCCGCCGAGCGCGCCGGTGAGTAGTTCTTATCGATGCCGGCTTTCTTCATAATAATCTTGAGACGGTCGACTTGCTCATCGCCCACGCCGGTACGGCGCACATTTTCGACCGCGGTAAAGTAGCGGCGGACGATCTCCATCTTGGAAGCGTCGCGGCAGGCATCGTCATCGGTGATGGCAAAGCCGACCATATTGACGCCCATGTCCGTAGGGCTCTGGTAGGGGCTCTTGCCCAGGATCTTTTCCATCAGGGCACGGACTACCGGGAAGGCCTCGACGTCGCGGTTGTAGTTGACCGTGGTCTTGTTGTAGGCCTCAAGGTGGAACGAATCGATGATATTGGCGTCGTCGAGGTCAGCCGTGGCGGCCTCGTAGGCAATATTGACCGGATGCGTCAGAGGAAGATTCCAGACAGGGAAGGTCTCGAACTTGGCATAGCCGGCGGCCGTGCCATGCTTGTGCTCGTGATAGAGCTGAGACAGGCAGGTGGCAAGCTTGCCCGAGCCAGGACCGGGGGCAGTGACCACGACGAGCGGTCGGGTGGTCTCGACAAACTCGTTCTTGCCGTAGCCATCGTCGGACACGATCAGATCGACATCGTGCGGATACCCCTCGATGGGATAGTGCAGCTTGGCGGGAATACCGAGCGCGTTCAGGCGGTTGCGGAACACATCGGCAGCGGGCTGGCCGGCGTACTGGGTGATGACCACAGCCGCGACAGCAAAGCCGTTGCCGCGAAACAGGTCAACCAGGCGCAGCACATCCTCGTCATAGGTAATGCCAAGGTCACCACGAGCCTTGTTTTTCTCAATGTGGTTCGCGTTGATCGCGATGATAACCTCGACATCGTCGGCGATGCTCTTGAGCATGCGGAACTTGCTGTCCGGTTCAAAACCCGGCAGCACGCGGCTCGCATGATAGTCATCGAACAGCTTACCGCCAAACTCCAAATAGAGCTTGCCACCAAACTGTGAGATGCGCTCCTTAATGTGAGCAGCCTGCAGCTCGATATACTTCGCGTTGTCGAAACCCTGGCGCATATATGGCTCCCGTCCCGTTTCCATTTAATGTTCTAGGCGATTATAACGGAGCAGACCCTCCCCAACGCCCAAGCAATCAACTGGCACCAACCAAACACGCCATCGATAAGTTGCGGTGAAATAGTTCCCGTTTAACCCCTCAAGACGGCCAAACAGGAACTATTCCACCGCAACTTCCCCTTTTTGGTTCAAACAAACCTGGCCTTTGTATCAATAATGGAAACGTCGCAGGTTGAGCATAAGCCAGCGAAAGCCCACCAGAGTAGGCAAAGCGCCCTCTGCACCAACAATGGAAAGCGCCGCAGGCAGAGGACGGACAGCGAGCGCCGTCCAGAACGTACAAGTTGGCATGAAAAAGGCAAGGCATAGACCTTTTGGTCATGCCTTGCCTTTTGAATGACAAATTGTCGTTCTGGACGGCGCGTAGCGTCGACCGGTTCCGCGGTTTGGTAAAACCGCGGAACAAAAAGTCGCCCCCTCCCGCGCACGGAACGGAAGGGGGCTAAAGGTAGGAGTCTACCGGTGGGTTTACCCCACCGGACAGACGATGACCAGGTGATCCTCTACAGGATCGTCAAGGTTTCCGTGGGGTACCCGTTGGGTACTTAGATCAACACGCAGGCGACGGTCAGGATGATGGCGCAGACGACAGAGAGCGCGACGATGAGCTTAAGGGCAAACTTGAGCCAGGTCGTCCACTCGATCTTGGCCAGGGCGAGACCGCCCATGATGGCGCCGGAGGTCGGGGTGAACAGGTTCACGACACCGATGGCGGCGGAGAAGATCATGACCATGACCTCAGGCGAGAAGCCGAGCTTAACAGCCAACGGTCCCATGATGGGCATGGAGACGGTGGCCATACCGGAGGTCGAGGGGATCAGGAAGGACAGGCCGAAGTAGACCAGGAAGCTCATGGGAGCGAAGATCACGCCGGACAGGCCAGCCAGAGCATTGGCGGCAGCGTCGAGGACGAAGACGTCGAGGCCGGTGTTAGCCATGAGGACGGAGATACCACGGGCGAGGGCGATGACGAGAACAACGGACATCATGTCGGCAGCGCCGGTGATAAAGGTGTTAACGATCTGCTTCTCGGACAGGCCACCGATGATACCGATCAGGACGGCCATAAGGAAGAACCAGGTGGAAGCCTCGTCGAAGTACCACTGGCCAATGGGCAGGCCGGTGATCAGGGCAGACCAGCCCTGGACGACGGCGTTACCGTCGGCGTCGTAGACAGCGCCAGCGTCGAAGAAGTTAGCGACGCCCTCGTTGAGGTCGGCCAGCGGAATGAAGCCGACGATCATGACGACGAAGGTGAAGGCGAAGGCAATCAGAACACCCTTCTGACGACCGGTGAGCTTGACCTCCTTGTGGACCTCGGAAGCAGCCTTGCCGTGAGCCTCTTCGGCGTCCTTGAGCTCCTGCATCGACAGGATGGTGGAACCCTTGTCAGCCTTGACCTTCTTGGCGTAGCTCATCACGAAGAAGATGGACATAGCGGTAGTGACAATCCACAGGACGGCACCGAGGCCGATGATGATGGACTGGTTGACCTCAATGCCAACGCCGGTCAGAGCGTCGACGGCAGCGCCGACGGCGAACGGGTTAACCGTGGAGCCCAGGCAGCCGCAGCCAGCGCCGAGCAGGACGGTAGCGGCACCGACCATGGGGTCGAAGCCAGCAGCCATCATGGTAGCGGCGAGCAGGGCGTAGAAGGGAACGGTCTCCTCGCACATACCATAGGTGGTACCACCGAGGGAGAAGATGAGCATCAGCACGGGAATGAGCATAATCTCGTTGCCCTTAAGCTTCTGCACCAGAACGGCGATGCCGTTGTCCAGAGCGCCGGTCTCGGTCATCATGCCGAGGAAGCCGCCCAGGATCATAACGAAGAGGCAGACGGGCAGAGCGTCAGCGAAGCCCTTAATCGGGGCGGTGCAGAAATCGCTCAGACGGGCGGCAGTAACCGCGCCGCCGGACGTGCCGGAGACGATAACGGTAATCACTGCGACAATTGCCAGCAGAGCAAGAAGAATGGTGAACGATGAAGGCATACCGCGCTTTTTCTTAGCGGTCTCAGTCATAGTTCTCATCCCCCCTTCATAAATCATTTACTGATCTCGCCAGAAGCGGCTCTTCCGTGCCGTGCCTGCCGCTTGATGCGAGATTATTACCAGATAAAACCGCTCGGAGTGCGCAGCAATACACCCCGAGCGAGATGCTAGATGCTCTTACTTGAGCGTGGCGTACATGACAGCCTTAATGGTGTGCATGCGGTTCTCGGCCTCGTCGAAGACCTTGGAAGCGGGGCTCTCGAAGACCTCGTCGGTGACCTCCTGCTCGGTGATGCCGAACTGCTCGCACTTCTCGGCGCCAATGGTGGTGTTGGTGTCGTGGAAGCTGGGCAGGCAGTGCAGGAAGATAGCACCCGGGTTGGCCATAGCCATGACCTCGGAGGTGACACGATACGGGGTGAGCTGAGCGATGCGCTCGGCCCAGACCTCGTCGGGCTCGCCCATGGAGACCCACACGTCGGTGTAGATAACGTCGGCACCGGTGACGCCGTCCTTGACGTCGGTGGTCAGCTTGATGGTGCAGCCGTTAGCCTCGGCGATGGGCTTGCAGGCCTCGATGACGTCGTCAGCGGGCATGCACTCCTCGGGGCCGCAGGCCACGAAGTTCATGCCGAGCTTGGAGCAGACGACCATGAGGGAGCGAGCGACATTGTTCTTGCAGTCGCCCATGAAGACGAGGGTCTTGCCCTTGATGTCGTAGTTGAAGTTCTCCTGGACGGTCAGGATGTCGGCGAGCATCTGGGTGGGGTGCCACTCGGTGGTCAGGCCGTTCCACACGGGCACGCCAGACTTAGCAGCGAGCTCCTCGACGTCGTCCTGGGCAAAGCCACGGAACTCGATGCCGTCATACATGCGGCCGAGAACGCGGGCGGTGTCCTCGATGGACTCCTTCTTGCCCATCTGCGACGAACCCGGATCGAGGTAGGTGACGCCCATGCCCAGATCCATGCCGCCGACCTCGAAGGCGCAGCGGGTACGAGTGGAGGTCTTCTGGAAGAGCAGAACGATATTCTTGCCCTCGAGATAGCGATGCGGAACGCCAGCGCGCTTCATATCCTTGAAGTTCTTGGAGAGCTTGAGCAGGTACTCGATCTCCTCGGTGGTGAGGTCGAGAAGCTTGAGGAAGCTACGGCCGGAGAGGTTAACACCCATGGTTCGATTCCTTTCGAAGAAATGAATTACGTAAGTATCAGTGTTGCCCGTTTAACGGGCGAAGCCGGTGCGGTTGTAGGGGGACCGCACCGGAAACGGAAAGACTTAGAGGTCCTCGCGCCAGAAGGGCATGCTCATGCAGCGCGGGCCGCCGCGGCCGCGGGAGAGCTCGGCGGAGGGCACGACGAGAAGGTCCAGGCCCTCCTTGTACAGCACGTCGTTGGTGACGGTGTTGCGGGCGTAGACGCAGATCTTGCCGGGCTCGACGCACAGGGTGTTGGAGCCGTCGTTCCACTGCTCGCGGGAGGCCGCGATCGGGTCGCCGCCGCCGCAGGGGATCAGCTTGACCTGGTCGACGCCGGTGGCGTCCTCCAGGACGTGCTCGAGGGTGTCCTCGATCAGGCGGATGTTCACGTCGCCCGGGTTCTTGCCGGCGGTCAGCTCGTAGACGCGCAGGGTGCCCATGATGGCGGGGTGGATCGTGAACTTATCGACGTCGATCTGGGTGAAGACCGTGTCGAGGTGCATGAAGGCGCGCGAGACCGGGATGTCGAAGGCCAGGATGCGCTCGACCTTGGAGTCGGAGTTCCAGAAGATGTTCTGGGCCATGACGTCGATCGCGGCGGCCTGGGTGCGCTGGGAGATGCCGACGGCGAGGGTCTTCTCGTTGATGTTCAGCACGTCGCCGCCCTCGGTGTGGAACTGGCAGTCGCGGCGGAAGTACAGCGAGACGTCCTTGTAGTCGGGGTGGTACTTGAAGACGTACTTGCCGTACAGGGTCTCGCGGTTGCGGGTGACCGAGTACATGCGGTTGAGGTTGACGCCCTCGCCGACGACCGCGAACGGGTCGCGGGTGAAGTAGAGGTTGGGCATCGGGTCGATGATCAGGTCGGACTCGGACTCGGAGTTGACCAGGGAGTCGAGGGTCGTGGAGGCCGTGAGGGGCATGTCGATCTCGGACTTGGTCATGCCGGCCATGGTCTTCTTGACGAACTCGAGGTTGTCCTCGATGGAGTCCAGCTTCTCGCGGACGATCTGCGGCATGTGCTGGCCGCGGATGCCGGCCTCGGCGATGTACTGGTCGGTGAACTCGGCGCGGGCGCCGGGGGCCTGGTCGAACACCTCGGCGACGAGGTTCTCGAGATAGAGGACCTCCACGCCCTGGTCCCTCAGGATCTGGGCGAAGGTGTCGTGCTCCTGCTGCGCGACCTCCAGGAACGGGACGTCGTCGAACAGGAGTCGCTCGAGCTCGTCGGGCGGCAGGTTGAGGAGCTCGTCGCCGGGACGGTGCAGGCAGACCTTCCTGAGCTTGCCGATCTCGGAAGGCACGTGCAGACCTTTCGTCATGGCCTCCTACCTTTCTTTCGGGCCCTTGTCAGGGCCGATTCGTTAGCGCCCCTCCGTGTGAGGCGTTATTGCTGACGACATATTTATATCCAAAATCAGCTCATACTTCCACCTTGCCCCCGAACGGTTTTTTATAGGGGGTGAACGGCATACACATATACTTCACGCATGGCACACTTCATCTTAATAAAGCGTATTTACGTGCTTAAACGCGTTTTCAATCCTAAAATCAAATGGAACTAAACTTTGCTAAACCACCCTCATATTGCATATTTCCAATAAAGCTATGAATAGAATTAGCGGTTCATACCGTGTCTCAACCATTTTCATTTTTATTCAGAAAAAAGTTTGTCCTATTCATTTCTGGTAAATAAATTACCGTTTACCAGACGCTTGATACCGTTCACCGGAAACTCAGTATAAGGCCCAGCGGATACCGACTCGCTTTACGGCTCCATTTGTAACAACTTGACTTCTCGGTATAGAAAAACGGACCCGCTTCACTAGGGAAACGGGTCCGTTTTCGATTATCTTCGGCTAATTTGGATAAGGCCCTCGAAGATCATCGGAATCCTAGCGATCGAACTCCGCCAGTGCCTCGCCCAAAAGCCTCAGGCCCTCGCGCAGAACGTCCTCGCTCGCGCAGTAGCCCAGGCGTGCGCCGCAGGGAAGCTCAAAGCGGCTGCCGGGTACCAGCAGCACTCCCCTCTCGGACAGCAGGCGCTTGCAGAACTCCTCGTCGTCCTCGGGAATATCAAGCTGGATAAACGAGGTGGACACGCCCTGCGGCGCCGTCCAGGAAACGCGGTGCTGCGTATCGATCCAAGCCTGCGCGATATCGCGGTTGCCAAACACGATCTTGCGATTGCGCTCAAGGATCTTGTCCTTGTGCTCAAGCACATAGGTCGCCAGGGCATCGTTGAACACGCCGCCGCAGATCATGGTGTAATCGCGATAGGTGCGGATGCGGCTGGATATCTCTTCGTCTGCCACGACCCAGCCCACGCGGGCCGCAGGCGTCGAATAGGTCTTGGACACCGAGTTGGTGACAATGGCATTCTCGCACACGTCAGCCATCGACATAAAGGCCTCGGTGTTCTCAAGCGGCAGATACACCTCGTCGCACAGCACGTAGGCGCCCACCGAACGGGCGATCTCGGCAATCTGGCCGAGCATATCGGCATCGAGCACCGTACCGATGGGGTTCGATGCGTTGTTGATGCAGATGAGTCTGGTGTTGGGGCGCACCAAGCGCTTGAGTTCCTCGATATCGGGCTTCCAGCCGAGTTCCTCGCGAAGCTCCCAATACTCGACCTCGGCGCCCAGCGTGCGCGGAATCTCGTAGAGCGGCGCGTAGGTGGGCCACTCGGCGATAACATGGTCGCCGGGCTCGACCACAGCCATGATGGCGTTGAGGTTAGCGCCCGTGCAGCCATTGGTCTGCAGAATGTGATCGGGATTGACCTCCCGACGATACAGCTTGGCAACCTCGGCCTTAAACTCCGGCGAGCCCTCGATCCAGCCGTAGTTCATCTTCTCGCGATCCAGGCGCTCGTAGAACGTGGCGCCGTCCTGTTCATCAAGCGCGCGCAGCTCGCCCATGGTGAGCGACGAGATCGTCGACTGGGCGATGTCCCACGTGGCGCTCTTCTCCCAAACGTTGAGCCATTCCTCAACGCCAATCGTCTTGATGTCCATGGCCAAGCTCCTTACAAAAGCAGTCATCCAATCGTGTTGACGTTCCTCATACAAGATTGGGGCGGTGCGAAAACCCGCACCGCCCCAATGGGAGACATCTAATGGCAGCTAGATGTATGTATTATGACCTGTACGGGTCCTAGAAGACCCTAGAGGTCCTCGCGCCAGAAGGGCATGCTCATGCAGCGCGGGCCGCCGCGGCCGCGGGAGAGCTCGGCGGAGGGCACGACGAGAAGGTCCAGGCCCTCCTTGTACAGCACGTCGTTGGTGACGGTGTTGCGGGCGTAGACGCAGATCTTGCCGGGCTCGACGCACAGGGTGTTGGAGCCGTCGTTCCACTGCTCGCGGGAGGCCGCGATCGGGTCGCCGCCGCCGCAGGGGATCAGCTTGACCTGGTCGACGCCGGTGGCGTCCTCCAGGACGTGCTCGAGGGTGTCCTCGATCAGGCGGATGTTCACGTCGCCCGGGTTCTTGCCGGCGGTCAGCTCGTAGACGCGCAGGGTGCCCATGATGGCGGGGTGGATCGTGAACTTATCGACGTCGATCTGGGTGAAGACCGTGTCGAGGTGCATGAAGGCGCGCGAGACCGGGATGTCGAAGGCCAGGATGCGCTCGACCTTGGAGTCGGAGTTCCAGAAGATGTTCTGGGCCATGACGTCGATCGCGGCGGCCTGGGTGCGCTGGGAGATGCCGACGGCGAGGGTCTTCTCGTTGATGTTCAGCACGTCGCCGCCCTCGGTGTGGAACTGGCAGTCGCGGCGGAAGTACAGCGAGACGTCCTTGTAGTCGGGGTGGTACTTGAAGACGTACTTGCCGTACAGGGTCTCGCGGTTGCGGGTGACCGAGTACATGCGGTTGAGGTTGACGCCCTCGCCGACGACCGCGAACGGGTCGCGGGTGAAGTAGAGGTTGGGCATCGGGTCGATGATCAGGTCGGACTCGGACTCGGAGTTGACCAGGGAGTCGAGGGTCGTGGAGGCCGTGAGGGGCATGTCGATCTCGGACTTGGTCATGCCGGCCATGGTCTTCTTGACGAACTCGAGGTTGTCCTCGATGGAGTCCAGCTTCTCGCGGACGATCTGCGGCATGTGCTGGCCGCGGATGCCGGCCTCGGCGATGTACTGGTCGGTGAACTCGGCGCGGGCGCCGGGGGCCTGGTCGAACACCTCGGCGACGAGGTTCTCGAGATAGAGGACCTCCACGCCCTGGTCCCTCAGGATCTGGGCGAAGGTGTCGTGCTCCTGCTGCGCGACCTCCAGGAACGGGACGTCGTCGAACAGGAGTCGCTCGAGCTCGTCGGGCGGCAGGTTGAGGAGCTCGTCGCCGGGACGGTGCAGGCAGACCTTCCTGAGCTTGCCGATCTCGGAAGGCACGTGCAGACCTTTCGTCATGGCCTCCTACCTTTCTTTCGGGCCTTTCGGCCGAATCTCTCAGCGCCCTTCCATAGCGGACGCTGCTTGCTGACAGTTCTAGTTATATCCAAATTCCACCCGCAATTCCACCTCGCCCCCGAACGGTCAACAAAGTGCGATGAACGGTATATCGCATGTGATTCCCCCATGATGTACTTCGGCGTTCTAAAGTAACTTTTATAAGGTAAACGCTCTTTTTTCCTAAAAACCATTTGCAATTGCATCTCTAAACTTTTGATTCAGAATTGCATAGCTAAATCGGTTTTATGTATATAAATGATGTTTGTTTACGTTTCCGCCTGCATTCAATGATATTCAGCTATCTATCATTCTTATTCACACTTACGTACCAGTTGAGTGAGGATATAGACCACTTGCAGACGAGCAGGGCGTCAGTCCTATGACTTGTCAGCGTAAGAAGTAGGTAAAGATACCGTTCACGCGATACGTCCGTGCCAGCGGTCGACTAAATTGAGACAATAGAGAAAAGTGTTAGGCTACCGTCCTCTGTGGGGACTGAACGGACAGATGCATATGCCGAGCAAAATCGAAAAGAAGCAAGCCGCCGCAAAGCTGCGCAAACCGCCGCGCGACTTCTCGTACACGCAAAACCGAGAGCTTAGCTGGCTGCGCTTTGACAACCGCGTGCTTGACGAAGCCTTCGATGAGACCGTTCCGCTGTTCGAGCGTCTAAAGTTCGTATCGATTTTCGAGTCTAACCTCGACGAGTTTCTCATGGTGCGCGTGGGCGGCCTGTCCGATCTGGCGGAGCTCAAAAAACAACCTGTCGACAACAAGAGCAATATGACCGCCTCCGAACAGGTCGATGCTGTCATGGCCGAAATGCCCGGGCTCCTTACCCGTTGGGAGTCCATCTTTAAGAGCATCGAGGGCAAGCTCGACACCTTGGGCGTTCACCGCGCCCGCATCAATTCGCTTACGCCCGAGGAGCGCACCTTTGTAACCCGCTACTTCCAGGCCTACGTGTCGCCGGTCATCTCGCCGCTGGTCATCGATCCTCGCCACCCCTTCCCCAACCTACGCAATGGCGCGCTCTATCTGGCCTGTGGTCTGGACGGCGCCACCGACGAGGAGAGCCTGCTGGGCCTTATCGAGATTCCCGCCTCGATGAACCGCGTGGTCGAGATCCCCTCGCCCACCGGCACCTACTCCTACATCTTGCTCGAGGACGTCATCCTCGCCTGCCTGGACAGCTGCTTTGGCTCCTATAAACCGCTGGATCGTGCGCTGATCCGCGTCACCCGCAACGCCGACATCGATCCGGACGGGGAGGGCGTCGAAGAGGAAGAGGACTACCGCCAGCACATGAAGCGCATTCTCAAGAAGCGCCTGCGCCTGCAGCCGGTAGTGCTCGCGGTCTCGGGGTCGCTCGAGAAGGCGACGCTCAAGACTATCCGCAAGGCGCTCGAGCTTTCGCGCCGCTCTGTCTTTACCTGCGATATCCCGCTCGACCTGGGCTACGTCTTTGGCATTGAGGGCAAGATTCCCGAGCACCTGCGCAACGAGCTGCTCTTTACGCCGTTTAGGCCGCAGCCCAATCCCACCATCGACATGACCCGCTCCATCCGCGAGCAGGTGCTGCAGCACGACAAGCTGCTCTTTTATCCCTACGAGGCCATGAACCCCTTCCTGGATCTGGTGCACGAGGCCGCCTACGACCCCGAGTGCATCTCGCTGCGCATCACGCTCTACCGCGTGGCCAAGCAGAGCCGCCTGTGCGAGTCGCTGATCGATGCTGCCGAGAACGGCAAAGAGGTCACGGTGCTCATGGAACTTCGTGCCCGCTTTGACGAGCAGAACAACATCGAGTGGGCCGAGCGTCTGGAAGAGGCAGGCTGCACCGTCATCTATGGTTCCGAGGGCTTTAAATGCCACTCAAAGATCTGCCAGCTCACCTATCGCGAGGGCATGGCGCTAACGCGCCTCACGCTTTTGGGCACCGGCAACTTTAACGAGAAGACGGCCAAACTCTACAGCGACTTTATGCTCATGACAGCCCATCCCGGCATCGGCGAGGACGCCAACCTGTTCTTCCGCAATCTGTCGCTGGGCAACCTGCGCGGCGACTACCGCTTCCTGGGTGTGGCGCCCGTCGGACTGAAACCGCTCATCATGCGCGGGCTTGACCGCGAGATCCAGCGCGCCCTTGCCGGCGAGCCCGCCCGCGTGTTCTTTAAGCTCAACTCGCTGACCGACCGCGAGGTTATCGACAAGATCGCCGAGGCATCGTGTGCCGGCGTGCGCGTAGACATGATCATCCGCGGCATCTCGTGCCTCAAGCCCGGTGTTCCGGGCAAGACCGAGAACGTACATGTCCGCTCCATCGTCGGACGCTTTTTGGAGCACGCCCGTGTTTACGCTTTTGGCGTGGACTCGGACATGATTTACCTGAGCTCGGCAGACATGATGACACGTAACACCGAGCACCGCGTGGAGATCGCCTTCCCTGTGCTCGACCCCACCTGCCGCGCCCTGGTACACGAGTACATGGGCATGCAGCTGCGGGACAACGTGAAGGCCCGCAGCCTCACGAGCGACGGCACCTGGGTCCCCGTGGAGCGTGCAGAGGGTGAGAAACCCTTCAACTCGCAGGAGGCTCTGCTGGAGCGCGCCTATCGCAACGCCGAGGCCGCGCCCGAGCCCGTCATTGAGGCGGAACCTGCCCCCGAGGCCGAGCCGCAGCCAGTAGCACCCAAGGTCCAAGAGGTCCAGGCGACCGTCATTGAGCCCGAGCCTGCACCTGCACCTCAGCCCGATCCGCAGGTCACCAAGCCCGCACCCGAGACGAGCGCCCGTCGCGATAAGCCCGCCGGCAAGACCAAGGCCATCGAGCGCCATCGCCCCGGCCGCGTGCGCATGGGCCTGGGTCTAATCGGCCTGGGTCTTAAGACGCTCATTACCGGCAAGACGAAATAGTCGTTTGTAGAAGCAGTTTGTAGAAGCGCCCCGCATTTGAGGAAAGCCTCGGATGCGGGGCGCTTTTCCCTGCTACCATGGTGCGAACAACAACGCGAATGACAGGCAGGAATATGAAGCTCACTATAGAATCGATGACCTACGGCGCCGACGGGCTGGCACACGCCGACAACGGCAAGGCCGTCTTTGTGCAGGGCGCCGTGGCAGGCGACACCGTCGAGGCCGAGGTCGTACAGGACGGCAAGTCGTTCATGCGTGGCCGCACCACCGAGATTCTGGAGCCAAGCCCCGATCGCATTCAGCCTCCCTGCCCCTTCGTGGGCATCTGCGGCGGCTGCTCGTGGGGCAATCTCTCACGCACGGCACAGCTCGCCGCCAAGGAGCAAAACCTGCGCTCCACGCTCGAGCGCATCGGCAAGTTCGCTCCTGAGCAGGTCGATGAGTTGGTACAGCCCATCTGCCACACCAAGGACGACTGGGGCTACCGCAATAAAATCGAGCTCGAACCGACCGTCGTCAACGGTCGCGTGCGCCTTGGCATGCACGGTGTCGATCCTCGCAAGATCGTGACCGTCGATTCGTGCCCGTTGTTCGACAAACGCTTCCCCAAGGCACTCAAATCGGTCGTCGGCGCGCTCAATTATCTGAGCGGCAGCCACGACCTGGGCCTTGAGCGCGTGGGCATTCGCGCCTCGCGTCGCACCAAGGCACTCGAGGTGGCGCTCTGGACGCCTACGGGCTCTTTCCCGCGCTCGCAAGTCTCGCGCGTGTTGGCAGACGCCGCGCACCCCACAAGTGTCGTGCGCGTGATGAGCAAGGGCGAAAAGAAGGCCCGCCGTGTCTCCAAGGTCGAAATGCTCGCCGGAGAGGGCTCATGGACCGAGAATATCGCCGAGGGTCAGATGCGCTTGTCTGCCCCGTCTTTTTTCCAGGTCAACACCAAGGGTGCCGAGATTTTGATCGAGCTTGTCATGGAAGCGCTCGACCCGCAGGAAGACGAGCTTGCCGTGGACCTGTACTGCGGTGCCGGCACCTTTACCCTGCCGCTCGCCCGCCGCTGCGACTTTGTCGCCGCCGTCGAGGCCTACGGCCCCGCCGTGCGCGACCTGCGCCGTAACCTGGAGATCAACAAGCTTGATAACGTCGACGTCATTGGCGGAGACGCGGTACGCGAGTTCCCCGACCAGGATGCCGACGTCTTGGTGGTCGACCCGCCGCGCGCAGGCCTCGCCCCCGAGGCGATCGACCTTATCGCCAGCACGAGTGCCCGCGACGTCGCCTACGTGAGCTGCGACCCGGCCACCCTGGCGCGAGATCTCAAACGCTTTGTCGAGGAAGGCACCTTCTCCCCCGTAAAAATCACGCCAGTCGACCTGTTCCCACAAACCTTCCACTGCGAAACCGTCGTCCACCTCAAGCGCAACTAGACTGTTTGCCCAAGACCACGCCCGATGATTTTTCTGGGACGGGGATTAAATAATCAATTTGCACCGAATGATTATTTAATCCCCGTCCCTTTTTAAACATTGGGAAATCGAGCGTGGCAAGCGGAGGTCTTCGGGGTATAAGACGGCTAATTGTATGCCGTCTATGAAAGGAACCCTCATGCCCAGCGTTGCCGTTCTCGCCGCCGATGGCTTTGAAACTATTGAATGCTTGACCATGGTCGATGTCATGCGTCGCGGCGGCGTGCGCGCCACGCTCGTCTCGATCATGCCCACGCGTGAGGTCGTAAGCTCGCTGCAGATCCCCGTGACCTGCGATGCGCTCTTTGATGAGATCGACTTTGACGAGTACGACTGCGTCGTGCTGCCCGGCGGCCTGCCCGGTGCCACCAACCTGCGCGCCGATCAGCGCGTCTGCGACGTGGTCTGCGAGTTCGCCGCGACCAAGTACGTCGCCGCCATCTGCGCCGCCCCGTTTATCCTGGGCGAGCTCGACCTGCTCGAGGGACGCCATGCCACGTGCTTCCCTGGCTTTGAGAAAAGCTTCCCCGAAGGCGCCTATACCGGCGAGAAGGTTACGCAAGACGGCAACATCATCACCGCCAGCGGCATGGCCCAGTCGCTCCCCTTTGCGCTTGAGCTGCTGCGCACGCTCGCCGGCGACAAGGCCGTCGAGAAGGTCGCCGAGGGCATCCAACTATGATTTTGGCTTCGCAATCGCCGCGCCGCATCGAGTTGATGCGCGAGGCAGGCTACAACATTCGCGTGATTCCCGCGGATATCGACGAAACGCCCTTTGATGGCGAGGCCCCGCTCACGCTTGTCGAGCGCTTGGCACGCGCCAAGGCGGCTGCCGTTGCTGCCGAGTATGCCGAACCCAATGAGCTGACGGTCGCGGCCGACACCATCGTCACCTTTGACGGCAAGATTCTGGGCAAGCCAGCAACCGAGGACGAGGCGCGCACCATGCTCCGTGAGCTTTCGGGCCGCACGCACCAGGTCGCAACCGGCGTCTGCATCGTTAAGGCAGGCGATACGGCCGCCCCGCATGCCGCCGAGAGCCTGTCCTTTGTCGATGTGACCAACGTGACGTTCTACGAGCTCACCGACGAGCAGATCGAGCACTACGTTGCCTCGGGTGAGCCCATGGATAAGGCAGGCGCCTACGGCATCCAGGGCACAGGCGGCCGCATGCTCGTGAACGATATTTCGGGCGACTTCTATAACGTGGTGGGCCTACCCATCGCCCGCGTCGCACGTGCCATTCAAAAACTCTCGTAATTGCATCTGGCGCCGGGTGTCCCCCAGCGCCTACAATTTTGGCGTACCGTACGGATCCCGACCGGGCACAAGGCGCGGCGGAAAACCGATAGGAGTTAAACATGGATACACTGCTCGAGGCCATTGACGTCTGCGATGTCGATGGCTTTTGCTATGGCAACTATACGGACGAGGAGGCCGGCACCGGTTGCACCGTAATCGTGGCACCCGAGGGCGCCACCGGCGGTGTTGACGTTCGCGGCGGTGCTCCCGCTTCGCGCGAAACCGACCTGCTGCGACCTGAGAACACCGTCGA
This sequence comes from uncultured Collinsella sp., assembly GCA_900542905.1. Classification (GTDB taxonomy): domain Bacteria; phylum Actinomycetota; class Coriobacteriia; order Coriobacteriales; family Coriobacteriaceae; genus Collinsella. Next base: position 51,218 of record UQPF01000007.1, read on the forward strand.
CAAGGTCCACGCCGTCTGCCTTTCGGGCGGATCGGCCTTTGGCCTCGAGGCTGCAAGCGGCGTCGCTCGCGAGCTTGAGAGCCGCGGCATCGGCCTTCCCGTCGGCCCCACGCAGGTGCCTATCGTGTGCTCGAGCTGTATCTTCGACCTCGCCTTTGGTAACCCCACCGTTCGCCCCGACATTGAGGCCGGCATCGCCGCCGCGCGCGAAGCACTCGACAACACCCCCACCAAGCTCGAACAGGGCAACGTAGGCGCCGGCACGGGCGCTACCGTGGGTAAGCTCATGGGCCCCGCTACCTGCATGAAGGCCGGCCTTGGCGCTGCCGCCGTGGCGCTCGGCCCCATCAAGGTGGGCGCCGTGGTCTCGGTCAACGCCTGCGGCAACGTTGTCGACCCCTTCACCGGCGAGTGGGTCGCCGGTATGCGCGCCGCAGCCGATAGCGACCAAATCGTCGACATGGAACTCGCAGCCTTTGCCGCCGCCGGATCCATGCAGATGCCGCTCGACCGCACCAACACCACCATCAGCTGCATCGTCACCAACGTGGAACTCACTAAGGCACAAGCCACCAAGGTCTCCCAGATGGCCGCAGACGCCTACGCACACGCCATCCGTCCCACGCACACCACCAACGACGGCGACACTATCTACACCCTCGCCAGCGGCAAACTAGACGCTCAGACAAGCGCCGCCGTTCCCCTAGACCTACTGGGCATGCTCGCCGTAAGGGCCCTACAGACCGCCATCGTAAACGGAGCCAAAACCGCCAAAACCTCCCACGGCATCCCCGGCGCCGCGAAGTAACCCCACTCGACCGTCGGTCGGAGGCGGGCGGGCATTACGTTTGCTGCTCTACAGTCCTATGCAAGACGAAGGCCACATTAAGTGGCCTTCTTTGCATGCGGAACTCGCGACAAACGTAATGCCCGCCCGTCTCCGACCGACTACCAACTAATATTTTTTCAGCCCAGGCCCCTGTGTACCGCGCGTCTAAGATCTTCAAATTCAGGCAGCCTGACAATCGATTCTTATAGCAGAAGCCCCTTGGCCTTTAGTTTGATACAAGTTCCGCACGAGCCGGAAAGCACTTAATGTGCTTTCCGTGCGAGCAGGACTGTTCGCAGTAGCAAACTAAAGGCCAAGGGGTCCAGTCAACCTATCAGCAGCGATTACTCAGCAGCTAGTTGAATTTGAAGATCTTTGAGGCAAGACGGTATAGGCCGAGTGTGGTTTTGTCTCCGGCCCGTCCGCGCAGATTGGTGAAGAACCCGACCACGCCGTAGCGGGCACGACGATACATGCGCTCGTCGTAGGCCTTCAAATCATTCCACAGCGTCTTTAGGCGCTCGTCGGCGCAATCTTCCTCAGAAAGCTTGGTGAGAACCGAGCAGATCGCCATCATCATGGTGAAGTAGCCCATCATGTACGAACGCAGGCGCGACGACTCGACATCGCTGTACAGGTGGTACGACTCCATCATGATACGCGTAACACGGAACTGCTGGTCCAGACGCTTGACCATCGTGGCCTCGTTGACACTCTGGCCCTCGCGACCGATAAAGTAGCGATAGAGGTCGATGTCGGCGTAGTACATGGTCTTGCAACGCGGCAACGGCACATAGGCGTAGATGTTGTCCACATAGAACGTGTGCGGCGGCATGGGAAGGTTGGACTCGCGCAGCACATCCGTGCGATAGCACAGGCTGTGCATGAGTAGGTTCTGGTCCAGGCGGAAATGACCGATCTGATCCCAGGAAAAGATCTTTTTGCGCGGCAGGGCAAATTTGTAGCCAATAGCGGTATGCATGCCCTCGTAAACCTTCTCGTACACGTAGTTCGAGATAAACAGGTCAACGCGCTGATCGCGCTCTTCAAAGCCACGCAGAATCGACAGCATAGTCGAAAGAGCCGCAGCGTCGAGCCAGTCGTCCGAGTCGACGACCTTGTAGTAAGTGCCCTGTGCCTCGCGCAGACCCGAAAGGACGGCAATACCGTGGCCGCCGTTCTCCTGGTGTACCGCGCGAATGATACCGGGATAACGCGCCTCCCACTCGTCGGCCTTGGCGGCCGTCTCGTCCTTGGAGCCGTCGTCCACCACGATAATCTCGATATCGGTGGCGTAATTGCTCCCCTCCAAGATGGAGGTGATGCAATGGTCCATGTCCTTGGCGGCGTTATACGAGGGAATACCGAATGTTATGACTTTATGCATGGCAGGCGATAATCTCATCCGAAAGATCGAGGGCGGAATTGGTCACGGCGTCCATATCGTAGTAACGATACTCGGCCAGACGACCCACCGGGTGGAAGTTCGTCAGGTTCTGGACGCGCTCAAGATAGCGCTCATAGAGCTCACGGTTCTCGGGCTCAAGAATGGCGTAGTACGGCGTCTCGCCCGAGCCGGGCGTATAGGCCTTGGAGTACTCCTTCATGATGGTGGTCTTGCCGGGCAGGACCTGACCGGTCATGTTCTTGAACTCGGTAATACGCGTATAGTCCTCGCTCGTGGTGTAGTTGACGGTGCCCACGGGCTGGAACTGATCCATATCGAGCGTCTCGAACTTCATATCGAGCGTGCGGTACGGCAGCGCGCCCAGGTCGAGGTTGAACAGCTCGTCGAGTGGACCGGTGTAGACGATCTCGCCGCCATAGACCTTGCCGTCGATCTTGACGGTAGTCTCGTCGATCTCAAAGAGATCGCGGGCGTCCACGTCGCAGAACACGTCGATTAGGTCGTGGTCGAGCATGTGCTCAAAGAGCGCCGTGTAGCCCTCCTGCGGCATGCCCTGGAAGGGAGCTTGCGGGAAGTAGCGGTCATCATCGCCCACAAAGACGGGAACGCGGCCGGTGATCGAGGGATCGATCTGATCGGGCGTCTGGCCCCACTGCTTCATGGTGTAATGCAAAAAGACGTTCTCGTAGACGTAATCGGCGACCTCGGCAAGATCCGGGTCGTTCTTCTTACGCAGCTCCATAATGGGCACCTTGACATCCTTGCCAAAGGTCTCCACGAGCTTCTGATACAGCTCCTCGCCGCGCTCGTCACCAAAGGCGAGCTTGAGACTCGCATGGTTGAAGGGCACGGGCATAAGGGTACCGTTGATGTTGGCGAGCACCTTGTGCTGATAATCCGTCCACTTGGTAAAGCGCGACAGGAAATTGTGCACGCGCTCGTTAAAAGTGTGATAGATATGCGGACCGTACTCGTGGATCAGGATTCCGGCCTCGTCAGTGCAGTCATAGGCATTGCCCGCAATGTGGCTACGGCGCTCCAAAACGGCAACACGATAGCCGATGGTCTCGGCAAGACGGCGGGCGCAAACGGCACCGGCATATCCAGCACCGACGACAATCATGTCGTACGCGCCGGCGTTAAAGCCTTCAGGCAGGCCTGAGGTAATCTGCATCGATACTCCTTGTCAAAAGCCACGGGCTCGTTAGCTGGGCTTTTCTCGAACATTCTTCGAGACATATTTATCAGAGCGATTATAGCGCTAATGCGTCCTATAATGAGCTTGCCACACAAGGAAAGCTCAAGCACCGCGGCGTACATAATTGAAAGGTAAACCCGCTAGCAGCGGGTTTATTCGTGAACAGCCGGGTGCCTGGAGCTTAGCGAAACGCTTGTAAGGAGTAACATGAGCGATTTCCTAAACCGTATGAAGTCTGCCGCCAAGGCCGACCTTAAGACGATCGTCCTGCCCGAGGGCGAGGATCCGCGCACTATCGTCGCGGCCACCAAAATCATCGAGGAGGGCCTGGCAAAGATCGTCATCCTGGGCAACCCCGACGAGATCAACGTTCCCGGCGCTACCGTCATCGACCCGCGCAATGCCGAGAAGCACGAGGAGTACGCGCAGAAGTTTGCCGAGCTCCGCGCCAAGAAGGGCGTTACCATCGAGCAGGCTCGCGCCCAGGTGATGGACGCCACCTACTTTGGCACCATGATGGTCAAGATGGGCGATGCCGACGGCCTGGTCTCCGGCGCCTGCCACTCCACCGCCGACACCCTGCGCCCCGCGCTTCAGATCCTCAAGACCGCCCCGGGCACCAAGCTGGTCTCGGCCTTCTTCGTGATGTGCACCGACACCCCGCAGTTCGGCACTGACGGCACGCTGATCTTCGCCGACTGCGGCCTCAACATCAACCCGTCCTCCGACGAGCTCTCCGAGATCGCCATCGCCTCCGCTCACTCCTGGTCCACCTTCATGGGCAACGTTGAGCCGCACGTGGCCATGCTCTCCTACTCCACCATGGGCTCCGCTGGCGGCGAGGTCGCCAAGAAGGTCCAGGAGGCTGTGAAGTTCTGCAAGGAGAAGGCTCCCGAGCTCGCCATCGACGGCGACCTGCAGCTCGATGCCGCTATTGTCCCCACCGTCGCCCAGCTCAAGGCTCCCGGCTCCTCCGTTGCCGGCAAGGCCAACGTGCTCGTGTTCCCCGACCTCGAGGCCGGCAACATCGGCTACAAGCTGGTCCAGCGCTTCGCCGGCGCCGACGCCTACGGCCCCATCCTGCAGGGCATCGCCAAGCCGGTCAACGATCTGTCGCGCGGCTGCTCTGCCGACGACATCGTGGGTGTCGTGGCCATCACCGCCGTCCAGGCTCAGATGGCTGAGTAGCGGACATATCCCCTCGGGACCCTACAGGGTAAAGCTCTGAAAACGTCCTCGGACATGCATGAAACCCCCGCTGCGCACTTCGTGCGGCGGGGGTTTCATGCGTCCTGCGGAATATTTTCAGAGCTTTACCCTGTAGGGTCCCTGCCGCCACGTAGCAATCAGGGAATCCGGGGTGGACGGCGGCTTGGCTACGAGCTGGAGCTGAAAATCTGAATGGATGGGTGCCGTTGCTGGGAGCGCAGGCGTTGCTGATGATGATCACTTTGGAGATTGAAAGGCCGGTGGGCTTCGGCGGTTGTTGTGCCGGAAACTACATCCCAGTTTGGAGGCGGATTGTGGGATGTGGCTTCCGCTTGGGGCCTGTTTGGGAAACTTTGGGACGGAATTTTGCTTTATTGTGGGTCGCACTTTCCGCAACGTGCCTCAACCGGAAAGCGTGTCCCAGTATTTGCGCTCGAAATGGGATGGAGTTTCCGTCGTCCGCCTGCTAGCAAAAAGGCCTCCGGAGCTGCTGCTCTGGAGGCCTTTCGTTTACTTGCAAATGCGCACGTTAGTTGTTCTTGGTCAGACGCTCGACGTCGTGGGCGATCATGTATTCCTCGTCGGTGGGGATGACCATGACCGTGACGGCGGAACCGGCGGCGCTGATGACCTGCGGGCCGTTGCCCACGGCCTCGCGGTTCTTGTTGTTGTCGATGCGCACGCCCAGCCACTCAAAGCAGTCGCAGAAGGCCTTGCGGATCGACCAGTCGTTCTCGCCGATACCGGCGGTAAAGGTGATGGTGTCCACGCCCGCCATGGAAGCGATCATTGAGCCGGCCTGCTGCATGGCCTTGTAGGCAAACATATCGAAGGCGAGCAGGCAACGCTCGTCGCCCTCGGAGGCGCGTGTACGGATGTCGCGGGCGTCGTTGGAAATACCCGAGATGGCAAGCAGGCCAGACTGCTTGTTCATCATGTCGTCGACTTCCTGGTAGGTGTAGCCGCCCTCGCGCTGCAGGTAGCACACGGTGGCCGGGTCGATGGAGCCGCAGCGGGTACCCATCATCAAGCCGTCGAGCGGCGTGAGGCCCATCGTGGTATCGCGGCAGACACCGTCCTCGATAGCGGCGAGCGAGGCGCCGTTACCCAGATGGCACGAAAGCAGACGGTGGCAGCGCGAACCCAGGATCTCCTTGGCCATCATCCACTCGTAGCGGTGGCTCGTTCCATGGGCGCCGTACTTGCGCACATGATACTTATCGCACACGTCCTTGGGCAACGCGTAGGTGTAGGCAACCTCGGGCATGGTCATGTGGAACGAGGTATCGAAGACGGCCACGTTGGGCAGCTCCGGATACTTCTCGCGGCAATACTCGATTGCTGCGGCCTCGCCGTAATTATGCAGCGGGGCGAGCGGGGCCACCTCAAGGATCTTAGCCATGACCTCATCGTCGACGACTGCGGAATCATCGAAGTGCCAGCCGCCCTGAACGATGCGATGCCCAATGCCATCGATCGTAAAGTCGGTCTTCTCAAGCTCCTCGAGCACGCGACCGATAGCAGAGCGATGATCGGGAAAAGGAATCTCCTCGGTCTGCTTGGCACCACCGTTCTCGGAGTGGCCAAAGATGCCCATCTCCGAGCCGATACGCTCGCAGTTACCCTTGGCGAAAACCTCGCGGGTATCGGTATCCAAAAGCTGATATTTAAGACTCGAGCTGCCGGCGTTGACAACAAGTACGTTCATGAGACTCCTTCGTGATTACAGTACGGTCGGCAAACCTATAAGGCGGCCGTACCCTTAATAAGAAGTTATCAGAATTCAATAAATATCTATTAAGCTCTTCGCCCAAAGAGCGTAAAAGAGGGCTGAACGGCACAAGGCCATCCAGTCCCCTCCCCTTGCATCAATTACTTGGCGTTGACAATGCGCTCGACGTCGGAAGCGATCATGAACTCCTCGTCCGTGGGGATGACGAAGATCTTGACCTTGGAATCCTTGGCAGACAGGCACCAAGCGCCGTCACCACGCAGGGCGTTGCGGGCATGATCCATCTTGACGCCCATAAAGGCCAGACGGTCGGCAACGCCGGCACGAACGGCCGGAGCGTGCTCACCGATGCCAGCGGTGAAGACCAGCGTGTCCATGCCGCACATGGAAGTAGCCATCTCGGCAGCCTTGGCGGCAATCTTGTAGACAAACATGTCGAAGGCGAGCTGAGCATCGGGGTCACCAGCGGCGGCGAGCTCCTCGACGTTGCGGCAGTCGTTGGTCTTGCCGCCGGTCACAGCCAAAAGACCGGACTTCTTGTTCATCATCTCGTCGACCTCGTCGAAGGTGTAGCCGCCCTCGCGCTGCAGGTAGCACACGGTAGCCGGGTCGATGGAGCCGCAGCGGGTGCCCATCATGACGCCGTCGAGCGGCGTCAAGCCCATGGTGGTGTCCATGCACTTGCCGTCCTCGATGGCGCACAGGGAAGCGCCGGAGCCGATATGGCACACGACGACCTTGCGGGCCTCGCCGTTGGTCATCTCGGCGACCTTCTTGGAGATGTAGCGGTAGCTGGTGCCGTGGGCGCCGTACTTACGGATGTGCAGCTTGTCGCAGACGTCCTTGGGCAGGGCGTAAGTCTTGGCGACCTCGGGCATGTTGAAGTGGAAAGCGGTGTCGTAGACCGTGACGTTGGGCAGGTCGGGATACTGCTCGAGGCAGTACTCGATAACGTTGGCCTCGGGGTTGTTGTGCAGCGGAGCGAGCGGAGCGACCTCGCGGATCTTGGCGAGGACGTCCTCGTCGACGAGGGAGGAATCGCCAAAGTACCAACCGCCCTGAACGATACGGTGGCCGATGCCCTCGATCTTGACGCCGTTGGCCTCAAGGTCCTTCAGGACGACCTCGATGGCGACCTTGTGGTCGGGGAACTCGATGTTCTCGGTCACCTTCTTGGAGCCATTGGCAGCATGGGTGAAGGTACCACCGGTAAAGCAGACGCGCTCGCAGGAGCCCTTTGCGGACACCTTATGGGACTTGGTGTCGATGACCTGATACTTAAGGGTCGAAGATCCCGCGTTGACGACCAGAACGTTCATGTGTCTCCCTACTAACAGGCGGTGTGGCGCCGCCAGGTTACATACGCTTCAATAATAAACCCAAACGCCCTCGCGCTCGGGTTTATTGCGTTGATATATAAGTTATCGGTGCCTAAATACTCATGGCCTTTGACTTGTAAGACGAAATAGCGCGGGGATATACACCAGGGAAGAAATCCCGAGCGCAACAAGCAATACGACTCGAATGCCCGCGATGCTGCTCAACGCAGCATTGAACAGATAGAAAAGGATGGCACCCACCGCCACCATCTGGCTTTGGACCGAAATCAGTGAACAGCGCATCGAAGAATCGGCAGCATTTTGGAAAACTGAGTATTTGATTGGGGCAAACAACGAGTACGCAACCGTCTGCAGCACATAGAACACGGGCGGCAAATTAGCCGGAGTAAGGGGGATCAAAAACAAAGCTGTCAATACTAAGCGAATGATGCCGCAAATACGCGCAAAACGGCTCTTGTCGACATGAGCAATCACACTGGGCACAATAAGCCCCATGGAGGCCGAGGCAAGGAGCTGGACCGCAATGATCACACCCGAAGCGACGGCATTCATTCCGCGACCCGCAAGCAACAGTGAGAAAAAGTCTTCCAGGGCGACAAAAGCAAATGCTTGAGAACAGTCCATGATGAACGCTGAACGAAGAATTCCGTTACACGCAATAGCGGCACCGATCATCTTCGGGCTAATTCCACGCTCAGGTGTCCCCGCAGTGCCCCCTCTTCGCATCTCAGGAATGCAGACAACGACAACCAACGTCAACACCATGGCGATGATATCGACCGAAAGCCCAATGAGATACGCGCCAGCAGACGAAATGAAACCGCCCACGCAAGCGGAGATGGCATAAGAGGCATAGAAAACAAATCGCTCAACGACATTAAGTCTTACGAGCTGGTCCTGAGAGACACTGTCTATGTAAATCGCTTCTATGGATCCGCTCAGACATGCAACGGCAAAACCTTTGAGAGCGAACGCACCGATTAAAAGCAGAGGGGAACGGACGAGAAGCAGGGCGGCGTAGTATCCAAGCATCCCCACGACGCCAACGAGACCGCTTGTCTTTCGTCCAAACCTATCAGCAATATAGCCAGTGGGAACTTCGAGGATGAACTTGCTCACTTGATATGCAATCATCATGCTAGAAATCGATACCATCGAAAGTCCGACGAACTCAAGGTAGACAGTTAGAAAATACAAAATGGTGCTGAAGTTCGACAGAAAAACGAACGTCATATAAAGCAAAACCGTACGGTTTTTCATGCTCCGCCCTCCAAGAGTCAACAATCTAAATCGGAATCTTGGAAAAGCATGAGGGCAAAGCCGTCAGTCATGTGTTACAAGGCGTCAACATTCACTTGACGACACGAGGCCAAATGGCCTCACGAAGCGAGATGACGCAATAGGTGGAGAAATACCGTCTGGTGTCGATCGGTCCAGGCATTTTGTCGATAGCAAAAGTAAATGGGCAAGGCTACGTCATGTGAGGCTTCAATGGAGCACTCGCTCACTTCCGATCCATCCGATGCGAGAGAAGAGCCAGAAAAACCCAATATCAATCCCCCGGCTTGAAGAAACTCAGCCTGCGCCCTGTTTTCGTATTCGACATCACGGAAGCGAAAATTGACGAGCTGGGCTTCAGGGCATTGGTTAATCGCATTGAGACAGGGTGACAAATTAATGGGAACAGCGAGCCTGCCGCCCAGTAACTCACGAATGGTCATAGCGTCAACAGATTGATGAGCCGCTGGGTATGAAAGAACCTTGAGCTCCTTTTCACCCAAATATTTTGAAGAAAGGACGCTGTCCCGTGGTTCCTCAAACGAGATAGCCACGTCCGAAATTCCAAGTATAAGTGATTCAAAGCATGTAGCCGTTGGCTGATGCCACACATCAAGGTGAATCTGAGGGTGCGAGCGTTCAAACGAGTCATACCAGTTTTCGGCAAAAAGGCGCCCCCGCCCATGAAGGCAGGGGGCGTAAAGACGGAAATGGCCGTCGGGCGAAACGCCGCCGTTCCCCGATTGAGCGTACTTTTTGAGATCGTCGACTTGTGCCAGGATCACGCGTGCACGACGCGCAAATTCTCTGCCCGCCGGAGACAAAACAGCCTCCCCCGCCGATCGGTTGAGCAAAACAATCTGATACTCAGATTCCAACTTTTTGATTGCCGACGAAACGGCCTGTGGGCTCACATGAACGGCTCGAGCCGCTTTGCGCACGCCGCCGTAGTTCGCTACCGCTTGAAGGTATTCGAGTTGAGAAAGCTGCATAGGTTACTCCAAAGGCAGCCAAGTCGACGGCCTACGCGCCCTCAGATGAGGTTCTCGCCCAGGTTCTTGCCGCCGAGGACGTGCATGTGGAAGTGCATGACGGTCTGACCGGCGTTAACGCCCTTGTTGGAGATGACGCGGAAACCGTCCTCCAAGCCCTTGGCCTTAGCGACCTCCTGGATGGCGTGAGCCATGGCGCCCATGGTCTCGGCCGGTACGTTGTCGGCGATGTCGCTGTAGTGCTTCTTGGGGATCACGAGCGTGTGGACCGGCGCCTGGGGATTGAGGTCGTCGAACGCGATGACCTGATCGTCCTCATAGACAACGGTCGAGGGGATCTCGTGGTTGGCGATTTTGCAGAAGATGCAATCACACATGGTTGGTTCCTTTCTCACAGACCAAGGTAATTATATTTGGTCAGGATGGTTAGAACGAGAGGTTGTCGTCGGTGTTGGCGGCCTCGCCGTCGGCGAGCACGTCGTTGCCGTCGACGTCCTTGAGAAGCACCGAGACCTTCTGCTCGGCATCGGACAGGCGGGTGCGCAGGCTCTTGAGGAGCTCGACGCCGCGGGTATAGCTCTCGAGCGACTCCTCGAGCTCCATATCGCCCGACTCCAAGCTGCGAATGATGAGCTCCAGCTCCTGCGAGGCCTGCTTGTACGTAAGCTGCTCGACCGGGGTCTTCTCTGCCATATCTGTTTCCTTTCCTAAAGGTTTATCGCTATGAAACGCGGTCTATTCGACCGTATCGACCGTTGCCGCCACGTTGCCGTCTGCCATGTGCACGCGAATGGCGTCGCCAGGCTTAAAGGTCTTGGCACTCGTAGCCACACCATCATCGCTGTACGCGATGGAATAGCCGCGAGCAAGCACTTTGAGCGGCGACAGGGCATCGAGCGACGCTGCCGCACGGCTCAGGTCGGACGCTGGCTTGCTGAGCATCGTGCGTCCTTGATGCTCTAGGCGGGAACTCGCAAGCGTGAGCGCATGGCGCTTACCATCGAGCCCCGAGGTGCTTGTAATCAGACGCTCGGGCAAGCGCTCAAAGTTGGAGCGGAATGTCCCGACCGAGCGTACTATGGCGCCCGACAGGCGATCGGCCGTCAGGGCAAGCTCCGATTCGCGACGCTCGACCATAAATGTGGGGTCGTTGAGGCACGGGCGACACGCAGCGGCATCGAGCGCATCACCCAAGCGAGCCGTATAGGTATCCCAGGCACGGCGACCGCGCTGATCAAGCATCTCCAGGTCGACCTGGGCCGACCCAATCATCGATGCCATCGCGGCACCCAGACGCTGATAGCGCGCCTCGAGCACATCGGCCAACTCCGTCATAGCCGGCGCCACCGATTCTGCCGCCGCCGTGGGCGTGGAGGCGCGTCGGTCGCTCACCATGTCGCAAATCGAGGTATCGGGCTCATGGCCAATGCCGGTCACCACGGGCACAGGACAAGCCGCCACCGCGCGGGCAAGCTCCTCGTCATTAAAGGTCATGAGGTCCTCAAAGGAGCCGCCGCCGCGCACCAGCAAAATACAGTCGGGCGCCGGCGTAATGGAAGCGGCGCGGCGCAAGCCATCAATGAGCTCGGCCGGCGCACCCTCGCCTTGAACCTTGGCGCCCACGCAGACAAGCTCGACGAGCGGGTTGCGACGGCGCAGCGTACGCTTGACGTCGTCGATTACCGCACCGGAAAGCGAGGTGACGACCGCCACGCGTGAGCAAAACACCGGGATGCGGCGTTTGCGGGACTCGTCCATCAGTCCCTCGCGGCGTAGCTTTTCGGCCAACTGCGCCACCTGTTGACGCAGCAGACCCTCCCCCGCCAGCGAAAACGAGCGAGCGACAAAGCTCATGCGGCCCGTGGCCTTATAGAGATTGAAGCTGCCCTTAAAGCTCACCTGCATGCCGTCACGCAGATCGAAGGTACGCTTGAGATAGGCGCCCTTCCAGATGATGCAGTCGACGGCGGCCGAGTCGTCTTTAATCTGGAAGTAGCAGTGGCCGCTTCGGGCATTGGGACCACGGAAACCCGTGACCTCGCCCAGGACACTCAGCTGCGGAATGGCATCGAGCGCACCGGCGGCGATCTCTACCGCCTGGCTCACGCTGAGCTCCTTACGCTCCTGCTCGTCCGAACCGTCGAACTCGGCGGAAACGGCATTGCCGGTTAGATTCCAGCCTGCCACGCAGCCTCCTTTCGTCATCGTGCACAAGGGCTTCGGCCCTGCGCAAATTCAAGTCCAACACATAGTACAGCGCCGCGAGGACACGAATCCCCGCGGCGCCTGCCTGTCCCATTTGTTATCGGTTGGAGTTTCTGTTGTATCGAGCCATAAGATAGAGCAGCTGAATAATCGAGGTGAGCGCCGCAGCCACATAGGTAAGCGCGGCGGCCGTCAGCACCTTCTTGGCACCGTTGACCTGCTGGGAGCTCATACCCGACTGCTCAATATACGCCACGGCGCGCCGACTAGCATCAATCTCGACAGGCAACGTAACGAGTTGGAACAGCACACTAAACGAGAAGAAGATCAACGCGAGGGTCGTGAGCCCGGCAATGTTCATAAACAGGCCCAAGAGTAACACGATGGTCCAGGTGTTCTGGGTAAAGTTGACGACCGGCACGAGGGCGGTGCGTACCTTCATCATGGCATAGCCGCTTTGACGCTGCGCGGCATGGCCTGCCTCGTGACAAGCGACAGCAACGCTTGCGACCGAGCCGCCCGAACGGTTGGAATCCGACAGATACAGGTTATTGTCCTGCGGGTTGTAGTGGTCGGTGAGCTCACCGGCGACGCCCTTGATACCCACGGCGTTGCAACCGTTGGCGTCGAGCATGCGGCGAGCGACCGTGGCACCCGTGTCGCCGTCCGAGCGAACCTTGGACCACGTCTTGTACGTCGAATTGATATAGCTCTGCGCAGCAAGGCCAAGCACCGTGCAGACAAGAACAACCAGCAGGTACAGCGGGTCGATGCCAAAGCCATATCCATAGTAATAGGGCATGCGAATTCCTCCAAATCGAGTTACACGTTGGAGGCATTCTACCCACTCAGCAGACTAGGCTTCCCTATAACAACTCAATCTTTCCGTCCTTCACGGTGAGCCCCATATTGCCGGAAAGCAGATCGTCCAGGCGCGAACCCACAAGCTCAAAACGCCAGCCTTCGCGCAGGGGGCTTTGCTCAGGATGCTCGATGTAATCGGCCAGGTCATCGCGCGAGGCAATGACCGAGGTCGCCACCCCCGAGCGCTCGGCAACCAGGCGGATGAGCGCATACATCAGGTCCGTCACGCTCTCCAGCTCCGGCGAGATCTGACGGTGTCCGCGCACCATGAGCGGCAGGCGATCGTGCGGGCAGCTCGCGCCGCGCTTGATGGCCATGAGCGCACCGTCCACGTCGCGCTCCCCCAGCTGGTCGGTACCGCGAATGCTACGGAACTCCTCAACGCGGACGGGATTGCGCTTAACGAGCGCAAGCAGCGTGTCGTCGGACATGACCCACTTGCGCGGGATGTTACGGCGCTCGGCGCGGTCCTCGCGCCAGGCGGCGAGCTCGCGCGCGATACCCAGCTGGTGACGGCTGCACGAATTGATGCGCTTGACCTTGCGGAACGCCTCGTGGCGATCGGCGCGATAGTGCGACTCGTCAGCCAGCGGGCGCAACTCGTCGAGTACCCAGTCCACGCGGCCCAGCTCGCGCAGACGGCTCATCATCTCGGTATAGGCGACGATCAGGTACTTGACGTCATCGATCGCGTACTCGATCTGTTTGTCGGTCAGCGGGCGACGCGACCAGTCGGTCAGCGACTCGGTCTTGGGCAGCGAGACGCCGCAAAACGTCTGCACGAGCGCGCCGTAGGAAATCTGCTGGCGTTCGCCCAAAAAGGCGGCGGCCACCTGCGTGTCAAAAATCGGACGCGGCAGCACGCCCACGGTATGGAGCATAACCTCCATATCCTGCGAGCAGGCGTGGAAGACTTTGGTCACGCTCTCGTCGGCCATAAGCTCGGCCAGCGGCGACAGGTCGTCGATCACCAGGGGGTCGACCGCGACGCTCTCGGCAGGGGTGGCAATCTGGACCAGGCACAGGCGCGGATGGAACGTGCGCTCGCGCAAAAACTCGGTATCGACGGCAATCGCGTCAAACTCACGGGCGCGCTGACAAAAGTCGAGTAGAGCCTGATGTGTGGAAATGTACATATCAACCCATCGAATAAGGTTAGGCCCGAAAAACACGGGTAGGATATCGGCATTGCCTTACAACTATACTCGGTTAGTCACAGAACGGGAACGTAAGTATGCGCTGCCTTATCATCCACAACCCGGCATCGGGCCCCAGCTCAGATGAAATCTACGCATTCACGCACGCCCTCGCGCAGGGCGGCGACGAGGTCGTGATGCGTTTTATCGGCGATGGCATGGAACCCGAAGACGCCGTGGCAGACGTGCGCGAGTTTGATCGCGTGGTGATTTCGGGCGGCGACGGCACCGTCTCCAACGTACTCGACCAAATGCGCGGATGCGGCGTCCCCACGCTCGTCTTCCCCTCCGGCACAGCCTGCCTGTTCTTTAACAACATCGGTAATGCCCCCGAGGCAGCGGCACTTGCCAAGGCCTGCCGTGCCGGTCGCACGGTCAAAGTGGACATGGGCGAGCTCTTTTGGCTCGACGAGAACGGCAACGAAAAGCGCCACGGCTTTATCATCATCGCCGGCTCGGGCTTCGACGCCGAGATTATGATGAAGGCCGCCCCTACCAAAAACGACATCGGCGAGATCGCCTACTTCCTCTCCGCGCTCGCCACGCCCAACCCCACGGTGGCGCACTTTACGATTGAGCACGACGGCATTGTCGAGGAGCTCGATGGCATCTGCTGCATGGCCGGCAACACCTCGGTCATCCAAAACGACATCAACCTGTTCCCCAACTGCCGCATGAACGACGGCATGGTCGACATTGCGGTCATCGAACCCGTGCGCACCGTGCAGCTGCTGCCTACCGTGATCACCGCTGCGCTTGACCCCGCCGGCAAGGTACTCGGGCGCCCACAGTTCAAGATCATCCAGACCAAGGAAGCCAAGATCACCTGCACCCCGTCACTGGGCATGCAGTTCGATGGCGAGATTATCTCCAGCAATTCGGGCGTCTTTGGAGCCCGCGCGCTTCCGCAATGCCTCGACCTCATCGTCGACGAATTCTCCCCGCTCGGAAAATAGGAGGACCCTATGAACGACAATCCCCTGATCGGCTTTATTGTCATCGTCTTGGCCATGCTCGTCGGTTACGCCATCAACGTGATTCACCGCCGAAAGAAGTAAATCCACATTGGTATGATATTCATCCAGTTATCGACTCTCCCGCTGTTTATGCAAATCCTAAACAGCGGGAGAGTTTTCTTTTTGACCGCCGACTAATGCTTTATTCAGCTACAGTAAATGCAGGGTGCCTTTATTTAACTAAAGCCATAAAATGAGTATTATTATCCGTTCATCGTATATTTCTTCACGCTCATCGAGCAAAGGCTGTTGTCGAGTGAATACTCTTTACACTTCCTTTAGGCTAGTAGATGTATTTATTAGCTGAAACTCCGTACGGTTTCGCGGGGTTTCAACAGTTGGGAGGGATTATGAGGTTTACTCATCCTGTCAACACGCTCAAGAAGCTCGGCTGCGGCCTTGCGTTTGGAGCAGCGGCTATCATGGCCATGCCGACTTCGGCACTCGCCTGCACCCAGATCTACATGGGCAGCAAGCTCACGGCAGACGGCAACACGTACTACGGCCGTTCCGAGGACTTCGGTCCGCGCTACATCAAGCACTTTGGCATTGAGCCCGCACACAAGGACGGCAACGAGTACACCTCGGTCGAGTCCGGTTTTGAGTACAAGTCCAAGGGCGCAACCTACCGCTACACCTTCGTTCGCGACAACCCCTCGCAGTGGGAAGATCGCTACGACGCATATTCCGAGGCAGGCATCAACGAGAAGGGTGTCTCCTGCTCTGCCACGTTGAGCACCTCCTATAACGAGAAGGCCGAAGAGGCCGACCCCATCACCGAGGAGACTGGCATTGGCGAATACAACTACGCCAGCGTCATTCTGGGCGAGAGTGCCACGGCCCGCGAGGGTGTCGAGCTCCTCGGCAGCCTGATTGACGAGCAGGGCGTCTGCTCCAACGACCAGATCATCATTGCCGACAACAACGAGACCTGGTTGTTTGCAGCGCTTTCCGGCCATCAGTGGATCGCCATGAGGCTCACTGACGATATCGCCTCGCTCAACCCCAACATCGGCAACCTCACCTATGACGTCGACCTCGACGACACCGAGAACTGTCTCCACTCCGAGGGCATCGAGTCTATGCCTAAGGAGAAGGGCTTTGCCGAGTACACCGACGGCAAGTTCGACGTCGCCAAGACCTACGGCGAGGAGATTGGCGAGGCCGGCATGCACCAGTGGTCGCGCTATATCCAGGGCCGCGATTACTTCATGGCTCCGCTTGCTGAGGGCACCGACTACGAGATCGTCAAGGACGAGCGCGAAGACGCTCGCGCGACGACCGGCGCCCTGGTCCACGAAATGCAGCCGCTGTTCTTTACGCCCGGCAAGTCCGACTGGAACACCTTTGAGATGATTCGTTCCTTCGCCGCTCGCGGCGAGAATGTCGCCGGCCTCAACGCCAACACCGACGGCGCGTATGCCATCGGCTCCAACCGCAACACCGAAATCCACACCTTCCAGATCCGTCACGGCATGGACCCCGAGATCGCGACCATCCAGTGGGAGATGCTCTCCAACGCCGAGTTCTCCGTCGCTATCCCCCTCTATTCCGCACTGCTCACCGAGGTCAGCCCCTACTTCAGCGATCAGGATGTCTCCTTCGATCACTGCGAAGAGGAAGACGTCGTGAACAACGAGGAGCCCAAGAACTCCATCAACTACGTCCTCATGGACATCAACACGCTCGCCTATGAGAACCGCGACCACTGCGCCACCGGCGTCCGCGCCTATCTCGACGCCCTGCAGAAGGAGCTCATCGAGCAGAACCTGACCGTCGACGAGGCCATGCAGGCCGAAGAAGGCACCGAAGCCCGCACCGCCCTGGCCAACAAGGCCGGCAAGGCTGCAACCAAGAACACCTATGTTAAGTGCAAGGCCATGCTCGAGGAGATGCGCGACTACCTCCAGGAGGGCGATTTCTCCGAGGAGTTCGTCCCGAGTGACTACGATGCTGACAACGACTGCCTGGTCGAGTCCATCACCTACGCCGACGAGGCCCTTTCCGATGAGGACGTGGCCGAGCCCGAGGCCGAAGAGGCAACCGAGGAGAAGTCCGAGGGCAACAACATGGCCGCCATGGCCGTTGGCGCCGTCGTCATCATCGGTGTCTGCGCCTACGTGATCTATCGTCGCAAGAAGGCCTAAGAACCCCACACCTTAAGGCGCGGGCGGGATGGCCAAGGTCGCCCGCCCGCCCAGCCGCCCATTCGACCGGCGGGAAACGTCGCCGAAATCTTTTCAAAAAAGATTCCCTGCACACACTTCACTGTGCTATAGTGCAGCGCAACAGCAACGAGGTGCGACCGCGCCACGGTATCACGAAAGGAGCCACCAACATGAAGAACACGATGACGTCTCTCAACAACTGGTGGTGGCGTGATGCGAATACGATCGGTCGACAGTGAGTCCCTCACGCCTGTTTTTGCGCTCTAGGTGATTGGAAGGCCTCCGGTTTCGACCGGGGGCCTTTTTCTATCTCGAGCCCGATCGCATTCGCATCACGCGCCTCCGTTTTTCTCTTACACTCCCCCATTTCGAAAGGACTTTCACCATGTCTCAGAACACCATCGCCACCGCCCAGCCCCGCACCGTCCAGACCGCTGACCGCGGTAAACTCGATATCCGCGCTCTTGTCCTGCTCGCCATCCTGCTTGCCGCCGGCTTCATCCTCAACTTCACCGTCGGCAAGGCAATCTCGGGCATCTCGGGCGGTATGATCAGCCCCGAGTTCATCATCTCGGCCTTCTGTCTCACCATCCTGGTCGTTCGTCCCAACATTGGTCAGGCGCTCGTCATTGGTCTCATCTCGGCGGCCGTGATCCAGATCACTACCACCTCGCCGTTTGTCGATTTTGCCGCCGAGGGCATCGCCGCCATGCTCATGGCCGTCATTGTCAACGCTGCCGCCAAGGACGGCCAGGTTAAGCCTGTCGTCGCCATCGTCGCAACATTCGTGACCACCTTTGTCTCGGGCGTCATCTTCATGGTCATCAAGATGGCCATGCTCGGCGTGGTGGGCGAGCTCGCCGCAGCCATGCTGCCCGTCGTCGCCATGACCGCCGTATTTAACGCCATTCTGGTCGGCGCCCTCTACCTGCCCATCCAGAAGGCCCTGAAGCTCAACTAACCCGCTCGGCTTTACGAGCCACCCCATCTTGGCGTTCATTCGTCGCTCGCATACCCAAGTACGCTTCGCTCCTCTTTCGCGCCAACCTGGGGCACCTCGTAAAGCCGTATCCGTGCTTCACCACCAAAGACTGTCCCAAACAACGAGCTTTTGGGGACGTTCTTAAACGACTAGTCATGTAAGAACGTCCCCAATGATTATGAAAGGTATCCATGGAAACGATCATCAACGTCGACGATGTCTCGTTCTCCTATGGCACGCAAACCGAGCAGGCGCTCAGCCACGTTTCGCTTAGCGTGAACAAGGGAGATTTCATCGGCATCATCGGGCCCTCGGGTGCCGGTAAGTCCACACTTGCCGCCTGCCTGTCGGGCGCCGTGCCTCACCACTACACCGGCGCCTTTTATGGCTCCGTGTTAGTTGACGGCCACGACACCTGCGAGGTCTCGCTCACCGACATATCGCAGATCGTCGGTAGCGTGCTGCAAGACATTGACACGCAGATGGTCGCTTCGGTCGTTGAGGACGAAATGCTCTTTGGCCTCGAGAACTTTGGCGTTCCGCACGACCAGATCGAGCAGCACGTGAGCGAGACGCTTAAGACCGTCGGCATTAGCGACCTGCGCGACCGCGAGATCGCCACCCTCTCGGGCGGTCAAAAGCAAAAGGTAGCTATCGCCGCCATCCTCGCCATGCGCCCGCGCGTCTTAGTGCTCGATGAGCCAACCGCAGCGCTCGATCCCGCCAGTTCCACCTTGGTCTTCGAGACGCTGCGCGAGGCAAACCGCGCGCTCGGCATCACCATCGTCGTCGTTGAGCAAAAGGTCGCTCTGCTTTCGGAGTACTGCAACCGTGTGTTGGTGCTCGATCACGGCCAGATCGCACTGCAAGGCGAGCCGCATGAGGTCTTCGCGCACACCGACGAGCTCCGCACCATCGGCGTCGATTGCCCGCGCGTCACGCACATCTTTAACAGCCTCGAGGCCGATGGCCTGGTAAGCGGCACACCCTGTCTGGATGTCGACGAGGCAGAACGCCTGATCACGGGCATCGTCGACCCCGACCGTGCGACAAGCGATACTCAGGCGCCCGCAGACTCCCCGCACGCGCCGTCGCTGCGCCCGCATGCGAAAGACGCCGAGCCGGTGCTCGCCTTTGACCATGTCGAGTTTTCCTACCCCCGTGGCGGCGCCGCCGTCCACGACCTCAACTTGACGCTCTACCCCGGCGAGCTCGTGGGCATTGTCGGCCAAAACGGAGCCGGCAAAACCACGCTCACCAAACTGCTCACGGGTTTGCTCAAGCCCGCATCGGGCAGCGTACGCGTTACGGGCTTGGACACGGCATCGGTTCCCACGAGCCGCATCGCACGCGAAGTGGCAACGCTTTTCCAGAACCCCGACCGCCAAATCTGTAAAGACACTGTGCTCGACGAGGTCGCCTTTGGTCTAGAACTTGCCGGCATCGACCGTGCCGAGGCTCTGCGTCGTGCTCAACTTGTTATCGACCGCTTTGGCCTGCCTGCCGATGAGGCACCTTTCTCGCTTTCGCGCGGCCAGCGACAAATGGTGGCGCTTGCCTCCGTCGTAGTGGTTGAGCCCAAGATCGTCGTGCTCGACGAGCCCACGAGCGGCCTTGATTACCGCGAGTGCATGACCGTCATGGAAACAGTGCGCACCATGGCCGAGCGCGGTTGCGCTGTGATTATGGTCTGCCACGATATGGAAGTCGTCTCGGATTTTGCCGAGCGTATCGTAGTAATGGCCGACGGTCGCATCCTCGGCCGCGGCCGCACGCACGAGCTATTCTCGAACATCGATCTCATGCGGCGTGCCTATGTTGAGCCGCCCCAGGTTATTGAACTCTCGCGCCGTCTGGCATCTTCCGTCTCGCCCGCTTTTGCGCAGGTGAGCGAGGTCACCGATATCGTTCGCATTACCAAGGAGATGGTCCGCCGTGGTTAACGTCATCGACTACATGCCGGGCGATACGCTGCTGCATCGCCTGAACCCCGTCGTCAAACTGGGCCTCGCCGCCGCCATCATCGTCGGCATCTTCTTGTCCGACACCTACGTGGCGCTGCTGGGCTTTTTGGCACTCACCCTTGCGCTGGGTGCCTATGCCGGTGTCGTCGACCGTCTGCTCTCGCTGCTCAAGTTGCTGATTCCGCTCGCGCTTATCATGCTGGTGCTCCAGCTTGCCTTTATGCGCGATGGCAACGTTGTGTGGGGCTTTATCACCGACACGGGCCTCATCACAGGATCGAAGGCCTGTCTGCGCCTGCTGGGTGTGGCGTTACCGCTCATCCTCATGCTCATGGTGACCAAGCTCAACGACCTTGCCAACGCCTGCGTCGAGGTGCTGCACGTACCGTATCGCTATGCCTTCACCTTTACCACGGCGCTGCGCTTTGTGCCGGTGTTTGGTCAGGAGATGAACGCCATCATGGAAGCGCAGACCGCGCGCGGCGTCGAGTACGACACCAAGAACCCTATCAAGAAGCTTAAGCTCATGCTGCCACTGTGTGTGCCGCTGCTCATCTCGAGCGTGGGCAAGACCGATGCCACGGCCTTGGCGGCAGAACAGCGCGGCTTCTATCTGCGCACGCGCGCCAGCTCGTACAAGCGCTACCCCATCAAGGGCCTGGACATCGCCGTACTCATCGTCAGCATCGCCCTCATCGCCATCGGCTTCCTGTTCTAGTTCGCCACCGGCAGCAACCGCCCAACGCAAAAGGCCTCGGCTCGCACCAAACGAGCCGAGGCCTTTACTGTTTCATCAGATAAAACCTACCAAAATTAACCTGTCCCTTTTTGACAGGTCGGAAGCTAGAGGCGGTAGGGGGCGCCGCTGCGGATGATGGATTCGCGCACCAGGACATCCATGGCATCGAGGGTGATCTCGGGCATCTCTCGATACTTCTGCAGCACCGATAGCTCGGTGCAGGCCAGAATGACACGGTCGCAGCCGCTACGGGCGAACTCCCACATCACGCGGTCGAACTTATCCATATCGGGCTCACGTCCGGCTTTCACATCATCGTAGATAAGCGACATCACATCGTTCTGACGTTTCTCGCTGGGATAGACGACCTCAACACCCGCAGCCTCGCATTCGCGGCCGTAGACGCCCGCGCCCACGGTTCCGTCGGTGCCCATAATGCCAATCTTGTGCACCGGCTCGGCCGGCATACTCAGGTTGGGGTCGAACTCGCACTCCCCCATCACCGCACCCGCAAGGGCATAGCGCACCGACTCACGCGGCATGTGGATAATCGGCACCTTCGTAAACGACTGGATCTGGTCGTAGAAGTAGTGCGACGTGTTGCAGGGAATGGCAATGTGCGCACAGCCCAGCGACTCGAGTGCCTGGGCACACTCTTTCATGGTCGCCAGCAGCTTGGCATGCTCGCCGGTCTTAATGGCAAGCGTGCGGTCGGGCATGGTCGACTTGGAGAGCACCACCATGTCGATATGTTCCTGATCGCAGGCAGCAGCCGTATGGCGCACCACCTGGTCGTAGTAATACGACGTGGCCTCGGCGCCCATGCCGCCGATAACTCCCAGCTTTTCCATCGCCGCCTCCTTGGTGACGCTTGCGCAATTGCGCGTATCATACCCGCGCCCGCCCGATGTAAACCGGACGGGCGCCGCACTCATCTACTTGTAATACGTCTTGAACAGCTTAAAGTGGCGCAGCTTGGTGTGCCACATGCGCAGCCAGCGGTTAAAGACAAAGTCGCCCTTCATAAACGAAGGGTCGGCGCCCTTGCCTTCCTTGTCCAGGCGATGCACCTTAGCGCGCAGCTCGGGATCCTTGACGTACTTGTCGACGACGCCCATGGGAACGACCATCCACAGCGCCTCGTCCTGCGCCGTCACAAACTCCGGCTCAAACGGGCGGTTGAACACATACTCGTCCACCACATACTTGGCAACGTTAAAGCCGCTGTTAGTGACGTAGTAGTTGCTGCGACCTTGGCGCGTGTTGAAATCGAAGAACTTAAACGAGCCGTCGCGTTCGTCGTACTTAACGTCAAAGTTGGAATAACCCACAAAGTGAAGGTCCTCGAGCAACTTGCGCACGCCGCCCATGAGCTCGTCATTGGGCTCGGTGATGATACAGGCGTGGTTGCCGACACCGTGAGGCTGATGCTCCTCGAGCAGCACGTGACCCAGGCACATCATGCGCACCTTGCCGTTGCGGTCGGAATAACTGGTGAGCACGCGCATGTACTCGTCATTGCCGGGCACGCGATCCTGCAAGATCAGGTCGTCGGTGTAGCCGCTGGCATACGAGTCGCGAATGACCTGTTCCAGCTCGGCACGGTCGGCAATCTCATAGGCCTTTTTCTGGCCCTCGAACTCGTGCTGCCACCACATGATGCCGTCAGAAGGCTTCAGAATCATCGGGTAAGGAAAATCGATCTGGTCGAGCACTTCGGCAGGTGCCTCGCCTTGGGCGTTGAGCATCGCCATGGTGAAGGTAAAGGTATGCGGATAGGGCACGCCATGCTTCTCGCACAGCTCGTAGAAGATCTCCTTCTTCTGACACTGCTCAAGCATGCTGTAGGGAGCGTAAGGCGCGACGATGTTATCCGCCAACTCATGGGCATCCTTGGCCTGAGCCACGAGGGCAACATAGTTATCGCCACAGCCCACAAGAACAATCGTCTTATCGGCATGCGCTTGGGCAATGCCGTTGACGGTCCTGAGCATCACGGGCATGGTATCGATATCCACGTTGGGCGTGTAGTCGATAATCTGGCTGCGGTACGCGGGACCCGTCTGGTACTTGCCAAAGACCAGGCTCTTGACCTGGTACTCCTCGTAGAAGGCGCGCGCCACCGAATAGGCGTTGATGTCGCCACCGAGCAGCACGGGAATGAACTCGCGCTCTGTAAACTGCAATGCCATGGAAACTTCCTATCATGAACTGCCCACACAACGGGCGGTCTTTGCGCAACTGATTTATTCTAGCGTGCCAAACCGCCGGCGCCCAAAGCTCCACCGTATCTATGGCAATCGACGTAATCGTCCAGCATGAAATCCGCCCTCGCCGTGATGGGACCCTGTAGTTGCAAAACCCCACATGAGGCGACTTTTGATAAACAAAAACCCTCTCGACAGGGTTCCGTAACGTTAAAGTTGAACTCTATGGTTTCTCAACAATTCATCATAACTGCAGGTCAAAGCCAAAGCCTCAAGTTCAACTTGACCCTTTGGAACCTTTAAGGTTCAAGTTGAGGTCGAAAGCAGTAGTAGAATACCGTTCGAACCATAACCTACGATTGATTGCAGAGGGACTGGATGCAGCATTCGAATCATCGCACCGCAGCGCTCATTGCGTCGAAGCCGGCTCGTATCATCACGAGCGCCGCGCTCGCCGTTGCGCTGACGGCCACGCCGATGCTCTCCCCCGTTGCGGCGTATGCCGCCTCGCAGGCAACGCAGGACCAGCTTTCCGCAGCCCAGCAGAAGATCGAAGCCGCCACGAGCGCCTACAACGACGCCCGCACCAAACTCGATGACCTGCAAAAGCAGATTGACTCCAACGAGGCAAGCATCGAGGAAATCGAGGCTAAGCTTCCCGAGCAGCAGGCCAAGGCAAGCTCCGCCATGCGCGATCTGTACAAGTATCAGAAGGGCACCAATCCCATCGTGAGCTTCCTGGTCAATGCGCAGAGCCTGGGTGAGTTCATCACGACCTGCAAATACACCAACCAGATCACGAGCTCGAGCGTCGACGAGATCGAAGAGCTCAATAATATGCAAACCGAACTCGAGCAGAACAAGGCCGAGCTCCAGCAGGCCAAGTCACAGCTTGAGGCAGAGCAGAAAAACGCCGAGGATGCGCTGGCGCAGGCCCAGCAGCTCCGCAGCGAGGCACAGGCAAAAGCCGAGCAGGAAAATGCCGCCGAGCTTGCCAAGCTTGAGGCCGATAAGGCCGCTGCCGCCGAGAAGCTCTCGGGCGAGGGCGTAAGCGGCAGCAATTCCAGCAGCCAGGCCACCAACACCAACACCACCATCGACACCACGGTGAACAGCGCCAATACCGGTAGCTCCGATTACGATTCGTTCATTAATGAGTGGACGAGCCGCATCGACAATTATCTCGCCGGCTCCCCCATGGCAGGCCAGGGCTATAACTTTGCCGTCGCCGCCTGGAATACCGGCGTCGATCCCCGTTGGTCCCCCGCCATCGCCTGCATCGAGAGCAGCAAGGGCCTCTATTGTGCCGGCTCCTATAACGCCTGGGGCTGGAGCGCCCGCGGCGGCGGCTGGCGGAGCTTTGGTAGCTGGAGCGAGGGCGTCTCTGCCCACGTTGCCTACCTGGGCGCCAACTATGGCTCCACGCTTACCCCGGCAGCGGCAAAAAAGTACTGCCCGCCCACGTGGCAGGACTGGTATAACAAAGTCGCCGCTCAGATGAACCGCATCTAAGTGCAACTGCAAAGGGGCCCCAAACGGGACCCCTTTTCTTTGGCCTTGCTAGACCAGAATTGGCATGCAGGCATAAGTGAGTGTTGGAAAAGTCGCTTGAGACTGAAACCCCTTCCGAAGGCAAGGTGATCCCACCACAACGTTATGGCGCGAGTGTGTCAACGGGAGCAACGATGATGCCATCGGGCGTTGTATGAACCGGCATGCCGAACCCAATGATGATGAGTTTTGCCACAGGCGGCTTCTCGCCACGCTCGACCAGCTTTCGCTCCAGCCGAAGCAGATTTGCAGATGCCTCGGGGATTTGAGGGCTTCCAAGCTTCACCTCCACGGCAATCCAAGTTCCATCGCGCCTGTGGATAACTGCGTCAACCTCGAGATCGTCGGCATCGTGGTAATGGGACACCAACGAGTCAGTTGCGGCGGCGTAAACCTTGAGGTCATGCAGGACGAGGGATTCGAAAAGCAACCCCAGTGTCTTCGGGTCAGATGCCAACGACTCCGGATTTGCTCCGAGCAGCGCAACGGCAAGCGAAGGATCGGCGAGATGCCTCTTCGCCCCCTGCCGCAGCTTCACCGGAGACCTGAGCGCTGGATGCCAAGCGGGGATATCGTCGATGATATTGATTCGTCTCAGGGCGTCCATGTATCTGGAGACCGAGTTCTTCGAAACGCCGGTACCGATATCTTTGTCAATAGACTTTGAGCCAGCAAGCGTCGACTCATTCCGCGCTAGCGATGCCAAAAGAGACCTGACCTTGACCGGATCGCGCTTAACGCCATCGGTTCTAGAAACATCCGATTCGCATACGCCATCAACATAGGCAGCGGCTATCTGCATGGCATCGTCAGTCGTTTTCCCCATCGCCTGAGGCCAACCGCCACGACACAACAAATCGGCGATTCCGGCGATGCCGGAGATTGACCCGACAGCCTGCTTGGCAGGGTAACCGGAAAGAAGCGTTCCGATCGAAACCGCGCCAGAAGAAACGCCAAGCTCGAACATCGTCATGGTGTCCATTCGCAACCTAGCTATTCGCCCAACGCCGCTATGCATCGGCTGCATCGAATCCCGAGGCGTTGCCGAACCCGTAAGAATAAACTGACCGGATTCTCCCCTCCTTGCATCGCACTCGAAACGCACGGCATCCCACAGCTTCGGCTCTTCCTGCCATTCATCGATGAGCCTGGGAGATCGCCCTGCTAATGCTTGCGCCGGATCGATCCGTGCCAGCTGGAGAGCGGAAAAATTTCCAGCCGGATCGGAAAGAGACAAGGATGAATTAGCAAAACGACTAGCCGAAGTGGTCTTTCCGCACCACTTTGGACCCTGAATGAGGACCGCACCGAAGATATTGAGATTACGGCTGATTGCCTTATCGATGCATCTATCTACATACCTATCCACACAGCCTCCTTCTTGACTTACCCATATTAGGTATTTTACCAGCTGCATGGTGACGATTGACGGAAATTTGTGGTGAGGATTGACGGCGAATTATGGTGACAGTTGACGGAATTCTGTGGTGACAATTGACGGCGCTTCGAAGCACGGAGCAATTTAACCGTCACAACACCTATGGCGATGGGCACTCGCCCCGCCCACGAGGCAGGACTGGTACAACAAGGTTGCAACCAGATGAACCGCATTTAAGCGCTACTGCAAAGGGCCCCAATCGGAGCCCTTTGCAGTAGCGGTACATTGCATTAAGCGACTATGCCGGTTGCGTTGCCGACGGCAATAATCACGATCATGATGACGCACATAATTCCCAGCGCCTTAAGCCACAGCGTGACAAACCCACGGTCCCGATAACGATCAAGCACGGGAAAGCGGCGCCGAAGCCTGCGGCGGTCGAGCATGCCAAACGAGATGAGCACCACCATGCCATCGACCATAAGAAAATACTCAAGGGCCAAAAACCACGTTGGATAGCTGCGGTTGGCTCCCGTGGGCTGGAATACGGCAAAATGGCTTCCGACCAGTAGCAGCAAGGTTGCCGCATAGATCATGCCGTTCCATATACGCCCAATGGGTTCCGGGATCCGTGAAAGCAGGCTCTTGCGGCGAGGAGTCACCGAAGAGACTTCCTTGGGCCGCCGCCCGAAAGACGGCGCCATTTGCGGAGCAGCCTGCGCCATTGAAGGCGCCGTCGTGCTATTCGAGCCAGGCTCAGGCAGACACAGCCCGTATGCCGCGCGCGCAGCGTGTCCGAGCGCCTCGGCACTTGCAAAGCGCTTGGCCGGATCGAGCGCCATGGCCATGCAAATGACATCAGCCAGCGCCGCGGGGACGTCGCACGCCTCGCATTGCTCGCGCATATTCTGACCCGGCTTAGGGTCAGCCCCCGTCAGACAAAAGAACAGCAGTGCGCCAAGCGCGTAAATATCGCTGCGGACGCTCGTCTGTCCAAACCCAAACTGCTCGGGCGGCGCATAGGAACGCGTGCCAAGCTTGACGGTGTCGGCGTCGGCGCCATCGCGCCAAACGCGCGCGATTCCCAGATCGATAATCACCAGCGACGAGAAGGTCATGCCGGCATCGGCCGCATACCTCACGCCCGATACGATGATGTTCGAGGGTTTAAGGTCGCGATGGATTACCGGTACCCCCGGCTCCCCCGCAGCTGCAAAACCAGCATGCAGCTCGCCCACCGCTTCACACAGAACGGGATACAGCCCGCGGGCATAATCGGGCGTCGCCCCCAAGCGTCCCACCAACGCCTCGAGTGTCTCGCCTTCGACATACTCCATCACCACGTCGAGCTCGTCGCCCACACGGCGGCAATCGACGATTCGGGGCAAGTGCTCAAAACGACGACCGGCGCGCTGGGCCGCAAACAGGCGCTCATAAGCTCCGCCAATCTGCACCGAAGCATCGATGCGCTTGCGGACAAAGGGGCCGAGAGACCCGCCACCAGAGCCCTCAAAATAGACGAGTTCGGTCGTCTCGACATCCGAGAGCTTGAGCACGCGCTCCACACGATAGCTGTCATCGCGGTCGAGCGACGCCAAATGCTCGACAAGCGAAGCAGTCAGCTCATCATCGGAATATGTTGGGCTCTGAGTATCCATAGCGTCCATCATAACGCAGGGTGCGGACACCTCATGCTGTCCGCACCCCGTTCGTTTGCATGGTTGTTCTGGTGACACCGCCGGCTCAGCCATCGGCCACTAACTCACCGTTTCCTCGCCAAAGCGATACAGCTCTTTATTGACCTTTTGGAGGCTACAGCCACGGTCGATGCAAAAGATAATGATTGCATCGCGACGGTCCTCGCAGTTGAGGACGCTTACCCCGGCAGCTGTCAGAGCGCGGTTGGTCTCCTTGAGCGTCAACGCCATCGCAAAGGCAATCTGCAGCACCTTATTAAGGCTCGGATTGCGCGAACCGGTAAAGATCTGATAGCCAAAAGTCTCGTTGAGGTCGGCCATACGCACCACGCGCGAACGCTCGAGCCCCTTCTCTTGCAGCAACTGCTTTAAGTAATCCGAAAGCGACGGGGCGGCAAAGTCGTGTTCCTTGATATAGCCATCGATACTTGGCGCATCAAGAAGCTCGTTGAGCAACTCGTCCGTCAGCTTTTTATCGGGCACGCGGCCTCACCTCCAAACGACCCAACGGCATCAACACGCTAAGCAAGCACCCAGCTAGCAGTCACGGTCTTTTCGAGCATGTTGGCAAAATACAGGGCCTTCTTGATGTCGCCGTCAAAGTAAATATTGCCCGCAACGGAGCCGCCGGCGGCAAGGGTGCCAGACTGCAGCTCGTCAGAGCCTTCGCTGTAATAGCCTTGGTTCTGCTGGGCGCCGTTGGCGTCCTCGCCCTTCCAGTCGTAGACATTGTAATCCGCGCCCTCATCGCCATTGTTGACGTACGTGACGTGAATGCCCGTCATGGTCGAACCGTCAAAATTGGTAAGCCCGGTCTGCACGGAATCGACAGTAACGGAAAGACCGGCAGCCGTGGTAACAGACGTGCCGACGGCCAGGTCGGTCGTAGGCTGCTCTTCCTTTTTCGACTCCTCCTTCTTATCTGCGTCGCCGGCGTCCTCGGTGACGGTCGTCTTATCGCTACCGCAACCGGCAAGAAGACTGGCAGTCCCCAAGGCAACAGTGGCGAATGCGCCAAGTGCAGCGCGACGGCTCAGCAGCACTTCGTTTTCGAGCTTTTTCATCATGCATCCTTCCATCTATCCGGCTACCGTGCCGGTACACAGCACATCGTAGGAAGGATTAAACTTGAATTCATTAGCTGAGAGCTAAAGTTGCGGTAAACGGCCAATGCGGTTATCCGAACGCCGAGCAAACGCACTTTGCGCAACCGTCTGCTGGCAGTGCATCAACCCAACGTGACGGATTCCCCGGTAAAGGTACTCACAAGCAACAGGATAAAGAAAACTAAATAGCTGATGCTCAATAGGTAGGCGACGACTAAAAAGATGGTCCATCCAACATCGGTTTTACCATCGGCACGGCGTTGCTCGCGAGAGCGGCACAGCCAGACCGTCACGCCGATGGCCACAATCAGCAACACGAGTGCCGCTGCGGCCAGCCCGGCAAGCGCAAACATCACGCCAATGCTCACAGCGATGACCGGAAGCAGCAGCAAACCGCACCCGCATCCACCCGGACTATATACGGCTGATTGCCGACGTCGCCTCATCGTCACTCCATCACAAGCAGTCGTTTGTAGACATCGAGGCCTTTGAGCAGGATTTCCTCGTCAAAAAGCATGGTATCGGTATGCAGGGCGCTTGTAGCATAGGCGGGGCAGCCATCCGAATCACTCGGGTTGTCTTGGTCCTCTGGCACGCCCGTGCCCAGCAAGAAGAACACGCCCGGCAGATGGCGCTGATAGAACGCGAAATCCTCGGCGATTAGCAGCGGCTCATCCACGAGCTGCAATTCGGGCAGAGCGGGCGCGATTCGGGCAAACAACTCAGGGTCGTTATCGACCGGTGGATAGCCCTCGGCAAAGTCGAGATCATACGTGCAGCCCGTAGCGGCGCACGCCTCATCGAGCACGCGGCGCACGCCCTCTCGCGCGCGGTCGAACATGTCGTCCGTAAACACGCGCAGGCTACCGGCCACGTGGGCCTCCCCCGCCACGGCGTTGCAGACGGTGCCGGCCTGCAGCAGGCCAAACTTACCGATACAGGGCTCATCGGCGCCCAGCTCGTCCATCAGCTCGCGCTCGGCAACCAAGAACTTGGCAGCAGCCAGCGCCGCATCGTGCGATTCCTCGACCGGTACGCCATAGGTCTTGGCGATATGGATGCTCATCCCGTGAATGTGCACATGCGTCTCGCTCGAACGCGCCAGCAGCGGACCGGGACAGCTCGCCAGCGTGCCGGCGGGAAGGTCGGGCCACACGTGAAAGCCAAAGATACGGTCGGCACCATAGCGCTCGAACACACCGCTCTCGCATACTGTCTTGGCACCACCGGTCGTCTCCTCGGCAGGCTGGAACACAAAGAGCACGTTACGCTTAATGGCACCCGGCCGCTCGCGAATCGCACGGTCGACATACGTCGCTGCGACAAGCGCCATGGCCATGTGCCCATCGTGCCCGCAAGCGTGCATCTTGCCGGGATGAGACGAGGCGAAAGCC
Source organism: uncultured Collinsella sp. (assembly GCA_900542905.1). Classification (GTDB taxonomy): domain Bacteria; phylum Actinomycetota; class Coriobacteriia; order Coriobacteriales; family Coriobacteriaceae; genus Collinsella. The sequence goes on from UQPF01000007.1 coordinate 81,671, forward strand.
GCGCCCGTCGCCTCCACAATGGGCAGCGCATCCATGTCGGCGCGAATCGCCGTGGCATGCGCGGCACCAACGCCAGCGTCGAAGAAAGCGCAGACGCAGCTGGGACACGGATGGGCCACCTCGCAGGCGAGCGGCGCCAACACACCCTCGATATAGGCGATCGTCTGCGGAAGATCGAAGTCGAGCTCCGGGATCCTGTGCAAGTCGCGCCGATAGCGGCGGAGTTCTTGGAGCTCGGTCATAGAGGTTCCTTTCATGGGTGCGCGTCGGTTGCCATCTATTGTGCCGCAAGATTGCCACACCCTTATTTCCAGCATATCCTTGCATTTTTTAAACGTTATATACGAATACTCTTGTTTGATAAAGTGCAACGTGGTAGGGTCTTTACCACTTGATAGAGGCGCGGGCACGAAGAACCGCGGGCGAGCCGGCAGGCTTTGACCCCGTGGGGAGGCGAAACCCGCCGAACTGGGTTTTTCGGGCACGAACAACCTGGTGGGCCTGTAGGAAACACCCACAGGACTGTCTGCAGCAATGCGGGAGCGCTATCCGGACATTGGGTCCACGCTATGCGGATTCGATGCGCAGATGGCGCCGTCTGGATAGCGAGGTTTACGGGACATGGCATTGACCCCCAACGAGGCATATGCGGCCAAGCAGCCGTTTGTGGACAAGGAGACGCTCGAGCATATCGTCGAGCAATTCCCCACGCCGTTTCATCTATACGACGAGGCAGGCATCCGCCGCAACATGCAAGAAGTGCGCGATGCCTTTGCATGGAACCCGGGCTTTAAGGAATACTTTGCCGTCAAGGCCAACCCCAACCCGGCGCTCATCTCCATTCTCAACGAATACGGCTGCGGCTGCGATTGCTCGAGCTATACCGAGCTCATGATCGCCCGCTCGCTGGGCATCACGGGGCATGACATCATGTTCTCGTCCAACGACACGCCGGCGGCCGACTTTGAGTTCGCTGACAAGCTGGGCGCCATCGTCAACTTCGACGACATCAGCCACATCGAGTTCTTTGAGCGCGTTGCGGGGCCCATTCCCAAGACGGTCAGCTGCCGCTTTAATCCGGGCGGCCTGTTCCGGCTCTCCAACGGCATCATGGACAACCCGGGCGACTCCAAATATGGCATGACCACCGAGCAGCTCTTCGAAGCCTTCCGCACGCTCAAGGCCAAGGGCGCCGAGCGCTTTGGCATCCACGCATTCCTTGCCAGCAACACCGTCACCAACGACTACTACCCCAAGCTCGCGCGCATCCTCTTTGAGCTTGCCGTACGCCTGGAGCGCGAGACCGGTGCACACGTCGCCTTCATCAATCTGTCCGGCGGCGTCGGTATCCCCTACCTGCCGGAGCAGCAGGCAAACGACATCCACGCCATCGGCGAGGGGGTACACGCTGCCTACGACGAGATCCTGGTTCCCGCCGGCATGAGCGACGTGGTCATCTGCACCGAGATGGGCCGCTTCATGATGGGCCCCTACGGCTGCCTGGTCACCAAGGCCATCCACGAGAAGCAGATCTACAAGGACTATATCGGCGTCGACGCAAGCGCCGTCGACCTGATCCGCCCTGCCATGTATGGCGCCTACCACCACATTACGGTGATGGGCCAGCCGGGCGGCGCCGACAAGACCGCAGCGCCCGTCACGGACACGTACGACATCACGGGCAATCTGTGCGAGAACAACGACAAGTTCGCCATCAATCGCGAGCTGCCGCATATCGACATGGGCGACCTGCTCGTGATTCACGACACCGGCGCGCATGGCTACTCCATGGGCTACAACTACAACGGACGCCTGCGCTCCGCCGAGGTCCTGCTGCGCCCCGATGGCTCGGCCGACCTCATCCGCCGCGCCGAGCGCCCGGGCGATTACTTTGCCACGCTCGACGTGCTGTCGTACGGCCGAGAGCTACTGGCTAAGTCGCGCGCCGATGCCGCCCGCCGTCGCGCCCAGGACGAGCGCCTGGCAGTCGCTGCCCAATGGAACAAACGCATCCAGATCGCGGAAGCGAAGGAGAAGAACATGGACATCCGCAATCTCGAGGGCTCAATCGTCGCCCTTGTCACGCCGTTTAAAAAGGACGGCAGCGTCGACTTTGAAGCACTCGAGCGCCTTATCGATTTCCACCTGCAAAATGGCACCGACGCCATCCTCACCCTGGGCACCACCGGAGAGAGTGCCACGATGACCGACGACGAGGACAACTCCGTTGTCGCCGCGGTGGTCAAGCAGGTTGCAGGCCGCGTCCCCGTTATTGCCGGCTCGGGCTCTAACTCCACGCAGACCATGCTCACCAAGTCGCTCACCTATCAGGGCCTGGGCGCCGACGGCCTGCTGCTCATTACCCCCTACTACAACAAGTCTAACGAAGAGGGCATCTACCAGCACTTTAAGACCGTCGCCGATGCCGTGGACATCCCCTGCATCTTGTACAACATCCCCGGCCGCTGTGGCTGCGGCATCAGCGAGCGCAACGTGGAGCGCTTGGCCGTGCACCCCAATATCATGGGTATCAAGGAGGCCTCGGGCAACGTCGCCTACGCGGCCAAAATCGCCCACCTGCTGTCTGATGACTTCCGCATGTACTCGGGCGAAGACGCACTCACCGTGCCGCTCATGAGCCTGGGTGCCTCGGGCACCATCAGTGTGTGGGCCGACGTTCAGCCGCAGCTCGTGCACGACATGTGCCGCGCCTATCTGGACGGCGACGTGGAGCGCGCCCGCGATATCCAGATTGCCGGTCAGCCGCTCATCAACGCCCTCTTTAGTGAGGTCAACCCCATCCCCGTCAAAGAGGCGCTCGCTCAGATGGGTATGATCGAGGCAAACTACCGTATGCCGCTGTGCCCCATGGCCAACGACACGCGCGCTGCACTTACCGATGCTTTGAAGGGAGCTGGTCTGCTTGATTAAGACCGTCATTATGGGAACGGGCCGCATGGGCTCGCTCATCCGCACTACCGCCGAGGGCGTTGTCGACGCCGCCGGTCAGCCCGTTTTCGACATCGTCGCCCAGATCGGTTTCGATCTGTCCGAACTCGAGAGTGCCCCGGCAGCCGACGTCATCATCGACTTCTCGAACGTCGTGACCTTTGACGCCGTCGTCGCTTATGTCAAGCGTACAGGCGCCGCGTTAGTCTCGGGCACCACGGGCTACACACCCGAGCAGATGGGCTGCCTGCGCGAGCTGGGTCAGAACGCCCGCGTCATGCACTCCGGCAATTACTCCATCGGCATCGCCGCCCTGCGTCATCTGGTAGCACAGGCCACACGCGAGCTGCCCGGCTTTGACTGCGAAATCGTCGAGACGCACCATAACCAAAAGGTTGATGCCCCCAGCGGCACCGCCAAGCTGCTGCTCGACGCCATAGTCGAGGCCGAGCCCGAGGCAGGCTACCACCCCGTCTACGGACGCGAGGGCATGTGCGGCGCGCGCGACCCCCAGGAAATCGGCATGCACTCGCTGCGCGGCGGCACCGTCGCCGGCGTGCACGAGGTGAGTTTCTTTGGCCAGGACGAGGAGATCACGCTCACTCACCGCGCCACGAGTCGTCAGATCTTTGTCAACGGCGCCTTGGCAGCCGCGCAAAAGCTCGTCACCCGCGAACCCGGCTTCTATACATTCGACCAGGTCATGTTTGCCTAACCAGGTATCAACCGGATCCACCCAAAGGAGAGACAGCATATGAGTAACGCAGCCGAGATGGATGCCCAAGAGATTATCAACTACATCGCCACCGCGCCCAAAAAGACGCCCGTCAAACTGTACGTGCGCGAAAAGCCGGGCATGAAGGTCCAGTGGGGCAATGCACACGTCTACGGCGGTCGTCGTGGCAAGACCGTCTTTGGTGACTGGGATGAGCTTAAGGCCATCCTGGACGCCAACGCCGATTCCATCGATTACTACGATGTGGAGAACGACTGCCGCAACTCCGCCGTGCCCATGCTCGACCTTAAGGGCATCAACGCCCGCATCGAGCCAGGCGCGATCATCCGCGACCGCGTCGAGATCGGCGACCGTGCCGTCATCATGATGGGCGCCATCATCAACATCGGCTCCGTTATCGGCGAGGGTTCCATGATCGATATGGGCGCCGTGCTGGGCGGCCGCGCCACCGTGGGCAAGAACTGCCATATCGGCGCCGGCACCGTGCTGGCAGGCGTTGTGGAGCCCGCCAGCGCCACGCCCGTCATCATCGAGGACGATGTCATGATCGGCGCAAACGCCGTGGTCCTGGAAGGCGTGCGCGTGGGCAAGGGCGCTGTTGTCGCCGCCGGCGCCGTGTGCGTCGAGGACGTCCCCGCCGGCGCCGTCGTGGCCGGTGTCCCCGCCCGCGTCATCAAGATGCGCGACGCCCAGACCGACAGCAAGACCGGTCTCGAGGAAGGCCTGCGCCAGCTGTAGGGTTACGCGGTTTTACCAAACCGCGTAACGGCTCGACGCTGCAAGCGCCCCTAGGCGGCAATCTGACGTTCAATCGTCGGTCGCGTACCGAAGTACGCTTCCCTCCTCTTTCACGTCACCTTGCTCGCCTAGGGGCGTTTTCGCTGACTTATGCTCAACCTGCGGGGCAATTCAGCCCTAAACAAAAAGGCCGAAGCTCCAAGGGGGCTTCGGCCTTCGCTTTCTCGCTGCAGGCGTAACGCAACTTATCGATTCTCGATGCTGCCGATGTTTTTGAGTTCGATGGAGATGAGGCCGTTGGGTTCGTTGACAAACTCGATGTACTCGGAGTTCGAACCCATCTCGGCCGGGAAGCTGATTTCGATACCCGTGTCGGTACGGATCTTATGATTGCGCACCGCCGCGCGCTCGACCTGTTTGCGCTCCACGGGAACGCGCTCGGGAACCTTCTCCTCGGTCAGTGCCGCGCGCACACTTTCCTTGATGACCGGCTCGTCCTCAAAGACCTCATCGACGATATCCCAGGGCGGAAGCTCCTCGTCATCCTCAACCTTCTCGGCAACGGCAGCCTTAACCTTAGCGAGCGCTACGGCCGTATTGGCACCGTGCTCCTCGGCGACTTCCTCGACCACGCGCGTCACGGTGTCGATGACCTCCTTGCCCGACACGCCCGTATCGCACTGCAGCAGACCGTCGGGAATGAGCATGCGGTCTTCGCCGGCAATCTTGCGCTTCTTGTCCACATAGCCGATCTCCATGGTGCTCGCACGCACGATGGCATAGCTTGGCACCTTTTGGGAAGGATTCGGCAGGATAGCATAGTGGCGCGCGATGTCGTTGCGTACCTCGCCCTCCTCGCGGCCCACCTCGTGCATAAAGGCCTGCTTGGAGCCCAGCAGCATCACGGCAAACCAGCGGGCATCCTCATCGTCGTCAAAGTCGGCCACGAGCACATCGGTGGACTCGGCTTTTTCGGCCTTGGTAAGCTCGGAGGAAATGAACTCCGCAATCTGCTGCGACAGGTCTACGAACTCGCGCTCGCCAAAGAAATAGCCCTTGAGCTCGCCGCCAAACGCAGAGTTCTCGGCAAACGCGGCGCGTTTATTGTCGGCCGAGGTACGTGCGCGGCGCAGATGCGTGGTCACGAAGTTGCGCACGGTACGGCTCTCGATATCGAGCTCGCGCTGGCTCATAACGTTGACGGCAGAGTCAAAGTCCAGGATATGCAGAATCGCATGATTGATTTTCATATACGGCATTCCGTTCTAGATTGAATTGAGCACGAACCAGTATAGCGGTCGAGCCCGCCCCAGGCGCATCGAAGATTGGTGCATCGGGGACAGGTTGCTTTGCACCAATGGCTAGCGCAGGAGCTCGGACTGCCATGCCTCGAGCTGTTCTGCCAGGCTCTTACCACTAGAAGGCACGCTGAACTCGGGACGTTTGGGCAGCAGCGCACACTTAAGAATTGCCACGATGGTCTGCGAGACAAAGCGTCGCGTATCCTTGTCAAACCCTTGCGCAGCCTGGAGCATCACGGGCAGGCTCTCGCGCAGATTCCCAGCGATATCCGCAAACCGCTCAGCACCCGTAGCCTCAAACACGGAGAACAACGCATCTACAAAACGCTCGCGCTCGCTAGGCGAAACTGCAAGCAGCATCTCGCGAATGGAGCCATCAACGTATCGAGCACCGGCGGACAGGCGCTCACAGTACACGAAGTCGCGACCATCAACCACCCAGCTAAAGGGATTGTGCTGCAGCAGGCTGAACTCGGTGCTCTCAACGATGGCATAGTCCTCCTGCGTCTCGAACATCATGCCAAAGATCGACGACCGAGGTAGCGTCTTGTCGATTCGACCGGAAAGATCGGCAAAGGCGTTGCCGTTCAGAAACTCCTCGACGAAACCCGGACCATCATGGGAATACGCCTGTTCGATTCGCGCACGGGCGACATCGGAGCACATCGCCGCACCGTACACCGCAAGGTTTCCACCCTTGGAATGACCTCCGCACAAAAGCGGCCCGTCAATCGCATCCGCCGCCTCGTCCACATAACGCGCCGCGGATTCCTGGGCCGGCACAGGATACCGGAACGCCATGTTAAAGTCCTCTTTCCAGCCCACAATCGTGCTGTCGGTCCCCCGGAAGGAAAGATAGCTAAACCCCGCCGGAAACCGGAACGCCATGGCTGCAAACTGCTCTGTCGCCACCACATCGCTCACGGCACGATAGCCGCAAACGTGCACGCCACGGTAGCGAGGACTTGCTGCCACGGCCTCCAGCAAGGCCTTGCTCCCCTCCGGGTCCCACAAGTCGTCAATCATGTCCCGGTAGCACTCGGCACGCAGCAGCTCGCGTACGTCTAGGCCCTGCCAGTTCGTCAGCTCCGCCATATCACCCGGCAAACGCAAATAGGACAACCACGCAAAGACGAGGCTATCCACCGCGCAGAACGACCGCTCCTCAAACGGATCAAACACCGTCTGGGCATAGGTCAAAAAATTAGGCGAATCCGACATGGCCCTCCCATCAACTATGGTGCATTGGGGTCAGGTTACTTTGCACCAAAAAGGCGCCCGGGCCGTGTGGACCCGGACGCCTTCATTGTAGCTTTTCGCTCTAGCGAGCTTGATTTAGCAGGAGAAGTCGACGCTGTCGATGATGTCCTTGAGGGCCTTGGCGGAGGCGGTGAGCTCATGCTGCTCGTCATCGTTCAGCGGCACGGGGACGCGACAGACGACGCCATCGCGGCCAACGACCGTCGGCATGGAGATGGCAAGATCGGACAGGCCATACTCGCCCACCATGAGCGAGGAGACGGGCAGAACGGTCTGCTCATCGCGCATGACGGCGGTGCAGATGCGCTTGACGGCCATGGCGACGCCATAGTAGGTGGCGTGCTTCTTCTCGATGATGGTGTAGGCGGAGTTCTTGACGTCCTCGGCGATGCGCTTCTCGGCAGCCTCATGCTCCAGATGACCGTGAAGCTCGCAGAAAGTGTTCAGCGGCACGCCGGCAACCTGGGCGCTGGACCAAGCGACAAACTCAGAGTCGCCGTGCTCACCCATGACATAGGCCTGGACATCGCGCGGGTCAACCTCGACGTGGGCACCAAGCATCTGCTGCAGACGGCCAGTGTCGAGCACGGTGCCGGAGCCGATGACATGGCCCTCGGGCAGGCCGGACATCTTGATGGCGGCATAGGTCAGAACATCGACCGGGTTGGAGACAATGAGCAGAATGCCGTCGAAGCCAGACTTCTTAATTTCGGGAATGATGGACTTAAAGATGTTGACGTTCTTGTTGACCAGGTCCAGACGGGTCTCACCGGGCTTCTGGGCAGCGCCAGCGGTGACGACGATCATGGCGGCGTCGGCGACATCGGAATAATCGCCGGCGTAGATCTTCATCGGCTCGGCAAACGTCATGCCGTGCGCGATATCCAGGGCCTCACCCTCGGCGCGGTTCTTGTCCACGTCGATGAGGACCATCTCGGAGAACAGACCGCTCTGCATCAGCGCGAACGCCGAAGACGAACCGACGAAACCGCAGCCGACAATAGCGACCTTCTTCTCGTTAACCATTAGAAACTCCCATCTCTCTCCACAAACAAGCCACCCGGGAACGACCCGAGCGGCTTGTCGTAATCCCAATACATCCAATCGGGACTTTGATTATGCTCCTATTCGCAGCCAAAAATCGACCGTTTACCGAAATTGTTTGCAGGATTCGTAAAATAACTGCACGAAATCGGTTTCGAGCTATTGACGAGCCGAAATACCTTTCTAATACAGGCGCGCCTCGCGAATGGCCTCGACAGCCAAAGCAATCTGGTCGGGCGGCAAGACCAGCGCCATGCGCACGTGCCCCTCGCCCGAAGGACCAAAGCTCGCGCCCGGCGTCACCACAACGCCGGCCTTCTCCATGAGCTCCTCGCAAAACGCCATGGAATCGGTGCGACCACCGGGAAGCTTGGCCCACACAAACATAGAGCCATGCGCGTTGGGACGCTCCCAGCCCAGGCCCTCAAGACCGTCGCACAGGGCATCGCGGCGCTCCTGGTACTTCAGACGCTGCGCCTCGACCTCATCGCGCGGACCGTTCAGGCAGGCGATAGCAGCCTTCTGGATCGGGAAGAACATACCAAAGTCGATCTGGCCGCGCAGCTTGGCAAAGGCAGAGACCACGTCCTCGCGGCCGACCAAAAAGCCGATACGCGCACCGGTAACGTTAAACGACTTGGAAAGCGAGAAGAACTCCACGCCCACCTCGAGCGCACCAGGATACTGCAAGAAGCTTCCGCCCGGCTCGCCGTCGAACACGATGTCGGAGTACGCATTGTCATGGACGATGAGCAGGTCGTGCTCGCGGGCGAAAGCGATGATCTCCTCGTAGACCTCGGGCGTGCCCACCGAGCCGACCGGGTTTGCGGGCAGCGACACGATCATATACTTGGCACGATCGGCCACCTCGGGATCGATACCCGCCACATAGGGCAGGTAATTATGCTCGGCGACCAACGGATAGTACTCGAGCTTGGCATCGGCGATTTTGGCGCCCGCCTCAAAGACCGGGTAGCACGGATCGGGAACCAAAATGGTGTCACCCGGATCGAGCAGGGCCAGGCCCAAATGGCCCACGCCCTCCTGCGTGCCGTTGCACGACTGCACCATAGACGGCGTAATGCCGGAGACACCAAAGCGACGCTCATAGTAATCGCACACGGCTTGCTTGAGTTCGGGCAGGTCGCGCAGGGCATACTTCCACATCTCGGGATCTTGGGCTGCATGCGTGAGCGCCTCGACCACATGGTCGTACGGCTTAAAGTCGGGCGTGCCCACGCTCATGTTGTAAATGGTCTTGCCCTGAGCCTTCAGCGCGAGAAGTTTGTTGTTGAGCGAGGCGAAGACCTCCGCGCCAAAGCGGTCGAGACGCTGCGATGCCTGCATGGTGCCACCTTTCGATATGAAAAACGCGGCGCTCCGACAAGAGCGCCGCGCGATACGGGCCATCAGATTGCAAAAGTGTAACGCTTGCAACCCCCGTATTGGTTCAATTTAGCCGACCTTAGTCAATGGGATTGAGCGCGTCGATCTGCGCAAGCCACAGACGCGAGCTGGCGTCACTCGGCATACGCCAATCGCCGCGTGGGCTGAGCGTCACCGAGCCCACCTTGGGACCATCGGGCAGGCAGCTGCGCTTAAACTGCTGGGCAAAGAAGCGACGGTAGAACGTACGCAGCCACGTATGGATGGTGACCTTGTCGTAGACACCCTCGAAGCTCTTGAGCGCCATGCGATAGATCTTGCCCGGCTCAAAGCCAAAGCGCAGCAAATAGTAGAGGAAGTAGTCGTGCAGCTCGTAGGGACCCACCAGGTCTTCGGTCTTCTGCGCAATCTCGCCGTCGCCCGTGGGCGGCAGAAGCTCGGGGGACACCGGCGTGTCGAGGATATCGAGCAAAACCTCGGCAATACGCCCGCCAAAAACATCAGCGGCATAGCGCACCAGATGGCGCACAAGCGTCTTGGGCACGCTCGCATTGACGGCGTACATGCTCATGTGGTCGCCGTTGTAGGTAGCCCAGCCGAGCGCCAGCTCCGACAGGTCACCCGTGCCGATGACAAAACCGCCGGCCTGATTGGCCAGATCCATCAGAATCTGCGTACGCTCGCGGGCCTGGCTGTTCTCGTAGGTCACGTCCTGCACGGCCGGATCGTGCTCAATGTCCTTGAAGTGCTGCTCCACGGCCGCGTGGATCGAAACCTCGCGGAAGCTCACGCCAAGGTCGCGAGCGAGCGACTCGGCATTCGACTTGGTGCGATGCGTCGTGCCAAAGCCGGGCATGGACACGGCCGTGATACCGGTGCGCGGCAGCCCCAGTGCATCGAAGGCGCGCACGGTCACAAGCAGTGCCAGCGTGGAGTCCAGGCCGCCCGAAAGACCGATGACTGCAGCCTTGGTGCCCGTATGGGCCAGGCGGGTCTTGAGGCCGGCGGTCTGCAGGTCGAGAATGGTCTCGCAACGCTCGGCAAGGTCACCATGGTCGGCCGGCACAAAGGGCGCGCGGGGGAAGACACGGTCGATGCCGAGTGCATCGCGCAGGACAGGTTCGTCTGTCAGCACGCCCTCAAAAGAGAACTCAACGGTCGTGGCCTCCGGCGCATCGTCCGCGCGCGTCCACGTCGTCGAGCGACGGCGCTCGGCAACCAGGCGGTCAAGGTCAACGTCGGCGATGGCCATATCACAGGTAAGCAGTTTGGTCGCGGCGAGCTTGGAGCCGTTTTCGTAGACGAGGTTCTCGCCCGCAAAGACCATGTCGGTCGTGGACTCGCCCTCACTCGCATCCGCGTAGGCATAGGCACAGTACAGGCGCGCGCTTTGGTTAGAGATAAGGCTGCGGCGGTAATCTGACTTACCGATGATTTCGTCAGAAGCCGACGGGTTGAGAATCACCGTCGCACCGGCAAGCGCCATCTCGGTCGAAGGGGGCGCCGGCACCCACAGGTCCTCACAGACCTCAACGCCCAGCACCAGGTCCTCGGCGCCCTCATCACAGCAACGGTAGACAAGCCCCGAACCCAGCGGGACCGGACCCTGACCGGCAAATTCAACCCACACGGGATCCGCAGGCGCCGGAGCAAACCAACGGCGCTCATAGAACTCGCCATAGTTGGGCAAATACTTCTTGGCCGTGAGGCCCAAAAGCTCGCCCGCACAGCACACGGCCGCGCAGTTGTAGATGTTTTCGGCCACCGCAACGGGAAGGCCGACGGTAAAGACAATCGGCAGCTCGCGGGTTTCATCGAGAATATGTGCCAGAGCAGTCTCACAGGCATGCAGCAGCGTGCGATTATGGAACAGATCGGCCGCGGTATAGCCGCACAGATTAAGCTCGGGCAGCACCAACGCACGAACGCCGCGCTCGGCAGCATCGCGAACAGCCGCCAGCGCAACCTCGGCATTGCCCTCGACATCGGCCACGCGAATCCGCGGCGACGCCGCCGCCACACGCAAAAAGCCATCGTTCTTATTAGCCGAAACGCAGCATTGCCTTGTTGATCTGGACACTGGAGGCCCCTTCTACCCTGAGATTCAGTCTAACGGACGTTCACATATCTCTAACTAGCCAAAGCAACCTCCCAGTTTACTGAGACGCCAACCTGTGCTAAGAGCATGTATTCCAAAAATATCTTTAATTAAAAAAGGAGAAATCGATAATCGACTTCTCCTTTAAGCGAGGCAAGTAAATTCCGAAACTAATGGCAGAATTTATCCATGTAGTCCTCAAAGTCGAACACTTCTACCACGACGCCCTCTTCCTGAGACTCTTTCAGTCGCTCCAAGAGATCTTTGTTAATAACGTCCATGCAGAAACCTCCTCTATCTAATCAATTGTAGTATATCTGCTTTCATGCAATTATCAACCAACTTGTTTAATTGCTCCTCGTTTGCCGATAGTCCCTCTTTTTTCAAAATGTCACGCACCTCGTTCTTAGTAATCGGCTTTTCAAACAACGAAAGCAAAGCGAACGAAAAATCATTAACCGCACACATTCTATGGGTGGCACAACTCAGCAGTACTCTTAACCCCTCTTTTGAGCGTCCGACTTCTTTAACAAACGAACTTTTAACCAATTGAAAACCATTATCGTGCATTACATAATCGGCATCGATATTTGTATTCAGCAATCCATAATGCAACAGTTCTTCTATCGCCCTTGTCAGCTCGAGGTCGCCCTGATCAAGAATAAGAGAAATGCTACAATCGGCCTCCAATAAACGGGCCAACTTAAGGTATACCAACTGGGAAACAGCATAGACATGATGGTATTCAGAATTATAGAAGTAGGCAAATGGCTCAACGAGCACGACAGAGGTCTTGGAATCCAGCCAGATTCGATCAGCTGGATTTAGACTAGTTAGCCGTCGCTTTACTTTGGTCAAATGCCCCTTATACCTGACAGCGTGAATAGAATCTAGGATCCAGGTCACCTCTGAAATATGAAGCCGCTGGGGCAAGTCAATTGTGTCGCTACCGTTTATGACCTCTTGCATATAAAAATCAATATGATGCTCATCAGATAAAGATTTTGCTTCATTTAAAGTTAAACCAGTGCCTGAAACATAATCCACTTCGAGGCGCAAATCCTCATATTGGGACTTCGGCATTACAGAGACACCATACTTATCGGGATGATTCCAAACATCCGACCCCATAACGAGACCAAAATTCGTAAATCCTCTCGTGGAATATGGAACACCACATACCTGTTTTGAATAATTCAAAACATTCTCTGTATAAGCTAAGGTGTTCAGAGCCTCTTCTTTAGTTTCGGTCGGAAAGCCAATCATAAAAAATAGATGAACAGGAATACCCGCATTGAGACAATCATGGATATTGCGATCAATCCAATCAACTCTCGTGTTCTTCTTCATTAGATCAAGAACTCTTTGGTTGTATGACTCGAGGCCAAACTGAATCTGCCTACATCCACTTTGGTATATCTTGTTAAAAACGTCTGTACTTAGGGTTGGAGAGAACCTCGTTTCTCCATGCCAGAAAAACGTTTTTCCCGATGCGTTTATTTCATCCGCGAGTTGCTCCATTCTTTTGCCTTCGAATGTTTCATCCACAAAAGAGAAAACTCTCGTGCCGTATTTTTCATTTAACCGACACATTATTTCAAATACTCTCGATATAGGCATCTTTCGGTAACAACCACCGGTAGCACCGGGAATGGTGCAGAAGGCGCAATGATTAAAACACTGCCTAGAGGAATAAACCGGCAATATTAACTCAGGCATGAAGTATTTAGAAAGGGCGAAGCCATCGAAATCGGGAACTGTATCGTTGATAAATGTTTGCTCAATCCGATGGTTTTTATATATCTTTCCACCTTTAGCATGGCAAAGGTTTGGAACACAGTCGAGATTGTCATCACCAGAGTCAAGAGCCTCAAGAAGACGTGCAAGCGGCTCTTCGCCGTCATACATCATTATCGAATCAATGTATTCAAAAAAGGGATGCCATTCTTTCATGCAGTCATCTGCTAAACGAGTAATGTAATTGCCGCCCAATGAGACGTGTTTAACAGATGGACATTCTTCTTTAATCAGTTTCGCTAACGTAACTGCAGAAATCAATTGGAAACAGCCGCTCACCGAAATCCCAATAAACTCGATTTTTTCCCTCTGAATACGCTTAAGAAAGGCAGTTTCATAGAAGGAAATAAACGGATTATGCAAGGTATCCGCAAGCGATTTCATTATTTCTGGTGTCGAATAATAATCATAGGGCAGATCTATGGAGTTGAACGTGTATTTAACTCCATATGAGACGTGATTTATGATATAGAGTGCATTTCTAAAAATGTTTTCAGCATATTGTCTTTCTTTTAGATTAAAGTATCTCTTCGATCTGAAAATATCTTTTGCCTCGTCAACATTAAGTGCCGACTTTTGTATCAACTCGATTGTTAATTGAACATTCGAACTAAACGAATCCTTTGATTCCCGATACCTTTTACAGCACTCTTCGACATGTCTAAAAGATAGGAGGTCATCGTAAAATTCCACGTTTAAGTCAACAATGTCAACTTTGTATTGTTCAACCTCTCGAAGATATGACTTCAAAACAGGCAAGGCAAGATACGGCCCCACTGGACTCCATCCTGGGGGAAATACTAAAAGCGTTTTAGGCATATCAACGTCACATCTTTCGCAAATAATTCAATTGAAACACAACTACCATCATAATTGAAAATACACCAAGTCCTGTAACGAGAATTGAGAACATCGCGATGCTCGTGAACAGCGAAACAAGAAGTGTTGAAATAACAACAGCAACCGATTGCAAAGACTCCCTAATTGAAAACAGGCTTATCGATTCAGATCCGTCTCTCGCCAAATCCTGCAGCGATGTTATGAGAAGCACATCTTGAATGGCGTTTCCGGCACCGACGATAAAAAGGAAAATAAACGATATCCCAGACGCATAGCGATAGCCAAACGCCAGATATGCACCGAGCGCAAGATACGTCACAAAACAATATGATTTAACGCAATCGGAACCACTGATTAAACGACCATATATTGTATTTCCGAACAACAGTCCGATTGTAAGACTACTCTGAAGGAATCCGTATTGTATCGATGACGAGTCAAATTGCAATTGCGCTATAGCTGGCAAAAGAGAATTCAGAGAGCCGAATGCCACGCCACTAGAAATATCGATTAATAGGAAACCAATTGCCAAGTGCTTCGCGCTAAGATCACTAAATGCAGTCCTGTTTTTTTCATTTTTGCTTATTCCCTCTTTATCATTAACCTCGATAAACGACGGAACATCTCGCAGCAACCAGAACGACGCGGCAAAAGAAAGCGCGTCTAATGCAAGAACAGCCTCCGCCCCAAATTGAGCGACAACAAAACCGCCGGCAACTGGCCCCAGAACCATCATCAAATTCTGCAGGAACCCAAACGAATTATTAATTACGTCGCGATTGATACTATTCGTATTGGCTCTTAACAACGAGTAAAAGCAGGGCATTTCTACCGTTCGGCAAAGCGATACCGCGCACGTAATAGCAAACATACTCCATTTACTATCAACAAAAATATAGCAAACGAATAATCCCGCGCGAATTAAGTCTGCCAA
This sequence comes from uncultured Collinsella sp., assembly GCA_900542905.1. GTDB lineage: Bacteria > Actinomycetota > Coriobacteriia > Coriobacteriales > Coriobacteriaceae > Collinsella. The sequence goes on from UQPF01000007.1 coordinate 96,754, forward strand.
TCTCATGGCCTGCAGTGTCCCGATACCCATCTTCTGAGGCAGCTGCGCGAGCGCAACTGAAAACAGAGAGGGGGCAAATCTGCAGCAGACCATCAAAGCAGTTGCAGAAACATCGTGAGTTACCTCGTAAATCAGCATTGGCAAAGCAATATTCGCACACCAATTGCCTATTTCGCTTATCCCTCTAGCAATATATAGGACCCGAACCGGACGGCTAGCTCTCAATACCGTGAACATCACGATTAACCTCGTATTTCAGGCCTCGTTCATCCCTTAATAGGAATCCATAATCAACCAAGTACCGCCTCAACACGGCATAATCAGGATAGAGCTGTGACAGCACACGATTAACCTGAAGCTCCGTATAACTTGTATTTGATTCAAAGAAAGAGACGGCCCATAGCAGCATGATTCTTTTATAGCTTTCCTTTTTTGGAATTGAAACCAGCTCGCCATTCTTGAGAAATCGTTTTTTAAAGTCTATTAGCTCATCCATTCACATCCTCCATTTCATACGCATCTAATACTGAAAATGCATACGCTTTAGGTCATCGCATTCAGCTTCTTTATTCGAACTAAACTCGAACTAATCTAAATTATTTGCTCAGACACTCTTCGAAAGCTCGTTTTTCACTCTGAGTAAAATGCCCTTCCCAGTCAGTCCACGAACAGGAAGGTAACTCACAGCGAGCGGAGTCGAAACCCTCTGCCGTCGGTCGTTCAAAATGCACGATAACCTTTTCGGTATCGCCATCTGTAATCAGGTCAGAATGAACGACCTCGGTACCATCTTCGAATGTCATATACGGGTACATCACGTAAACCACCTCGCAATCGTAAGTCCAGTTTAGCATCAAGCTATTTCGCCAAAGACAGCAAGCCCACCCTTGATGAGTTGATGGTATCTGTTAAATGACACGTACGATTCACATCTGGTGGGTACCCTGATGGCTACACGAAACGAAGCAGATTTACATCGGGAGGACCCCGTATGACGACCAAGTACACCGATGCGCCGCGTACGCGCGTCATGACGCCGGCATCGCTCAATAACGGCGTGCACGAGAACCATTCCATCGGACAGACCATGGCCATCGCGCCCAAAAAGGGCCTGTTTGACGACATTTCCATTCCCCAGATCATCGCCGGCGCCGCAGCTGCCGCCACGAGCGTGGCGCTTGCTTCAAAGATCGGCATTGCCGGCTCGGTGATTGGTGCCGCTGTGAGCTCAGTCATCACTGTTGTGTCCTCGCAGGTCTATCGCCACTTTATCTCTGCCAGCGCCGAAGCAATCAAGGGCACGCATGCCGCTGTCGACTACCCTACCGGCGCCTACGAGCCCGTTGAGCCCAATGTCGAGGAGCACCTAGGTGGCGCCGCAACCACGCAGGAGATGCGCCAGGTTGCGGGACGCGCGACCACGGCGCGCGTCGCTCCCAACAGCCTGCGCGCCAAGGCGGCAGCAGAGCGCAGCCAGACGCAAAAGAAGGTCATCGTCTTCTCGATCGCCATCGCCATCGTCGCGATCATCGCCTGCGCCGGCGCCATCCTTATCACCACAGCCGGTGAGGGTCTGGGCGAGCGTCCCGAGCCAATCCTGTCGTCGCGCACGACCGAGAGCGATGCAAATGGCAACACCCAGTCGCAGGATCAGCAGGCACAGACGGACGATACGCAAGACAGTTCTACCTCTGCCAATTCGTCCTCGAACACCCAAAACCAATCGCAGGGCGTCGATTCCTCTGCGAACAACAGCGGCACGCAATCCGGCACGACTGACTCAAGCCAAACGACTGACGGCTCTCAACCGAACACGGGCGACCAGGCGAATGGCAATACACCGAGTACGGGATCTACCGACAACAGCAACACCAACAGCTCGAGCGGAACCGCGTCCGGCACGGCATCTGACAGTTCAAGCCAAGGCACGACATCGGGCAACTAGGCACTGCATCCCCAGATAGGCAACCTGTACAACGGGCGCGAATCGACAGCGGTTCGCGCCCGTTTGCCTTGGGCGCCGTCATGGCGAGCGCCATGCGATGGTAAGATGCTTTACATGTGTAAAGAGGAGATTTGCCATGAGCAAGACAATAGTTAGGCCCATGCTTTCGCTGGGCAACCACATCTATCTGTATCGCCTGCTGCGCGATGCGATTGGGTGTGGCAAGCAAACGTTTATGACGCAGGTCGAAGAGGCTCTCGCCGTTGGCGACATGACTGCTTATGACCTGGGCTTCGAGTCCACGCGCGAGTTGCTCGAGGAACTCGACGACTGCATTAAGCTGACTGTCTTTAAGGGCGGTCGCCTGTATGCCACGGTCATCGCCAACGAGGCATGGGATGCCGCACTTGCCAAGGGCGAGGACAAGCCCAAGGCTGCCAAGGGAGCCAAGCAGTCCTATAAAAAGAAAAAGCGCGGCGAGAAGGACCTCAAGGCTGTACGCCCCAAGCACGTTAAGCGTCCCGAACCAGAAGCCGCGGTTGAAGCTGTGCCGGAGCCCGAGCCCGAGACAGAGATCGAAGTCGCTATTGAGGTGGCAGCAGAAGCCGAAACCGAAATCGCCGCCATGACCGATCCCGAAGTCATGTCAGAACAGGAAGCCGCTGCGGAGCTCAACGAGGCTCCCAAGTCGACAACCGAAGAAGCCGCTGACCAATCCGAGACGCCTGCGTTCCAAAACAGCGATGTCTTTGGCGACGAGGCCGAGGACAATCAACCCGACGAGTCCGCCGATCAAGACGCTACCGAGTCGACGCCGGAACCCGAGACGCCGCAGCCTGCCATCTCGCTTACGGTCGTCTATGACCCCGAGAACGCCAAAGCTGGCATCACCACCATGGCATCCACGCCCATCGAGGCAAAGTCGAGCGTCGAGAATGAGAACGCGACGCAGGTTGAGGTTGAAACCGCAGTTGCAGACGCACCCGTCACCGTGAAGCCCGCAGATTCCGAGATCAAGCCGAAAGTAACGCCGGAGCCCGCACCCGTCATCGAATCCATGCCCGCCGCCGCTTGCGACCAAATACCCGCATCCGCACCGGCTTCGGTACCCGCAGCGGCCCCAGCCCCCGCACCTGCAGCGCCCGCCATCCCCAAGGACTTCCCCGTCGATTTCGCAACCGAGGTCTTCTGCCCCGGCCCGCTTCTGCACCAGTTGTCGACCTATCTCCCCTACGGCGCCGACACGCTCGGCATCGTCGGCGAGTACTACTGGATCGCCCGCGAGCGCGGTACCATCGAGGCCGCGCGAAACCGCGCAAGCTTCCCCCTGCGCTACACGCAGGCCGGCGAGCGCCACGAAGTCACCGTGCGCATCCGCCGCAACACCACCGGCGGTCTCGGAGCCACCTGGGCCATCGACAAGGTCGAAGCCCCGGTCGAGTAAAAAACGGCCTCGGATAGCCAATTGACCATCCGAGGCCGTTTGAATTCAGGCCTTTTAGTTGTCATCGGCGCATATAGACACCAGAGAAGCAAGCTCATCCTCAAGTTGCGGAGCAAAGTATCTAATAGAAACCTGCGCTCCAGTCGGTATCGACTCAATCATATTCGCAGCATTATCTGAAACTCGGTACGATGCAGTTTCACCTGTCTTCAAATCCTCTATTGAGCAGACAGCGTCTTCAGCATCAATCGACCTAAGCACGCCTTTTCCTTGTAACATCACATCGGCATGCCCGCCAGCTATTTCTAATGAACCTGAGTCTGTCGCAGTCACTTCTCCGGAACCTCCGCGCGAGATCTCTTCCTTTGTTGAACAGCCCACCAATGAAGCCATCAGCACCAAAGACAGAGCTAGACGAATCGCCCTACTTCGAAAAAGTCGTTCCATAAGTCCACGCATAATAGCTCTGATCATACTTCAGGAAGGATAAAGATGAATTCCAGCCGTCCGCTATGCCAATCATCTGCCTTGTCTCTCCAGTTTTCTTACCAGTAAGTGTGGCGTAAGCCTCCGCTGTTACAGAATGGGCTGATCCGTTGTACAAACTCGCATGTAAAACATTCGGTCTATTAGAGTTAATCTCATTTTGAATGCTCGCGATAGCCGGAGAGGAGACAGTGCGGGCGATAAGAGTACTTCCTCTGCTTGCGCAGTAATTTGTAAACCCCGTTGCACAGGTTGATATCGGCGTTCCGCCCAAAACAACGCCGGGAACAGTCTGTTCTTCATCGGAAAGAGCATGGGTATTGGTGTAATTCCATATCTGCATATATTGCGAAGGGTCGCTATATAAATTGGCAATGCCATACAGTTCCGCAACGTTCGAAAAAGCTGTCACCATACAAGCATAGTGGGCAGTAAGCCTCTTAATCTCGCTTTCATCATATGACATAAACTGAGAAATGGAACGAAATCCAGATACTGTGTAATCCTGCATTTGAGTTGCGTAAATAACGACATCGTTCCAGCTTGAAGGTTTATTCGATAAAACGACAGGCCGTCCTTCTATGGAAACAGCCGGGATTGTTCTTCCGCAATTTGTTGTTATTGAACCGTCCAAAGATTGCACACCGAATTCGAATGGATTGATCATTACGACTGGGTTATTGAAAGAATAAGACTCAACACCAAGATCTCCTCCCCGATCCATAGGGCTAACTAAGCCGTCTCCAAAACGATATCCCGTAAGTATTTCATCATCTGAAGCATCTAAAACCAAATAGCCCGCGGCTCTATTGAATGTCACAACCGGAACAATGTAGCCAAGCGGGGACCCATCAACGTCTACAAAAGGAATAGGGTCAGAAGGCGTATACGAAGAGCCGAGGAGTCCCTTTATATATTTATCGGCAAGCTCTTGCGCAATTTCTGAAGTAAATTGTATCTGCTCACCATCAATATTGCCCGTCGAAGCAAAAACCTCTTTCGGACGTGCGGCTAAGGCGACAATTGAAGACGCGACAAGTTGCAGAAAACGACGACGCGAAAGCATATGTTCTTCTTTCTAGAGGAGCGACTTATAAGATACTCCTATTCTATAACCTTTTTTGTAACGTTACAGCACTGGTTATATTTCAATTCGATTTGCTTATGTCCTTGTAACCCAATACATCTTTACGTTTTAAACGGAATTAGAAAATCACTCATAGCAAAAACGGGCTTTAATCCCAAAGAGATGACTTTGATTATGAATCAAACCAGCAGCCAGGGCATAGCTGCAGTGCAATTGCTACAAGAAAGGCCGCCCTTGCTGGCGGCCTTTCTACTTGCTACTAGTCGCGCGTCAGCTTGCGATGAATACGATGCGGCTGGGCTGCGTCCTCGCCCAGGCGCTCGATGCGGTTGGCCTGATAGGCCTCGAAGTTGCCCTCGAACCAATACCAGTTGCCCGGATTCTCGTCGGTGCCCTCCCACGCCAGAATGTGCGTGGCGACGCGGTCCAGGAACATACGGTCGTGGCTAATAACCACCGAGCAGCCCGGGAACTCGAGCAGCGCCGCCTCGAGTGAGGACAGCGTCTCGACGTCGAGATCGTTCGTGGGCTCGTCGAGGAGCAGCAGGTTGCCGCCCTGCTTGAGCGTGAGCGCCAGGTTCAGACGGTTGCGCTCGCCACCGGAGAGTACGCCAGCGCGCTTCTGCTGGTCCTGGCCCTTAAAGCCAAAGCTCGCCACATAAGCACGGCTCGGAACCTCGGTCTCGCCGACCATCATGTGGTCCAGGCCGTCCGAGACGACCTCCCACAGGTTCTTATCGGGGTCGATGCCAGAACGGTTCTGATCGACATAGGAGATCTTGACGGTCTCGCCCACCTCGAGCTCGCCCGAAGTCAGCGGCTCCAGGCCCACGATGGTCTTGAACAGCGTGGTCTTACCGACACCGTTGGGGCCGATGACGCCCACGATGCCGTTGCGCGGCAGGGTGAACGAAAGGTCGTCGATGAGCACGCGACCGTCGAATTCCTTGTGCAGGTGATGGGCCTCGAGCACCTTGTTACCCAAACGCGGTCCAACGGGAATGCGGATATCGGTCCAGTCGAGCTTCTGGCTTGCGCGGGCCTCGGCCTCCATCTCCTCGTAGCGAGCCAGACGAGCCTTGTTCTTGGCCTGGCGAGCCTTGGGCGAGCTGCGTACCCACTCGAGCTCGGCCTCCATGCGCTTGGCGAGCTTGGCGTCGCGGTTGCCCTGCGCCTCGATACGGGCGGCCTTGGTCTCCAGATACGTGGAGTAGTTGCCCTTGTAGGGATAAAGGTGACCGCGGTCGACCTCGCAGATCCACTCGGCAACGTTATCCAGGAAGTAGCGATCGTGCGTGACGGCAAGCACCGCGCCCTGGTAGTTGTGAAGGAAGTGCTCGAGCCACAGGATCGACTCAGCGTCTAGGTGGTTTGTGGGCTCGTCAAGCAGCAGCAGGTCGGGAGCCTCGAGCAGCAGCTTGCACAGGGCCACGCGACGGCGCTCGCCGCCGGAAAGCACGTTGACCGGCATGTCGGAATCGGGCAGCTGCAGGGCGTCCATGGCCTGGCCGAGCTTGGAATCGATATCCCAGCCGTCGGCGGCATCGATCTCGTCCTGGAGCTTGCCCATCTCGGCCATAAGGGCGTCCATGTCGCAATCCGGGTCGCACATCTCCTCGCCGATCTTATTGAAGCGATCGACCTTGGCGATCATATCGCCAAACGCCATGCGCACGTTCTCGATGACAGTCTTGTCGTCGTCGAGCGGCGGCTCCTGCTGCAGGATACCCACGGTGTAGCCGGGGGTGAGCCTGGCATCGCCGTTGGAGACCTCCTCAATGCCGGCCATGATCTTGAGCAGGGTCGACTTGCCCATGCCGTTGGGACCCACGACGCCGATCTTGGCACCGGGGTAGAAGCTCAGGGTCACGTCGTCAAGGATTACCTTGTCGCCATGGGCCTTGCGAGCCTGATACATCTGGTAGATAAACTCCGCCATATGTCTGTCCTATCCTTTCTACCTGCTGTTTCCCTATTCTTGATTCGCTTTAGTGGAAACGAAATGAGAAAACCAGCTCTGAAACTTAACGAAAAAGGGGCATGGTTGCCCACACCCCCTAATACTACCTGGGAAAAGTCCCCCGGAACATACTATGAACTGCGTACGCTAGTTTTCCGCAACCTTAGCGAACGGCTCGCTGCGATTTACGCCACAGCAGATACGAATAGGCGTAGGCAGCTCCGGCCGAACCAAACGCCAGAGCCGCAATCACCGCGGCGACGACTTCACTCGAAAGCACGCTGCCCGCCACGCCCATCACAATCAGGCCAACACCCAGCACCATAAAGCAGGCACCGCCAAAGCGCTGCGTACGGCGCCAGTTCTCGGGATCGGCAAGCGCCCAGGGCGTCTTGATACCGAGCGTATAGTTCTGCTTCACACGCGGCAAGTAGTTGCCTACGCCGATGAACAGCAAACCGACAACACCGGAAATCAGCACGTTAACCGAACCGACCGCCGGCACCACGCCCCAGACCGTAAGCTCTCCCAGCCAGCTTATGGCGCACATGAACAAGGTGAAGGCGATTACGAAGCCCTGGTAGAACTTGCCCGAGGTTCGATATGCCTCACCTTTGGGGTCGATGCGCGGCACCACGCAGAACATTGCGAGAAGCGCCAGAGGCAGCACGCCGAGCGCGGAGGCCATCCAGCTAGGACCCCAACCGTCGACGGCGCCGTTCGCGCCCCAGTGCGTGGGAATCTGCGCAGGCAAGCTCGGCATCACCATGAGGTGCGCTACGACATTGGCGACGCACAGAGCGACCAGCGCAATCCACACGCGCGACGATACCCCCGTGGGGTGAATGCCCTTGTTTTCGTTATTCATCCTTATCACCTTCCGTGTTTGTAAAACCCATAAACCAGCCAATCAAATCCTGCATGACGGTGGTGTTTAAGCTGTATACGATGTTTTGGCCATGGCGCTCGTCGGTCACCAACCCGGCGTTTTTGAGCGTCGCCAAGTGATGGCTCAGCGACGGCTTACTGATATCGAAATGCTCGGCAAGCTCCCCCGCCGTGCAATTGCCCTCGCGCAGCAACTCCAAAATGCGCCGTCGCGTTGGATCGGCAAGCGCCTTAAAACCCTCTCCCGGCATAAGACCTCCTCTCATCATCTCTCATGACGCGCACACTATACTCGATATTTAGATGTTTGTCTAACTATCTAATCGAAATGCTTCAAACCACATCAGAGTAAGCGCCATCGCAACCTATGGGCGATTACCTATAATGGCGATAGCTAAAACACGATTCGCTTCCCCATCGGAGGATGTCTATGACCGAAACCGCTGCTCTCGTCGAGACACGCGACACCAAACTCGAGATCATCATGGGCCGTGAGGCACTCGATAGACTCGCCAACGCCACGGTGCTGGTGCTCGGCTGCGGAGGCGTGGGCTCTAACTGCTGCGAGGCACTTGTCCGCGGCGGCATCGGTCATTTTGTGATTCTGGACAAGGATATCGTCGCGCCCAGCAACATCAATCGACAGGCCATCGCCTTTCACAGCACCATCGACAAGCGCAAGGTGGACGTGATGGAAGCCATGATCTACGACATCAATCCTGCCGCCACCGTTATCAAACGTACCGAATACCTGCTGAGCGACAACATCGATGATTTCTTCGCGAGCGTTTTGGAGCAGACGGGCGGCAAGCTCGACTACGTCGTCGACGCCATCGACACCATCTCGGCCAAGCTCACCATTGCCAAATATGCTCAGGACCACGGCATTCGTTTGGTTAGTTCCATGGGCGGGGCCAACAAGCTCCATCCCGAGTGCCTGCGCTTTGCCAACATCTTCGATACGGTACGTGACCCCATGAGCCGCATTATGCGCAAAGAATGTAAGAAGCGCGGAATCAAGAGCCTACATGTACTGTTTAGCTGCGAGGAATCGGTTAAGACACAGCCCCGCGACCCTTCCAACATCCACGAGCGCACCGAGCTGGGAACTGCCAGTTTTATGCCGCCCATCATGGGTCAGATGATTGCCGGCGAGGTTATACGCCAGATCAGTGGGCGCGGCACCGAGCACGTGCGCTCCGATGGCCAGCGCCTAGACTAGCGGAGCGCGCCGAGATGGAGCCCCGGTTATTTGATGCACACTGCCATCTTGATTTAATGGCTCACCCGGACGCCGTTGCCGATGAGGCAACGGCGCTGGGCCTGATTCTATTTGACTGCGGCGTCGATCCGCACGACTTTGCACGCGCCAAGAAGCGCGCCTGCGGCCGTTCAAATATCTTTGCCGGCATCGGCCTCCATCCCTGGTGGCTCGCCGACGGACGATGTGGCAACGCTGAAATCAATCTGCTTTGCGAAGTCGCTGCACAAGAACGCTTGATCGGCGAGGTCGGGCTCGACTTTTCCGCTCGTTTTGCCGGAAGCGAGCCGCTACAAGTACAGGCATTTGACCGGCTCTGCGATACACTCGTGCAGCACCCTCTTGCCGGGCGCGTGATATCAATTCACGTCGTTCGTTCGACAGGAACCGTGCTGGACGTCCTCGGGTCACATGAATTGCTCGCCCCAAGCCCCGACTCCCCCGCCATCATCTTCCACTGGTTTAGCGGTACCTCGAACGAGTTCGTCCGCGCGCGAAACGCAGGCTGCTATTTTTCCGTGAACGAGCGGATGCTCGCATCTAAACGAGGACGCGAATACGCACGACAGATTCCACTCGACCGTCTACTGCTCGAGACCGATGCGCCGGCCGAGCCAAACACAGAAACAAGCGCGCAATCGCTCATCAGATCGCTCACAAGGACCTCAGAACGCATCGCCTCGCTCAAAAAATGTGACATAAAGCGCATCGAATCGGCAGTTTTAGCAAATGCGCGCTCTGTTTTTGACCTTCGCTAACCCCTGTGGGCAAAAATGCCAAGGGACATGCGAATCGCACAACGCAGTCCCTATTGGAAGGCGGTACAGTTCGGCGGCATTACACCAATTCGTGCATGAGATCACGGTTGCGTGTATACAATTCGTCAAAGATATGACGGCGCGACGCATATAGCTCGTGGGCAGTCATATCGGGCACGATTGTTTGCGCAACGCCAAGGACTCGGGCGAGTTCATCCCATGATGCATAGGCGCCACCTGCGAGAGCTGCCATAATGGCATCATCGAAGCATGCGCCCACCGTAACCTTGGCAACCGAGACCTCGCGCCCGCATACGTCGGCGATAGCTTGCATCCAAATTGGATTCTTGGTTCCACCTCCGACAAGCATAATGCGCCCAATTGGCAGTCCATGCTCTCGCTCGATAATGTCGACATGGGATGCAACGGTATACGCGACGCCTTCCAAGGCGGCGCGAACCATATGGGCTCGCGTATGCCTTCCGGTCAGGCCAAAGAAGACGCCACGCGCCTCGGAATCGTTGAGCGGAGTACGCTCCCCCGCAAAGTACGGCAGACACAGGAGCCCATCGGCACCCGGCGCCACATCGGCGGCATCATGCGCCATAACCGAATATGCATCGGGGCCACCGTGGCCCTCGGCCTCTACGGCGTCGCGATACAGCTCTTGGCGCAGCCACGATGTGAGTGCACCCGCTGTATTGGTCCCCGCGCAGATCCCGTAAGTTCCGGGAATGATAAACGTCCCTGGCCACAGGCGAGCATCATCGACCATATGATCAGCTAAGTAGATGAAATACGCCGTGCTCCCCAACTGAACCATCATATCGCCGGGACGGAATACACCCGTCGAAATGGCCTCGGCACCAGAGTCGCCCGTTCCCACCAAGACAGGTGTCCCTGCCACGAGCCCCGTCGCCTCAGCCGCACGCTGCGTAATCACCCCGGCAATATCGGTAGCCGACATTACCTCCGCCATCTGGTCAGGCCGGCAGAAACGATCACATTCCCGAGCATCAACCTTCCAAGTGTAGCGATCGTATAGGGGAAGAAAATCCTCCGCCAAATAACGGTCCACCGTAAAACGCCCCGTCAACTTCGCGCACAGAAACGATGACGCCGTCAGGAACTTCGCGGCACGTTCGTGCACCTCGGGCATATTCTCCTTAAACCACAAGATCTTTGGAGCAATATCTGACGAACAGGGATCGTGCCCGAAAAGCTCGCGTGCGCGATCTGGCCCATATTCGGAAAGAAGCTCGTCAATCTGCGGCTTCGAACGTGCATCGACTCCATATAAGATCGCGGGCGCCAGCGCGTTGCACTCGGTATCGACCGGTACGCAGTCGCAACCCAATGCGGAAAGGCCCACGCATCCAATCTGCGCCGCATTAACCCCCGATCGCACCACCAGCTCGCGCGACAAGCGGCAAAAATCTCCCCACCAAACTGCCTCCGCATCATGCTGGTACCATCCATCACGCGGGTTGTCCGTCTCGTGTCCACAAGAGGCCTGGCAAACGATGTTGCATCGATTATCGATTAAAACGCCTTTAGAGGCGCTTGTCCCAATATCAATACCCAGATAGAACGCCATAGGTGCCTACTCCCCTCGCGCCGTACGAGCGGCAGCCATAAAACGAACTACCCGCTCAACATCAACCGGGGCATCCAGCTTTCCGTCGCGCTTTAAGCAGGTGCCGACAAACGCGCCATCGTAGTGAGCAAATACGTCAGCCACGGTATTTTCGCGACAACCGGTGCCACATACCACAGGCACTTCGCCAACACGCTCGCGGACCTCATCGGCAAGCTCGCCCGAAGCGCCACGACCGGCAGCCGAACCGCCGATGACCATCGCATCCGGCAGGCAATTAAAGAGAAGTGAATCGGCAATGTCCGCAGTCGTGCGGTCGTTGAGATAAACCTCCCCCTCGCTCGTGATGAAGTGAAAAAGCTTGAGATCGTCCAGGCGCAGCGCCGCCTTGCGACGCATGGTGTGAGCGAAATCTCGGTTAATCAGCCCAAGATCACCGGCCCAGGCACCGCAAAAATTGCAGCGCGTGAACTGCGCGTCGACGGCAGCGCACAGCTCGATTGTGGCATCACCGTCGTAAATAGCCTCAGCTCCCCAAGGAGTCGACAGATCATGGGACAGAGCCCCGATTACAAAGCCCATCGATGCAAGGGTTGAGGGAGAAACGTGCTGCTCATAGGGCATCGAGAGCTCATTGGTAATCAAAATGCCATCGACACCGCCCTGCTGCAACGCCTCGAGATCGCGCTTGGCGGCTTCCACGACCTGCGACACGCTTCCACCCGGGTAATACAGCGGATCGCCCGGCAGAGGACGCAGGTGCAGCATTCCGATAACCGGCTTTTCGGTCTTGAACATCGAAGTTAGAAACGACATAACGTGCTCCTTCATAGGGTTATTGCAGGGACGTTACTCGCCCAGCACCTCGACGTACACTTTTCGCTTCTGCGGACCGTCAAACTCCGCAAGATAGATGTTCTGGGCACTTCCGCACACGATGTGGCCATCTTGGACGGGAAAGAAGCAACTGTTTCCACAAATCATGCTCTTGATATGCCCACAGGAGTTGTTGCCGGTGGCTCCATAGCTCGGCAGGAAGTGTGCATGCGCATAGGGGGCATCGAGTGGAGCGATGCGATCAAGCGTCTCCATAAGATCCGTCTCCACGCAGGGCAGCCCCTCGTTTACCACGATTCCACAGGTCGTATGCGACAAAATAATCGCTGCCAAGCCATTGGTCACCGAGCTGCGTTCGATGGCAGCGCGCACGTCTTCGGTAATATCGATGAACTGGTCCGGGGCAGTCGATAGATAGCTCAATGTCTCGAGCGTCACCATGTTTATTCATCCCCTTCAAGAAAACGCAGGGCATTACCCCAGTAGAGCCTTTCTCGCGCATCGTCGCGCATGGGCACGGTATCGAGCGTCCGCTTGAGTTTGAATGCACGGAAGCGCGGCGTATTACTGGCGAACATCACTTGGTGCGATAGCGCGCGCTCATACCACAGCGGCCCCATATCGACCGTGAAAAGACGCTGCATCATCTCCTCGGGCGAATCGATGTAAGTGATAGAGGTGTCCGCGTAGCAGTTGGGATACTTGAGCAGCATCGCCACGGTCTCGCGCACCCAGGGCCAGCCAAAGTGGGTCAAACTAAAACGCACATTTGGATGCGTTGCGATTGTGTGCTCAAATGCAAGCGGGTTACTGCGCGAGAGCTCTGCGCCAGGCTCCCAAGACATACCGGCATGGAAAACCACAGGCTTGTTATAGCGCTCGCACAGCTCGTAAAGCGGCTCGGCCACAGCATCATCGGGGGCAAAACCCTGCTTTGCCGGATGCAGGCAAAGCCCCTTTGCCCCCAACTCGGTAAAGGCGCGCTCCAATTCGTCTGCAGCACCGCTCACCTGCGGGTCTACGCTTGCAAATCCCCACAGACGATCGGGATGCGCGGCAACCAGCATGGCAATCTGGTCATTGGTGCCAAAGTGCCCTCCGCATGCCGTGGTTACATCGAGCGGCATGAGCACGCTCTTCTGCACGTCGCAGACGTCCATCTCGACTTGAAGCTCATCCCAATCCATGGGGCCCATATGCCCCATACCAAATTCTCGTGACCAAAAACCGAATCCATCAGGCTCATCTCCCGGCGTACAGATCTCGCCGTAGAGCATGGGGTGAACCAACATGTCGATAACCATTTCGTACTCCTTTCCAGGCATTTGACCCTAGTACGGCTTAAACGAACCAATCACTCGGGACGATAGCCCAGCGCCCGCTTTCATACACGCCGGAATATCAAGGCCATCGATCACGCCCTTGGTAAACCCGGCAATATACGAGTCGCCGGCACCCACGGTGTTAACGACCTTCTCCGCCGGTACGATCCCGCACTCATAGAAGCGCTCACCGTCATAGGCAATGCTTCCCTTCTCGCCAAGCGTGGCAACCGCAACGCGCGGCCCCAATTCCTGCACGTGGCGTACCCAGTCTCGTAGCTCCGGAGTGTCCTCTTCAAACGACATAAATGCGTAGTCAACGTAGGGAAAATGATTCTCACAGGCATATTCGGAATCCTGGCTGAACACCGAGAAGTCCATAACCACCGTCTTGCCCGCATCATGCCATTCGGGCAGGAGGTCCAAACAATTGCCAAACAGGTCGGTATGAATGATGTCATGCTCTAGGATAAACGCCCGGTCATCTTCATTCGGTCGATATGTCTCCATTACGCCATCGATTGCCTCGAGATGCACGCGATCGACGCCGTCTTTCAATGCCATGAGCATCACCGAGGTGTCGCCATCTTCCACCCGCAGATGTGAGATATCGAGCCCCTCAGCGGCCAGCGCCTCCCTCATCTTGTCTCCGTACTCGTCCTTGCCGACAACTGACACGGCGGATACCGAAACGCCCATTCGTGCAAGATGGATACCCCAGTCAATGCCATTGCCAGTCGGATAGAACACGCCGATGTTTTGATAGACGTCCGCGCAGCAAAAACCAGCCGCACACGCTTTAATACCCATACTCTTCTCCAATGTTCAAAAGGGGACCCACCGCATGGCGAGCCCCCTTTTCGCGTTTCGCTTATTGTTTTGCATCGGCTGTCCAAGGCCTCATAGCCAGACCGCCGTACGCTTTCTTAAGCTATTCGACGATTGGCGCTCCGTGGCCCCAAGAACCTTCCATGCCGCACACGGTCGAAGCAAACCCGGCAGCAAAGTCAAGCGCGCGCTCGATGGCCTCAGCGCCATCCTCACCACGCTTGGCGGAATCGAGATAGCACATCAAAAACGAGGTGAGGAACGAGTCGCCCGCCCCCATGGTGTCCTTCATGTCCGTTACCGGTTTAGCCAGCTGGCGGTAATAACGCTCGCCGTCGTAAGCAATGCAGCCCTCGGCGCCCGCCGTAGCCGACACAAAACGCGGACCCAGGCCCTTCACCCATGCCAGACGCTCGCGAATCTCGTCCTCACTCGCGGCATCCACCGCACTAAAGAAAGCGAAATCGACGTAGGGCGCAATCTGCTCGTAGTACTCGTCGGTGGAGTCATCCGAAAAGTCAAAAGAGACCGTGACGCCTGCAGCCTTCAGCTTGGGCAGCTCGCGCTCGGTAAAGCAATAGTTGCCCGAATGAACCACATCGAACTGCTTCATGTACGCAAGGTCAAAACGATCGAGGACATAGCGCGCATCGCCACGGATACCGCCCTCGTTGGAGCCAAGGAAGACACGGTCACCGTCGACGACGGTCACACGAGCCGCTCCGTTCTCGCCAATCATCTGCTCGCACTTGTCAAGCTCGATACCCTCATCCTCGAGGCTTGCAATGACATGCTCGGCAGCGGCGTCATTGCCAAAAATGCCCATGTATGCGGAGCGTGCGGCACCGCATTTCTTGGCATAAACGGCGAAGTTCACCGCGTTACCGCCAGGATACATGGTGTGGATATGCTCGTAGCGATCGACGACGTTGTCGCCAAATCCGAGCGCGTTAACGTTAAATGCCATGGCCTTTGTCCCTTCTAGTACTCGACAACACCCATATAGCGGCGGAAATCGGGATCGTGATCAAACACCTTGCCGCGTGCAGCACGCAGCTCGCAGTTCATGGCGTAGAACAGCACCGGGTCCAGATAGGCACGGACGCTCGCCGGCACGGCTTCCATACCGTACTCCTTGGCATCGAGCACCATCAGCGTATCGGTATGCGTCTTAAGGAACGCCAGGGCGCGCTCGTCCATAGCACGGCACTCGCTGGAGCCCATCTGCAGGAAGTAAAAAACGCCATCCTGAGTAGCCTCGAAGGGGCCATGGAAGTACTCGGCAGAGTGGATGTAGCTGCAGTGCTGCCACTGCATCTCCATAAGAGAGCAGATAGCGAAACCATAGGTCTGGCTAAAGTTGGGACCGCTGCCCAGAATGTAGAAGAACTCGTGCTCCTGGCAAAGCTTGGCAAAACGATCGCCCAGCTCGGCATTTACCTTCTCACGTGCCGGGGGAAGAATCTTATCCATCTCGGCGATACCGGCATACATATCGGCAAGATCGGCGTAGCCCTCCTGCTGATCGAGCAGCTCGGCCGCAAGCGACAGCGAAATGCCAGCGGGGACCTCGGCCTGCGGCACGCCCTCGCCCCACGGATAGACCCACGTGGTCCACTTGCCGGAGTCAATCTTGGATCCAGCGTTGTCGGTCTGGGCGATCACCGTAGCGCCGGCAGCAAGGGCAATCTCACAGCCCTCGACGACCTCGGGGGTGTTGCCACTGTGGCTGCAAGCAATGACCAGGGATTTCTCACCCAAGCGGCGCGGACGCATGATATCGAACTCGCGAGCCGTATAGATATACGAAGTGAAGGTGGTTGCCTCGCGCTGCAGAAGCTCATGAGCCGGGATCAAATCGATCATGGAGCCACCGCAAGCAATCCAGTAGACGCTGTCGAACTTGCCCTTCTCGGCAATTGCCTCTTTGATCAGATCGTGTGCGTTCATATCCAGTTCCTTTCTTGTTTGGTCAGCAATCAATGACGTTGGTTGCGTGGCCGATGGTTGTTTTAGTCAATCAGATATTTCTCGAATGCGGCCATGTTCTTGGCATCTGCCGCCGCCGGGTCATCGTAGTAACGGCCGTCCGTGATTTCCTGGCCCAGCATGCCGTCGAAACCATGGGCGTTGAGTGTGGCGACGAAGGCGTCCATATCGTGCTTGCCATCGCCCCACACCAGATGGCCATACGGGTCGCCGTCGATAAAGTGCATCTCGTGAATTGCCCCATCACCAAAAGCGGCAAACCAGTCCTCAAGCGTCTCGCCTGCAACGCCCATCGCGGTTGTATCAACCATGGGCTGTAAGTACGGGCTCGCGACCTCGTCAATCATGCGCTTCGCATCGGAAACCGTCGTCACAAGGTTGCTCTCCTCGGGACGCAGGCTTTCCATCGTAAGCACCAGACCGTGCTCGCCGGCATACTCCGCCAGAATGGACAAGTGCTCGCGGCTGCGCTTCCAGGCTTCCTCGCGGTCCTCGTCCCAGTCGCCCCAGCCCGAGTTGACGGACATACGGTCGCACCCAAGTACCTCGGCAAGCTCAATGCCGTGTTTAAAGTACGCCAGGCTGCGCTGTTCATGCAGCGGTTTGCGTGCGCAGTACTGCCAAGGATAGACAACATTCTCGGGGCACAGAGTACGATACCTAAGCCCACGGTCTGCAGCCTTTTTCGCCAGGACCTCAGCCTCAAAGTAGCCCGTGTGGTCGAGCGTCACATGTGGCTCTGCGCACCACAGCTCAATGGACTCAAAGCCCAAACGCTGCTGCACATCAAGGAAGTAATCGAGCGACCACATGATGTAGTGGATATTCATGCCCGCAATCTGCTCGCGGCGCAGCGTCGGCTTGGATTCAGACATCTTATGCCTCCTTATTTCGATCGAACACGATTTGTCCGTCCGACATCGTCATATCAACCGCAAGATCGCGTGCGTCGCGATAATCGAGGTCAAACACATCCCGATCGAGCACGCAGATATCGGCAAGCTTGCCGACCTCGAGCGTACCCAGCTCATCTTCGCGCATCAGGTCGTACGCGCCCCCGGCAGTCCAAGCGCGCAAGAGCTCGACAAGCGTCAGCACGTTGGCCTCATTCACGGGCAGTCCGTCGTCGAAGTATCCGCCGCACGCGCTGTAGATTGACTCGCCCAGGCTCGGAATCAGCAGCGGTAAATCCGTGCCACAGCACACTGTGCATCCGGAATCTTCCATGCCGCGGCGATTCCAGCTGTGCAAAAGTCGCGTCTCGCCAATTTGTCGACGCATCATCGACAGGCAATCCTCGCGCCGGTCCAGCGTCAGAATCTGCGGATAGACCTCGCAAATTCCGCCTAACTTGCCAAACTCGACAAGATCGGTCGGGTCAGAGTTCTCGAGATCGGTAATCGCATGGCGTCGAAGCATCCGTCCATGCTCGTCTCGAGGCAGCGAGGCATAGAGCGCCACGGTGCGACGAACGGCGCCATCGCCCTGGCAATGCAAGGAATATCGGAAGCCGTCAGCATCAATTGCACGCAGCTCGTTCTCAATCAGATCCCACTCTGGCTCCTCGACGACCGTCTTGCCGGCAGCGCCCGCATCGGCCGTGTCCTCATAGGGGTCAATCATCTCGGCAAGCCCCGCCCATACGCCTCGATCGGTCATACGGTTGAAGCCAGAAAAACGAACGAACGGTCCCCGGAAGCGCTCTCGTGCCTCGCGGGCATATGCCAGATTTGCACCGGCACCCACCGGCTGCGACATCATAGAGACGCGAACCGTCAGCTCACCAGATTCCTCACGGCGAGCCATTTCGTCGGCAAAGCCGTAGTAGTCATCGAATGCCATCTCCTTGATGGCGGTAACGCCGCGCTCGTTAAGCATGCTCATGTAGTCCGAATACCCGGCACGCACCTCGGGCAGCGCGAGGAAATCGCTCATCATGCGCCAGATCTTCTCGGCATAGCACGCCTGCGGTGTAAAACCGTATCGCGCACTGGCGGCAGCATTGAGAACGCAGGTCTCCGCGCCCGGTGTAAAGCAGACGACAGGGATATCACCAAAAAACTCGTCAAACACAGCTGCCGTATTTGCGTTCTCGGCATCCGATGCCAACGTTTCGGGCAGGTTGTGGCCAAAAGCCGCCGCGCAATCCGGATGATCATCTTTCCATGCACGCAAGAGCGACACGGCCTCTTTGGCATCAGCGACGCCGGACAGATCAGACCCCAACGTCCGCAGTGCCCAGCCCGTATAGAAGGTATGCACATCGATCAGGCCGGGCATGACGGTGCGGTCGCCCAGGTCAACTACCTCGTCCGCCTGGGTCAAATACGAAGCTACCTCGCACTTGGTGCCAACCGCCTCAATTCGATTGCCACGGACCGCTACGAAACCTTCAAACGGCAGGTCCCCCGTACCGGTAAAGACGCTCTTAGACGTCAGGACCGTCAAACAATCAGACATCACAACCACCTACACCGGAAGCATGCCAGAGATTGCCGTTACGATCAGGCCAAAGACGACCATGAAGATGAAGAACTTCCAAATGGTCTTCCACCATTGGCCAAACGAAATCTTAGCCACGGCAAGGCCGGCGACCGTCATGCCCGCCACGGGACTGATGGTGTTGATGGTCTGATTAGCAAACTGGAGCGCGGTAACGGCAGCTTCGGGATTGAGGCCCATAAGCTCGGTCAGCGGACCCATGACGGGCATGGTGAGCGCCGCAAGTCCAGAACTCGAGGGAACCAGCAAAGAGAGCAGGCCAAGGACGATATACATAAACGTGGTGTAGACGGCAGCGGGCGCACCGGCGAGCGCAGTAGCGAGCGCCTGGAGGATGGTGTCGATGATCATGCCGCCCTCGGCGATGACCAGAATGCCGCGAGCGATACCGATAACGATGGCGGCGTACGCAAAGTCGGCAATGCCTTTAACGAACTCCTCGGCGATCGTCTGCTGGTCAAGGCCGCCCAGGATACCGGCAAGCAAGCCCATACCAAGGAACACGGCGGAAATCTCATTCATGTACCAGCCCTGGGTAACAAGACCCCAGACGATAATGCCCATACCGCAGGCAAAATCGATAAGCACGAGCTTCTGACGGGTAGTGAACTCTTCCTCGATGGAGGCATCGGTCACGGAAAACTCAACACGCTTGAGCTTGTCGTCCTCGTACGTAATGGACGACTCGGGGTTTTTCTTGACGCGCATGGCATAGCGCATGGCCCATGCGATGCCAACGGCGGTAAAGATGACCCAAGAGATGGCGCGCAGCCACAGCTGAGGATTGCCCTCGATGCCGATAATGCCTTGGGCGATCAAAACATTGAACGGGTCGATGGTCGAAGCACAATATCCCAGGTTAGGGCCAAGGAAGCAGATGATGAATGCCGTCATCGAGTCATAACCGATACCCATCATGATGGGAATGAAGATGGCATAGAACGGCAGGGCTTCCTCAGACATACCAAACGTAGTGCCGCAAATGGACAGCAACGTCATCGTGATGGGAATGATGAGGATGTCCTTGTTCTTGAGCTTTTTAATCACACGGCTCATGCCGGCATTCAAAGCGTTGGTCTTGGTGATGACTGCGAACGATCCGCCAATCAATAAGACGAACGCAACGACGTCAGCAGCCTCCTGGATGCCCTTAGTGGGCGCTTGCAGGACCGCAAAGATATCCTGGCCCAGATTGATGGTCTCGCCGGTCTCGGAATCGGTGTAATTCTTATCGACCTGTTCATAGGTACCAGCAACGGCGACTTCACGCTCGCCCGCCGCTGTCGAAATCGTCTTGCGCTGGTACTGACCAGAGGGAACGATCCAAGTCAGAACCGCAAAGACAACGATCAGCAAGAACATGATCGTATAGACATGCGGTAATTTGAACTTAAAACGTCTGTTTGTCTTCTTCGCCTTCGTATCTGACATAGATACCTCCAAAGAACTCGAGACTGCATCGCATCTCGCTTCAACGTTTGCGCAAGGCAAACGTTCTATGACGTTCCATAGATTACCAGCAGCTTTTCCCCTCATCAAGATAATTTCAAACTGATTGCCGCGACGCGGCTGAACCTTGATTGGCAACTTCATCCGAACACTTCCCATATTCATCCGTACATGTACGGATGAATATGGGAATCCGATACTCTGAGGGCCGGACCGGCCGGCCCCGGGAGATCGGAGGACGGCATGTCCGGA
>UQPF01000008.1 GCA_900542905.1 uncultured Collinsella sp.
CGGGCACTTGGAACGGGGGAAACGGCGGTCGACGAAACTGGAGAGGAGGTATTACGAGCTCCTGTGCGAATTGGAGAGAGCGCTCCCGCAAACTGCCTCTTGACAACTTATAGGAGCGTCGGTTTTGATTTCGCAATTCTCGGTATGGTCGAGGGTTACCGGTCAAACGTAGTAAATAGGCCCATTTCGTGGCGAGCAAGTCAACTCGAAGCGCAGGGCAGCCAAAAAAGCCCCGTCCCAAATTGACTGCTTTTGAGTTGCGGTGATATACGGACCGTTTGAGGCTTCTGGCTTGTAAAACAGTCCGTATTTCACCGCAACTGATGAGGGGATGGGTTAACGGAGCAGCCCCGCTACTTCGCCGGCTAGGGTGATGGTACCGGCTGCTACGAAAGGCTCGCCCGCGGCATCGAAAGCCGCGAGGGCCTCGGATACGCTGGGGTACACGCCCGCGAGCTTGTCGGCGTCCACCAGGGAGGCAAGCTCCTGTGCGGGCAAGGCGCGATCGGAATCGGTCTGGGTTACGACCACGCGGGGGAACGCCGGAACCAGAACGTCAACGATACCCGCCACGTCCTTATCGGCCAGCGCGGCGCACAGCAGCGTGGGGCGATTCTCTACGCACGAATCGATCTCGTCCAGTGCGCTCACAAAGTTCTCGCAGCTCTGAGGGTTATGACAGGCGTCGATCAGCTTGAGCGGATTGGTTCCCAGCACATCAAAGCGACCCGGCGTGGGGCAGCCCATAAGCGACGCATCGAGCTTGTCATGATCGAGCTCGCGACCCAGATACCCCTCGCACAGCATAATCGCGCACGCGGCATTCTGCGGCTGATACGCCGGCTTGACCATGCTAGACGTATAGATCGCACGCGGCGTGGTGCAGCTAAACTCAACCGTGTCGCCCACATGTGCCGGCACCTTGGTCGTGGCATGGTTCACCACCAGCGGCACTATGCCGCACTCGCGACAACGTGCATCCATCACGCGCTGAACGCTCGCCTCGTGCGTACCCTCGCCCAAAACAACCAGGCGTCCAGGCTTAATAACCGCAGCCTTCTCCCCCGCAATGGCCTCGAGCGTATCGCCCAAAATGCGTGTGTGATCGAGCCCAATGCCCGTAATGGCAACGGCGACGGGATCGGTCGCACTCGTGGCGTCCCAGCGTCCGCCCATGCCGACCTCGAGCACGGCAACATCCACCGCGGCCTCGGCAAACACGACAAGTGCGGCAGCCGTCAGCAGGTCAAACGGCGTAATGGAATAGGCGCGCTTCCCCGCCGCCACACGACGGGCATTAACGCGATGTCCCGCCTCAACAGCAGCAGAAACACCACGGGCAAACGACTCGTCGCTCACAACGCGCCCATCAACCTCCATGCGCTCGGGATAGCGCACCAGCTGCGGCGACGTATACAGCGCGGTCTTTAACCCCTCACCACGAAGGATGGCAGCCGAAAAACGCGTGGTCGAAGTCTTGCCATTAGTACCGGCAACCTGAATGCAATCGAAATACTCATCCGGACGCCCGAGTTCATCGAGCATATCGACAACCGTCTCGAGCAAAGGACCATCATCCCCGGAAATCCGCCCCGTATCAGCAGCCAGCCCAACAGCCTCATCAAACGAAAGCAAATCAAACTCAAAAGGAACGGTATACAAGCCGGAACGCTTAGGCATTTTTAGAACCGCCATTCATAGAAAAATAAAACAGTATAGGTTGAGAATAGTCAGCGAAAACGCCTCTGACGAGCCAAGGTGCCGTGAAACAAGGGCGCATAGGGCTTATGCCCATGCGCCCGAAGTTGAACGGCAGATTGGCCATCAGAGGCGTTTGCAGCGTCGAGTCAGCCGCCGTTCGTTAGAACGGCGGAATAGGTGTCCGCAGTAGCGAGCAATGCCCCAAACCGCGCCCCCCAGCACCACCTACGAGAAGTCAGCAACCTGAGCAGTCAGCGCCACCAGGATCTCCTTGAGCTCAGCTGCACGGTCCCTCTTCTTCTGGACCACCGCAGGCGCGGCCTTGGCCACAAAGCCCTCGTTGGCGAGCGTCTTCTCGCAGCCGGCGAGCTCCTTCTGTGTCGCGGCAATCTCTTTCTCCAGGCGTGCCTTCTCGGCCGAAAGGTCAACCTTGCCCTCGAGCACCACAAAGACCTCGACACCGCTGTCAACAACGGCAATGCTCGCAGCCGGCTTCTCAACGTCGGTGCCCATAACCAGCGAAGCCGTGTTGGCCAGCGGCTCAATCGTGGAGCGCAGGCTCTCGAGCTTCTCGATGTCCTCGGCACCGGCGCGCACGACCACGTCGAGCTCGGCCTTGGGGCTCAAGCGATAACGCGAACGGGTGGCGCGGGCGGCAGACACGACGGTGCGGCACAGCTCAAACGCACGCTCGGCGTCCTCGTCAACATACTTGGCGTAGTCGGCGGGCTCGGGCCACTTGGCGATCATGAGCGCCTCGGCGCGGTCAACGTTGCCCTCGGCATCCAAGTCAAGCACGCTGGCCGGCATGTTGTCCCAGATCTCCTCGGTGACAAACGGCATAAGCGGGTGCATCAGGCGAATAGAGGTGTCGAGCACAAAGATCAGGTTGCGCTGAGCCTGCAGACGGCCCTCGCCCTTCAGGCGGGCCTTGGTGACCTCGACGTACCAGTCGCAGACCTCGTTCCAGAAGAACTGCTGCACGCCACGGGCCATGTCGCCAAAGGTGTAGTTCTCGATGCCCTCGGTAACCATCTTCACGGCCTTGGCCAGGCGGCTGAACATCCAGGCGTCGGCCGGCGTCTCCACGACGGGCTCGCCGGGCGTGTAGCCCTCCATGTTCATGAGCAGGAAGCGGCTGGCGTTCCAGATCTTGGTCACAAAGCTCTTGGCTTGGTCGGTACGCGGGCTGTCGATGAGCTTCTTGGTCTTCTTGTCGATGTTCGCGTCGAACTTGACGTCCTGGTTGTTGGTGCACAGCGTCAGCAGGTTGAAGCGCATGGCGTCGGCGCCGTACATACCGATGAGGTCCATGGGGTCAACGCCGTTGCCCTTGGACTTGGACATGCGGCTGCCGTCCTTGGCCAGGATCGTCGGGTAGATGACGACGTCCTTAAACGGCACCTCGTCCAAGAAATACAGCGAACTCATGACCATGCGGGCGACCCACAGCGCGATGATGTCTCGTGCGGTGACGAGTGCCGTCGTGGGGTGATGGCCCTCGAGCAGCTCCGGCTTTTGCGGCCAGCCCTGCGTGGCAAAGGTCCACAG
Source organism: uncultured Collinsella sp. (assembly GCA_900542905.1). GTDB lineage: Bacteria > Actinomycetota > Coriobacteriia > Coriobacteriales > Coriobacteriaceae > Collinsella. Next base: position 3,253 of record UQPF01000008.1, read on the forward strand.
CTGCGAGCTGAACCAGGTGTCTAGCACGTTCTCGTCCTGGTGCACGTGATGGCCGCCGCACTTGGGACACACGTCGGTGTCCTCGGTCAGCGCGTCCTCCCAGCCACAGTCCTCGCAGTAGAACACGGGGATGCGGTGGCCCCACCACAGCTGGCGGCTGATGCACCAATCCTTGAGGTTCTCCATCCAGGTGGTGTAGGTCTGCGTCCAGCGCGCAGGGTGGAAGGTCACCTTGCCGGAGTTGACGGCGTCGAGCGCCGGCCCCTTGAGCTTGTCGACGGCCACAAACCACTGCTCGGACAGCCACGGCTCCAGCGCGGAGTCGCAACGGTAGCAATGCATGACGGAGTGGTCGAGCTCTTCGACGTGATCGAGCAGGCCGTGTTCCTCAAACCACTTGATGACGGCCTCGCGGCACTCGTCGCGGTTCATGCCGGTAAACTCACCGTAGCCCTCGACGACCACCGCGTGCTCGTCGAAGATGTTGATCTGCGGCAGGTCGTGGGCCTGACCCATGGCGTAGTCGTTGGGGTCGTGGGCCGGGGTGACCTTAACGAAGCCGGAACCGAAGTTGGCGTCGACATGCCAATCCTCAAAGATGGGAATCTCACGGTCGACGATGGGGAGCTTAACGGTCTTACCCACGAAGGCGGCCTTCTCGGGGTCCTTCGGGGAGACGGCGACGCCCGTGTCGCCGAGCATGGTCTCGGGGCGCGTGGTGGCGACGACGATGTAGTCCTGGCCGTTGACCGGCTCGGTCAGCGGGTAGCGCAGGTGCCACAAGTGGCCCTTCTCGTCCTTGTACTCGGCCTCGTCGTCCGAGATGGCGGTGGTGCAGTTGGGGCACCAGTTGACGATGCGCTTGCCGCGGTAGATCAGGCCGTCGTGGTACCAGTCGCAAAAGACCTTGCGTACGGCCTGCGCGTAGTCCTCGTCCATGGTGAAGCGCTCGTTGTCGAAGTCGACGGAGCAGCCCATGCGCTTGATCTGCTCGACGATGATGCCGCCGTACTCGTGGGTCCAGTCCCAGCAGGCGTCGACAAACTTGTCGCGACCAATCTCCAGGCGGCTGATGCCCTCGCTCTTGAGCTTCTTGTCGACCTTGGTCTGCGTGGCGATACCGGCGTGGTCGGTGCCCAGCACCCAGCGCGTGGACTTGCCGCGCATGCGAGCCATACGGACGATGGCATCCTGGATGGAGTCATCGGTGGCGTGACCCATGTGGAGCTTGCCGGTCACATTGGGAGGCGGAATGGTGACGGTGCAGTCGCCCACGCCCTCGCGGCGCTTGTAGTAGCCGCCGTCGAGCCACTTCTGCAGGATCGCCGGCTCGTTGGTCGACGGATCGTAGTTCTTGGGCATCTCTTCCATATATCTCTCCCTTGCCCGTCGGCGTGTCCGCCTGCTTGGTTTTCGCTCGGTCAAGTCCTGACTCGCACGAAGAGCACATTTAGTGCTCTTCGGCTCGTGCGGAATCTACGAAAACCAAGCAGGCGGACACGCCTTAGGTATCGATTACTTCAGCCTGAAAGTACTAACTTGACAATCTCACAGAATAGCACAGGCATACCTGCCGAAAAGGGACAGGTTTATTTTGGTAGGTTTTATCAGGGGAAACGACATTTGCCCATATAAAAACCGACCAAAATAAACCTGTCCCTAAAAGGCAGGTCCCGCGGTGGTTGCCGCGGGACCTGGATTCAAGCTATTTACCCGTAAATGCGCTGGGGCTGCTCTTCACCCTTAACCGCCGCTTCGGTTACGACGACCTTGGCAACGCCCTCCTCGCTGGGGAGGTCGAACATCGTCTGCTGCAGCACATCCTCGCAGATGGCGCGCAGACCGCGGGCGCCGGTCTTGCGGGCAAGCGCCATGCGGGCGATCTCGTGCAGCGCCGCGTCCTCAAACTCAAGATCGACGTCCTCGAGCTGGAACATCTTGCGGTACTGGCGCACCACGGCGTTCTTGGGCTCGGTCAGGATCGACACCAGGTCGTCCTCGTCGAGCGCCTGCGTCTGGGTGACGACGGGCGTACGGCCCACGAACTCGGGAATCATGCCAAAGGCGTTGAGGTCCTGCGGGAGCACCTGGCGCAGCAGGTCGTTCTCGTCGACCGAGGTGGGACCGGCGATCTCGGAGTTAAAGCCAACGCCCTTGTTGCCCACGCGATCGGCAATGATCTTGTCCAGACCCACAAAGGCACCGCCGCAGATGAACAGGATGTTCGTCGTGTCGATCTGCAGCAGCTCCTGCTGGGGATGTTTGCGGCCGCCGGTGGGCGGAACACTTGCCACCGTGCCCTCAAGAATCTTAAGCAGCGCCTGCTGAACGCCCTCGCCCGAAACATCGCGGGTGATGGAGAGGTTCTCGGCCTTGCGGGCGATCTTGTCGATCTCGTCCACGTAGATAATGCCAACCTGCGCGCGCTCAATGTCGCCATCGGCAGCGTTGATGAGCTTGAGCAGGATGTTCTCAACGTCCTCGCCCACGTAACCAGCCTCGGTGAGCGCGGTGGCGTCGGCGATGGCAAACGGCACCTCGAGGATGCGTGCGAGCGTCTGGGCCAGCAGCGTCTTGCCGGTACCGGTGGGGCCGAGCAGCAGAATATTGGACTTGGCGAGCTCAACCTCGTTCATATCGTCGTCAAACTGGCCGCCCATGCCCGATGCCTCGTCAAAGGCGGACACCGCGGCACCGCCCTCGATCACGCGACGGTAGTGGTTGTACACGGCCACCGACATGGCGCGCTTGGCGTCCTCCTGGCCCATAACATAGGCCGAAAGCTCGTCATAGATCTCGTGCGGCGTCGGCACGTGCGTGATGACCTGACGGTCGTCCTCGAGCTCAAAACCCTCCGTCTCGGGGTCAACGGCAGGCTGGGACGCAGCCTGGCCGTGGTCATTGAGGAAGCCCGGGAGATTGCCGTTGCGGGCGGCGTCCATAAAGTCCGAAGCCAGCGACTCCTCAAGGATCTCGGAGCAGGCGGCGACGCACTCATCGCAGATAAAGATGTTGGTCGGACCCTTTACGAGACGACGGACCTGGCCCTGCTCTTTTCCGCAGAAGGAGCAGCGGATGGGGTTGCCGTTCTCGTCAAAGTTGTCCTGCATGTTACCTGCCATCCTAGGCGTCCTTCGCGGCAAGGTCGCGCGAGGTGACGATACGGTCGATCAGGCCGTAGTCGAGGGCCTCGGCAGCGGTCAGGTAGTTGTCGCGCTCGGTATCGGCCTGGACCTTCTCGATCGGCTGGCCCGAGGCATCGGACAGAATCTGGTTGAGCTCGCGACGGGTCTTCTTGATCTCCTCGGCCACGATCTCGATCTCGGTCTGCTGACCCTGGGCACCGCCGCTGGGCTGGTGAATCATAACCTTGGAGTGCGGCAGGCAGAAGCGCTTGCCCTTGGCGCCGGCCGAAAGCAGCACGGCGGCCATGGACGCAGCCATGCCCACACAGATGGTGGAGACCTGCGGCTTAATGAAGTTCATAGTGTCAAGAATCGCCAGGCCGGAGTAGACCTCGCCGCCGGGCGAATTGATGTAGAGCGAGATATCCTTCTCGGCATCCTGGCTCTCAAGATGCAGCAGCTGGGCAACGACCAGGTTGGCGCTGACGGAGTTGATCTCCTCGCCCAAGAAGATGATGCGGTCGTTGAGCAGGCGCGAATAGATATCGTAGCTGCGCTCGCCGCGCGGCGTCTGCTCGATAACGTATGGCACGAGGGCGGAATCGAACTTAGCGATCATACGCATCTCCATTTCTCTCTTGCGGACCAAATTGGTTCTAGATAAACGTACGGTGCCCGCATGCTATGCATTGGCTGGCACCGTACGAAGCAACCGGATAACCGGTGTATAACTTTACCCCATCACGGGCGCACGCATGCGCTCGTAGGCAAGGTGGCGAGAATTACTCGGCGTCCTTGGCGGTCTCGTCGACCTCGGTCACCTTGGCGTTCTCGACCAGGTGATCGACGGCCTTGGAGCGACGGATGGACTCGCGGACGGCAGGCATGCGGCCATCGGCGATGAACTCGGCCTTGGAAGCCTCGACGTCCTTGACGCCGGCCTTCTCGAACTCTGCGTTGATGTCGTCCTCGGTGACCTCGATCTTGAGCTCGCGGGCGAGGGCGTCGAGAGCCAGGGACTCACGGGCAACGTCATTGGCCTGCTTGTGCAGGTCGCCGATGAACTGCTCCATGGTCAGGCCGGAAGCGGGCAGCCAGGTGTCCAGCGTCATGCCGCGGGCAGCGAGGTTGGACAGGAAGTTCTGGCCAAGCTCCTCAAAGACGGACTGCTCGTAGTCGGCGTCCATCTCCTCGAGCTGCAGGCGCTCGGCGAGAGCGGAGACGCAACGGTTCTCCTTCTCGGCCGGGAGGCGGGAAGCCTTGTCCTGCTCGATCTCGATCTTGATGGCGTCGCGCATGGCCTCGATGCTGTCGAAGCCGAAGTCGGACTTGACGAGCTCGTCGGTGAGCTCGGGGGTGTTGCGGACCTTGATGCCCTTGACGGTGACCTCGACGGTGTGGGTCTCGGCCTCCTCGCCCTCCTCGACCTCGTCGGTCCAGGTGACGGTCTTGACATCGTCAACGTTGGCACCGATCAGGGCCTCGTTGAACTCCTTGGGGTTGCTGTCGCTGCCGGCGATGAGCATGCGGCCCTCGGCGGCGAAGTTGTCGGCGTTCTCGACGGCCTTGAGGTCGACGGTCACGTAGTCCTCGGCCTCGACGGCACGACCCTCGACGTCCTCGAAGGTGGCACGGTAGTTGAGGAGCATCTCGACCTGGTTGTTGATCTCGGACTCGGTGACCTCCGCGGGAGGCATCTCGATCTCAACGGCGTCGAAGGAGGAGAGCTCAGCGGCAGGACGCAGGGAGAACTCGACGGTGTAGGTGTAGTCCTCGTGATCTTTGGCGAGGTCGAGCTCCTTGTAGTCACCGTTCTTGGTGGGGACGATGTCCAGCTCATTGAGGACGGCGGGCTCGTTGGCGGCGATCAGGTCGTTGGTGGCCTGAGCGAGGGTAGCCTCGGCGCCCAGGGCGGAATCGATGACCGGACGGGGAGCCTTGCCGGCGCGGAAGCCCGGGAAGCGGTACTTCTTGGCGGTGTCCTTGTAGGCCTTCTTGATCGCGGCGTCGACGTCGGCGGCCGGGATGGTGACCGTAGCGGTGAGCTTGGCGTCCTTGACGTCAGAAGCGGTGATGTTCAACACGTTCCTCCTCATACTGCCCAGCTTATCTGAGGTGCTGGTACCTTTATGCAACAAAGAGTCGCGACGGCGGAAGCCGACGCAGGTGCGTTGGTGCGGGCGAAAGGACTCGAACCTTCACGGGAATCCCACCAGAACCTAAATCTGGCGCGTCTACCAATTCCGCCACGCCCGCATGAGCGCACAGACTAGGAATGATAGCAGATACGAACGGCAAGCGCACGCACACGTTTTACAGGCTCACGACCTCACCACGAGTGCAAAAGGCGGGGCGAGTTGCCCCGTCCCGCCAATTACGACTTGTTCGCTGACCCGCTACTCCCCCAGCAGCGCTTTCTCCGGCGTGATCGGCAGCGAGCGGACCTGGTGGCCGGTGGCGTGTGCGACGGCCGAGGCCACGGCGGCGAGCGGCGTGTTGATGACGACCTCGCCGATCGACTTGGCACCAAACGGGCCCGTCGGCTCGTAGCTCGGCTCAAAGGCCGCGCGAATGCTGCCGATATCCAGGCGCGTGGGCAGCTTGTAGCTCATAAAGTTGCCGGTGCGCAGGCGGCCGCGGTCATCATGCTCAACAATCTCGTAGAGCGCGTGGCCGATACCCTGGGCAATGCCGCCCTCGGCCTGGACGCGCGCGAGCGCCTCGTTGATCACGGTGCCGCAGTCGACGGCAGCCGCGTAGTCCACAACAGTCACCTTGCCGGTGGCCTTGTCGACATCGACCTCGGCAATGCCGGCCATAAACGGCGGAGGCGAAACGGGCAGGCAGGCAGAGGCATGCGAGGTCAGCGCGTCGCCGCCCTCGATGTTCTTGACACACAGGTTGGCAAAGTCGCGCAGCGTGAGATAGCGGCCGCGCTCGCGCGCAGCGCGCTCGTCGGACAGGCGCACGTACTGGCCGTCGAAGACCACGTCGGCGGCGTCAACGTCCCACATCTGGGCGGCCTTGGCGCAGATCTTCTCCCGCAGCTCGGCCGCGGCGTTCTTGGCTGCCAGACCCGTCACATACGTGCCCGAGCTCGCGTACGAGCCGGCGTCGAACGGCGACACATCGGTGTCCACGCCGCGCACCACGATCAGCGAGCTCTCTACGCCCAGCTCCTCGGCGGCAATCTGCGCCAGGATCGTGTCAACGCCCATGCCGTTATCGGTGGCGCCGGTGCCGATGGAAATGAAACCATCCTCTTCCAGGCGCATGTCGATGCCGGCGATATCCACGTTGGAAATGCCCGATCCCTGCATGGTGAGCGCGCAGCCCAAGGCGCGCACGCGGTCGCCCAGGTCCACGGCAAGCGGCTTGTCGCGCCAACCGATCATGTCCATCGCGCGCAGCAGGCAGCGGTCGAGAGCGCAGGCGTTGAGCTTCTCGTTGTAGTACTGCGGCATGACCTCGCCCTCGCGCACGATGTTCTTAAGGCGCAGGTCGGCGGGGTCCATGTGCAGCATGTCGGCGAGCTCGTTGACGGCGCTCTCCACGGCAAACTGGCCCTGGGTGGCACCGTAGCCGCGATACGCGCCGCCACGGTTGGTGTTGGTGTAGACGGCGTCCCAGCTAAAGCGGCTCGCCTTCACATGGTTGTAGATGGGCAGGCTCTTGTGGCCCGAGAGGCCGATCGTAGTGGTGGCGTGCTCGCCGTACGCGCCCGCATTGGACAGCGTATGCAGATCGATGGCCGTGATGGTGCCGTCGTTCATGGCGCCCAGCTTAACGGTCATCTGCATCTGGTGGCGCGAGTTGCCCGCAGTGATGGTCTCCTCACGGGTGTAGCAGCAATAGCTCGGACGGCCAGTCTGCTGGGTCACGAACGCAACGAAGATCTCGCAGCAGCCCGTCTGCTTGGAGCCAAAGCCGCCGCCGATGCGCGGCTTAATAACCTGCACCTGCGACTGCGGAATGTCGAGCGACTGCGCGACCATGCGGCGCACGTGGAAGGGCACCTGCGTAGAGGTGGTCACCGAGATACGCCCGAACGCATCGGTCGTCGCAAAGGCACGGAAGGTTTCCATGGGCGCGGTCTGCGTGGCCTGGCTGGTGTAAGTGCGCTCAAAGACGATGTCGCTCTGGGCGAACGCCTCGTCCAGATCGCCATAATCGCTGGTACCGCTGCACACCAGGTTGCGGGACACGTCGCCGCCCTGCGGGAACATAAAGGTCACGTCGCCCTCGGGGTGGACCACGATGTCGTTATCGAGTGCCTGGGTAAAGTCGAGCAACGGCTCGAGCACCTCATAGTCGACCTTGATGAGCTTGAGCGCCTTGTCGGCGGCCTCCTCGGTCTCGGCGGCGACGATCGCCACCTCCTCGTTTTGATAGCGCACGAGGTTCTCGAGAATCAAGCGGTCGTAGGGACTCGGCTGCGGATAGCTCTGGCCGGCAATGGTAAAGCGGCGTTTGGGCACGTCCTCGTAGGTGTAGACGCCCACGACGCCCGGCACCTTCAGGGCGCGCGAGGTGTCGATGGAGCGGATCTTGGCGCGGGCATAGGGGCTGCGCTTGAGTTTGACGATGAGCGCGCCGGCGGGCACCATATCGCCCGTGTAGACGGGACGGCCCTCGAGCAGGGCCTTCGAGTCCTTCTTGGGCTGCTTGTGGGTGATCTGCTTGTAGGTGACGCCGTCGCAGCTGGTGTCGTTGACCGGCAGCTCGGGCATCTCAAAGCCCACCTGTACGCCAGACTCGTTGAGGAAGCGGACGATGGCGCGCAGTTGGCTCTCGTAGCCGCTGCAACGGCACAGGTTACCGGCGAGCTGGCGCGAGAGTTCCTCGCGCGTGGCGACGAGGCTCGGGTCCTCCTTGGCGGCGCGGGCGAGCGCCAGCACGTTCATGATGAGGCCGGGGGCGCAAAAACCGCACTGCTCGGCGCCCTCGGCAGCCATAGCGCGGGCGAGCGCCTCGGACTCGGCCTTGAGGCCCTCGAGGGTGGTGATGGAGCGGCCCTCTACGCGCGCAGCGAGAACCGAGCAGCTCAGCACCGGGTCGCCGTCGAGCCACACCGTGCACAGACCGCAGTTGGTGGTCTCGCAGGCGCAGCGCACCGACGCGCAACCCTGCTCGCGCAGCAGCGCAAAGAGCATGGTGTCGGGGGCAATCTGAACCTTGACCTTACGGCCGTTGAGCGTAAAGGAAAGATCGATGAGTTTGGCAGCCATTAGCGCACCTCGCTAGAATCGACGCCGGGCACGCGGCGGCAGGAATACTCGTCCGTGGCAAACTTAGGGATCCGCACGGTCTCGAGCTCGCGGGCAAGCGCGGCCGAAAGCTCGATACCGGCGGCGCGGCGCACGGCCTGGACGGCAAGCGGAGCCGAGATGCGGCGGCGGTAGTCGGCCGAGCCCCAGAGGTTAGTGCCGTAGCTCAGCGCGCGTACGGACGCGGCCAGGGCGCGCAGCTCGTCCTCGGAAGGCTGCTCGGCGGTAAGGCCACATGCCTCGCCCTGCAGCAGGGTCGCGCGCAGCGGGCGGGCGCCCACGGTGACATGCCAGGTGTTATCCCACCAGGCGGCGGTGACGTTGAGCGAGGGGAAGTCGGTCGCGGCCTTGCGCACGGCCTCATAACTCGCACGGTAGTCGTGCTTGACGACCACGACGTGCTCGATCACGTCGCGCACGTAGCCCATCCGCACGAACTCCGCGAGCGACACGCGGCCGGCACCCGTCAGCTCAACGTACGAGTCGAGCGCGAGAAAGGCGGAGAGCACGTCCGAGAAGCCAAAGCGGCCGTAGATGCTGCCGCCCACCGTGGCGGTGTTGCGCAGCTGCACGCCCACGATGTCGTGGACGGCGAACTCGAAGACATTATTGACAAGCGCGTTGAGCCCGGCATGACGCTCGAGCTGGCGCAGGGTGCACATGGCACCGATGCGAAACTCGGTCTCGGTCTCCTCGATCTGATCGAGTCCACAGGCCGAAAGGTCAATCGCCGTCGCCACACGACGCGAACCCAGGCGCATCCAGATGCCGCCGCCCACAATCTTGTTGTTGCGGTTCTTCTGCAAGAGCTCATAGGCTTCGGCCGCGTTTCCAACACGGACGTAGGTACCGAACTTGAGCACGTTCTCCCCCATCTCTTCACTTGTCCAGTACTTTTAAGTGTACCAAACGAGGGGCCGCACACCGTTTTAGGACAAAATCCACCCACCCATCCATAACTTGCGGTGATATACGGACTGATTAGCCGTTCTGGAACGCAAAACAATCCGTATTCCACCGCAAGTTATGAGGAGTCCTCCGGGATAGAAAAGGCTCCCAGCCAAGATGACTGGGAGCCTCATCAGTTGCTATGTCGAGCTGGATTTAGCAGACGCCCTGGGCGAGCATGGCGTCGGCGACCTTCAGGAAGCCGGCGATGTTGGCGCCCATGACAAAGTTGCCCTCCTGGCCATACTCCTTGGCGGTGTCGTCCACGTTGTGGAACATGCCGCGCATGAGCTGCTCGAGCTTGCCGTCAACCTCCTCGAAGGTCCAGGACAGGTGCTCGGCGTTCTGGCTCATCTCCAGGCCAGACACGAGCACGCCGCCGGCGTTGGCAGCCTTACCGGGCATAAAGGCGACGCCGTTCTCCTGGAAGTAGGTCGTGGCCTCGATGGTCGTGGGCATGTTTGCGCCCTCGCCGACCACCTTGCAGCCGTTGGCGACGAGCGCCTGGGCGTCCTCGAGCAGCAGCGTGTTCTCGCGAGCACAGGGCAGCGCGATGTCGCAGGGCAGCTGCCACACACCGCGGCCGTCGCCCTCGTGCCACACGGCGTTGGGCTTCTCGTCAACGTACATGGCGAGCGTGACGCCCTTGTCGTGGCCGGAGCGCTTCTTGTTGTAGACGTGCTCGAGCACAGAGTAGTCGATGCCGTCGGGATCCTCGACCCAGCCGTGGGTATCGGAGCAGGCCAGCACCTTGCCGCCGAGCTGCGCGACCTTCTGGACGGCGTAGATGGCGACGTTGCCGGAACCGTGAACGACGACGTTCTTGCCCTCGAAGGAATCGCCGCGGCTCTTGAGGTACTCGTCCACAAAGTAGACCAGGCCGTAGCCGGTGGCCTCGGTACGGGCGAGCGAGCCGCCAAAGGAGAGGCCCTTGCCGGTGAGGACGCCGGTCCACTCGTTGGTCAGGCGCTTGTACTGACCGAACAGGTAGGCAACCTCGCGGCCGCCAACGCCCAGGTCGCCGGCGGGAACGTCGGTGTTGGGGCCGATGTGGCGATAGAGCTCGGTCATGAAGGACTGGCAGAAGTGCATGATCTCGTTGTTGGACTTGCCCTTGGGGTCAAAGTCGGAGCCGCCCTTGCCGCCGCCCATGGGAAGGGTGGTCAGGCTGTTCTTGAGGATCTGCTCCAGGCCCAGGAACTTAAGCATGCCCAGGGTGACCGTCGGGTTAAAGCGCAGGCCGCCCTTGTAGGGTCCAATGGCAGAGTTGAACTCGACGCGGTAGCCGCGGTTGACCTGGACCTTGCCCTGGTCGTCGACCCAGGGAACACGGAACATGACGATGCGCTCGGGCTCGACGAGGCGCTCAAGCAGGGCGGCCTCCTCGTACTCGGGGTGGGCGTCGAGCGCCGGCTGGATGGTGCCGAGGATCTCGGTCGCGGCCTGGATGAACTCAGGCTGCTCGGGATAGCGGGCCTTGAGCTCGTCGAGAACTTTCTGCGTGTAGCTCATGCTTCCTCCAATGATGGGAAACGAAAAATGTCGGTCGCGGCACCCTATGCACCGCGAACTTTATCGAGTATGGATAATATCGCACTGTTGCAGCAAAGTTTCGCATAAGCCGACGAGCAGATGTTTCGTTTTGATTACGATGCAGGTAGAAGCGTTTTTAAGCACCAGACGTGCAAAACCCGTGTTTCAAACCTGTTTCGTCTACGTGTTCCAAACCACCACATTGAGGGCAGGCACCTTTGTGGTGGTGCTGGCGGTTAGAGGACGAGCTGATGATAGTCGGCGGGGGTTATGCGGCCTTCGGTGGCAGCGCGGAAGGCGGCGAGCGCATCGCCCGAGAACGGCATGGCCCAGCACAGGCCGCAGCCGGCGGTGATGGAGCCGGGCAGCGGCATGATGCGCCCGGGCACACCGGCGGCAAGGCACAGCTGCTCGCATTCCATCACATCGAAGGTACTGTCGAACGATACGATGATCTTGCGCTCGCGATCGGGGGCATCACTGGACGGGCCTTCGCGGTGTGCCTCACGATACGCCGCGGCGGCCGCTTCCTCTTCCGCGGTATGTCCACAGCCACCGCAACCGCAGGTACAGGGTTCGGACCCGCCGCAAGTGCAAGGCTCTCCCGTGTCGGGGCAAATATCGTGAGACATGGCATCTCCCATCGTCTAGGCGAGTAACTCGGCCGCCGCAAACTCCTCGGGCGTATTGACGTTCTCGAAGCAGAGCGTCGAGCCCGCGGCCTTAACAATCTGCGGCTCATCCATATAACCAGCCTGAACGCGATTGATCAGGCAGCGAATGCGCTGGCGGTCGCAGGCGAGCAGCTCGTGGGCAACCGGCGCACACGCGTCACAGCGCCAGACGGCGCAAAGCGGCTCAATCCCCCGCTCCTCGCGCGGCACGCACACATCGAGCGCCTCGGCCTCAACACGATCGGCAAGCGCGCCGATCAGTTCCGGCGAGACAAACGGCATGTCGCAGGCGACGATCGCCACGAGCGGCAATCGGGCCGCGGCCAACGAGCTCGCGATGCCGCGCATGGCACCGGCGGGACCGTCGACGTCCATCACCACGCGGGGGCGCAGGCCATCAAACATAAGTTCCTCAAGATAGGCAAGCTCGCTGGGACGCGAAGTCGTCACGACCAACTCGCCGGCAACTGGCGCCAGCCGACCCAGCACGCGCTCGATGAGAGGCTCGCCGCAAAACGCCATGCGCGCCTTATCGCAGCCCATACGCGACGACAACCCGCCCGCCTGGACGACGCAAGAAAGATCGGCACGTCTTACGGTAGTCATACGGCAAACCACCTCCATCGGCATGCTCGAAACCCGGTGCACGAAGCTAAATACAGCCGCCGAAATAGCGACACTACGAAAAGCTCGCGCAAAAACAAAACAGCGCCTTTGCGGCACGCAGCAAGACCGCGAGCACAAAAGCGCTGGTAGCGTATGGCGGGAACGTATGTGAATCGAACACATCCAAGACGTTTTGCACGCCTCGCAACGGTTTTGAGGACCGCGGAGCCCACCGGAGCCCATCCGTTCCCAAGTGCGCCGGTATTTTACCAAACAGAGCAGCCAATCTAGCGCAGGGAGCGCAGGCCGCCGGCTTCCTTGTCGAGCACCGTAAAGCGCACGGCATCCAGGTGCTCCAAGATGCTGATGGCGCGCTTGCGCGACACACCTAAGGCCTCGCGCAGCACACTCGTGGTAGCAGCGCCACCAGCAGCCTCGATAGCGGCAGCGACGAGCTCACGCGCGCGGTCCTCAGCGGCTGCAGACAGGGCCACATCGCGCTCGACCTTCACAATCGAGCGGTTGAGCGAAAGCTCGCGCAGGGCTCGCGTCATGGTGTCGCGATCGAGCTGCAACTGCTCGCCAACCTCGGGCAGCGTCGGCGCATCGAGGCCAGCTTCGTCCAGCAAGGAAACGATGCGCTCGCAGGCCTCGCGCACCACACGCGCCGCAGCGGCGGCGGAGTGTGGGTCGAACACCTCAGCGCCCTCGGAGGCACACACGCCACGCGAGCAGCCCTCGGAAATCAGGGCTGCGGCAACATTATCGTCAGCGGTAGGCCACGCAGCATGGGCAACGGCGCCGGGCGTAAAGCCCGTCTCCTTGGGAGCCGCCGCGTGCATGGCTGACAGGGTCGCCGCCAGTGCATCCATCGCGGCATCGAGCACCACGGCGTCCGCCAAGAGGTCCGCATCACCCACGGCAAGCTTGCGAACGGAGCCCTGCGCCACCAACCCGCGCAGTGCGGCATCGACCTCGCCGACTCCAAGATCCAAAGTCTCGGCAACATCAATCGCCGTAACCGGCAGCGTCTGCAACGCCAGCCAAGCGCCCACACTGCCCGCGATATCGCCGGACTCGAGCGCCGCGTACAGCGAACGCTCCCCTTCGGCAAGCTCGCGCGAGCGACGGCAGCGCGAAAGCAGCACGCGCCCGCCGCCGATAAGCATCACGGGCGAATAGGACAGCACCACGGCATGATCCCCGGCACGTAGCGGCAGCGAGTTTTCCAAGCGCACCTGAACAATACGGGTCTCGCCCACCGCCATGGGGGCCTCGCCCTCCATGAACATGATGCGACCGACAACCTCGGCCGTACCCGCCATCACATGCACGCGCGCGCCCGACTCGAGCACGCGCGGCTTGGCACCCTCGCGGCCCAGGTAAGTGAACACCATCATAAAGCGCATCGTCTGGCCAAAGCGACCCTGCACGCCGAGCATCTCTCCGCGATCGAGCGCGGCGACGGCATCGCCCACCAAGTTGAGCGCCACACGCTGACCGGACAATGCCCGCGGCGTATCGCCATGCACCTGAATCCCGCGCACGCGACAGACCGTACGCGACGGCAGCGCGACGAGCTCTTCGCCCACCGCAACCGGCGCATCGTGCAGCGTTCCCGTCACGACGGTGCCGACACCCTTAATCGTAAAGCAGCGGTCGATGGGCAGACGCGGCGCGGCATCGCTCCGATCGGAACGGTCGCGGCAGGCGTCCCAGCAAGCGGCAACCTGCTCGTCGAGCACCGCAAGCAGCCCGTCGATCCCCGCGCCCGTCTTAGACGACACGGGCACAATCGGCGCGCCCGCAAACACGGTACCCGACAAAAAGTCATCGACATCGAGCTCGGCAAGCTCGGTCATCTCGGCGTCGGCCAGGTCGCACATCGTCAGCGCCACCACCATATGCGTAACGCCCAGCAGCTCCAGCACATGCACGTGCTCGCGGGTCTGCGGCATTACACCCTCAACGGCAGAGACCACCAGCACGGCCACGTCGATGCCCGTGGCACCCTGCACCATAGCGCGCAAGTAATGCGCGTGGCCCGGCACGTCGACCAGGCCGACAATCTTGCCACTCGGCAGCGCCAGCTCGCCAAAGCCCAGCTCCACGGTCATACCGCGGCGGCGCTCAACCTCCAGACGGTCGGGATTCTTGCCGGTCAGCGCCTCGATCAGTGCCGACTTACCGTGGTCGACGTGGCCCGCCGTGCCAACGATAACGGGACACTCCACCAGCGCTTGAACCTCACTCATCGTGCGACCGCCTTCTCAACGCAAGCGACGAGCGTCGATGCCGCCGTCTCGATATCGCGGTCGCCCACGAGCGTGCGTACATCAAACAGAATGCGGTCGTGCGAGGTGCGCGTGACGACCGGCGTATCGAAGTCTTGGACGAGCGAGCGCTTGAGCGCATCGACGGACAGGCGCCCGTCGACCGGGCAGACGGCCACGCACATCGTGGGCAGCTCCACGGTGGGCAGCGAGCCACCGCCGGGGGTCGACGACTCCTCGACGATTTCCACCTGAACGGCGCACGGGCAACCCGCCTTATCGAGGCCGGCGACCATACGATCGTGCAGCTTGCGGGCACGACGCTTCAGATGAGCCTGCGGCAGCGTAAGCATGCTGAGCACCGGAATATCGCGATGGGCAACATCGGCGCCGTCCATGTAGATACGCAGCGTGGCCTCGAGCGCCGACAGAGCCAGTTTGCCTGGACGCAGAGCGCGCATGAGCGGATGTGCGCCGCAGGCCTGGACCAGATCGCGACGGCCCATGATAATGCCCGCCTGTGCGGCACCGAGCAGCTTATCGCCCGAGCATGACACCAGATCGAGCCCTGCCGAAACCGAAGCCGGCGTGGTTTCTTCGCCGCCGCGCACCAAGATGTCGTCAGGCAACAGCGCCCCCGAGCCCTGATCTTCATAGAACAGCAGGCCGTGCTTGTGGGCCAGGGCGGCAAGCTCCCGAGAACCCACCTCCTCGTGGAAACCCTCGATGCGATAGTTAGAAGGATGGACCTTGAGGATCATCGCCGTATCGGGCGTGATGGCACGTTCGTAGTCGCAAAAATGCGTGCGGTTGGTAGCGCCGACCTCGACGAGTTTGGCGCCCGAAGCCGCCATGACGTCGGGGATGCGGAAGCTGCCGCCGATCTCGACAAGCTCGCCGCGGCTGACGATAACCTCTTTGCCTGCGGCATGGGTCGCCAGCACCAGCAGCACCGCGGCGGCGTTGTTGTTGACGACCAGCGCATCCTCGGCACCGGTGAGTGAGTGGATCAGCTGCGCGGCGTGCTCCTTGCGCGACCCGCGCGAGCAGGTGTCCACACTGTACTCGAGCGTGCTGTACCCACGTGCGACCTCGGCCACGGCCTTTGCCGCCGACTCCGCGAGCGGGGCACGACCCAAGTTGGTATGGATGACCACACCCGTGGCGTTGACGGCAGGGCGCAGGCTCGGCAGTGCGGAGCGATGCGCACGCCACTCGATGGCCGAGGCCAGCTCGCGCTTAGAGCGCGGGGCAGCACCGGCACGAATCGCGGCGCGCTCCTCGTCGAGTTCGGCCGTCACAGCAGCATGGGCCACCGCGTCGCAGGTCTCCCCCGCCGCCTTCACCACCGGCCACTCGGCAAGCAGCTCGTTGACGGAAGGAATGGCGCGCAAGCGGGCGCGCACCTCATCGGACATGTTCTGGCTATCGCTCATGTGCGGCCTTTCAAAAGAAACGTGGATCAGTCGAATACATCAGCTGAGTCAATTACTCGTCATTATCCCCGCGCGCGACAATCTTTTCCACGCGAACGGCGTTTTCCTGGGTGAGCGCGGCACCCGTCAACGGGTCCCAACGTAACGGCGTATGGTCGAGCGGGCCCACGCCCAAGGCTTGAGCGCCACCGGCATCGGCGCCAAACGAACGCCCACCGGGGGCGGCCGAGGTGAAGATGCACGCCGGATGTAGATACGGCGTCGTCTCCACGCGCACGCGGTCGCGGCCCATATCGCTCACGAGTTCGACGATCTCGCCGCCGGCGATGCCCATGTGCGCAGCAGCATCGGCATTCATCTGCACGGCATCCAGGTCCGACCCAGCCTCGGCGGCACCTTGGGCCGCGAGCCTTCGCGAGGTATGCGACTCAAAGGGACGGTTACCGCTAATGAGGCGAAACATCCCCGGGCCCGGCTCCACCATGGGAGCGATCCAGTTGGGTACACGACCCAGGCCGGCTCGTTCCCATACGTCGCTTTCCAGCGCAATTTTGCCGCCATCCAAGGGAATCGCTGGCTCGCCCGTACGCGACGGCAACGCAACGCCCGTGTCGGCCCAGCCGCGCTCCTTGAGCTCGTCCAGATTGATCCCAAAAGGCGCCACCTGAGCAGCCGCCAGATCGTCAGACGTAAACTGGAAGTACTCGCCCACGCCACACGCCTGCGCCAAACCGGCAAAGATCTCCCGACCGGGACGCGTGTCGTTATGCAACACGGGCAGCACGGCGTTGCGGTAGAACACGCGCGAATCATTGGCGCCCACGACCGTGCCCACGCCACGGTCGGCCTCCAGATACGTCACGTCGGGCAGCACGAAGTCAGAAGCACGCGCTGTCTCGGACCAGCGAATATCAATTGTCACGAGCAGGTCGAGCTGTTCCAGAATCGATAGCCACGCCCCGGCGTTGCCATAGCCCGCACCGGGGTTACTGGCATAGACGATGAGCCCACGCAAATCGCCGGCAAGAATCGACTGACCGATGGTCGTGCACAGGCCGCGCACCGGATCGACCAGTGGATAGCGCTCGGACCCAAGCTTGGGCTCGCGCGGCACCGGCGGCGTCGCAAAGCGTGCGGGATCGAGGTCGCCCAACACAAGCGGCGTGGGCGGGTTGAGGGCACCGCCCGCGTGCCCGATGCAGCCCAGCAGCACATCGACCAGGCAGATAGCGCGCGCCGTCTGGATGCTGTTGGCATACGCGATACCGATGCCGCCATGAAAGCCCGCATCCACCACAGCGGCAGGCGCGGCGGCAGCGAGATCGCGCGCCGTGGCGACAATCTCTGCGGCCGGCACGTCGCACATCGACTCGGCCCACTCGGGCGTCCAAGCACGGGCCGCCTGCGCCAGCTCGTCAAAACCCGTGGTATAGCGGGTCACGAACTCGTGGTCATACAGGTCCTCGGCAATCAAGACATGCGCAATGCCCAGCAGCAAGGCCAGGTCGCAGCCCGGACGCACGCGCAGCCAGCGGTCGGCAAGCGCGGCCGAGCCGCTGCGCCGGGGGTCGACCACGATAATCTTCGCCCCACGGCGACGGGCATCGTTGAGCGCATCAACAGCCCCCATCGTCGACGAATCGACGATGGAACGCCCCAGATACATGATGCAATCGGTATGCGCCAGGTCGGAGGCGGGGCTGTAACCCAGGCTGTGCTCCCAGCCGGTGAGACGGCTTACCTCGCAGGCACCGTCGGCACCGTATACGTTGGGCGAGCCCAGCGCATGCATAAAGCGATAGGCCCAGTAGCGGTCGAACGAAGGCACGCCGAGCGTCATGCCCAGCGCACGGGGGCCACGTTCGTCAACAATCCCCAAAAGACGCTCGGCAATCTGGGCAAACGCTTCGTCCCACGAAATCGCATCGAACCCCGAGCCATCAGCTCGTCGGCGCATGGGGTGCACAATGCGATCGCGCTCGTCAAACGGCATAGACAGGCGATGCCGACCGCGGGCGCACAGGGCACGCGCCGCGCACGGATGCCCCACAACCGGCAGCTCGGCCACCACGCGACCGTCCTCAACGCGTGCCGCAAAGGCGCAATCGGCATAGCATCCCCCGCATGTAGTCACCACGGCGCGACCGTCACGCTTCACAGCAGATGCCATCTCGATTACCCCTTTCATCAGCCAAACACAACAGGCCAAAAGCCCGGCAACGAGTCCCAGGCCAAAAAAGCCTCCCGCACGGCAACGCCCCGCGGGAGGCCCAACGTCAAACAGACGGTACCTTACGCCTCGGACTTCTTGGCGTAGATAAACCAGTAGCCAAGCGCGACCAGAACCGCGCCGCCCACGATGTTGCCCAGCGTAGCGGCGGACAGGTTAAACGCAATGCCCGCGGCGTTGAGCGCATCGGCGCCGGCGACCTTGGCACCATAACCGAACGCGTGCATCACGGCGCCCATGGGCAAAAAGTACATGTTGGCGACGCAGTGCTCAAAACCGCAGGCCACAAAGGCGGCGATGGGCAGCAGAATGCCCACAACCTTATCGACCACGGTCTTGCCGGCGGTACCGATCCACACGGCCAGGCACACAAAGATGTTGCACAGGATACCGCGGAAGAAGATCGTCACCCAGTCGATCGTCACCTTGCCGGCGGCGACGCTCACCATGGAATTGGCGACCGCCTCGCCGTTGAGCTTGTAAATGCCGGCCATGTACACCAAAAAGACGATGAACAGGGCACCGACAAAGTTACCGACCCATACGACGACCCAAGCCTTGAGCATCTGAGCCAGGGTGATCTTTTTACTCTTGAGCGCGCAGACCATAAGCGAGTTACCGGTAAACAGCTCGGCGCCGCACACCAGCACGAGCACCAGGCCCAGGCAAAAGCACAGGCCGCCCACGACGCGCTGGGCACCCCAGGCCAGCGTGCTGTCGCTCAAAAACACAGTAAAGAACAGGCCGCCGAAGGCGATGAACGCGCCGGCGAACATTGCCAACAGAAAGGCCTTAGCGACCGGCAGGTTGGCCTTGGTCACGCCGGCGGCCTCGGTCTTGGCCTCGATCGCGGCGGGTGCCAGGCAATCGGGAGCGGGGTACTCCACCTTGGAATCTGCCATGTCAATCACTTCTTTCCTAATCAGCAGGGACAAGTGAACCTATTGCTCTTGCCCCAAGCGGACAAAGTGGGAAAAGTCGTTGGCGGCCACGGCGTCGTACACGGCGTCGACGGCGTCAAAGACTTCCGGGGACATGGGGTTATAGAACTCCGTGTCGCCCTGCTGAATCCCGACGAAGACGATATCATCGCACGATTGCTCAATCTCTTCGATCAGAATCGACAAGGGAAGCGAATGCGTGGTGAACATCGACTTGCGGGCCACATCGCGCTTGTCGAGCAAACGGATGGACCCGACGGGCAGCGCCATGTCGGCAGCATCGACCAAGACCAGACGCGGCGGACGCTCGCGCTTGACCTCGATGATGTCGTCCTCGGGTGTCTGACCGCCATCGATGGTGTACCAGCCGGCAAGCGGCGCGTCCTCCATCTTTTTGGAGAGCACAGGGCCGGCGGCATCGTCGGCACGCAGCACGCTTCCCGCCGTGAGCACAATGCCCGCAAACGGGGCGCCGTTCACACGTCCATCCACAACGCGACCCATTACTGCAACCTCCCCGTCAGATACACGCCCGACACATCGCGCACGCGCTCCACCAGATCGCGAAACTTCATTAAGAACGCGACCTGCTGGGCATGCAGGCCAAAGTCGTCGTCGAACACCGAGATGCCGGCCTTGGCCGAACCGCGAAAACCGCGCTCGTCGAGCAGCGTGTCGCAGGCCTCGAGCAGCGACGGTACCGCCGCCTTGTCGAGCTGGCACTCACCAAAGGAGCGGATGGCCTCAAACTTGGTTTTGGCCTCCCCCTCCGGCAGCGCGTCGATAAGCGTATAGAACACATCCACCGGCACCGACAGGCGCGGCTCAAAGCAGTCGAGCACGCCAGTGTGGTGGCCCACGGCGAGTGTGTAGTACAGCACGTCGCAGGCCTCCTGGGGAACGTCTTCCTCGGTCTCCACAAACTTACGCGTGAGCTCGTAAAAGACCACCTGGTCGGGCGCATGGTCCAGGCAAGGGTCGGCGACGCCCTCGGCAGCCTCGTCGCTTGCGCGCGAGGCATCGCCAAAGGAGCCACCGAGCATACCGGGGCCCGCAAAGTAACCAGAGCGGTCCGTGAGTTCCATCTAGCGACCCCCGGCCAGCACCAGATCCTGCAGCGCCGAGTAGACCTCAACGCGGCGAGGATCATCTTGCTTGTCGATGAGCAGCGCCATGGCACCGCGGATATCGCCCTTGGGTGCGCCCTCGAGCGTATCCATAAACTCGTTGGCCAGGTCGCGGCCGTAACGGTAGCCGCTCATGGCGCGAGCCTCGCGCTCGATGGCAACGCGCAGCTTGTACGGCACGCCGGGGTGCAGGATATCGGCCTGCTCGCCGGCGGCCTCCACCGTGGTCTCGGCATGGAGCTTTTGGTCCAGCAGACCGAGCGCCATGGCAAAGCCGTAGATGGTCTGCGCGGGGCTGGGCGGGCAGCCGGGGATGTAGACATCGACCGGCAAGATTTTGTCCGTGCCGCCCCAGACGCAGTAGTTGTCGTAGAAGATGCCGCCGGTGCAGCCGCACGCGCCATAGGACACCACGATCTTGGGATCGGGCGCGGCCTCAAAGGCGCGCAGAGCCGGCATGCGCATGGCACGCGTCACGGCGCCGGTGTACAGCAGCACATCGGCGTGGCGGGGCGAGGGCACGACCTTGATGCCAAAACGCTCGACGTCGAAGACGGGCGTGATGGAACCGAAGATCTCGATCTCGCAACCGTTGCAGCCACCGCAGTCAACACGGTAGACGTACACCGAGCGCTTGATCTTCTTAAGAAGGGTCGCCTTGGCCTTCTCGATGCTCTCGTCGAGCTCGATCTTGGTCGGGCGGTACTGGAGCCGCTCGGGCAAAAGCGTGGGTTCGGCCATGGTTACTCCTCCTTCGTTTCAAAATCCATGATGATGCCCTCGACCGGCGCCGGACCGGCGGGAATCTTGGGCGCATCGGGGTTGAGCTCGCGGTCGATATACTCCGGGTTCACGCCGTGGCCGCCCAGATACTCCATGCCGGGGCCCTGGGGCTCACCGGACGCAAGCGTCTCGTTGGCAGCCATGCCGCGCGCGTTGCCGGTCTTTACGGCCGAGGCGGCGCGCAGGGCGTCGAGCTCGCGCTTGCACTCCTGGCACATACCGACGGTACGGGCAGCCTGCTCGGCCTCCATGCCGCCGGCCTTTTGCAGCAGGCGCTTAGCGTAGTCGATCTCCTTGTGCGGGGCAAACGGCTTGCCGCAACGCGAGCAGTGCTCGAGCGTATAGACGCTCTTGCTGGTGAGGTCGTCCTTGCTCATGACGGCCAGCTCAAACTCCTCGGTAAGCTTGATGGCCTCCATGGGGCAGGCTTCCTCACAGCGGCCGCAGAAGATGCAGCGACCGTAGTCGATCGACCAGGTGATGGTATCGGCCGCAAGGTCGGTGTCCATGCGAATGGCATCGGCCGGGCACGCCACGCCGCAGGCACCGCAGGCGATGCAGAGCTCCGCGTTGTGCTCGGGCTTGCCGCGCATGTCCTTGTTGGTGGGGAACGGCGCAAACGGGTACTTGACCGTCGCGTCGCCGGCCTTGGCGTTGACCTTCCAAAGCTTCAGCATATTAGAGCGCCTCCTCATCGAGCGGAGCGGCCATGGTGCCCTCGCCCGCAAGCGGCGACTTGTCGCGCCAGACGTTCTCGAACTGCTCCTTGTCGAGCACATGGTCGCGCTTGGCGGCGACGTCGGTCACCGTCACGCGGTCGGTGCAGGAGTAGCACGGGTCGAGCGAACCGACGATCAGCGCCGCGTCGCCCACGGTGTTGCCGCGGAACATGTAGCGCAGGACCGGCCAGTTGCTGTACGTGGCGGCCTTGGCGCGCCAGCGGTAGCACTTCTGGTTGTTGCCGAGCATGGCCCAGTGCACGTCCTCGCCGCGCGGCGCCTCGGTGGCACCGATGGCGTACTTGTGCGGGGTGTACTCCCAATCCGTGGTGAGGATGGGGCCCGACGGGCAGTTCTCGAGCATGGTCTCGATCATGTCGATCGAATCGTAGACCTCCTGGATGCGAACGGCGGTACGGCCGAAGGCATCGCAGGTGTCGGCCGTAGCGGCGTGCATCTTTTGGACATCCGGATCGGCGTAGCCGTCGAAGGGATGGTCAAAGCGCACGTCGCGGGCATAGCCCGAGCCACGCATGAGCGGGCCGACCGGCGAGAAGTCGCGTGCGATCTTGCGGTCCAAGATGCCGATGCCACTCGTACGCTCAATGAAGTTGGGCGTCGAGAGCAAAACGTCGACGAGCTCCTGAACCTCGGAGCGCAGCTGGTGGATGGTCGTGAGCGTGGAGAGCTTCTGCTCGGCCAAAATGTCGCGACGCACGCCGCCGATCACGTTGAGACCGTAGGTCTTGCGGTGACCGGAGAGCTTCTCGGCCAGGTCCATGGACTTCTCGCGGACGCGGAAGAACTGCTGGAAGCCGGAGTCGAAGCCCGTGTAGTGCGACGCCAGGCCAATGTTGAGCAGATGCGAGTGCAGACGCTCGACCTCAAGCATGATGGCGCGGATGTACTGGGCGCGCGGCGGAACATGAATGCCCTGAGCGCGCTCGACGGCCTCGGCATAGGCCACCGAGTGGGCGCAGCCGCAGATGCCGCAGATGCCGCAGATGCGGTCGGCGAGGAACGTCACGGCGTCATAGTTCAGGCGCGTCTCGGCAACCTTCTCCATGCCGCGGTGCACGTAGAACAGACGGTAGTCGGCGTCGACGATCGTCTCGCCCTCAACGAACAGGCGGAAGTGGCCGGACTCGTCAGAGGTGATGTGCAACGGGCCCATGGGGACGAGTGTGGTCTCCTTGCCCTTGGTATCGGCCAAGAACTCGTAGTTTTCCATGTCGCTCGCGGGAGCGGGACGGAAGCGGTAGTCCATGGAGTCCTTGCGCAGCGGGTACAGGCCGCTGGGCCAGTCATCGGGCAGTACCAGGCGGCGACGGTCGGGCAAACCCTCGGGGATCAGGCCGAACATGTCGCGCAGCTCGCGCTCGCCCCACACGCAGGCGGGGACGAACGGCGTCACGGACGGGAACGTCATCTTGGCGGGATCGACCTCGGTGCGCACGGTAACCCAGCCGGGGTCCTCCCCCTCCATGGAGATGACGTAGTACATGGCGTAACGGCCGCACAGGCTGCGCTCGTCGTTGCCGACAATCACAGGAATCCAGCCGTAGCGCTCGTAATACAGGTAGTGGACGGCCTCGGGCAGACGGTCCAGCTTGACGGTGATCGTCAGCTGGTCCTCGCACTGCCATTCGACCTTCTCGATAGCGCCCGGCACTGCAGCGCGCAGGGCCTCGACGTGGCTTTCGCAGCGACGAGCGTAGTCCTTCTTTTCAGGTTCTGCCATGGTGCTAATTCACCTCACTTGTCTTGGTCTGGGAACTGAACACCATGCGGTAGAGAGGGGCCTCGTGGAGCTCTTCGACGCTCTGGTTCAAAACGACGGACGTTGCATCCTCGACGCCGCTCGTGATGGCGACCGGGGTGGCGATACCGAACCACATGACCACGATCGCGAGGGCGATCTCGGGGATGATCATGAGGGCGGGCACCTCGTGGCGCTTCATGCCCTCGGGCGCCTTGCCGAAGATGGACTTGAGCGCGATGCCGGTAAGGGCGAAGTACACGCCGGTGAGGCCGATGGCCACGAGCACGACCACCCAGATGGGACCGGACTGAACGCCGGCCACGAAGGTGAGGAACTCGGAGATGAACAGGGCGAACGGCGGGAAGGCGGCGAGCGCGAGCAGGGCGATGATGGTGAGCGCTGCCGTGACGGGAGCGATCTCGACGACGCCCTTGATCTTGTTCAGGTCGCGGGTGTGGTAGATGTGCTGGATGTTACCGGCCATGCAGAAGGCGAGCGCCTTCGTGAAGCCGTGGAAGATGCAGTGCAGCAGGCAGGCGGC
Source organism: uncultured Collinsella sp. (assembly GCA_900542905.1). Classification (GTDB taxonomy): domain Bacteria; phylum Actinomycetota; class Coriobacteriia; order Coriobacteriales; family Coriobacteriaceae; genus Collinsella. Next base: position 27,218 of record UQPF01000008.1, read on the forward strand.
GATACCGAGCGGGCCACCGATACCCAGGCACAGCGCGACCACGCCGACGTTGTCGACGGAGGAGTACGCGAAGCGGCGCTTGATATCGTCCTGCTTGAAGATGCACAGGGCAGCCACCAGGATGGACAGCGTGCCCAGGATGAGCAGGAGCGTTCGCGGATAGGTGTCGCCCACCGTGATGATGGACAGGGAGTAGAAGCGGATGATCACCAGCATGGCGCACTTGAGCAGCACGCCCGAGAGCAGCGCGGAGACCGGGCTCGGAGCCTGGGAGTGCGCGTCGGGCAGCCAGGTGTGCATGGGGAACAGGCCCGCCTTGGTGCCGAAGCCGATGACGATGAACGCGAACGCGAGGCGCACGAGCATCGGGTCGAACTGGTCGGCGTAGGGCATGATGGAGGTGAGGAAGGCGGCCTCATGCGCGTTGGGCATGATATCGGCGGCGTTCGCGTAGATGAGCAGCGTGCCGAACAGGCCGAAGGCCACACCGGCGGTGCAGACCATCGCGTACTTCCAAGACGCCTCGAGCGCCTGCTTGTTCTTGTAGATGCCCACGAGGAACACGGTCGACAGCGTAGTGGCCTCGACCGCCGCCCAGGTGAGGATGATGTTGTTGGACAGGCAGGCGAGCAGCATCGTGAAGACGAACAGGCTGAACAGCGCGTAGTACTGCTTGGTGCGCTCGGCCGGCATGGTCTTCTCCTCGATATCGATCTTGATATAGGAGATGGAGTACACGCCGGTGATGAACCCGATGATGCCTACCAGAAGGACGAAGATCGACGAGAGCGAATCGAGATGGAGCCACAGGCCCAAAGCGTCGATATTCTGCCCGCTCGAGAGCATGGTTCCCGCGGTGACGACCGAAAGGACAAGGGTCGCCGCGACGGAGATGGTGTTGAGCCCCGCGAAGACGTTGTAGGACGTCGTCTTGGGGAGCGCAGCCATAATCAGGGAGAACACGAGAGGACAAGCGAGCAGGGCGACCGTCAGCATTGAAACATCCATGGCCTACCCCTTCAATTCGGTCAGGTCGTGGGAGTCGAGCGACTTGGTGTCGTTCCAAATCCTCACGACGACGGCGGACATGATGATGACGGCGAAGATGGCGTCGGTGGCGATGCCGATCTCGATGATCTCGGGGGCCGTGGGCGCGAGCAGAGCGAGCGTCACGTGGCTACCGTTCTCCATAAGGCAGTACCCGAAGATCTGCTTGAGGATGTTGCGCTGGGAGATGATGCACGTGAGGCCGACGAAGAAGTGCGCGAAGCTGATGGCGAGGGCCGGAGTGGCCACCTCGGCGGTGGGCAGGCTCAGGCGCGTGACCACCGCGAAGCAGACGGCCACCTCCAGACCGGTGAGGATGATGGTCCAGGCCGGCTTGATGGAGGAGGTCAGCGTGCTATCGGCAGGCGAACCCATCTTCTTGTAGGCACGGTTGAGAATGAACGGAACGAGGATCACCTTGGTGACGAAGGCCGACGCGGCCCACATGAGAAGCTCGGTGGCACCGGTGGTGAGGCCCAGGGTGAGCAGCACGCCCACCAGGACAACCGACTGGATCGCGTACCACTTGATGGCGGACGGGATGGTCTTCGAGACGACCACCATGGTGGAGGTCACGATCAGAAGACCGCCCAGGATATTGACTAACGAATAACCCATGTCCTACCTCCTAACCCATCCAACTAGAGGACAGAGGACCGGCGACGACGACCATGATCATGAGGACGACGAACACGAACGCCATGGCGCGCGGAAGGGGCTGGCCGGCGGCCACGGTCTCGCTCGGCTCACCGGGCAGGACCTTACCCATCCAACGCAGGAACCATGCGAAGGTGGCGACGGTCTCGACGACCATGACGCACACGAGGACAAAGATGACCGTGTTGGTAGCACCAACCGCGAAGCCACCGGAAATGATCTGGAACTTGGAAAAGAACGTGCTCATGGGGGGCACGCCGGCGATAGCGGTCGCGGCGACCGCAAAGCCCACGCCCGTGACCGGGTACTTCTTCATGAGGCCCTGGATCTTGGGCAGCATACGGGTTCCCAGCGTGAAGCTGAGAGAGCCAGCGATGAGGAAGAACAGGGTCTTGGTGAACGCGTGGTTAAAGATGTGCTCGACGGCGCCGTTAAACGCCATCTGGCTTCCGAACACGGAGAGGCCCAGGCCAAAGAACACGTAGGCGAGCTGCGCGATCGTCGAGAAGGCGAGCAGGCGCTTCATATCCTTCTGGGGCAGGTACATGAGGAAGCCGAAGAGCATGGTCACGACGGCGTCGATGATGGCGAACCAACCGACGATCTCGGGGATATCGCCGGCGCTCGCAAGAGCGCGGGCGAACACGCACACGCCGACCTTAACCATGGACGCGCCATGAAGGTAGGCGGAAACGGGCGTGGGGGCCTCCATTGCGGAGGGCAGCCACATGTAGAGCGGGAACTGGGCGGACTTGGCCCAAGCAGCGAACAGGATGAGCAGCAGCACGACGGTCTTCATACCGGAATCGAGCTGGGAGATCGCGCTCAGCGCGAACGTGCCGGTTCCGGCGAACAGGAAGGCCGCGCCGATGTAGAGTCCCAGAGCGCCGATATGGGTGATGATGAGCGCCTTCATACCGGCCTTCTTGGCCGTGGGCGTCATGTAGTAGCTGATGAGGCCCCAGGAGCACACACCGGTGATCTCGAAGAAAACGAGCTGGCCGACGATGGTGGAGCTGTAGGCGAGACCGGCCATGGCGCCGATGAACGTGGAGAAGTACACGTAGAAGCGACGACGGGGCGCGTCGGGATGCTCCTTATTCTTATCGCTCATGTACGGGAACGAATAGATGACGACGAGCAGGCCGATAGCGACGAACGCGGGTGCGAGCAGCGTGCTCATCCGGTCGAATATGAAGCCCATGACCAAGGTCTGGCCCATACTCGCCCAGGTTACATCGACCGCGTTCATGCCGTTTCCGGCAAACGTCGCGGCCAAGCCAACGGAAGCGACCGTGGCGATGCCGCCGGCAAAGGCGCAGATCCATTTAGCGTAGGGACGCGGCAGCATGACGATGAGCAGGGAGCCCAGCATGGGGACGGCGATCGCCACCATGGCAAAGAGGGACAAGCTCGATTCGATTGACATAGTTTCTCCCTTCTCCCTACACGCCTACGACGACGAAGACGAACGCGAGGACCGCGATGCCGACGACGGCCCAGGTCTGGTTACCGAGCACCTTGAAGCGCGAACGGGAAACGGAGTTCTCGAGCACGCCGCAGACGACGAAATCGACCAGGCACTTGACGAGGAAGACGACGGCGCCCACGAGAGCGGTGACGCCGATGGTCGCGGGCTCTCCCCAGGGGATGAAGATGGAGGTGAACCAAGCGACGACCACGACCTGCTTCATGCCCATGGCGAGCTTCATCATGGCCAGGGACGGGCCGGAGAGCTCAGCGAGCGGGCCCTCCTGGAGCTCCTGCTCGGCTTCGGCCTGATCGAACGGAAGCTTGCCGAGCTCCATGTAACAGGCGGCCGCGAAGGCGACGCCGGCGAGGATAACGGCGACGACGCTCGAGACGTTGCCCGTAACGATGTGCTGACCCATGGTCGCAATGTCCGTGGAGCCGCACACGATGGCGACGGTGAACAGCGCGATGAGCATGGACGGCTCGATGAGCACGCTCATGAGGAGCTCGCGGATACCGCCGAAGCCCGCGTAGGCGTTGGAGGAATCCACGCCGGACAGCGCGAAGAAGAAGCGGGACAGCGCGAGCGCGTACATGATGGTGATGGCGTCACCAAAGACGGGCATGGGGCTCTGGAGCGTGAACATGGGCAGGCCCATGGCGAGCATAAACGACACCGCGAGGAACAGCGGCGGCATGATGCGCAGCACGAAGCTCGAGTCGGAACTCACGGACTCGGGACGCGCCATGAGCTTCGCGAGGTCCCGGTAATCCTGAAGGATGGACGGACCGCGGCGATTGTGCATCTTCGCGCGAATCACACGGGCGAGGCCGGAGAAGAAGGGCGCGACCGGCATGACCACGAGGCCCTGCGCCATCGCAAGAACGATGTTCATAATATCCTCTCCCCTCTCTAGACCATGACCACGGCGAGCACGAGGAAGACCACGAGCGCCGCGACGATGTAGCAGATGTATACGGAGTAGTTGCCGCCCTCGATCTTGGAGGCGAGGCCGGCCAGCTTGTCGGCACCCTCGCTCGGTGCATCGACCAGGAAACGGTCGGGCAGGGGCTCGACGCCCTGGGCGACACCGGTGAGCTTCTGGAACACGTGCGCGATGGACCAGCAGATCTTGGTGCATACCTCGCGCAGGGTGTAGAGCGGGCCCATGAAGAGTTCGACGTCGGACGCGAAGCTCGTGGCGACGACGGGCATGTGCTCGTTGGGCTCGTAGCCGCACGCCCAAGGGTCGGTCTTCTTAGCGGGGGCCTTGGCGCCGAGGCAGGACCTCAGCGCGAACGCGAGGCCGGTGAGGACCACGAGCGCGATGGCGATCGCGGGGGTGGAGGTGGCGGCACCGGAAATCTCGTTCACGAGAGACACGCCCGAGGTGGCTGTGACGGCGGAGCCGGCAAGCACGCTCTGGGCGACGTCGCCCAGAACCGGGGCGATGACCGGGGAGCCGATTCCCAGTACCACGCAGATGGCCGCGAGGAGCATCTGCGAGAACAACATCGGAGCCGGGGACTCCTTGGCGTTCGCGGCCTCCTGGGAACGAGGGCTGCTCGCGAACGAGACGCCGTAGGCCTTCACGAAGCACGTGACGGCCAGGGCACCGGTGATGGCGAGGGCGGCCGCGGAGGCGACGGCGAACACCATGACGACCGGGTCGGAGAGCGTCGAGATGTTGAACAGGGACTGGTAGGTGAACCACTCGGAAACGAAGCCGTTGAGCGGCGGGATGGCCGAGATGGCAAGGGCACCGATGAGGAAGCAGACGGCCGTGACCGGCATGCGGCGGAACAGACCGCCCATCTTCTCCATGTTGCGCGTACCCGTGGCATAGAGCAGGGAGCCCGCGCCGAGGAACAGCTCGCCCTTGAACATGGCGTGGTTGAGCGTGTGGTAGAGGGCGGCCATGAGCGCGATCGTCGCGATGACGTCGTTGCCCAGGGCGTGCGCCGTCATGGACGCGCCGACACCGAGCAAGATGATGCCGATGTTCTCGACGGAGTGATAGGCAAGCAGGCGCTTGATGTCGTGCTCGTGGAGGGCGTAGACGACACCCAGGACCGACGAGATGGATCCGAAGACCAGGACCATGAGGCCCCACCAGAGCTGGACGCCCGAACCCGCGAGCAGGTCGAGACCGACCTTGAGGATTCCCAGGATGCCGATCTTGATCATGCCGCCGGACATGAGGGCGGACACGTTGGACGGCGCCTCGGGGTGCGCCTGGGGCAGCCAGGAGTGCAGCGGGATGATACCGGCCTTCGCGCCAAATCCGAAGAACGCGAGGACGAAGCACGCGGAGGAGACGGCGGGTCCAAAGTCATGCGTACGGAAATCACTGAAGCTGAAGGAACCGCCCACGCCGTTGGTCATGAGCAGGAAGCTCGCCATGATGAGAACGAAGCCCACGTGCGCGATGACGAAGTAGAGCCAACCGCCCCTAATGGAGTTCTTGTTCTCCTCGATAACGACAAGGAAGTAGCTCGTAAGGGACATGAGCTCAAAGGCGACCAGGAACCAGAACACGTTGTCGGCGGTGATGACGAGCATCATCGAGGCGATGAAGGTGTTCATAAAGAAGCCGGCGCGCCCGACCTTGCCCGGGTACTCGTCGAAGTAGGACAGACCGTAGATGAAGCCCGCAAAGGCGAGAATCGAGATGAGGACCACGATCAGGCCCGCAAGGCCGTTGAGCAAGAGCTCGAGACGGGCGAACGGGAAGAAGAAGACCGTGTTGAGGGACGAAACGTCGCCAAGCACGGCCTCGAGGCCCGCGATGAACGAAAGCACCGCGGCGACGGCGCCGATAAGGCAGCCGGCGGTCTTGGCGGCGTTATCGGCCTTGATCAGCAGAACCGAGGCGAGCGCACCGATGCACGAGACGGCAAGCGATGCGATAAACAGCGTCATGCTATCCATTGTTTACGCTCCCTTCTGCTTTCTCGGACAGGCCCTGGGCCACAGCGGTAACGTCGACGACCGGACCGTTTTCGATCGAGCGCAGGCGCTTGGCCTCGTCGAGCTCGCGATCGGCCGCGCCGCCCATGACGGTCAGCGCCTTGGTGGGGCACGCCGCCACACAATGCGGGCCGTCCGGATCGAAGGCGCACAGGTCGCACTTGACAGCGCAGGTGTACTGGCCGGGAGCCCACGTAAGAAGGCTGCTCAGGGACTTAGGATACGAAGGCGTCGGGTCGCACATGCCTGCGACACCGGCGATAGACGTGCCATCGGGGTGGATGGCTCCGAAGGGGCACGCGATGGCGCACAGCCTGCACCCGATGCACTCCTGCTCCTTGACGTGGATGCGATCGCCATCGTGCTCGATGGCATTCACCGGGCAGACCTCGGCGCAGGGGGCACCCTCGCAATGGTGGCAGGCAAGGGCGGCCGAAATACCGCCGGTCTTCACGAGCGCCAGGCGCGGCGTATCCTGAAGACCCTGCATCCGGTGGGCGTCGGCACAGGCGGACTGGCATGTTCCGCAGCCGATGCACCTCTCCGGGTTGATGTCGATGAAGCGGTTCATCCCCACTTCCTTTCAAAATAACGGGCCGGGCTCCCGAACGTACGGGACGCCCGGCCCAAAAAGCCAACGAGAACGGGACTACACGATTTGGTTCACGTGCGTCTCGTCGTCGAACTTGGCGGCGCCAGGCTCAACGTCCTGGGGAGCGGCGGCGTCGACCAGAGCCTGCTTGAGCTCGGTGTACTGGCGCTCGACTTCGCCCTCGGCCCAAACCTGGTCGGCAATGGCGTCGACCTGGCAGGCGGAGAACTTGTCCTCGGGCGTGTGCGAGACCGGGTCGACCTTGTGCATGGTCAGCTCGTTGCACTTGCCGATCCACCACTGGTAGGTCATATAGACCGTGCCCTTGTTGATACGGTCGCTCACGTCGGCGCGGCTGTATACCTGGCCGCGGCGGCTGTGAATCGAGACGATGTCGCCGTTCTTGATGCCGCGCGCCTGGGCGTCCGCGGGATTCATGCGGACAAAGCCGGGCTCGTCGGCAAGCAGCGCCAGCGTCTTGCAGTTGCCGGTCATCGAGCGGCAGCTGTAGTGGCCGACCTCGCGGACGGTGCACAGGATGAGCGGGTACTCATCGTCGGGAAGCTCGGAGGGCGCCTCCCAGTCGTGCGCCATCAGGTTGGCGCGGCCGTCCTTGGTGGTGAACTTGCCACCAGCGAACATGTCGGCCGTGCCGTGGTCGTTCACATCGGTGCTCTTGACGGGCCACTGGGCGTAGCCGCCCTCGGGAGCCATCTTCTCGTAGGTCGCGCCCACAAAGTTGGGGCACAGGCTAATGCACTCGTTCCAGATCTGCTCGGTGTTGTCGTAGTGCATGGGATAGCCCATACGCGTGGACAGGTCCGCGAAGATCTCCCAGTCGTGACGGCACTCGCCCTTGGGCGGAACGGCCGCGTCAAAGTGCTGGAAGCTACGGTCGGATGCGGTAAAGACACCCTCGTGCTCGCCCCAAGAGGTAGCGGGCAGGATGACGTCGGCGAGCATGGTCGTCTGCGTCATAAAGATGTCCTGGCAAATGAACAGATCCAGCTCGGAGAGCGTCTTGCGCATACCGGCCGAATCGGGCTCGGTCTGCACCGGGTCCTCGCCGTAGTTGTAGAAGCAGTGCACCTTGCCCTCGTCGACCAGGTGGCCCAGGTCGGTGAGCTTGTAGCCCTCCTCGAGCGGGAGCTTTTCCTCGGGCACGCCCCAAGCCTTGGCAAACTTGGCGCGAGCGGCGGGGTCGGTGACTTTCTGGTAGCCAGGGTACAGGTTGGGCAGCATGCCCATATCGCAGGAGCCCTGGACGTTATTCTGACCGCGCACGGGCGCGAGGCCGGAGTTGGGTTTGCCGATCTGGCCGGCAACGCAGGCGATGGAGGCGATGGTGTGCACCGTCTTCAGGTTCTGCTTCTGCTGGCATACGCCCATGCCCCAGCCAATGATGGCAGAAGGCTTCGCCGTGGCGTACATCTCGGCAGCTTGGTGGATCAGCGCGGGATCGACACCCGTGATGTCCTGTACGGATTCGGGAGTGTAGTTCTTGATGGTCTCCCACCACTCGTCAAAGCCGTTCGTATGCTCGGCGACGAATTCCTTGTCGTAGAGGCCATCATTGACCAGACAGTTGGCAAAGGCGTTGAGGAACGCAACATTGCAACCGTTCTTGATCGGAAGGTAGAGATCGGCGATACGCGCGGTTTCGATATGGCGCGGGTCGGCGACGATGATCTTGCAACCCTTTTCTTTGGCTCGCACGATACGCCTTGCGACGATGGGGTGCGAATCGGCAGGGTTATAGCCGAAGAGGAAAATGCAGCCCGCATCCTCCATACCGGGGATGGAGCATGACATGCAACCTGAACCAACCGTGTCCATCAGACCGAGGACAGTAGGGCCGTGTCAAGTACGGGCGCAGTTGTCCACGCTGTGGGTGCCGATGCACGCACGCGTAAACTTCTGCATGACGTAGTTCGCCTCATTGCCGCCGCCTCGCGAAGAGCCGGTGGTCATGACAGCGTTAGGACCATATTCGTCAATTATGGCCTGCATCTTAGATGCGGTGAAATCCAGTGCCTCGTCCCAGCTTACGCGCTCAAGATCCGCGCCCTTGGTGCGGCGGATCATCGGGTGCAGTACGCGAGGAGTCAAGATCTTGGTGTCGTTGATGAAGTCGTAGCCACTCATGCCCTTAAGGCACAGCTCGCCCTGGTTGGTGATGCCGTTAAGCGGTTCGGTACCCACGACCTGGCCGTTTTGGACCAAGAGGTTAAACTGGCAACCGGCACCGCAGTACGGGCAGATCACTTTATGCTTCTCCATGACACCCTCCTTCCTTTCTCTGCTACCGATTAATCGGTTCTTGTTTGACAATCATTGGGCCTGTATGGCCGCCCGCCTACGCCTCGTTTTCGATGGTGGCGCGGGCACGCTCGGCGGTCAGTTCCGCCAGGCGCTCCTCGTCTACCAGGGTGAGGCCCTTAGTCGGGCACGCTTCGGCACACGCCGGACCGCCGGGACGGTCCACGCACAGGTCGCACTTGAGCACGAAGCTCTTGGTCTGCGAACCCACGCGCACGTCGCCCATCAAGACGGGGACCTGCGTGGTCGCCACGCTCACGGCGCCAAAGGGGCAGGCCATGACGCAGCTCTTGCAGCCGATGCAGTTGTCCTCGTTGACGCCGATGCGATGGTTCTTTGGATCAAAGAACAAGGCGCCCGTGGGGCAGGCCTTAGCGCACGGGGCATCCTCGCAGTGATGGCAAGCCACCGGTGCGGAGATCTCGTACGTACGCGTCACGCGCAGACGCGGCGCGGCAATGTTGCCGGGGATGTCGTGTGCCTCGATACACGCTGCCATGCAGGTTTGGCACCCAATGCAGCGCGATGAATCGGCTACGACTCGTTTATTGCCCATGTTGTTCACTCCCTCCTGAATCCCATGCCGGAGAGACCCTGTCGACGTTGCCCCGGACCGCCCGTGATCCGGCATCGGCGTATCGAGAGCATGCGGCGAAACAGGCACTCGGTAGAATATCTCCAACGGTATACAGGTTAAATATACGCAGTTGCAGGGGGTAAACTTGAGCATAGGCCCTGCATTACGAGTGTATTGCAGGGGTTTGGGCTGGTTAGGATTATTCTTGAGTAGCTATAAAGGTGAGTGTATTACATGCGTACGCCCAAGAAAGATTTCCCGCTCGTTTCTGGTGAATGTAGTACGTTTGTAATATCGTTTACACTCAATTACTCGAGTGCAATAAGGTCGTGGGTAAAAGATTGGCTATTGTCAGCACATATCGTATTGACCATTCTTATTGCACGCTCATTAAGGGAGGCCAGTGATGTCATCGACTCAAAAAAGAGCCATCCTGCAGGTGCGCATTCACGAGGAAGACAAGCAGCATGCCGAGCGTCTCTACGACGCCATGGGCACATCGCTCGCCGAGGCCGTACGTCTATTTGTCGCGCAGAGCATTTTGATGCGCAAGCTCCCCTTTCAGCCGGTCGCCGTACGCTCAAAGGACGGCACCGCCGCCTATGGATCGCTTAAAGCATATGGGGACCCCAATCGTCGCTCCGAGGAGCGCAATGCCTGGATTGAATACCTTGCTACAGAAAGCGACGATTCGATTTTGGGTCCCGAGGAAGTAGATATCCATGAGTAGCACCATCATCGACGAGACCGTCATCCTGCGCTATCTGCTCGACGACGAAGTCCTGTCACCGCGCGCCGCCAAGGTCATCGCCACCCGCACCGCTCGTGTCTACCCCGAAATCATCACGCGCGTCGTAGTCACGCTGCGCGACGTCTATAAGGTTCCCCGCGTTGAGATTGCTGCGGCCATGAAAAGGCTGCTCGATGACGTCATGGTCGACGAGCCCACCGTTGTCGCCCTTGCCGTCAAACTCTTTGGCAAGACTCATATGGACTTTACCGACTGCCTCCTCGCAGCCCGAACCGCCATCTACAACGATGATGTCGTGAGCTTTGGCAAACCCATCATCCAAGGCATGATCGATTACCGCCGCAAGCGCCAAACCGCAGCCGAAGCCCGCAGCCGAAGCATCGACTCCACCATCGACAAGCTCCGTCATCGCCCCCGCAGCTAACCCCATGCCCACCTAAGTTGCGGTGCGGGATCGATTTCCATCACCCGGCACACTTATGAAAATGGCTCTGTTCCCAAAGGAAACCAAAGCCGTTAAAACAATTCATATGGAGCGGGCGACGGGAAGTCCAAGGATTCGCTTCGCAAATCCTTGTTTCGCTGCGGGCCTTCGGCCCTTGCGTGCTGCGCTGGAAAATGCTCACGCATTTTCTCAGCTCCGCACCCTGGCGGGTTCGATTCCCGTCGCCCGGCGCGTAAACGAAAACAGCTCTGATTCCCAAAGGAAACCAAAGCCGTTAAAACAATTCATATGGAGCGGGCGACGGGAATCGAACCCGCGTCATCAGCTTGGAAGGCTGGGGTTCTACCATTGAACTACGCCCGCAAGATATGGTCGGGACGACAGGATTTGAACCTGCGACATCCTGCTCCCAAAGCAGGCGCGCTACCAAACTGCGCCACGTCCCGAAGGTGTTGAGCAGCTAAGGTCTAAACCTCGCGTGTCCCAAAGCGAAGGAAATTATAGGGGAGACTCCCCGCCTGTGCAAGCATTGATGCCTTAGCTCCTCGAATGTGCAACAAAACGATTATGGAGCAGACCAATTACAAAGGCAACTACGGCGACCGGCGCCCACGCGGCACCGATATCCGCCAGCGGCAGCACATCAAACGGTAGCCACGCACCCGCAAAGAACGCATCGCGGACCGAGGTGATCACACTCTGCACGGCAACCACGCCGCCGACCCAGACCCACACCTGCGGATGAGCGTCGCAAAAGCCGTGCACCAGGCCCATCAGTACCAGCACGATGGCAACGGGATACAAGGCGTTGAGCATAGGCACCGAGAACATGAGAATCACGTCGAGACCCACGTTGGAGAGCACGCACGAAAACGCTGCGAACACAAAGGCGAGAGCCGCAAAGGGACGGCGCATGGCCTCCTCGGAGGCCTCCGCTCCCCCTTCGACCACATACGTCTCGCAGAAGTAACGTGAGCAGCAGCTGATGAGGCCGATGCATACGTTCATGCAGGCGAGGAAGAAGATCGCAAAGACCACGACCGTGCCGGCAAGGCCAAAGTGCATGGAGGCCGAGCGGGCGAGGATGGCGGCTCCGTTGGTGGCATCGGGCATCACGGTGCTCAGCTGCGTGCCGGCAAGCGCCAGACCGCAGTAGATGATGGCCATGAGCACACCAGCGATCACGCCGGAGCGCGAAATCTCGAAGGCCACGCGCTTGTCGTCGGTAACGCCCAGCTCGTGGATGGTCTCGGCGATGATGATGCCAAAGGCGAGCGACGCGAGCAGGTCCATGGTCTGATAGCCGGTCAAAAAGCCCTGCACGGCGGCACCGGCATCGTAAGGAGCCTGCGGCGCGGCAGCGGAACCCAGCGGCGAGACCACGGCAGCGCCCACGACCAATACGATAAGGGCGATGAGCGCGGGGCCCGTAATGCGGCCGAGCACGCGCGTAATGACACCCGGGCGCAGCGTGAGCACAAAGGCGACGGCAAAGAAGGCGACGGCAAACACCAGGCGGGCCGTGCCGAGCGAGACACCCTCGGGCAGCAGCGGCACCAGCATCTCGAAGGCCGTGGAACTCGTACGCGGAATGGCCAGACACGGACCGATAGCCAGATACACCGCCGCGACAAAAAACTCGCCAAACTTGGGGTGCACACGACCGGCAAGCTCGCGCGCCGTTCCGGCAAGTGCCACGGCGATAAAGCCCATGACGGGAAGGCCGATGGCGGCAATCAGAAAGCCGAGCATGGCGAGCGGCGTGGCAGAGCCCGCCTGCAGCGCCAGCAGCGGCGGAATAATGAGGTTGCCGACGCCAAAGAGCATCGAGAACAGGGCGATGCCGACGGTGAGGACATGGTCGGAGCGCAGACCGCGCGGGGCGGATGATGCCATAGGACCACCTTTCGGGTCGAAACAAAACGGGACGGGCAAAAGACCCGTCCCGCAAGTATATACGCTTTAGCAGGCTAAATCGTGCAGAGCGTCAATCGCGGTGTCGACTTCCTCGTCCGTGTTGAAATACCCAAACGAGAAGCGAACGACACCCTGGCGCTCGGTCCCCAGTGCGCGGTGCATGAGCGGAGCGCAGTGGGCGCCGGGGCGCGTCGCAATCCCCCACCCTTGCATGAGCGCGTCCGAGACCTCGGCCGAATCGATATCGCCCACGTTAAGCGAAACGATCGCCGAGCGCACGGGCTGGTCAAACGCACCGTAGAGCGCAATGCCGGGAATGTCGCGAACGCCGGCGAGGAAGCGCTCGGCAAGCGCACGTTCGCGTGCCGCAATCGCCTCTACCCCGCCCTGGGCCTCGATAACGTCGAGGCCGGCGGAAAGGCCGGCGATACCGTGACCGTTGAGCGTGCCCGCCTCAAGACGCGTGGGCCACTCTTGCGGCTGCAGCGCATCGAAGCTGCGCACGCCCGTGCCACCCATGGCCCAAGGAGCCACGTCAATGCCTTCCGCCACGGCTAGGCCACCGGTCCCCTGCGGGCCCATGAGCCCCTTGTGGCCGGTAAAGCACACCACGTCGAGCCCCATGACCTGCATATCGATATGCGCCGTGCCGGCAGACTGCGAGGCATCGACGATCACAAGCGCGCCGGCCGCATGGGCCATGGCAGCCACGCGTGCAATGTCGACCGCGTTGCCGGTCACATTGGAGGCGTGTGTCACCACCACGGCACGCGTGCCCGGCGTGACCAGCTGCTCGAGCTCGTCGTAGTCGAGCACGCCGTTCGCGTCGCAGCCCGCATGCTCAACAGTCACGCCCTGCTCTGCCGCCAGGCGGTTGAGCGGACGCAGCACGGAGTTGTGTTCGAGTACCGTCGTGACCACACGATCGCCGGGGCGCACCACGCCGTTGATGGCGGTGTTGAGCGCCGCCGTGGAGTTGGGCGTAAAACAAATATGGTCCACCCGCGGGCAGCCCAGCAAGCGCGCAAGCTTGGTGCGGCAGCTGTGGATGGTGCGCGCCGCGTCGAGCGCACCCGACGTGGCGCCTCGCCCAGCATTGCCGAGCGAGCACATCGCCTGCACCACGGCATCGATGACCGCCTGAGGTCTGTGCATGGTCGTCGCCGCGTTATCCAGGTAGATCATCGCACGACCTCCCACATATCGATCACAGTAAAGCCCTCGGTGGGAACGTCCGCCGCGGCAAGCTCGCTTCGCAGCAGTGGTTCATTTTCAGGCAGGGCTTTCCATGCCAGGCCGCAGCCGGCAGCAACCTCTCCGGGTACGGGAATCGTTCGCCCGGGAAGGCCACGCTCACGGCACAGAGACTCGCAGCCCATGGCGGCCGCCGTGGTGGGAAACGTGATGACAAGCGCCGGGCGCTTTTCTCTCATGGCAATCCCACCCAGGCGCTACGGACGCACGACGCGGCCGGCCTGCTCCATCTTTTCGACGATCACGTACATGTTCGTGACATCGCCCACGGCAAGCTGGTCCTTAATGCCAAAGTGGTCGAGGCAGGTGCCGCAGGTAAGGATCTCGACACCCTGCTCGGCCAGGCCCTTGAGGTCGTCAAGCACCGGCGACCCCTCGACGGTGAGTTTGGCGCCGCCGTTGTAGAAGAGCATCGTGGCGGGCAGCTCCTCCTGCTGCGTCACGGCAAAGATAAAGGCCTTCATGAGCTTGTGGCCCAGCTCATCGTCGCCGCGACCCATGCAATCGGTGTAGACGGCCACGACCAGCTTGCCCTTGCCGGCGCTGGCGTCGCAGAAAGCGGCGCCGTCCTGCTCAGGATCGGCCACGGCAACGGCGCCGGCGGTCGCCACGATCACGTGCCACTCGGCATCGGCGACCTTCTCGACCGAGGCCGTGCAGCCCTTTTCCTGTGCCATCTTGGAGATGTTCTTGACGGCCGTCTCGTTGTCGACCGAGGTCACGACAACACCCTCGCCATCAAGCTGCTTCAGAGCTTTGAGCGTCTTGACGACGGGCAGCGGGCAGGCATCGCCCATGGCATTGACTTCAATTTTGGTAGACATAGCAAATCCTTTCAAAAGGGACCGCCCAGAACAGTAGACGGTCGCATAAACGGTTTTCCTTAATGCACAACGTGAACGGCAGGACCACCCGGCACCGCCTCGCACACGCGGCCGATTGTGGCGGCAACGCGACCTTCGGCATGCAGGCGGCGGGCGAGCTCATCCACATCGGCAGCAGGCGCTGCGATGAGCAGGCCGCCCGAGGTCTGCGGATCGTACAGCGCATCCAGCATTCCCGGCTCCAGGTCATCGTCGGCCGCCACGCGCGGGCCAAAGAAATCCTGGTTGCGGTAGGCGCCGGCAGGGATAATGCCCAGACGCGCCATATTGAGCACCTGGTCAAAGAGCGGCACCGCCCCCGACGCGAGCTCAATCTGCACGCCCGAGCCCTCGGCCATCTCGCACGCATGCCCGATCAGGCCAAAGCCCGTGACATCGGTGCAGCCGTGAAGCTCGAGTCCCTCGGCCAGGCGAATCGGGGCCTCGTTGAGGGTGCGCATCGAGTCAAACATGGCTGCGGCCTCGTCCTGCTCGATGAGCACGCCCTTAATGGCCGTGGTGATAATGCCCGAGCCGATCGCCTTGGTCAGCAGTAGGACATCGCCCACGCGCGCACCGCTGTTGGCGAGCATGCGGTCGAGCGCGACAAAGCCACTCACGGACAGGCCGTACTTGGGCTCGTCGTCGTTGATGGTGTGGCCGCCCGCGATGGTGCAGCCAGCCTCGACGCACTTGTCGGCGCCACCCGCCAGAATCTCACCTGCGACCTCGACGCCCAGGCAACTGGGAATGCACAGCAGGTTCATGGCATGGCTCGGTCGTCCACCCATGGCATAAATGTCCGACAGCGAGTTGGCCGCCGCGATCTGACCAAACAGGAACGGGTCGTCGACCATCGGCGGGAAGAAGTCGACGGACTGCACGAGGCCCAGGTTTTCGCCAACACGAAAAACACTCGCATCGTCGGAGGTATCGAACCCCACGAGCAGGTTGTCGTTATGCACATTGGGTAAGTCGCCCAGGACCTGGGCGAGGGCTCCAGGAGCCAACTTAGCGGCTCAACCGCTCGCGGCAGTCATAGACGTGAGCTTAATCTGATCGTCAGCCATCGATACCTCCTCTCATCGGTCAATCATTTCCTCCCAGTATACGCATGAATGCAGGCCCACGGCCGATGCATTAATCGAGCGCCTGTGCGCGAATCGCCGCGCCGATGGCACCGGCAAAGCGAGCCTGGGGCGAGGTGGTCACCGGCGACCCCAGTAGCTCGCCCAACCGCTCCACTACGAAGGCGTTCTCGCACAGGCCACCGGTCAGGTAGTACGGTGCGCCCGCGGCCTGCCCGGCCATGGTCGCCACGCGCGAGACCACGCTGTCGATCACGCCACGTGCAATGTTCTCGCGCGGCTCACCGCGACCGATTAGGCTGATAACCTCGCTTTCGGCAAACACGGTGCACATGCTGGAAATCTTGGTAGGCTCGCCGGTGCGGGCGAGGTCTGCCATCTGCTGCTGGGTAATGCCCAGGCGGTCGGCCATGATCTCCAGAAAGCGCCCCGTGCCGGCGGCGCACTTGTCGTTCATGGCGAACTTGGCCACGCGGCCGCCCTTAAGCTGAATGACTTTGGTGTCCTGGCCGCCCACGTCAATCACCGTGCCATGGTCGCCAAACAGGCGCACGGCACCGGTGCCGTGGCAGGTGATCTCGGTCACGACCTTGTGCGCATAGGGCACGGCGACACGGCCGTAGCCAGTCGCGACCACGCGAACATCGTCGCCCGTCACGTCATAGCCGGCTGCGGCGAGTTCACCGCGTAGGCGCTCGGCCGCATCGACCGACGAATACCCCGTCGGCATGACGCAGGTCCACGCAACGGCGTTGTCCGTCTCCACCACCGCAGCCTTCGCGGCCGTCGAGCCTATGTCGATACCAATGCCAACCACGGCATCCTCCTTCTATGCGGCAAAGCAGCTATCCCTTTGCCGCATTTGTCCTACAAGGTCTCGATAAAGGCAGCGATGCGCGTCTCGATCTGGCCCATGTCGCCGTTGCTGTAGTCGGTCTCGATCTTCATATACGGAATACCCGCGCCCTCGACAGCCTCCTGCATGCGCGCACTCTCCACGTTAAAGGTGTGGCAGGCCTGTAGCACGCTCTCTACCACGCCATCGACATGATACTTCTCGCACATGGCCAGCGTGTTTTCCATACGACCATCGTTGGGCGTCATGATCGAGCAGTTAATATCCAGGTAGCGGTCGGCGATGGCGCGAAGGATGTCGGGAGTCTCCGGGTCGATCATCATGGCCGCCGTGCGCTCGCCCGAGCAGTCGTCCATGCACACGACCACACCGCCGTTGGACTCGATGGTGCGACCGATCTTGTTGATCACGCCGCCCACCGGGCAGCCGGTGATCAGAATGCGCTTGGCATCCGCCGCGACCGGGCGCTCGCCCGCGTCGTAGGCCTCGCGCAGCTTGGCGACCTTTTGCTCCAGCTGCTGCGAATAGGCCTCGATATCAAAGCTGAACGTACCGGCAAACATGGTGCTCATCAGGTCGACGCCGCTCATGGCCGCCGGCTGGTTGGCCTGCAGTGCAAACATCTCGAGCTGGGCCGCACGCAAGCGGTTGCGACGACGGACGGCAGCGCGCAGGTCATCGTCGGTAATCGTGATGCCGTAGAAGCCCTCGAGCTCCTCCTTGAGCAGGCGGCACTCCTCGTACCAGCCTTCACGCTCGTAGGCACGATCGCGACCCTGCGGAAGATGCAGAATGTGCGTGCGCTTGAGCTCGTTGAGTAGCTCGTACATCTTCTTCTTGCCGTCGCAGGTGGTCTCGCCGATGATCATGTCGCTAAAGTACGTAAACGGGCACTTTTGCGAGTAGGCAAAGCCGTACGTCGATTTGATGAGCGGACACAGATTTGCCGGCAGCACCTTCTCGGCCTCGGGAATCACCTCGTCGGATGTGCCGCACAAGGCCACACTTGCAGCGCCCGCGGCATCGATAATCTCGAGCGGCGTATAGCTGCACAAAAAGCCGACCAGGCGATTACCCGCCTGCTTATAATCCTTGACGCGAATAAACGCCGCCTTGCGTTGCTCGTTGAACTCCTCAAACGTGCGCGGCAACGGCTGCTCAGTATTTTCCGACATATAACTCCTTAACAGACCTTTTAACCAACCAAGGAAACGGCTTTCCCAGGTGCCCGAGGTTGCCGTGAAAGAGGAGCGCCGCGTACTTCTGGTACGCAAGCGACGGTTTGAACGGCAAGATCGGGCACCTGGGGAAGCCGCCGAGACGGATAGCTCTAAATGGTTTCCAAGAAAGCCTCGATCCTGGTTTGCAGTTGGCCGGCGTCCTCGCCGGCATAGTCGGTCGTGATGTGCATAAACGGAATGCCGGCCTCCTCGGCGGCCTTCTCCACGGCAAACGACTCCATCTCGTAGAGCGTGCAGAACTGCAGGGCCACGTCGACAATGCCGTCGGCATGCAGGTTCTTGGCCATCTGGACAATGTCCTTCATACGCTGGTCGTTGGGCGTAAAGACGGCACAGTTGATCTTAAAGTAGCGCTCGGCGATAGCATCGAGCATCTCGTCAACCGTCTCACCGGACTCATCGACCAAGTCCTTGTAATAGCGCGAACCCGTGCAGGACTCCTCGCCCACCACAACGCCGCCGGCCTTCTCGATGAGGTTGAACAGCTTCCAGTTAGGCACGGCCATGGGCGTGCCGGTGTACAGGATGCGCTTGGCCCCCTTGGGCGCCACGCCATCTCCGGCCTCGACACGCTGCTCACACTCGGCCGCCATATCGTTGATGGCTCCGGTCAGACGCGACGTGTCGTCCATAAAGGCGGCCTGAACGGTCAGAAGACTGTCGAGACCGCTAATGGGCGCTGGGTCGGCAGCGCGCGTGGCAGCGAGGCGCTGCAGGGCGCGACGCTTCTCATTGACGGCGCGGATGGCGGCCTTCAGACGCTCAGGCGTAATCGTGACGCCACACTCTTCCTCAATCTTGGCGGCGAGCTTTTTAACCTCGGCCTTCCAGGTCACGAGCGTCGACTCGTCGTGAACGTTGGGAATATCCATGACGTACATGTTCTTTTGCGTGGCAAAGAACTCATAGGCCTTCTTCTTGCCATCGCAGGTGTTCTCGCCTACCACCAAGTCACTCGACTCAATGTAGGGGCAGACCTCACCCAGCTTAAAGCCGGCAAAGCTCTTGATAAGCGGACAAGTGTTGCGCGGCAAGTGCTCCTCGACCTTGTCCGTTGCCCAATCGGCACCCGAGCACAGACCAACGGGAATGCCGTCACAGGCAAGCACGATCTCCTCGGGCACGTACACGCAGAACGAGCCCACGATTTTGGTGGCCTCGCCAGCCTCCTTCTTGTCGAGCATCTCCTTAATACGGCCGCTGTGGATGTTGGTGGCCACAAAGTCCAGGTAGGACGTGGACTTGGGGCGATTGTTCTGCGTCAAGAACATATCGCCGTACATCTGGCCCACGGCGCCTAGCAGCATGTCGTGGTCGGCAAGATTCATGCCGAGGCTCTCCCACATCGGGTGGAAATCAAATTCTTCAGCCATAACGGTTCCCCTCTCGAACCAAAAACGGATAACAGCGGTATCGATGCACGACGGACGGCGATTGCCCGACCGTGCTCAAACCCGGAATTTTAGGGAACCTGCTTTGCGGTCGATTATTTAGTTGTGCGTCGTCTCTCCCGGAGCCGTGAACATACCTGCTCATATGCGGCTCCGAGCCATATACAGGGCACGCGCGGCAACGCGGCGAATGTATGTCGTCTGCGGCATGTGCGCACCCTCCTTTACAAGTTGAGGTCAACTATATCAACGGTCATCGACCATGCGAACACCGTTGACATTCGTACGACAGCGTCGTGTGCCGTCGTCTAATAAATAATTATCTTGATTGATAAGAGTTTGTCATTCCTCATTCGGCGAACGGCAAAAACAAAGCCGCGGAGGCTTATATTCCCCGACGGCATTACCCGGCGCTATCGACAAACCAAATGGATCCTGCTGGCATCAAAATGCATGCGCAGCGTCTCGCCTGCTTGCGGCAACTCGTCGACAGGTATGCCCACCTTGTTGACCTTCCACTGCAAACGCGTGGGCGCATCGGCACGCGGCACATCCAGCAGAACCAGGCGCTCAAAACGCGAATCGCTCACGCGGGCCACATGCAGATCGTAGCTGTTACGACCGCGCTCAGCGCGGTTGTCCACATGGAAGTAGCTCGCACGAATACCCAGGTACGCCACGTTATCGGGAACCTCGCGACCCACGTTAAAGGTCATGCCCCAGTCGAGGGCCTCAACTTCTTCGTCGCCGATCTTGCGCGCGCGGCTCGTATTCTTACAGCCCGTTAGGCGCAGCGCCGCCAACGTCTGAGGGCGGCGGACCACGTCCTCAACGGAGCCGATCTCCTCAACATGCCCGTCGTGCATCACGCAGATGTGCTGGCATAGGCGGCAAGCTTCGTCGATGTCGTGGCTCACGTAGAGCACGGTACGGTTACAGACGTCGAACAGGTCGAGCATGTTCTGCTCAAGCGCGCTCTTGAGATACGCGTCGAGCGCGCTCATGGGCTCGTCGAACATAAAAATGCCCGGGTGTGCCGCCACCATGCGAGCAAGCGCCACACGCTGCTGCTGGCCGCCCGAGAGACGCGCGGGATAGCGGTCGGCAAAATCGGCCAGACCGAAAATGCCCAGATAGCGCTCGGCCAGCCTTTTGCGCGCCGCGGCGTCGCCCGCGTCCTTTACACCGGCACATACGTTATCGGCCACCGTCATGTTGGGAAACAGCTGATAGTTTTGAAACATCAGGGCGCACTTGCGCTCCTGGGGCGACAGATTGATGCCCGACACCGAGTCAAAGAAGGTTACGCCGTTGACGACGATCTTGCCCTCGTCGGGCGTCTCCACGCCGGCAATACAGCGCAAGGTGCAGCTCTTGCCGCATCCGGAGGCGCCGAGCAGCGCCACACGCTCCTCGCCGGCATCGAGCTGAATGTCGAGGGTAAAGCCGGGATAGCGCTTTTTGATATCCAAAACGAGCGACATAGCTTATCGACCTCCCTGCGGTGCCGCGTCATCGCGCATAAGCTCGGCCAGCGCCTCGCGATCGATGCGCAAGGCATCGCCGCCCACCGGGTCAAGCGAATCGCCCTGTCCGGCGAGCTCTTTGGCCTGCTTGCGCTCCGCACGGGAGAGACCGCGCTCGCGATACTTTTGAGAATGCGCCGTGTACATGTTGATGAACAAAATGACCAGGAAACTAAACACGATCACGACGACGACCCAAAAGAGGGCCACCGACGTGTTGCCGCCCATCCACTCAAAGTAGATGGCGATGGGGATGGTCTGGGTAATGCCGGCGTAGTTGCCCGCAAAGAACAGGGTGCAGCCAAACTCGCCCATCGCGCGGGCAAAGGCAAGCACCGCGCCGGCGGCGATGGAGGGCCAGCCGAGCGGCATCATGAGCTTGGCAAAGATGCGACGCTCGGACCATCCCAGGGTTCGCGCGGCATCGAGCATCTGCGTGTCAAGGCTCTCAAAGGCACCGAGCGCCGTACGGTAGACCAGGGGAAACGACACCACCACGGCAGATATCACCGCCGCGGGCCACGTAAAGACAATCGAGACGCCATGCGCGATGAGCCACTGGCCCACCCCGGTCGAGCGGCCAAACAGCATGAGGAGCAGAAAGCCGCAGACCGTGGGCGGCAGCACCATAGGAATCGTAAAGACCGAATCGAGCAGGCCCTTGATGCGACTCGAGGTACCCATAGTCTTCCACGCGGCAAACAGGCCCAGTGCAAAGGAGATCACCAGGGCAAGGCCGCTCGTTTTGATGGACACCCAAAACGGGCGATAGTCGATGTCGCCCAAAAAGGAAGCCAGAGAGGTCAAGGGCCCCCGCTCATCCCGCAACACGACAGACGATGCTTCTACCATTTGAGCGCTATCAAGCCAACGCGCGCCGCCCTTGGCATCACCCGAGGCCGATGCAATCACCACATAGCGGTCCCCATCCGCACCACGCACATCAAAGCCATAGGTATACCCGCCGGCATCAAACGTTGTTTCCGCCGTAACATACCAAGGAAGATCAACGTCCCCCAGCTGCGCACCTCCCATGGAGTTTGCGCTGTCGAGCTCACAGACGAGGGCCTTGAGACCCGATATGCACTCGTTGTCCTGCGGATCCAATCCATACTTCTCGGCCGCCTTGGGCGATATCCACACCACAACGCGATCGGCAGCAGGCGCCACTACAAGGTCCACGTCCTCGTCAACGGGAAACCGGTAGCCCTCAGGCTGGCCCTCCATGGCACGAGCAGTCCCCTTGGCCAACCGCTCAAAACCCTCAATCCCATAGGAAAGCCCATGAGCGGTCGCAGCAACTTGGGCCCCGTCCTCAGCGACCCCAGCAAACGCAAATCCCGGCACCCAGCAAAGCGCGAAGGTCAAAGCACAGGCGACAAGCATGCGGAATCTATTAAGCACGAAAAGCTCCAAGCGAATACAAGGACGGAGTGAAACACAAAACGATGGAATTATCGCGCCAAGCCGCACTACGCGGAAAGCTCAAAGCCGTACTTGGCCCAAATCTTCTGAGCCTTCTTGTTGGACAGGCAAAAGTCGATAAACGCCTTGGCCTCGTCGGCGTGCTCGGAGCTATCGGCGACAGCACCGGGATACACGATGGGCTTGTGCGAGTCCTCGGGGCACACGAAGGCCTCCTCGATGCCGTCATAGCGGAAGATATCGGAGCTGTAGACAAAACCAGCCACGCAGTCGCCTGTGGACACATAGGCGGCGGCAGTACCAACTTTGTCGGCCAGTGCGACTTTGTCGGCAATCTCGGGAGCATACTCGCCGTCGTCGCCCTCGGTGCCGGTGTAGAGACCCACAGAAGCTAAGGCCTGGTTGGCGTACTTGCCGGCGGGGACGGTCTTGGCGTCGCCGATGGCGATCTTGCCGTCCAGATTCGCGACGTCGGCGATGGCCTCGATCTTGGTGTCGGAGCCCTCAGCGCGAATGATCACGAGGTCGTTGACGAACATGTCCTCACGCGTATCGGCGTCGACGAGCTCGGCGGTCTCGGCGTCATCCATGGTGCCCTTGGAGGCTGTGATGAGCACGTCGACGGCGGCACCGGCGCGCATCTGCTCGACAAGGTCGCCAGACGCCTTAAACTGCGTGTCGGCGAAGGTGGTGCCGGTCTGGTCGGTGTAGAGCTCCTGGACCTCGGGCAGTGCCTTCTCGAGCGAGTTGGCGGCAAAGACCTGCAGCTCGACGGTTTCCTTCTTGGAAGAGGCCTTGGCAGAGCCGGCATCGGATCCGGCCGGCTCGGACGTCTTGCTGCCCGAGCAGCCGGCAAGACCAAGGCTGGCAGCGGCGACAGCAGAAAGCGAGACGAATCCGCGGCGAGAAACCATATCGAACATATTCAACCCTTTCGGACCTTGTGCCCGGGTACCCCACCGCGGGCTATAATCTGCAATCAGATTATACTTTCGCGCGAATAATGATAGTGAGAAATTATTCTCGTCAGAGAATATAGTTTCGAGTTAGCGTGCACCTCGGCGTCGCTTCGGTGGAAAACAAAGGCGGAGCAGCCGTTCAGGTCGCCCCGTCGCAGGTAAACCGCTTAGTTGGTATGTCCGCCGCCCGCTGTCATCTGAGCCGCATGCTCCAGCTGGTCTGCTATGGCCTCCCAGCTTTCGCTGGCGGCCTTCGTAGAACCGGGAAAGTTTACGACAAGTGTATGACCTCGCTGCATGCAAATAGCGCGCGAGAGCATGGCGCGGCGCGTCTTGGTCATCGAGTACGCACGAATTGCCTCTGCAATACCCGGTACGTCGCGGTCGCAGACGGCACGCGTCGCCTCGGGCGTCACATCGCGCATCGAAAGACCCGTGCCGCCGCAGGTGAGCACGACATTGGCGTGGCACTCATCGGAGGCTTCCACAATGGCATCACCAATCTCGCTGACGTCATCGCGCACGACCACATGTGAGGCGACCGTCCAGCCCTGTGCCTCGATAAGTTCCTCGAGTGCGGCTCCAGCCTCGTCCTGGGCAAGATCACGCGTATCCGAGCACGTCACAATCGATATCTTCAGCTCCACAGCATTCCTCCTACAACACGGCGCCCTCGGGCAGGTCGACGCGAACAACGTCCACGACATCTCCTGCCTTGAGCTCACACGGCCCTTCGTCAATACGCAGCAGACAGTTGGCCCGCTGCATCGTGCCGAGCAGCGCCGAATTCTGCGTCTTGGCCTCGGTCACCAACAGCTCACCGGTCTCGGGGTCGCGCAAAACCGTGGCGCGATCGAAGAAGCGTCGGTCCTGGCGCTTCTTCACGCCGTGCGTCAATATCGCCTGCTGCACGGGACGCGTACCCTCGGCAAAGCCGCGCATCTTGCGGATCGCGGGGCGGGCGAGCATCTCAAAGCCCACATACGCCGCCGCGGGATTGCCCGAAAGCCCCAAATACGGCTTGCCCCCAAGCAGGCCAAACGTGATGGCTTTGCCAGGACGCATCGAGATGCGGTCGAAGAGCACCTCGCCCTCGCGCTTGACCAGCGCCGTCACGTAGTCGTAATCGCCCGCAGAGGCGCCGCCGCTCGTAATGACAAAATCGCACTCCTGCACGGCGCGATGCACCAGCTCGGCAATCGCCTGCTCATCATCGGGCGCAATGCCATAGAACACCGGCTCGGCGCCGGCATCGAGCGCTTCGGCCATCAACGCCGAGGAGTTGGAATCGCGAATCTGCCCGCGTGCCGGCAGCTCGCTCGGCGCGACCAGCTCCGTGCCCAGCGAGATAATGCCCACGCGCGGAGCGGCATGGACCTTCACGCTCGCGTAACCGGCGCTTGCCAGCAGGCCAGCGCCGGCCGGGGCCACAACCTCGCCGGCACGCATCACGACGTCGCCGGCATGGGCCTCCTCGGCGGCAGAGCGAACGTTCTCCCCCACTTTAGCAGGCGCCGAAAAGCTCACGTGCGAGCCCTCGTTGCCGTCGCCGTCAAGCACCTCGACGATCTCGTATTTCACCACAGCATCCGCACCCTCGGGCACCGGCGCGCCTGTCATGATGCGGACCGTCTCGCCCGGGGCGATTACGCCATCGAACACATGGCCCGCGGCTTCGTGCCCCACGACGGAAAGCGTCACGGGCGCATTGGTGGACGCTTTGGCGAGGTCGACGGCATGCACGGCATATCCATCCATGGCGCTGTTGGCAAACGGAGAGATGTCGATATCGGCCGTGGCGTCCTCGGCCAGGGGAAGACCGGCCGCCTGCCACACGGGAATCTCGACAACTTCGGTGCGATTCACGTGCGACAAGACGATCGCCTGTGCGTCCTCCAACGGAATGAGTTTCTCAGCCATATACACCTCTAGCATGCTGCGGCGCGCAACAAAAGCGCCGATTCTTTATGTTTATCTCAGTATAATCCCTCGACGCGCGACCGCGACTTGGCCTGTACCCGCAAATACATCTGTCGGCCGCAAGCCGCGAAACAAAACCAAAACCAACCCACCGGCTCGTCGCGTTTACCGCGTTTTATAATGCTCGTGTTGCAACCCAAAAGAGGAACGTATGACTTTTACCGACAAACCCGAAAGCGCAAACGAAGCGCAGGATCATTCTCAGTCGCTCGACGACGGCGGCTTTTTCTCCCTTAATGACGTAATCATGGCAGGCAGGCAACAGCTCACCCGCTCCGAGCATCTCTTGGCTGCCGACACGCGCCGCAACGCCCGCAACCTACTCGCGAGCGCCAAGTTGCTCGTACTCGTCGTTATCGTCTCGCTTGCCATGGGCGTTGCCGCTTGGGCGTTTTTGGCCTCGCTGAATATCGCGACCGACTATCGCGAGCACCATGCATGGATTTACGCACTGTTTCCCGTTGTGGGCGTTGCCACCGCATGGGTGTACAAAAACCACGGTCTTGCCGCCAAACGCGGAAACAACCTGGTCATCGACTCCGCTCTGGGCACACGCCTCATCCATATGCGCATGGCCGTCCTCACCTTCGTCTGCTCCACGCTCACGCACCTAACGGGCGGGTCGGCCGGTCGCGAGGGAGCTGCGGTGCAGATTGGTGGCACCATCGCCAGCAACATCTCGAGCCTCGCCCACCTCAAAAAGCATGACCACCACGATCTTATGCTCGCCGGCATCTCGTCGGCCTTTGGCGCCGTATTCGGTTCGCCCCTTGCCGGAGCTTTCTTTGGCATGGAGATGTGCTTTATCGGCAAGATCGACTACACCGCGGGCATCTACTGCCTCGTCGCCTCATTTACCGGCTACTTTACATCGCTCGCCTTGGGAACCGAGTACGAGGCGAATGTCATCGCCAGCGTTCCCAACATGACACCACGGACGGTTGCCATCGTTGTTATCAGCGCAATTATCTTCGGCCTGACGGCACGCCTCTTTGCCTGGTCGGTTCGAACCGTCAAAAGCCTGTACGGTCGCTTTATCACCAATTACCTCGTCCGCGCACTCATAGGCGCACTCGTGGTTTTGGCCGCCTATGCCCTCCTCGACGCCTGGGACTACGCCGGCCTTTCCACGTGGCTTTCCGGCGCCGGGTTTGCCGGCAACACCACCCTGGCGGACGCAGCCATCAAGTTGGTCGTCACAGCGCTTACCCTGGGCGCGGGCTTCCAAGGCGGCGAGGTCACGCCCCTGTTTGGCATCGGTGCGGCACTCGGTGGCTGGATCGGTTGCCTTACCGGGCTTGACCCCAGTTTTCTGGCGGCTCTCGGCATGCTCGGTGTGTTCTGCGCCGGCCTCAACGTGCCCATCACCACCTGCATGATGGCCATCGACCTGTTCCACGGCACGGCTGCCGGGTTCTTTGTCATCGTGGCCTTTATCAGCTACCTAACCGGCGGACACCGCGGCGTGTACCCCGCCCAGCGCATCATCTCACCCAAGCGCCGTTCGCTTATTGTGGATGAGGGCGGTACGGTAGCGGATGCTATCGAGCGCCACAACGACCTGATAGAGTAGATGTAATAATCGCCGTGCAGCCACAATCGGGGGCAATTCGACCTGAGCGCGACCGCACTGTCATGTCACACGCCGGGAGTCGCCCCATGCACGCAACTGATTTTGGTCGCACGCTCATCATCGCCAACCCAGCCGCCCAGTCGGGTGCGGCACGCGAAGTTGCCGAGCGTCTGCAACGCTTTTTGGACATGACTGCACGCGCATCCCAGTTTGACTTGGTGCTGACCGAGCGTATGGGACACGCCAAGAAGCTGGCCGCACAGGCTCAGGGCTATCGCACCGTTATCGCCCTTGGCGGCGACGGCGTGATTCACGAGGTCGTCAATGGACTCATGGCGCAAAAACAGGACGCCCGCCCCGCCCTTGCCGTCCTGCCCGTGGGCTCCGGCAACGATTTTGCCCAAACGCTCGGTATCGACGATTTCTCCGGCAAGGATTTTGGCGCGCTGCTCACCTGCGAGCTGCAACGTCAGGACATCGGGCGCATTCACTCATGGAACCCTGCGAGCGGCAACGGCGAGGCTGCCGTTGAGTACTACGACCAGACGCTCTCCGTCGGTATTGACGCCGCCATCGGCCTGGGCACCACCGAGTTGCGCAAAAAGACCGGCTTGACGGGTGCTCCGCTCTACACCCTCTCGGGACTTGAGCAGTTTGGCCTGCGCTATCGCAACTACCCCATGACAGCCAGCTTCGATCGCGCGCCCGCCGAGCGCGTGAGGGCGATCATCATGGCAATTCAGCTTGGTCCTACCTATGGCTCGGGCTATCGCATCTGCCCCGATGCCGACCCCTGCGACGGTATGCTCGACGTCTGCTACGCATGCGGCCCTGTCCCTCGCGCGGTTGCCCTGCCTATGTTTCTTTCGGCCAAGGACGGACACCACTCCAAGCTGCCGCCGGTTCGCATGCGCCGCTGCCGCCATGCCGAGCTCACCTTTGAGGGACCAGACTACCCCATCCAGGCCGACGGCGAGCCCGTTGTCGCCTCGCGCATCGAAGTCGACATCCTACCCGGTGCCCTCCAAGTCTGGCAACCAACCCGCTAACCCCGCCTTAGTTGCGGTGAAATAGGGACTGCTTATGCAGCTAAAGCCGCAAAACAGTCCCTATTTCACCGCAACTTATTGAGAAAATCATTCCTCCCCGCCCGGCTTGCGACGGTTGGCCTTTTTAATGGCGTTGAAGTGCTTGTCATTGAGCCTGCGCTGGCGAGAGCGCTGAGGCACCTTGGTCTTTACGCGTCGGCGCGGTGGACGCCCGCGACGCTCAAGCTCAGCGCGCAGCTTAAGCAGGCAGCTACTACGGTTTTGGAACTGACTGCGGCTCTCGCGCGCCGTCACGGTAATCCCCGAAGGGATATGTTTCATGCGCACCGCCGAGTCCGTCGTGTTGACGCCTTGTCCGCCCGGACCCGTCGCGCGAAACACCTGCACCTCGCAATCGCGCGCCAACTCCTCGGCCGACATCTCGGCATAGCGCGCATACTCACGCCATCCCATCTTGTTCTCATCCATATCAACACCTCCCCTCATACAAAAAATGTGACAAAGGGAAAGTCCCTTTGTCACATCGAATACCAATCGCTTGTGTTGCGCGCTTAGGCGAAGGTGATCTCGCCGGTCTCGCAGTCCATATCGGCGATACGGGCCAGGCTCTCGACGCGGAAGCCGCGCTCGCGGAGCTTATCGCCACCGCCCTGGAAGCCCTTCTCCACGGCAATGCCAATACCGGACACCTCGGCACCCGCGGCCTCGCAGATCTTGATAAGACCCTCAAGAGCGCAGCCGTTGGCCAGGAAGTCGTCGATAATCAGGACCTTATCGCCCTCGGACAGGAAACGCTTGCCCACGATAACCGGGTACTCCTTCTGTTTGGTAAAGGAGTAGATGGTCGTAGCATACTGCTCGCCGTCGAGGTTAATGGACTGGGCCTTCTTGGCAAAGACCACCGGCACGCCGCCAAAATGCTGAGCTGCGATGCAGGCCATGCCAATGCCCGAAGCCTCAATCGTCAGGATCTTGTTGATCTCGACACCCTTGAACAGACGGGCCCACTCGGCGCCCATGTGGTCGAACAGCTCAACGTCGCACTGGTGGTTGAGGAAGGCATCAACCTTAAGGACGTTACCGGCCTTTACGATGCCGTCATGGCGAATACGATCCTCAAGCTCCTGCATGGCGCAACCCCTTCTCGCGGCAACGATACCGCGCGATTAATAAACGTTGTTCGATAGTCTACCACGGACCGACCCCCGCCCGCCCCACAAGCCGCATCGCACCACAAACCAGTTTTCGAGACGGCGCGAATACGTGGCAGACAGCCTCCCAACACGCTAATGGCGGGCGCGCATCTTCACCAAACGCACCATGGCAAGCGCAAAGCCCGCTGCCGCCACAGCCATGAGCACGTAGAACACCGAACGAAAACCAAACAGGAACACATCCGGACGGCCTGCAACAAAACTGGTCACGGCCTCGCCCATCGCCACACTCATCTGCCCATACAGGATATGCGACGCCGCCGTAATGCCCACTGCCATACCCGCATAGCGCGCCAGGCTGCCCAGGCTGCCCGCAAAGCCGAGCGCTTCGCGCGGAGCCGAACCCATGTACAGCGAGTTGTTGGGACTCTGGAAAATCGACGTGCCGCACGACATAAACGCGACACAGCACACGATCACTGGGATGGAAGAGTGCTCGTCAAGCGTACTTACCGCAAAGAGACCGCATACGTACACGCCCAGGCCGACCGCCGTGGGGCCCTCGCAGCCTACACGGTCCGAAACCGTACCCGAAAGCGGGCCGATAAAGGCATTCACCATCGGCAGCGCCAAAAAGAGTAGTCCGGAAATATCGGAGCTAAAGCCATGGGCATCCTGGAAATAGAACGGCAGAATAAACTCGGATGCGCCAATGCCAACGAACACGATGAGCATGCAGGCTAGGTTGATGGTGAAGGCCGAATTTGCAAAGCAGCGACGAGCGGCCTCGATCATGGACATGGGACGCTTGCCGGCCTCCGGCTTAACATGCGGCAGCGTGTAGAGCCCCACGATAAACGAGATGACGCCAATGGGCAGGTTGATGAGGAAGATGCTCTCCCAGGGAAAACTTGCCACCAGCATGCCGCCGAGCACGGGGCCACACATCATGCCGAGGGCCACGAAGGTCACGAGGATACCCATGGCACGACCGCGCTCGCGCGCCGGAAACGACTCGGTGATGATACCCATGTTGTTGGCCATGGCCGCCGCGCAACCGACGCCCTGAACAATGCGTGCCAGGATAAGAACCTCGAGCGAGGCCGAAAGGCCGCACAGCAGCGAGCCGACCGTAAAGACGATGACGCCCAGTTGGAATACACCCACCTTGCCGCGCACGTCGCCCAGACGGCCAAACGGCAGCATAGCCACGCATGTCGCAAGCAGATACACCGAGCTCACCAGCTGGATGCGGTCGAGGCCCACGCCCAGCTCCTTTTGCATCACGGGCAGTGCCACGGTCACGACGGTCGAATCCAGACACGCCATAAACGTCATGATGAGCACGGTAAACAGAATCGCCCATTTGTTCTTGCCATGGGTGTCGCCCTCTAGGGCAATGTGCTCGCGGCGCAGCTGCTCTGCGGTTTTCTCCATATCCATCCTTTCGAGTGGCGCAACACAAAAACGGGGCCCCAATCGCCTGCAAACAGCCGCGATTGGGGTCCCGCCTACGGAATCGGAACGTAAAGGTCGCCGAAGCCCTCTGTCGGCATCGGCGACTTATGCGAACGCTAGCCTAGCACTGCTCGAGAGCCTGCTCAAGGTCGGCAATCAAGTCGGCCGTGTCCTCGAGGCCGCACGACAGGCGCACCATGTCGGCGGAGATGCCACAGGCGATGAGCTCCTCATCGTTCATCTGGCGATGCGTGGCGTTAGCGGGATGCAGGCAGCAAGTGCGGGCGTCGGCCACATGCGTGGCGATCTGGGCGAGCTTGAGGCTCTTCATAAAGGTCTCGGCCGCTGCGCGACCGCCGTTAAAGCCAAAGCTCACGACGCCGCAGGTACCGTTGGGCATGTACTTCTGAGCCAGGTCATAGTACTTGTCGCCCTCCAGGCCCGGATAGCTCACAAAGCGTACCTTGGGATGGCTCTGCAGGAACTTGGCAACGGCCAGGCCGTTCTCGCAATGACGCGGCATGCGCACATGCAGGCTCTCGAGCGAGCTGTTCAGGAAAAACGCCGCCTGCGGGTTCTGCATGGGGCCAAGATCGCGCATGAGCTGAGCGGTGGCCTTGGTAATGAAGGCGCCCTCGCGACCGAACTTCTCGGCATAGGTCACGCCGTGGTAGCTCTCGTCGGGCGTGGTGAGGCCCGGGAACTTGTCCGCATGAGCCATCCAGTCAAACTGGCCGTGGTCGACGATCACGCCGCCCAGGTAGGCAGCGTGGCCATCCATATACTTGGTGGTGGAGTGCGTAACGATGTCGGCGCCCCACTCAAAGGGACGGCACATCACGGGCGTCGGGAAGGTGTTGTCGACCATCAGCGGCACGCCGTGGTCATGCGCGGCCTTGGCAAAGCGCTCAATATCGAGCACGGCGAGGGCGGGGTTGGCGATGGTCTCGCCAAAGACGAGCTTGGTGTTGGGCCGGAAGGCTGCTTCCAGCTCCTCATCGGTGCAGTCGGGAGCAACGAACGTGCAGGTAACGCCCATACGGCCCATGGTATGGGCAAGCAGGTTGTAGGTACCGCCGTAGATGGCAGAGCTCGCGACCACGTGATCGCCGGCACCGGCCACGTTAAAGATCGCGAGGAAGTTCGAAGCCATGCCCGAGCTCGTGAGCATCGCAGCAGTGCCGCCCTCCATCTCGCAGATCTTGGCGGCAACCAGATCACACGTGGGATTCTGCAGACGGCTGTAGAAGTAGCCCGACTCCTCCAGGTCAAACAGCTTGCCCATGTGCTCGGACGTGTCGTACTTCCACGTGGTTGACTGGTAGATAGGCACCTGACGCGGCTCTGCATCGCCCGGGCGATAACCGCCCTGAACACACGTGGTACCGATGGTCTGCTCGCTCATATCCAACTCCCTTACTTGGGTTTTGATTTTATTCGGTTCACGATACCGCTACCCCGCACCCCTCTCAACCCATCCCGCCGATAGGTTATGAGACAAATAAATCAGGGGCATTCGTCTCAGCCTTAGGCATTTATTCGATGGATATACATGAGGCATACATGAAGCTCTCGATGATTACATGCCCCGTCACGGGTACCATAGGCGGGTACACCGTGACCAAGGAGACAACGATGAAGCAAATCGATACAGCCCAGCTCGACGCCGCCGCCTGTCAGGCTCAGGCTGCCGAGTACCACGCCCGTGGCTTTAATTGCGCGCAGGCCGTCGCCTGCACGCTCGCGCCCGCCGTCGGGCTTGACCCCCAAGTCGCCTTTACCCTCACCGAGGGCTTTGGCGCCGGCATGGGCGGCATGACCGAAACCTGCGGCGCCATCTCGGGCGCCGTGGCCATCATGGGCTTTGTAATGAGCGACGGCATGGAAAACCCCAAGACCAAGGGCCAGACCTACAAGCTGTCGCGCGAGATCGCCAAGCGTTTTGGCGAGAAGAACACGACGACCGTCTGCGGCACGCTCAAGGGCGTCGGATCGGACAAGGGTCCGCTCCGCAGCTGCCCCGGCTGCATCGACGATGCCATCGAGATCGCCTGCGATGTGCTAAAGCAGCTCGCCGAGTAAACGGCGGCAACATAAAACGACGGCCGGCGCGCTTGGGATCCATCCAAAAGCACACCGGCCGTCGCCGTTAGAACTCGGCAAATTCGGAGGCGCCGACCTCAATCTCCTCGCGTCCCGCCATAAGCTCGCGCATCTTGGCGCAAAATGGCTCCTGCTCCCCCGCCTTAAATACCAAGTGAAGTGTCACGGCATCCGCGTAATCGGTATCTAAAACCTTGGCACCACAATCCTGCGCCAAACGCAGCACCTGCTCATACTGCGGATAGGCCACATGCACGTCAACGGGCACGACGCTTGTCATCTCAACGATCTGACCGGCCTCCCGAGCAGCTGCCACCGCCGCCTGAGTCGCCGCGGTATAGGCGCGCACCAAGCCACCAGGCCCTAACAGCGTGCCACCAAAATAGCGCGTCACAACGCAGCATACGTTTTTAAGTCCCGCACCGCGCAGCACCTCGAGCGTCGGCATTCCGCTCGTGCGGCTTGGCTCGCCATCATCGCTCTGGCGCTCGCGTCCATCGACCAAAATCCACGCGGGCACATTATGTCGAGCGTCGTAATGACGCTTGCGAACCATCTCGATAAAGGCATTCGCCTCGTCCTCGGACTCAATATGGATCAACTGGGCAATAAACCGGCTCTTGCGGTCCACAAACTCGCCCGAAGCCTCAATATTCAATTGCAGAGTAAAATAGCTGTCCAAAAAAGCCCCTCAACAACAAGCAGAGCAACAAACAGCCTCAATAATACGGCAAAGGTCGTACCGTTGCCCTCTCCAACAAGAACGGAAACGCCAATGATGCCGTCACCAACAGCGAGAACCCGTCAGCGCGAGCAAGGTGCCTTGAAAGACGAGGGCATTGACCTTATGGTCGTGCCCGAAGGCTTGTAAGGCAGATTGCCGCGCTGACGGGTTCGCAGCGTCAGCAAAGTGCTGAGCGGGCCTATAAGCCGGGTTCTGTCGTGAACGGTCATTTATCTTGTCTGCACGTTACCGTGCAGCTCCACGCACGCTACCCGAACGCGGACCGGGCCGGCCCATAGCGTTCCTATTCGCGCTTGCTCCGGATGGGGCTTGCCAAGCCGCCGTGTTGCCACGACGCTGGTGGTCTCTTACACCACCGTTTCAGCTTTTCCCTTTACGCCTTGCGGCGCAGGTGGGAGTCTTCTTTTCTGCGGCGCTTTCCGTCGGATCACTCCGCCCGGCCGTTAGCCGGCATCCCGCCCTCTGGAGCCCGGACTTTCCTCACGCGTGCTGCAAGCAGCACATCGCGCGACCGTCTGGCCCACTCAGCAGTGCAAGAGTGTAGCACACCGCCAGCACACGTAATGGCACAACGCAAGCGCTCGCACGATAAACCAAGAACCACCCATGCGCTACAATAGTTCAGTCGATGGGCAACGTCGTCAGTCGAGACACGACCGCGCTCCGCACCCCTCCGTCTACTCGGTGCGTTCCCGCCTCTTCCCCGAGGCGGGATGTCGGCATTTTTCATGCAGCGACAACCGAATAGCCTGTGGACAGCATGGGCAGCATCGTGCATCTCGGCACCAAATGCAAAAAGGGACCCGTCCATTGCGGACGGATCCCTTAAAACAAGTGATCGTCAAACCGATTTACTCGGCGTCGGCCTCCTCGTCCTTCTTCTCGGAAGGAAGCGGGGTAACCTCGATCTCGACGCCCAGAGTCTCAGCAGCGGACTTCATGGACAGGGAGATACGACGACGGTCGAGGTCGATCTCCATGACCTTGACCTGAACCTTGTCGCCCACGTGGGTGACCTGAGAAGGCTGGTCGACGTGCTTGTTGGCCATCTCGGAGATGTGCACCAGGCCCTCGATGCCCTCGCCCAGGTCGACAAAAGCGCCGAACGGGACAAGCTTGGTCACAGTGCCCTCGACGATAGCGCCGACGGGGTACTTCTTGACCAGTGCACGCCACGGATCCTCGGTGGTCTGCTTGAGACCCAGGGAGATGCGCTCGCGGTTGAGATCGACGTCGAGAACCTCGACCTCGACCTCCTGGCCCACCTTGACAACCTCGGAAGGATGGTTGACGTGGTTCCAGGAGAGCTCGGAGATGTGGATGAGGCCGTCGATACCGCCGAGGTCGACGAAGGCGCCGAAGTCGACGATGGAGGAAACGGTGCCCTGGAGACGCATGCCAGACTTGAGCTTGGACAGAATCTCGGAGCGCTCGGCCTTACGGGACTCCTCGAGCACGACGCGACGGGAGAGGACGACGTTGTTGCGGTTGCGGTCCATCTCGATGACGCGAGCCTCGATGCGGGTGCCCATGTAGGAGGTGAGGTCCTTGACACGACGGAGGTCGACGAGGGAAGCGGGCAGGAAGCCACGCAGGCCGATGTCGAGGATCAGGCCGCCCTTGACAACCTCGATAACCTCGCCCTCGACGTTCTCGCCGGAGTTGAACTTCTCCTCGATGCGGTTCCAAGCACGCTCGTACTCGGCACGCTTCTTGGACAGGACCAGACGACCGTCCTTGTCCTCCTTCTGGAGAACCAGAGCCTCGATGGGATCACCGAGTGCAACGATGTCTGCAGGGTTAGCGTCCTTGCGGATGGACAGCTCGCGGACCGGGATAACGCCCTCGGACTTGAATCCGATGTCAACGAGCACCTCGTCATGCTCGATCTTAACGACAGTGCCGTTAACGAGATCGCCCTCATCAAAGTCGGTAATCGTACCGTCGATGAGGTTGTTCATCTCCTCCTCATTGACATCGTCAAGAGAGAAAATGGACGAGTTCTGAATCTCACTCAAAGGTGGACCCCTTTCGAACTACGGGGCCCCGATTGCTAGGACCTACAGAAGGGTGCGACAAGCACACAACGTTTAGGAACACTCGGGAGCCGACAGATACTAATGTGACGCTTATGCAATCACGTTCGTATAGGTTACGGGGAAATGAGTTCGATTTCAAGCGTGAACTGCGATTTTTTACTCGTGTGGAGACTTTTTCGTAATCTTATGAACACACGTCTCCGCAACTTGACGATAACCAGCCAGGCATTCGGCTTTGGGGTAAAGTATCCGGAGCCAACGATTCTAGATCGATTTTTCGAGAAAGGTGCCCGCGTGCTCAAAGCAGTCGTTTTCGATATGGACGAGACGCTTATTAGCATCAACCTCAACGCGTTCATCCTTCGCTATTTTAAGGATGTCTCTTCGATGCTCGCGGATATCGGGCGCCGCAGTCGCGGTGGCACGATGGCACGCCTCGGCACCATCCTGGTCGACCTCAACGCCAATCGCCGCAGCGGCACGGACAACCACACCAATCTTGAGTTTTACCAAGAAGCGGTCGAGCGCCGATGCGGAATCCGCCTCTCCGATCCCCTCATCTACGAGGCGTTTACCTACTATGACCGCGAAGTTCTTCCGTACAAGAACGACGATGTCATTAACGCCCACGCCATGCCGGGCGCACACGCCGCGCTCCAGGCCGTACAGGACGCTGGACTGCGTTGCGCGCTCTTTACCAACCCCAGCTTTCCCCAGGGGGCCATCGAGTGCCGCATGGGCTGGGGCGACCTGGCCGACGCCCCCTTTGAACTCGTGACGCACATGGGAAACGCCACCCGCTGCAAGCCCGATACCACCTACTATCTAGAGCAGCTTCAGGTGATGGGGCTCGAGCCGCACGAGGT
Source organism: uncultured Collinsella sp. (assembly GCA_900542905.1). Taxonomy (GTDB): domain Bacteria; phylum Actinomycetota; class Coriobacteriia; order Coriobacteriales; family Coriobacteriaceae; genus Collinsella. The sequence continues at coordinate 63,537 of UQPF01000008.1, forward strand.
CCTTATGGTGGGCAACGATCCCAAGCGCGACTTCCCGTCCCCCGATTGCGGCATCCAAACCGCCTTTGTGGGCCAAGGCAAGCCCAGCCGAGCCACCTGGCGCGGAACCATGGAAGGCTTCGCCCACGACTTCAACGCCGTAGTAGAAGCCTTCTACGAACACCAAATAGCCGACGAACTATCGTAGGCGCCAGAACATCTAGCGCAGTTGCGGTGAGATAGTTCCTGTTTGCCCCTCACCCGGGTAATTTTAGGAACTATCTCACCGCAACTTAATATCTAGCACACCTGGGTTTTGCCGATCATGATGTTGAGGATCTCGACGTCGGTGTCCTTCATGCCCACGCGGCCTACGTAGCCCATACTGGCGATTGTCTGCTCAACGGTATCTTGGATCAGGCCCTCGCCGGCGCGGAAGCCGCGGCCTTGCATGGCCATATCATGGCCCAGAATCGCCGCATCGACGGCAGCGGAAATCTTGGCGGCGCAGCTTGCCTTGGCGCCATCGCACACGATGCCGCCAACATTGCCGAGCGTGTTCGAGACTGTCGCGCCGATCTGCTCGCGCGTGCCGCCACACAGCCAGGTAATCGCGGCGCCGGCGCCGCACGCGGCGCAAATAGCACCGCAAAACGCCGAGAGCGCACCAATATAGCTCTTGATATGCACGGCGATAAGATCGGACAGCATCACGGCGCGCACCAAGCGCTCGTGGTCGCAGCGCAGGTACTCGGCATACTCCATGACGGGCAATGCGCAGGTAATGCCCTGATTACCCGAGCCGCACACAATGGCGACCGGCAATGCGCAGCCGTTCATGCGGGCGTCGGACCCGGCGGCTGCACGGGCACGGGCACGGCAGGCGACGTCATCGGCACGAGCGCCCAGCAGCGTACGGCCCACCTCGGCACCCCAAGCGTGCGCGAGACCCTCGGCACTGATCGCGCCGTTCAGCTCAATCTGACGCTCAACGGCAGCGCGGGCGTCCTCAATGTCACCGTCCTCGATAAAGTCGATGATGGACTCAATGCTCATAGGAGTATCGGCGTTATCTGCCGCACGCTCGGCCACCACGCGCTCGGCGCAGGCGGCACACTCCCCCGCCGACTTGCCGCATACCGGAATACCGTCGAGCGTATGGCACGTGACATTAGTGTGGTGATCGGTAATCTCGACGACCGCGGTATGGCCCCCGGCCGTCGCAGTCACCTTGATGTAGAGGTTGGGCACACCCTCGACAAGCGACACATCGCAGTAGTCCGCATCGGCAAGCAGCTCGGCCACGCGGGCGCGGTCCGCGTCATCGACGCTCTCGAGCACCTCGAGCGCGCTCTTGGCATCGCCGCCCACGGCACCCAGCACGGCCGCGGCTTCAATACCGTGCATACCGCCCGAGTTGGGAACGGTCACGCTCTTGACGTTCTTGATAATGTTGCCCGAGCAGGCAACATCCATATGATCGGGTTCGCAACCGAGCGTCTGACTCGCCAGCGCCGCTGCATAGGCAACGGCAATGGGCTCGGTGCAGCCGAGTGCACAGACAAGTTCGCGGTTCAAAACATCGCAAAACGCGGCATCACGGATGGAATCGGTAGGCATAGGTATCTCCTGCTTGCATAACGGGCTGGGCTCTCAAAAAAGTTAGCTCCTTTATTTGATAACAATGCATCAAAAACCGCAACCATGGTTCCGGCAGACGGCGCTCAAGCGCAAACTGACGACATTCATTCACGAGAAGCCAGTCTTGTTGCCTGCTAAAGCGTTTGACCAAAAAACGCTCGAGCGTTTACGCAAAAGTCGCGCTATCATGCAGTCGAACGCGGTAAACACCTTTAGCATTTGCGCCGCACAGACCAGAGAGGAACCATCCATGAAGATCGGTATCGGTAACGACCACGCCGCCGTCGAGCTCAAGAACATCATTTCCGAGCACCTGAAGGAGCGCGGCTGCGAGGTCGTGAACTTTGGCACCGACACCTCCGAGAGCTTTGACTACCCCATCGCCGGCTACAAGGTGGGTAAGGCCGTTGCCAACGGCGACGTCGACCTGGGCATCCTCATCTGTGGCACCGGTGTCGGGATTAGCTTGGCTGCCAACAAGGTCGAGGGCGTACGCGCCGTTGTGTGCTCCGAGCCCTTCAGCGCCAAGCTCTCCCGCATGCACAACAATACCAACGTGCTCGCCTTTGGCGCCCGCGTCGTGGGCTCCGAGCTCGCCAAGATGATTGTCGACGAGTGGCTCGACGCCGAGTTTGAAGGCGGTCGTCACGAGCGTCGCGTTAACCTCCTCAACGAGATCGACCACACGCGCGGCCTTAAGATCGTCGACGAAGCCTAAACTATTCAGTGCCACAAGCTAACAGCAGGGGTCCGCTCGGAACACATGTCCGAGCGGGCCCCTGCATAGATTTTGGAATAAAAGGGCGCCGCAGATGGAGTTCCGCGGCGCCCAAGCCACACGCTAACAGCTTTAAGGAGTCAAAGCTGGTTTAGCCAAAGAAGCGCTTGATCTCAATCTCGGCGTTCTCCAAACAGTCGGAGCCGTGGATCACGTTGGCGTTGACATCGACGGCAAAGTCGCCGCGGATGGTACCAGGAGCAGCGTCAAGCGGGTTGGTAGCGCCCATGAGGGTGCGCATCTTAGCAACAGCGGAGAGACCGGAAACGACCATCTTGACGACCGGACCGCTCGTCATAAAGTCGCAGAGACCGCCAAAGAAGGGCTTGTCGGCCAGATGGGCGTAGTGCTCCTCGACGGTAGCGCGCTCGAGCGTGGTCATCTCCATGCGCTCGATGACAAGGCCGCTGCGCTCGATGCGAGCAACAATCTCGCCGATCTTGCGGTCACGCACGGCGTCGGGCTTAATCATGATGAAGGTCTTCTCGATAGCCATAAAAGTAGCCTTTCAAGTAGGTTCGCGCGTGCCCAAGTCCCATTCCGGCACCCGCCTGGACTGCATCGTAACAGAGTTTTAGCTGCAGTTAAACAAAAAGCTGTTTATTGAAACGTTGCAATTTATTGAAGCGTTCCATATGTGTCACTTCTGTTTCGAAGCTCGATTAGAGTACCATCCGACTGCCCATCAACCGCATCGAGCAGAGCAGACGGTCGGTTGCCGCCCGCGAACGTACCCCCTTCACAACCTGCCCAAAGGTCCTACAGAAGTTCTCGACAAGCCCCTCCCCATAGCAACAAAATACGGGCGTCCGCATCAGCAGGCGCCCGTAAAGTGAAAACGATTTATCAATAAATGGCCAAAACAGCTTCAGCCAAATCCCTACTTTACCCCGTGGCCCATCTCGACGACCTTAGTCAGTGACCCAAACACACCCTCGTCAGCCACGAGCTGTGCCTCGGCGCGATCAAGCTGCACGGCAACGGCGGCAGGGGCGGTGCCGCCCTCGGTCGTGCGCGCGGCGACAATCGACGGGATGTCGAGCGCCTCGGTAATGTCGCGCTCAAAGAGCGGGCTTGCCTCCTGGAACACCTCAAACGGCAGGTCCTCAAGATTGCAGCCGCGCTTCTCGCACATCAGGACCAGATGGCCCACCACGGCATGTGCCTCGCGGAACGGCAGACCACGCTTAGCCAGGTAATCGGCAACATCGGTGGCGGCAAGGTGCCCCACGCCGCACTCGCGCGCCATGGCATCCTCGTTGACGGTCCAAGTCGAAATCATTCCGGCCATAACGGACAGGCACTGCATGAGCGTATGGGCGGTATCGAGCGCGCCCTCCTTGTCCTCCTGCAAGTCCTTGTTATAAGCAAGCGGCAAGCCCTTCATGGTTACCAGCAGCTGCACCAGGTTGCCGTACACGCGACCGCTCTTGCCGCGGATAAGCTCGGCAAAGTCGGGGTTCTTCTTCTGCGGCATGATAGACGAGCCGGTGGAGTAGGAGTCTGAAAGCGTGATAAAGCCAAATTCGGAGCTCGACCACAGCACGATCTCCTCGGAAAGACGCGACAGGTGCATGGCCATGACGGAACCGGCGTAATGCAAATCGAGCAGGAAATCACGGTCGGAAACAGCATCGAGCGAATTGGGGATCACGCCCGCAAAGCCAAGTTCGGCAGCCGTCATCTGACGATCGAGCGGATAGCTCGTACCGGCAAGCGCGGCAGCACCCAGCGGGCAGTTGTCGGCGGCATCAAAGGCGGCCTTCAGGCGTGTAAAGTCGCGCGCGAACATCCAAGAATACGCCAGCAGATGATGCGACAGCAGCACGGGCTGAGCGTGCTGCATGTGCGTGTAGCCCGGCAAAATCACCTTGTCGTACTTCTTAGCCGCATCCACCAGCACATGGCGCAGCTCTAGATTGGCCTCCATGAGCTCCTTGGCCAGCGCCTTGACGCCCAGGCGCGTGTCGGTCGCCACCTGGTCGTTGCGCGAACGTCCGGTATGCAAGCGCTTGCCAGCCTCGCCGATGCGACGCGTCAGCTCGCTCTCGATGGACATATGAATGTCCTCGTCGTTGATGTCGAAGGTGAAGTTGCCGGCATCGATATCCTGTTCGATTCCGGTCAGGCCCTTGGCAATCGCCTGCTCGTCCTCGGCACTGATGATGCCCTGGGCCGCCAGCATTTTGGCATGCGCCTTAGAGCCGGCGATATCCTGCTTATAGAGATGTTTGTCGACCGGCAGCGACGCGCCAAACTCCTGCGTGACCTCGGCCACGCCTGCCTCAAAACGACCGCCCCAAAGAGCCATGGAACCGTCCCCTTTCTCCAAATACCAAAACAAGCGCCCAAAGCAATGCGCCATAACGCTAAAGCGATTTTTCAACCGCTAGTTTTACACATTCCCCACCGTGTGCGGAGCCATGTAGCTAATTTGCAAAGAAGTGACGCGCCATGCACTTGGCGCCCAACGTCTCCCTCCGGATGTTGCCCTGCGAACCATCGATCCAGGCCTTCAGGCTCATAGGGACGTCCTCGACCCTTGCAGCATCGAACTCGGGCGCGAGGGCAAGTAAAGCATGCGCGATAGCATTGAACATAATGGATACTCCTCATATATATAGGCGCAGAGCCGCCAAATTGATAGAAGGAGCCCCGCCGGACAACCCCGGCGGGGCTCGGACTCAGCCGCAGACGCGGCATCATATATGCGGGCGGAACGTAGGGGCCACCGATGTTAAGAAGTGTCAGCAAGCATAACGAAAGGTAGGGACCCCGTGCGCCCGTTATGTATCACGCGGATGGGCCGCGCGGATACCAAGGGAAGGAGGCGCTAGGCCTGGGCGGCAGCAGAGCTGGGGCCCTGGACCTTTGCCCACGTCTTGAGCGACAGCGTATCGATCTCGATAAAGCCGGCACTGGCCTTCTCGTCAAACGTGGTGTCGCGGTCGTAGGTAGCCAGACCGTAGTCGTAGAGGCTGAAGGGGCTCTTGCGGCCGACGACATGGCAGTTGCCCTTAAAGAACTTCAGACGGACAGTGCCGGTCACGAACTTCTGGGTATCGGCCATAAAGGCATCGAGCGCGTTTTTGAGCGGGCTGTACCACTGGCCGTTGTACACGGCGGTGGCCCAATCCTGCTCGAGCTTGATCTTGGTCTTGAGCAGGTCGCCCTCGACGCAGATGTCCTCGAGCGCCTTGTGGGCGGTGATGAGCGTCAGGGCGCCGGGAACCTCGTAGCACTCGCGGCTCTTAAGGCCCACCAGGCGATCCTCGACCAGATCGAGACGGCCAAAGCCATTGTCGCCGGAGATCTTGTTGAGGGCGATGACGATCTCGGAGAGCTTCATCTTCTTGCCGTCGACGGCGACGGGCTTGCCGGCCTCAAACTCGATCTCGGTATAGGTCGGGGTGTCGGGCGTGTCCTCGGGGTTCTTGGTCATAACCCAGGCGTCGTCGAGCGGCTCGTTCCAGGGATCCTCCAGGTGGCCGCACTCAATGGCACGACCCCACAGGTTGTCGTCGATGGAATAGGGGTTGTCGTTGGCACCCTCGGGAACCGGCACGTTGTGGGCGTGTGCGTAGGCGACCTCGTCCGGACGGCACTTCAGATCCCACTCGCGAACCGGGGCGATAACCTTAAGCTCGGGGTCGAGGGCCTTGACGGCGGCCTCAAAACGAACCTGGTCGTTACCCTTGCCGGTGCAGCCGTGGGCGACGTAGGTCGCGCCAAACTCGTGGGCGACCTCAACAAGCTTCTTGGCAAGCAGCGGGCGAGACAGGGCGGAGAGCAGCGGATACTTGTTCTCGTACATGGAGTTTGCTGCGATGGCTTTGGTCAGGAACTCATCGGAGAACTCGTCGCGCAGGTCGAGCACCTGGCAATCGAGAACGCCCAGGTCGAGCGCCTTCTGCTTCTTGGCATCCAGTCCGGTCTCTTCCTGGCCCACGTTGCCGCAGACGCAAACGACATCGAGATTCTTCTCGTCCTGGAGCCACTTGACACATACGGATGTATCAAGACCACCGGAATATGCGAGAACGACTTTTTCCTTGCTCATGGCTGTTTCCTTTCGCCCTTGGTAGCTAGTTAGAACATCGGTCAGTTGCAAGTCATTTCAAGGTCATATACCGTGCAATATCAGGTTAAATAGCAAAAATCAGCACATACATGCCCTAGAAACATGCAGCAATGTCGTGCTAAAACCCAACGACCTCAAAATGACTCTGTTGAGGCAATTCGCCCCATGCGGACAGAGACGATTGTTATCGTCGTCGGGAAATTGCGCGCTGGCGTCGGATGGCATTGTCTGCAGTGGTGATGATCTTTACGAACTGCATCTGCCTCTCCTTTCACGTATCGCCGGGCGCAATTCAAATATCGTAAACGGTACCTTTTACTCGGTAAGCGGTTGTTTTTCCGTCTCCGTTTTCGATGGTCGCTATATTACGCTAAAGTGCCCGCAGCACAAGCGACAAATTCAAATTTCTGAAAAGTTTTTTCATTACTTTGTGAAGCGTGGTGCAAATACGCACCATTCCTGCGAAAATACGCTCGACTACTAGTTGATGGTTATAACGTCTGAAACAATCTCGAAACGAAAGGCGCATTTTTATGCAAACTTACGAATCGGACGCCAACATCGGCAACATTAAGATTCTCGCCGTCGATATGGACAAGACGCTGCTGACCGACGAGCGTGTGCTGCCCCAGGGTCTTGATGAGCGCCTGGACAAGCTCGCCGACGCCGGCATCGTATTCTGCCCCGCCAGCGGACGTCCCGCCCCCAAGCTCGAGGAGATGTTCGAGGGCATCAAGAACCGCCTCGCCTTTTGTCCCGACAACGGAGCTTGCGTGATCTATCGCGGCAGCTATATCTATAAGAGCAATATTGACGTGGAGCTGTATCAGCAGGTCTTGAGCCGTGCCTCGGAGGATCCTCGCGCTGTCCCCGTCCTGTGCTGCTTCGACGAGTTCTACGTGCTTGCCCGCGACCATCAATACCACGACGAGATCAGCGTCTACTACAACACAATCAACTACGTCGACAGCTTTGAGGGCATTGATTTCGAGTCCAACAAGATTTCGGTCTTCTTCCCCGGCTACGACGCCGAGCCCGCTTTCCGCGAGACCTATAGCCCCGAGTTCTCGGACAAGCTCTACGTCACCAACGCCGGGCGCGAGTGGATCGACTTTATGAACCTGGGCGTCGACAAGGGCGCCGGCGTCGCGCACCTGTGCGAACACCTGGGCATCGATATCGCCGACGCCGCCGCCGTGGGCGATACGTACAACGACATCCCCATGCTGGAGCGCGTCGGTCACAGCTTTATCGTGGACAATGCCGAAGAGCACATGAACGCGCACGCCAAGTGGCGCATTCCGAGCAACAACGACGGGGGCGTACTGACGCTCATCGACGCCATCTTGGCGGCTCGTTAATCTATCCCGTCGCCATGCCCGGGGCCGACCGCTTGATTTTTGCTCGGTCAAGTCCTGGGCTCGCACGAAGAGCACATTTAGTGCTCTTCGGCTCGTGCGGAATCTACAAAAATCAAGCGGTCGGCCCCGGGCATGGCCATGTTGACTTTGCTTGCCGCCAAGATGGCCTCTTGAGTGTCTAGATACTTGGCTGAATTTATTTGAACAGAGGGGAGCCCCTTTTTGGAAGGGGCTCCCCTCTGTTTTGGTTACTTTGGGGTTGTGGGCACTTCCCTATTTGGCGTCGGCCCAGGTTATGCCGGTGCTGGCTTCGGCGATTAGGGGGACACGGAGGTCTACTACGTGTTCCATGACGTCGCGGACCATGGTGGTTAGGCGCTCGACTTCGTCGATGGGGCACTCAAAGTCCAGTTCGTCGTGCACTTGCAGGATCATGTGGGCGGCAAAACCTTCCTCTTCCAGGCGGCGGCTTACGCGGGCCATCGCGATCTTGATGATGTCGGCGGCGGTTCCCTGCATGGGATGGTTCATGGCCGTGCGCTCGCCAAAGCCGCGGAGTTGCGGGTTTTTGGCCTTGAGCTCGGGAATATGACGACGGCGGCCGTACATGGTCTCGGCGTAGCCCGTCTGCTTGGCGCGTGCCACCACGTTGTCGAGGAACGTGCGCACGCCCGGGTAGGCCTCGTAGTAGCGGTCGATCATGTCGCGTGCCTCGGCCATCGAGATATGCAGCGACTGCGACAGGCCGTAGGCCTGCTGGCCATACACGATGCCAAAGTTCACGGCCTTGGCGCGACTGCGCAAGTCGGGCGTTACCTCGGACACCGGCACACCAAACACGCGCGCCGCCGTCTCGGCATGGAAGTCCTCGCCCTCGTTAAAGGCGCGCACCAGGTGCTCGTCACCCGAGAGATGTGCCAGCAGACGCAGCTCGATCTGCGAGTAGTCCACCGCCAAAAAGACGCTTCCCTCGCCTGCCGAAAACGCCGTCTTGACGGTACGACCCAGCTCCGAGCGCGTCGGGATGTTCTGCAGGTTCGGGTCGCTCGAGGACAGACGCCCCGTCGCGGTGATGGTCTGGTTGTACGTGGTGTGCACACGACCGTCACCACGGCGCAGCGGGCCCAGCGTGTCCAGATAGGTGGACTTGATTTTGGACTTCTCACGCCAGTCCAAAATCAGGCGCACGATTTCGTGGTCACGCGCAAGGTCGCTCAGCACCTTGGCGTTGGTCGAATAATAGCCGCGCTTAGTCTTCTTGAGGCCCTTGGTCGGAAGCCCCATCACATCAAAGAGCACGTGCGACAGCTGCATGGGACTGCCGATGTTAAAGGTCTCGTCACCCGCCAGGTCGCGAATACTGCGCTCAACCTCGGTAATCTGGGTCGCCAGGCCCTCGGACAGGCTGCGCAGCCGATCGGGATCCACGAGCATGCCCGCGCGCTCCATCTTGGCAAGCACCGGCACAAGCGGCATCTCGATACCGTCGAACACGTTGGCGGCGTTCTCACGGGCCATGCGATCGCGCAGCGGTGCGACCAGCGCCAGCGTCAAGGCCGCCGTGCGAGCGGCGGGCGCCGGAGCGTCCTCACCGGCATCCTCTGCACCGCGCGCCGCAGGCAGCGCCATCCGCAGATACGTATCGGCAAGATATGCCTCATCGAACTCGGAGCGGTCGGAGTCCAACAGGTAGGCGGCAACCACGGTATCGAAGATGCGTGTGGAATCAGCGGACAGCGGATCCATGAGCTCGGGCTCAGAAGAATCGATGGGCGAAAGCTCGTGCAACAGCACCTTCATATCCGGGCTCGCCACGCGACCCTCCATAAACAGACGCGCGAGCACGCCAGCAATCACGCCGTGGACGAAGTTGAAGCCCTCAACCTCAGCCGCCGCGCAGCTGTCGCCCTCCTCGAGCGCGAAGAGGCCCTTGGACGTCGCCAACCACAGCGTGCGCGTCAGTCCAAAGAGCGCGCCCTCTTCCTTATCATCGTCCACCACGGCGGCGACCCACTCGCCCGCCTCGATCGCACGCGAAACCTCGGACGCCACGTCAGCAAGCGCCTCGGCATCGCCGGCAGCGGTGCGCTCAATCGTGGGCATCTCAAACGTTCTATCAGCGGCAGCAGCGCCACCCTCGCCGCCGATCAGCGCCAAGAAACGGTTCTGCATGGCGGTGATGCCAAGCGTACCCAGCGCCGCGGAAACCTCATCGGCAGAAAACGTCGGGAAGGACGTCGCCTCAAAGTCGAGCTCGACGGGCGCATCGGTGCGAATTGTCGCCACCTTACGGCTCAGCAGCGCGTCGTCGATGTGTGCGCGCAGGTTCTCGCCCATCTTGCCCTTGACCTCGTCAGCATGCGCGATGACCTCGTCCAGGCTACCGTACTGCGCAATGAGCGCGCTCGCCTTTTTGGGGCCGATGCCCGGCACGCCGGGGATGTTATCGGACGTGTCGCCCTTCAGACCATAAAAGTCGGGCACGAGCGCCGGCGTGATGCCGTGATACAGATCGTCCACGCTCTCGGGCGTCATAATCGCCACGTCGGACAGGCCCTTGCGGGTCGAGACCACGTTGACGTGCTCGGTCACGAGTTGATACATGTCGCGGTCGCCGGTCACCAGTAGCATGTCGCAGCCGGCCTCTTCACCCAGGCGCGCCATGGTTCCCAGGATATCGTCGCCTTCCCAGCCCTCGGACTGCAGAATCGGCACGTTGAGCGCGGTGAGCAGCTCCTTAATCATAGGGAACTGCGCATGCAGATCGGGGTCCATGGGCGGGCGTTGCGCCTTATACTGCGGCAGCATCTCCATGCGCACGCGCGGTTTGCCCTTGTCAAACGCCACAACAACGCCGTCGGGGTTAAAGGCGTCGATCATCTTAAGAAACATGTTCAAAAAGCCAAAAATCGCGTTGGTGGGGCGACCGTCCGGCGCGTTCATGGTCGGCGGCACGGCGTGGAAAGCGCGATGCATGAGCGAGTTGCCGTCGATAACGGCAAAGGTGCGGCGCTTGTCAGACATATTGAATACCTCGCTTTGGGCTGGGCACGGTTTGCTCACTCCAGTTTACACGCTCCCCGCCCCGCGGCCACCTCACATCAAGCTCCCCCGCCACCGTGAGCCCGCGCGTGATACGATGGCTCACGGTACATCAACCAGCACGATCGATCCGAAAGGAGCCTGCGTCATGGAGCGTCCCTGCGCATGGAAAAAGTACACGCCACAGCAAATCGAGGAGCTCGAGGAGCTTTGCCGCGGCTATAAGCAGTTTTTGAGCGAGAACAAGACCGAGCGCCTGTGCGTCAAGGCCGGCATCAAGATGGCCGAGGAGGCGGGATACGTCGACCTGGAGACCGTAATCGCCGAAGGCCGCGAGCTCAAGGCAGGCGACAAGGTGTACGCCGCCAATCACGGCAAGGACCTTATGCTCGTCAACCTGGGCACCGCCCCGCTCGAGCAGGGCTTTAACATCCTGGGCGCCCACGTGGACTCGCCGCGCCTAGACCTTAAGCAGAACCCCGCCTTCGAGGCCGGCGACATGGCCTACCTCGACACGCACTACTACGGTGGCGTCAAGAGCTACCACTGGGTGGCCTCCCCGCTCGCACTCGTGGGCGTCATCTGCAAAAAGGACGGTACCACCGTCGACATCAATATCGGCGACAAGGCGGACGACCCGGTCTTTACCATCTCCGACCTGCTGATCCACCTCTCGAGCGAGCAGATGTCCAAGCCTGCCAAGGACGCCGTCGATGCCGAGATTCTCGACGTGATCGTGGGCGGCCGCCCCGTCAAGTTTGACGAGGACGACAAGGACGCCCCCAAGGAGCCCGTCAAGCAGATGTTCCTGGATATCCTCAAGGAGCAGTACGACGTCGAGGAGGAGGACTTCCTCTCCGCCGAGATCGAGGTCGTGCCCGCCGGCCCCGCCCGCGACATGGGCCTCGACCGCTCCATGATTCTGGGCTATGGCCATGACGACCGCGTCTGTGCCTACCCCTCCATGCTTGCCCAAATCGACGTCGCCAACGTGGAGCGCACGAGCATCACGCTCATCGTCGACAAGGAGGAGATCGGCTCCGTGGGTGCCACCGGCATGACGAGCCGCTTCTTCGAGAACACCGTCGCCGAGATCATGACGCTCGCCGGCGAGAATAGCCCGCTGGCCCTGCGCCGCGCGCTCGCCCGCAGCCGCATGCTCTCCTCCGACGTGTCCGCCGGCTTTGACCCGGGCTATGCCGGCAAGTTCGAGACCAAGAACGCCGCCTTTATGGGTCGCGGTCTGTGCTTTAACAAGTACACGGGCAGCCGCGGCAAGGGCGGCTCCAACGACGCCGATGCCGAGTACGTGGCCCTCGTCCGCGACATCATGGACGAGGCCGGCGTGGATTTCCAGACCTGTGAGCTCGGTCGCGTCAACGCGGGCGGCGGCGGCACCATTGCCTACATCATGGCCAAGTACGGCATGAACGTCATCGACTCCGGCGTTGCCGTCCTGTCCATGCACGCCCTGTGGGAGGTCGCCAACAAGGCCGATATCTACGAGGCCTATCGCGGCTACAAGGCCTTCCTCGAGCGCGCCTAACCAGCCCCTTCATCAGTTGCGGTGAAATACGGACTAAACTGGCCTATAAACGGCCAAAACAGACCGTATTCCACCGCAACTTCCTTTTTGACAGAGGAGAGTCCATGCTGCAGGTCATCATTTCGCCCGCCAAGCAGATGCGCGCGGCCCAAGATGCTTTTGAAGTCCTGGGCATCCCACCCTTTGTGCGCGAGACGGCTCGCCTCCACCGCGCACTGCTAGATATCGAGCGGAATGAAGGCAGCGGCGGCCTGCAGGCGCTGTGGAACGTGAGCGACAAACTGCTGGGACCTTGCCTCAACACACTGCATGAGTTCGGGCCCATCCTGAAAAGCGGCGATCTCGACAATCCCGCACTCGCCCGTCACCTCTCCCCTGCCGTCATGTCCTATCACGGCATTCAATACCAGAGCATGGCACCCGAGGTGATGGATTCCGCGCAGCTCGCATGGCTGCAAGACCATCTGTGGATCCTCTCCGGCCTCTACGGGTGCGTTCGTCCCTTTCATGCCGTCGAACCGTATCGGCTGGAGATGGGCGCGAAGCTTGTCGTCGACGGTGCCCGAGACCTCTACGCATTTTGGAGCGATAAGCTCGCGCGGGCTATCGCCCCGGCAGGCTCAAACACCACGATCGTCAACCTCGCCAGCGTAGAGTATGCCAAAGCCGTTCTGCCCCACCTCGCGGGCGACGCCACAGCCGTCACATGCCTCTTTGGCGAGGGCATCCGCAACGGGAAGCCCATCCAACAGTCGACCGCCAGCAAAAAGGCGCGCGGCTCCATGGTGCGGTGGATGGCAGAAAACAAGCTCGAGGATGCAAGCGAACTTACCGCATTCAACATCGGCTATCGCCACGTCCCCGAGCTCTCATACCTAGGCACCCTCATGTTCATCAACGAACAGATGCTCTAGAGCCGGCACCCAACACTGACCCGCTCAGTCTTCTCTATATAACTTGCGGTGGAATAATTCCTATTTGAGCCTTTTTCGCACAATCAGGAACTATTCCACCGCAACTTTTATGAATTGGCTGCTAGGCTCGACACCTATTCTGCTAGACCGTCGGCCTTTGCAATTCCGTTTGTCGAACCGTCCTGATAGACAATCTTGACGTGCTCGACCTCGGACACCGCAACACCCGACGGGGGCTCCAGGCGCCATTCCGTCAGCGCGATATCCATCGTCGTGGGCACATCCCCTTGATCTTTGAGCTTCACCGTCAACGTTTTGAACGTCGCATCATACGTCACGCGTTCGATTTCCTCACCAGGAATAGACCCACCACTCAGCTGCAACTGCACAAACTCATCGCACGGGTACCAATAATCGCCCGGAACGGCGAGCGTATTGGCATTACCGCCAGTACTCCTCACCGTCATAATCGGTAGGCTATCATCAGCCTCGAACTCCCATGCAGCGCCGCCGCGACCACCAAACGTCCAGATACAAAAGGCAATCACCAGCACGGCAAGCACCGCAAAACCGATCGCGACAAGGCCATGGTGCGCACGGCTTTCCTCGGCCGATACATCCCATTGCGTCTCTCGATATAGATGCTTGTCTTCCATGTTCGCCTCCTCACAGGCACGCTCGTTAGGCCAATCGTACCCATTCGAGCTATACTTGAGCCCATTACATAAACGGGGGGCTTGCAGGACAAGACGGCAGGCTGAGATTGGGCGCGCCCGCCCTGACCCGCAAACCTGATATGGGTAATGCCAACGAAGGGAGCCGTGCCAATGAGCACACAGACCGAGCCCAAGCTCGTCACGCAAATCGACTTCGCCCGCGCCGGGCAGATCACACCGCAGATGAAGGAGGTCGCCGAGCGCGAGCATCGCGACCCCGAGTACATCCGCGAGCGCGTGGCCGACGGCCGCATCGCCATTCCTGCCAACATCGTGCACATCAAAAAAGGCATGCGCGCCTTTGGCGTCGGTGAGGGCCTGTCCACCAAGGTCAACGTGAACTTGGGCATCTCGGGCGACAAGGCCGATGCCGCCGAGGAATGGAAGAAGGTCAAGATCGCCGAGGACTTTGGCGCCGACGCCATCATGGACCTCTCCAACTCGGGCAAGACGCGCCAGTTCCGCCAGCAGCTCATCGACGAGACGCCGCTCATGGTAGGTACCGTCCCCATGTACGACGCCATCGGCTACATGGAAAAGCCGCTGGTCAAGCTTACCAAGGACGACCTGTTCGAGGTCGTGCGCGCGCACGCCGAGGACGGCGTGGACTTTATGACCATCCACTGCGGCATCAACAAGTCGGTCACAAAGACCTTTAAGGAGACCGGCCGCCTCATGAACATCGTGAGCCGCGGCGGCTCGCTGCTGTTTGGCTGGATGGAGGTCACCGGTAACGAGAACCCGTTCTATGAGTTCTACGACGAGCTGCTCGAAATCTGCCACGAGTACGACGTGACGATTTCGCTCGGCGACTCCTGTCGCCCGGGCTGCCTCTACGACTCCAACGACGCCACCGAGACCGCCGAGATGATCGAGCTGGGCAAGCTGTGCAAGCGCGCATGGGCCGCCGGCGTCCAGGTTATGGTCGAGGGTCCGGGCCACATGGCGCTCGACGAGATCGCCGCCAACATGAAACTGCAGAAGCGCCTGTGCCACAACGCCCCGTTCTATGTGCTCGGGCCGCTGGTGACCGATATCGGCGTGGGCTACGACCACATCACCGCTGCCATCGGCGGCGCTATCTCCGCCAGCTCCGGCGCCGACTTCCTGTGCTACGTGACGCCGGCCGAGCACTTGTGCCTGCCCAACGCCCAGGATGTGCTCGACGGCCTCATGGCCACCAAGATCGCCGCACACGCCGCCGACATCGCCAAAAAGGTGCCCCACGCCCGCGACATGGACGACAAGATGGGCCAGGCACGCCGCAAGCTTGACTGGGACGCCATGTGGGAGTGCGCGCTCGACCCGGTTACGGGCAAGAAGCGCTACGAGGAGTCCCCCGCCGCCACCGAGGGCACTTGCACCATGTGTGGCAAGATGTGCGCCGTCCGCACCGTCAACAAAATCTTCGAGGGCACCACGATCGACCTCGGCATGGAGGACTAGCCTGTCGCCGCGGCCGCTTCTGGCGGCGAGCTGGTGCCTGTCAATTGTTGACGTGTGAACATTTGCTTGCATTTGCGTAAAGATTGCATCGCCCGCCCGGGTTCGACATAGAGTCGGCCCGGGCATCTTTATAATGCTGGCTTATAGACCCATTTGATTCCGACCGAACAAGGGAGCGAACATGGATCGCAGTAAGGTACCTGCCGTTCTATCCATCGCAGGATCCGATTCCAGCGGTGGCGCCGGCATTCAGGCCGACATCAAGACCATCACGGCACACCGCCTGTATGCCGAGACGGCCATCACCGCCATCACCGCACAGAACACCCTGGGCGTCACCGCCGTGCAGAACATCTCCCCGGATATTGTCGCGGCGCAGATCGATGCCGTTTTTGACGATATCCGCCCCAACGCCGTTAAGATTGGCATGGTTTCCTCTGCCGAGATTATCGATGTTATCGCCGACCGCCTGAGCGCTTGGAACGCGACAAACGTGGTAGTCGACCCCGTCATGGTAGCCACCTCGGGCGCACGGCTGATTGCCGAAGATGCCGCCGAGGCGCTCACCCGCCGCCTGTTCCCGCTAGCGACGGTTATCACGCCCAATATTCCCGAGGCCATGGCCCTGCTCGACTACGAGGTCGACTCCGAGCGCACGCAGCAAAATGCTGCCATGCTCCTCACCCGCCGCTTTGGTTGCGCATCCCTCGTTAAGGGCGGGCATCTTGTCAACGAGGCCAACGATGTACTGGCCGAACCCGCGCCACTCGATGACGAGGGCAACCATCTTGGAGATCCACTCACCACGTGGTTCCGCCACAAGCGCATCGAGACCGACAACACGCACGGCACCGGATGCACGCTCTCGTCCGCCATCGCCTGCGCGCTGGCCCAGGGCATGGATCTTGCCGATGCCGTCAACGCCGGCAAGGCATACCTGACAGGCGCTCTGGCCGCCGGCCTGAACATGGGCAAAGGCTCCGGCCCTGTCAACCACATGTGGCAATACTAAAACAGTTTGCCGCAGCTCGCTATTGATGCTGACCAACAGGCAAAACACGCTGAACGTACCGCAACACGCTGACCGTACTTAGGGTTTTGCGCCCACTTGGGATATTCGAGGGATAAGAGAAAAGGGCCGTGGCGACGAACCGCCACGGCCCCTTTCTGTTGCTATCGCCCGCGGCCGCTAGCGCCGGTTGATGCTCACGAGACACAGCCCGATTGTTGCCACGGTGCCGCCGAAAAGCGCGCCGAGGACGAACGCCAGCGCGATTATCGGCGGGTACCGTCGGACACGTAGCACTGCAGACGATCGAGCGCATAGCCGTACATGCCTGCGTAGTCATCGCCGCCGTAGGTGGAGCCATCATCGCAGACCTCGTCCCAGTAGCCAGCGTTGGCAACGTCCTGGCTACGGTAGTAGACCTGCTTGTAGCCGCCGTCAGGCGTGATGTAGTACATCTGAACGCCGTCAATGGTCTGGCCCCAAAGGCCCGCCATGCCATTCACACTGTCGCTGTAGTTGGCAGACTGCACCCAGTCGAGCCAACCGCTCTCCTTGGTGTGGACGCGGTACTTGAGCGTGCCGCTGTCCACCCACGCGATCAGCATGTCGTGGGAACCGTAGGGCATACCAGCGAAGCCCTCGGAATTGGAGTCGTTGAAGTTAGTCACAGCCTCATTCCACGCACCGTAGCGGTTATGGAGAGCATAGTGGATGTTTACGCTCTTGCCCGTGGACTTCGGGAACTTGGTACGGGTTGCAGAATAAGAGGGCTGATAGGTGCCTCCATTGCCGTTAGTCGGAGCGATGGGAGCGACATAACCGCTGCCGAGATAGGCTGCGACCGCCTGCTTGAACTCCCACCACGACTTGCCGTACTGGGCGAAATAGCCATTCGGGTCGGTGTGATCGGACCCGCCCCAGCGCTGAGCCGCCTCGTAGTGGCTCAAGAGTCGGGACGTGTCCCAGCCACGGGAGCGCAGCTCGTCGCCCGTCCACTTGACCGCTTCTGTCCACTGCTTTGCGAAATCGGAAGCATTGGTGGCGTGGGCAAGCTCGATACCGATAGTGGCGTAATTGCCATTGCCAACATGCCAGCAAAGGCGGTTCTCGGGCACCGTGTTGTACACGGTGGAGCCGTCAAGCTCCATCACGTGGTGGACAGCATAAGTGTCATCGCGCGACCACAGCAAAGTGTGGTTGTAGGCGCTCGCGCCGGGGTTCGCCGTCTCGTGGATGACGAGGTAGCTCGCATTGAGGTAGCCGTGGCCGCTGCTAACGTACTTGTCGACACTCTGGTACGCCTCGGCTCCGCACGGGGCGGCGAGGGCCGCGACGAGCGCGAGGACGATTGCGAAAACGCTGCGCATCGGCAGCTTGCGCTTGGGCCCGGCGTTAGTCTCCGTCATGCTCGCCTCCCGCCTTGAGTCGCGCGGCGTCCACGGCCTGCTCGGCCGCTGCATAGATGGCCGCGCTCGCGACCCCGCAAACGGTGCCGATGGCTGCGACGGTCTGGTTGTCCGTGGCGATGCCGGCAACGCTGGTCGCGACGGAGCCCAAAAAAGCAGCCGTGCACAGCCAGAACTTTCGGCTCGTCAGCTTCTTGACGATCTCGTCTCTGGTCATTGATTCCTCCTCCTAATCGAGTACGGGCATGTTCATCGCGTCCGTGTACAGGCGCGTGCCGGTACCGTTGCCACCTAGCCCGTGATAGGCGGCGTAGACGCTTTCCAGGTGGCGGCGCTCCTCGACGGTCAGGCCGCCCTGCGCCGTCGCTCTCTCGTGGATACGTTGGAGCTCAGCCCAGAGCAGCGCCCGCATCCCGGCCTTCATGGCCTCGGACTCCACACGCTCCCGCTCGGACCTCTCGGACACCTTCCGCCCCTGGGCCTTGACGGTGGCCACGACCGACGCGACGCACGCCGCCACGACGCACGAGACGATGTCGGTTATGGCGATGGCCGCCAGTGATTCCACGCTCGGCCCTCCTTTCCTCTCGCTTTCCGCGCCATCCTACGGGCGGCGTGAGATTGGGCTCCGCCGTCCGCTGCAAGCAATAAATCCCAGACGTAACGCGGCGGGCTACCATTCGTTTGGTCTAGGATTTTCGAGAGATTGGATTGATCAAAATGCTGTTTTCCGATGCCGCCGCCGAGTACATGGAGGACAAAGCCAAGCGCCTGCGAGCCACCACCTTGGAGGGCTACCGCAGCGCCATCCGCTGCCATCTGATGCCGATGTGGGGCAAGCGCGAGTTAGAGACGATCAGCTTTGAGCAGGTGCAGGATTGGGTCGATTCGTTCGACCTGCCGGGCGCGGCTGAAAAGGCGTACAAGACGTTCCGCCAAATCTACCGCTGGGTATTGCGCCGCCACCAGCTGCGTATCTGGGACGTGACGCAGGGCGTGGAGCTGCCTAAAAAGCCCGCAGTGCGCCGACCGACGCTCACCGCCGAGCAGGAGCGCGTGACGCTCAAGGCCATCGTCGGGCAGCCCTTCGAGGCCGCGGTGCTCTTGGGTGCCGCACTCGGTCTGCGCAGGTGTGAGGCGTGCGCCGTGAGAATCGAGGACGTTGACTGGCGTAGTGGATGGGTACACGTCCAGCGCGGCCTGCACGTCGTGGGCGGCGAGGTCGTGGAGACGGGATGCAAGACCAAGCTCAGCGACCGCAAACTGAAACTCCCCCGCTTCGCGCTTGAGCGCCTGCGTGCGATACGCGGGGCGCGTAGGTCGGGTCGCCTGTGCCTGCTCGACCCTAATGCCGTGGCCCGCAGGTTCCGAGCGTTCTGCAAGCGATTCAGCCTGCCGCATGTGCCGATGACATGCCTGCGCCACTCGTGGGCTACGATCTCGCTGGAGCACGGGGCCGCCATCGAGGACATAGCCGTGGCGCTGGGGCACAGCACGGTCAATACTGCCATGAGCCACTACCTGCAGTCATTTCGAACGGTCGTGGCAAGGGCGAGCGATACGTACAGCACGGCCATGGAATGGTGATTCTGTATCCCCGAGGTTCGTGGCACAGACAAGCACTGGAAAGCTGTATCAGCCTTTCCGGTGCGACCTCCCCTCGGGCAGGATGGCGGCGCTTGTCTGTATCTACAACAACGGTCGCCCGCTGGCATCGACCGTATTCCCCATATCCATCTTCGCGCGGTACTGCACCGGCTCGGGGATCTGCGCCGACTGCTATTACAGCCCGGGCGGCTTCGGTGTCCATGCCTACTATACGGGCAGCATGCTCTACCTTATGGCTGACGCCGACGTATACAGAGCGGACTTCGTCGTGTTCTAGGAGGGCGCGGACGGGCTATATGGCCAGGGGGATGCAGCAGGCGCAGTTCTCAAATCCATATCCGTATATTTCCGAGCGAGTCGAGAAATAGAGTTTTACGGCGCCGGACGGCTCGACCACCGCGCCTACCGACTTGCCAAAGCGCTCCGACGTGAACGCCATGGTCAGGATATTCGACTTCGGCCTCAGACGCTCGGGAAGCACGAGTGCAGCGCCCGAGGAGAGCTCGCACGCGTCAGATGACGACATCGACCCCGAGACATAGCTGAACCTGACGATGAGGATGCATGTTGCGATGATCCAGCAGTCCGCCTTTACGGTGCAGCCAAGAAGACCGACGTTGCCACCGCCGAGATAGCTCGGGGATACAGAATCCTAATTGGCAATCCAGATGCAGTGTCCAATGTTGCGCCCTTGGCTAGCAACTGCCGCGCTAATAAAGACAACTTTGCCAGATTTCTGAACCTCGACTTCTGCAGTGCTGTTGTTGACGGTGCCGTTTGAAGATGTACGCACAGCCGGCGCAAGGAATGATTGAGTCGGACGGAATTCAACGGGCAACGTCCCTGCATTCCATAACTGTGATGATTCCTGAATGAAATTCCAAGACATCTCTACCAGGAAACCCTTTTTACGGTAAGCCACATAGGGACCCGAGAAGTCTTTCCCATATAAGAACTGATAGCCAACCTCGCGGGATACAGAATGCTACACGCAGAGATATACAAGCTGGCCGAACATCCAGGAGCCCTGGGGTATCGAGACCCCTTTGGACTCTATGAATAGCTTGGTCCCGATTACCGACAGCAAGATGCGGGGGTCGGTTGTGTCTTGCGAAATGAGGAGCGAGTTATACCTAGATCTTGTCATTGGCATTGCGTCGCTTAACAACAGCGCGTCCCAGGCTCCTATGGGCTTCTTTAACGTGCCGGACACCGTGACCACGACAATCTTTCCAGCCTTGTAAACAGTAATCGGCACATCGGCAATGTTGCAATCGACGAAAGACGGGGATACAGAATGCTAGAAACAGCAAAACATCACCGGGATAGTCTCGGCATCGCCCTTATAAGTCTGCACTATCATCCAACGCTGTTTCCCCGCCGACGAGACCGCCGCCTGGCGAATAAATCGCACGCCGGACAGTGGAAAGGCGAGCACGAAATTTCTGGCCTTGATTTCCGTATCGAACTCGTCGTAATAAAACGGGCCGTACTGCTTGTTGGCAGAAAAAGTCACGCTGCGCACGACATGGGATACAGAATCCCCGAGGGTCGCGAGCGAGGCCACGGGGTCGAAGAGCCTCACGGGCGTGCCGACGCTGATGCCGTCCAGCGGGATGCGCCAGAGCTTCAGGTCGTTGGAGGTCGTCGCGGGGTCCGCCGCCGTCCCCGTGCTGGGCGTGCCCTTGACGACGACGGGCGTGATGCTCTCGATGCCCGCGCTGGTCTTCGCGTAGCGGGCCACCACGAGGTCGTTGCGCTTCTGTCCCTGCGTGCCGCTCTGGACGGTCAGGTTCGTCGCCGCCTGGTTCCAGAAGCGCTTGCCGCCGACCATGCCGACGCCGGTTCCGAGCGTCGCTCTGTTCGCGCTCGCCATCGTGAGCTTGAAGTCGTCGCCGTACCCCAGCACGCAGTCCGCCTTGCCGATGGTCGCGACGTTGAGCGCCGACAGGTCGTCCGAGCTGATATGCTTGGTCCCCGTCATGCCGTCCACGATTTCAAATGCCATGTTACTACTCCTTCGCGTTGCTCATGAACTGCTGGAACTCGCCGTCGTGCTTGGCGGCGAGCTTCTTGTACTTGTCCGTGCACCCCTTGCACAGCAGGCGCGTGGCCCTGCTGCCGTACTGGTCGAAGCGCTCGACCTCGCGCCAGTCCCCCGCCGCCGCAGCGCCTTGCTGTAGGTACGCGTCCGCGCCGCATCGGTCGCAGGTGTAGTGGGTGAAGTTCTCTGTCTTTGCCATGCCTTCTCCTTTACTTGGTCCTCAGCCACGTGTGCGGCCCGATGCTCGGTGCCCGCACCCACGTGCCGCCGATTTTGTTCGGGTCGAACGAGCCGTCCGTCTCCAGGTACTCGCCGACGCGGTGGGCCATGATCCACGTCGTATTCGGGTCTAAGGTGTCGAGGATGTGCTGCCATCCGTACCACGAGGAGCCCGAGGCGCCGCGCCGCCACCATATGTCTGCTCCGTTCATGGCCACCTGCTTCAGATAGCCGCCCGAGTTGTCTTGCCACGGCACGAAGGTGACGAGGACGGCGCACACCTCGCCGCCAGAAAGCCCGATGGTGGCCGCCTTCTTGAACTCGACCACCGTCTCTTTCGGATGGTTCTTCATGTACCAGCTCGGGGGCTGGTTGTTGTCGCGCGTGTCCTTGATATCGCCGCCGCTCGGCCCCTGCGGGCCCATCGGCCCCTGCGGGCCGGTCGCGCCCTTGGGCCCCTGGATGCCCTGAGGCCCCTGCGGGCCCGCCGGGCCGGTCGGCCCCGTCGGCCCCTGCTTTCCCGTCGGCCCCTGCGGCCCCGT
The DNA here is from genome assembly GCA_900542905.1 of uncultured Collinsella sp. Taxonomy (GTDB): domain Bacteria; phylum Actinomycetota; class Coriobacteriia; order Coriobacteriales; family Coriobacteriaceae; genus Collinsella. Next base: position 85,869 of record UQPF01000008.1, read on the forward strand.
GGCCCCCGTCTCGCCCTTGGGGCCCTGCGGGCCGGTCGCGCCCGTTGCACCCCGCGCGCCGGTGGCGCCCTGCGGCCCCGTCGCGCCCGTGTCCCCCTTCGGCCCCTTGATGTTGCCGACCAGGTACTTCGCCATCGTCACTCACCTATCTCGTAGTAAAGCTCACCCGTGGATGGGTCGTATGAGAGCGGCGGGGCTGCCGCCCCGTCTGCCACGTGTGACCAGAGGTTGCCGTCGGCGTCCACCGTCAGCGAGAAGAACCCCGACAGCGGTACGGTAACGCCAGAGTCGCCGCGCTCCCCCTTCTCGCCTTTCGGGCCCTGTATACCCTGCGGGCCGCGCTCGCCCTGCTCGCCCTTCACGCCCTGCGGGCCCGTAGGGCCGGTCGCGCCCTTCGGGCCGGTCGCCCCGGTCGCGCCCGTGGCGCCCTGGATGCCCTGCGCGCCCGTCGCGCCCGTCGCGCCTTTGGGGCCCTGCGGCCCCGTGGAACCAGCTGCTCCGGTCGCGCCGACCGGGCCCTGCGGGCCCGTGGGGCCCTGCTCGCCCTTGACGCCGGTCGCGCCGCTCATGTCGGCGATCAGCGAGTAGCCGTCCGCCGACTTCACGTACAGCTCGGCGTTGTGCGGGTCCTCGACATTCGAGCCGATGACCGCGAACCCGCCGGCCTTCACGCCGTCCGTCTTCCACCCCGCCCGCATCGCGTCGTAGCTCGCGTATACCTTCGAGATGGAGAAGCCCTCGCCCGTGTCTCCCTTGGGACCTTGGATGCCCTGCAATCCCTGCGGACCGCGCGGCCCCGTCTCGCCCTGTATGCCCTGCGGCCCCTGCTTTCCCTGCACGCCCTGCGGGCCCTGCGCACCGGTGTCGCCCTTTGGGCCCTGGACGCCGGTGGCACCCATGGGGCCCTGCGGTCCGACTTCGCCCTGCGGGCCCTGCGCACCGGTGTCGCCTTTGGCGCCCTGCGGTCCGCGCTCGCCCGTGGCTCCCGTCTCGCCCTTCGGGCCTTGATTGCCCGTGGCTCCGCGCGGGATGCCCAGCGAGAGCGTCTTGATCAGGCCCTCGCCCGAGAGCGACGCGGTGGCCTCAGCGCCCTCCGCGAGCGTGGAGACCCCGCCCATCGAGATATCCGCCTGCGCCCACGTCTGGAGCGAATTCGAGGCGTCGGACAGGGCCTTGTCGGCCTTGGCGTCCACGGCCTTGAGCGATTCCGCATCGACCTCCGCGCTGAACGTGTAGTTGCTCAGTGAGAGGCCCCTGCCCGCGTGGTACGCGTGCCCGCCCCCGCCGCCGGCAGTCGCGCTGACTGAGTTCTTGGTCGTGGTCTCGCTGCCGACCTCGTACCTGTATGTCGCCACGCCGCGCGAGACCTGCACGATCTTCTTCACCACGGTGGCGCTGACGGTCCTGCCGTGCGCGTTGTCGCGCGCCGAGATGATGTCGCCGACGTCGACGTCGATATCCTCGTGCACGTCGACCTCGACGCTGCCCCGGGTCTGGTACTCCCTGAGCTTCTTGCCGCCCTCCTCCTCGAGCTTCGTCTCGTCGGCGTTGCTGTAGTCGTAGAGCGCGCATATCTCGTCGACGCCGAAGAGGCTCTGGGTGTGGCTGACGTTGCCCGCCGCGTCGGCGTAGAAATGGACCACGGCGCGGTTCTCGAGCTCGCCCGTGCCGGCGCACACCAGATGGTTGACGCAGCGGTGGACGCTCGTCAGCGTGAAGTCGAGCAGGTCCGAGTCGACCTTGTCCGCGTAGTCGACGACCGGGGGCAGCGATAGCTCGACCTTGCCGCCTAGGCGGCGCATCGAGACCTTGCGCCCGTTCGCCTCCGCCAGGGCCCTCAGGCCGCCGTACCCGTCCGCGAAGCGGTCGAAGGTGTAGCTGACCGCCGTATCGTCCACGGCTGCCGAGAACAGCCCGGACAGCCCCATGCGGGATATGAGGGACGCGAGCACCTCGCCCGCCTTGCCGCTCACCGCGAGGTACCCGCTGCCCGAGTCGGGGAGCAGGCGCTTGCCCGCCAGGATGCCGTGCCACGTGCGGCCCTTGCACAGGACGGTGCCGGAGGCCTCCCTGCCCGCCTCGTAGGCGACCTCGTCGACGACGCCGCCGTACTCGGTCCCGTCGATGAACACGAGATGCCCCTCGGCGGGGGCCTCGCCGGCGCGCGCCTCGAGCTTCAGGGCGTTCTCGTCGCTGCCGAACGCGAGGTCGAGATCGAAGTCCTCGATCTCGCGGACGTCCCCGGCCGCCGGGTCGCTCACCACTAGGACCATGCCGGCTCCCCCTCCTCCTCGTAGAGCGTCAGGTCGAAGCCGAAACTGTTGTCCCACGAGACCTCGCAGGTGCCGGCCGGCACGCGCTCGAAGATGTACTCTCCCGAGCCTGCCCCGCTGCCTCGGTGCGCCTTGCCGAAGGCGTCGCGGACGTCACCGTCGGCGGAGACCACGGAGACGGTGCGCCGCAGCGGGTCGACCTCCATGTAGCCGCCGTCCGGCACCGAGACGTCGACCTGGTACAGGTTCCCGCCGATCCGGACCGCGGGATTGACCGCCGGCCCGTAGACGATGAACCGGGCGGGGCTGCCGGAATGCCCCGGGTTGCGCGCGTACCGCTTCGGCGGGGTCGCCCCGAGGTCGTACGGGAGGTCATGCGGCAGGTCGAGGAACTCGTACCCGGACGAGCCGTTGACGGGCGTGAACTCCGTCGTGACGCCCCTGCGCCACAGGCCGTCGAGCAGCACGACGGTGAGCTTCGCGGTGAAGAGCCCGTCCCGCACCCCGTCGACCTTCGACGCGAGGACGAGGCAGCGCTGGAACCAGTCCCCGACCCTCAGCGTCCCGGGCGTGTTGGCCGAGACGTCGAGGTCCGCGCAGCGGCGGAACTCGTCGGCCAGCCCCATGTCGGCGAAGACCGCCTTGAGCGAGGCCTTGCGGGCGCCGCGCGATGCGGTCGACAGCGCGCGGTACCCGATCTTGTAGTCCCATTCGCGGCTGAAGAGGTCGTTCGGCCTGCCGACGTAGATGCCGGAATTGAGCGGGATGACCGCCCCCGTGCCCGACTCATATTCGATATCAGGCATACGCGACCGCCTTCCTCGCCCTGCGCCCGAACTCCGACTCGCCCATGACGGGCGTGAACTCCGCGATGATGGAGGGCAGGTTCTCGGCCAGCCAGCCGATAACGGCCGATGCGCCGCCGTCCGCGACAACGCCCTCCCCGATGCCGGAAATGGTCCGGTCGCCGTAACGCGGGCCGTCGGCCCTGACCGTCGCATCGAACGCCGCGGCATCCTCGACGGCCGAGACGGCCGCCCTCATGGAGCGCACCGGCATGTCCGCCGTGTCGTCGATGCCGAGGGCCGCGCCCTCCATGACGTAGCCGAAAATCTTGCGGAACACGCGCGACGGCGAGTGGATACCCAGCAGGTTCTTGGCCGCGTCGATGGCGCCGCCCACTACGCCGGTAATCTTGCTCACGACCACGCCTGCCGCGCCGCTGATTCCGTTTGCGATGCCCTGCACGATCTGCGAGCCGATGGACACCACGCGGCCCTGGATGGAGGACAGGGCGCCCATGATGGAACTGCCGATACTCGAGGCCGCCGAGGTCACGAAGCCGACCGCACCGCGGATGGCCGAGCCGAGCGAGCTGATGCCGTTGCGGCCGATGTCTGCCAAGGTGTTCGGCAGATTCTGTATCGCGCCGCGGATGGCGGACACCACGTTCGAGCCGCAGGAGCCGATGAAGCCGAGCATGTTGACCACGCCGTTGCCCAGCGCCGTGATGGCGTTGCGGCCGAGGCTGATCCAGTCGAGCGCGGACCACACGGCGAGGAACGCCTGGAAGATGGCAGGGATGTTGGCGATGAGCGTCGGTATCGCCTGCACGATGCCAAGCGCCAGCGTCACGATTGCCTGGATGCCGGCACCGAGCAGCGTCGGTGCGTTGTCGTTGATCGCGTTGGCGAGGTTCTGCACGATGACCGGCGCCTGCTCGATGAGCGTCGGCAGGCTGTCGGCGATTCCCTGCGCCAGCCCCACGATGAGGTTGGCCGCTCCCTCGGCGAGAATGCCGACGTTCTCGGCGAGCGACTCGCTCAGGCCCGTCAGGATGTTGAGCCCCTGCTCCATGAGGGTCGGCAGGTTCTCGGACAGGTAGCCGCCGAGCTGGGTCATGATGTCGGCCGCCGACGTCGACAGCCACTCGGCCCCGCTCACGATCCCGTCGTAGAGGACCGGGCCGACCCGCGCCCCGACCTCGCCGATTCCGTCCATCGCGCCCGAGAGCGCGGTGAGGGCGCTGTCGGCGATCTGCGCGAACGCCTCGCCCACCACGGGCGCCAGTTTGGTCACGACGCCGGGCAGCTGCTCGACGGCCGTGGACACGATTGTGGCGAGTCGGGGCACGATGTTGGACGCGGCCGTCGCCACGGAGTCGACCAGCTCGCCGGTCAGCTTCCCCATGTCGGCGTCGTCCTTGCCCAGCTCCGTGAGCCAGTTCTCCCACGCCGCCCTCGCCATGCTGCACGAGCCCTCGATGGTCGAGGCTGCCTCGCGCGAGGTCGTTCCGGCTATCTGCATCTGCTCCTGCATCGTGTGGATGGCGAGCACGATGTTGTCGAAGGACAGGCTCGACTCGTCCACTGCGCCGTTGACGGCGTGCGCGTCCGAGATAAGGCGCTGCATCTCCTCCTTGGTGCCGCCGTATCCAAGCTTGAGGTTGTCGAGCATGGTGTAGTTCTGCTTGGCGAAGCCCTGGTAGGCGTTCTGGAGGTCCTCCATCGACGTGCCGAAGGTGTTCGCGTTGTCGCTCATGTCGACCATGGCCGTGTTGGCGTACTCGGCCGCCTTGACCGTGTCGCCGCCCAGAGAGGAGACGAGCGCGGCCGAGAAGCCTGTCACCTGCTCCATGTACTGGTTGGCGCTCATGCCGGCCGTCTTATACGCCTCGTCGGCGTTCTTCAGCACGGTGGTCTGTGCCTGCTCGAGCTGCTGCCACTTGCCGGAGCACTGCTCGACGCTCTGCCCGGTCATGGCGGCGTAGTCCTCGAGGGACTTGCCCATGTTGCCGAAAATCTTCTGGATGCCGCCGACGTTCTGCTCGTATGCGGCGTAGGCGTTCATGCTCATGCCGGTCACCGCCGCGACGCCGGCAGCCACTGCCGTTACTCCGGCGGCGACGAGCGATGCCGCCTTGCCGGCGGCCGCCCCGAGCTTGCTGCCGATGCCGCCAGCGACCTCGTCCACCTTCGCGGATGCCTGGTCGTCGACGCCGATTTTGACCAAGAGGTCGAGGAGGTCCATCTACACCACCTTCAATCCCAACTTGCCGATTACGTCCGCCGCGATCTCGTCGCCGCTCCGCGTGTCCGCCGGCTCCGCCGCGCCCCGCACCAGCTCCAGGTAGGGCGTTGCGATGTAGCGCGACTGCACGGCGAGGCGGATGGACTCCGTCAGGTAGACCCTGTACGCGGCCCCCTCCGCCTCCCTGCGCTGCCTCGCGGACAGGTACCTAGCAAAAGGGCGAGCACGCCGGGGTCCGGTGTACTCGCCCATGCAGAGCCAGAGCAGCTCCGGGTCGTCGGCGGCTAGTGAAAAAAAGGAGCGGCGATCTCCTTGACGGAGTCGATGCCGTCAAGCGCTGCCTTGATGTCGGCGGCGTACTTCGCCATCGAGAAGCACGCCTTGTACTCCTCGAGGGTCTGGCCGTCGAGCGCGGCGAGGAACTTGAGCGAAAGCTCGCCGCCCTCGCGCAGCAGGGTGGGCAGCAGGCCGCCCACCATGTCGACGGCCTCCATCTCGACCTTGGCCTTCGCCTCGGCCTCGTCGCCGCCGGCCTCGGCCTTGGCGGCCTTGGCCGCGGAGCGATAGGAGACGAAGGCGCGCTTGACCTCCTCGCCCAGCTTGCCGCCCATGGCCTCCTCGGCCACCTCGGCCAGCAGCTGCGCCGACGTCAGGAACTCGTCGGCCGTGAACTCGTCGATTCGCATTACGCGGCCACCTCCGTGCCGGCGGTACCGGCCTTGACGTAGATCTCGAACGGCACCGTCTCGGGGTGCTCCATCGAGTAGTGCCCGGTGAACTCGAAGGCGAACTGGGCCTTGGCCTTGTCGCCGGACTGGATCTGGAAGCCGCCGGTGCTCAGGGAGTTGAGCAGGCGGATGGCGCAGAAGCCGGCGCTCGCGCCCTTGGTGCCGTCCTCGTTGACGGCGCTGTAGTCGCCCACCCACCACAGGTCGGCGAAGTCGGCGGACTTGAGGTCGTTGCGCGGGGTCACCTTCTCGGCGGCGGTGTCGGCGGCGCCCGTGAGCTTGGCGGCGAGCTCGGCCGTCACGGTCACGAACGTGCCGGACATCTTGGCCTCCCAGCCGTCGAGCTGCTTCAGCTCCTTCATGTTCTTCGGACAGTTGTCGATGTCCTCGCCGTAGTCGATGAAGCTCGGCGTGGCGGTGAAGCTGACGCCGCCGGACGTCGCGCCGAGGATGTCAGTCGCCTTGAGCGTGCCGGTGCCCGGGGCGAACGCCTTGAGCAGGACGCCCGCGTTCAGCTGGATGTTATTGAACGTGTCCTGCGGGATCTGGGTGTATTTCATGGGACCCCCTAAAAGGTCGTGATGTTCTCGATTGAGAGGTTGACGTAGCGTCGCTTGACGCCCGGCTCGCCCGAGTCGACGGCCTGCCAGAACGGCGAGCCGCGCTTGACCCACAGGCCGCCGCCGTCGCAGGGCAGCATCACGCCGCCCAGCCCCAGCGCGCGGCCGACGGACTCGGCGTCGGCGTTGGCCTCGGCCTCGCTCTCGGTGCGGCGCCATATCTCGACGGTTACGGCCTGCTCGCCGTCGCCCCACGCGCCGGAGACCGGCGTGAACGTGAGGTACGGCGGCTCGGTGCCGTCAGGGACGGCCTGCGCGGAATAGGCGGGCATGCCGAAGCCGCCGAGCCACGCGGCGAGCGCCGCGGTCCTAGTCGGCATCGGGCAGCCTCCACTCCTCGGCCGTGCACTGCGTGAAGCTGAACGTCGCGCACGCTGGCGGACGGCCGTCGTCGGCGTTGGACGTGACGCGGAACACCTGCCCGTCGGACACGCGCCTGAACACGTCGCCGTGCGACAGCTCCTCGGAGCACGTCACCGTGTAGGAGTTGGCGACCCCGGCCGCCTCGGCGACGCGGGCCTCGGCCGACGTGTCGCGGACGATGGAGGCGGAGAAGGCGCGGCCCGTGGCCCACGTCTCGGCCCAGCCGCCCTCGCCGTCGGGCACGCTCCTGCGGACCATGCGCACGCACGGGACGCGCATGCGCTCGTACAGGCGGCTCACAGCTTCCTCCACGGGTCCATGCGCGCCCTGAACTGGTCGCGCCACGTCAGCGGTCGGCCGTCGGCGCCCATCACGCGGGTGTAGCTGTAGCCGCCGAAGCTCTCGGACTGGTACGGGCCGCACAGCTCCCCGGCATGCTCCTTGCACCACGCGTCGATCTCGTCCGCGAGGTCGAGGACGGCCCTCGGCACGGCCAGCGCCCACACGGTTCCGACGAACTCCTCGTCGGCCATGCCCGTGCAGGGCCAGCGGTGCAGACCGTCGTTGAACACGGAGCCGGTCACGCGGACGTACTGGCCGTCCGCCAGCGCGAGACCCTCGGGCGGGACCAGCGCCCCGCCCTCGACGCGGACGCGTCCGGTCGCCTTGCCGCGCACGAACCAGTTGCGCAGGGCACGCAGCAGCTCCTCGAGCATGGCCTAGCCCAGCTTCGGGGCGGTGCCGATGCCCTTGAGGACGCCGGCCTTGAGCGTGTTCTTCAGGGCCACGCCGGCAACGAGCTCGACCTCGCCGGTCTTGACGGCGCCGGGCTGGGCCATGTCGGGCATGTAGGACTGGACCACGCCGGTGCCGGTCGGCGAGATGCCGTGGAAGCCGTCGAGGCCCAGGGACACGGCGTAGATGTCGGACTTGCCGAGTGCGGCGGCCGTGGCGGCGGTGTCGGCGACGGCGTCGACGGCGGTGGTGCCGTTGTAGTACTTGCCCAGGTCGACGATGGGCACGCCGTTGTAGGTCTCGATGTATCGGCCGGCGTCGTCCTTGGTGCGCTCGTAGTAGCCGGCGCGTCGGGCGATGCCGCGGAACTTCGTCAGCATCTTGCCGTTCATCATCAGCATGTTCGGGCCGTCGACCTGCGAGAGCAGGTAGTCGACCTCGTCGAGGAACGCCTGGGCGTTCTTGGTCATGAGGTCGGCGGTGGAGACATCGACCTCGGAGCCGATCTCGTTGGACGTGCCGGAGAGCAGCTTGGCGAGGCCGTCGAACGTGCCGTCGGGCTTGCCGGCGCCGGCTGTGCCGGAGGCCTTGCCGTTGATAACGAGGTAGTGGAACTCGTTGGCCACGGCCTTGATCTTCTGCTCCAGCTGGAAGGCCAGCTCGTCCACGGCGCCGGAGGTGTTCTGCAGGACGCGGTCGACCTGGAAGGCGCCGCCCATGATGACGGCGTTGGTGGTCTTCTTCTCGCGCTTGGCCTCGTTGGCCGTGTACTCGGCGTTGATGGCGCGGACGCCGGCGGTCGCCGGGGTCTTCAGCTGCGTGTAGCCGTAGGCCAGCGTGGAGCCGCCGGTGCCGGGCGAGATGGCGTTGTCGAACGTCAGCTTGTCCAGCAGGAGGGACGAGCGCTGGAAGGTGTCGACCACGGATTGGTCGACGCGGTCGGCCATGCCGACCTTTGCCTCTTCGAGTGTGATGGGCATGTGTTACTCCTTGTTCTCGTAGCGTTGGTGGAGCGCCTCGCGCAGGTTCTTGGGCGCTGCGGCGCCGCCGGTGCTCTTGGGCGGGTTGGGCACGGTCGCGCCCTGCGTGGTCTTGACCGCGATGAAGTCGGCCCAGTCGGACTTGATGGACTCGGTCAGGTCGTCGGCGCCCTCGATGGCGCCGTCCTTGACGGTCACGCCCGACAGGTCGGACACCTTGAGGACGGTGTCGATGCGCTTGGGGTCGACGCCCGCGCCGGCCAGCAGCTCGCGGTACAGGCCGCGCTTCTCGCGCTCCGCCGCCTCGCCGTCGACCTTCGCCTTGTAGTCGTCGAGCTCCTTGCACTTGGCCTTGTACTTCTCCTCGTACTCGCCGGCGCCCTCGCCGGCCTTCTTGGCCTCCTCGAGCTGCTTTCGCAGGCCCTCTGCCTCGTCGGCGCCCGCCTTGTAGCGGTCGCGCTCGGCCTTCAGCCCGTCGACGCTCTCGACGTGCTCCTCGATGATCTGCTCGATCTTCTCGTCCTCGATGCCCATTGCCTTGAGCATCTTCCGCGTCAGTGCCACGCTGTCTCCTTTTCCTCGGATGGGACGGGGCGCCGGCTTTTCGTCGCGGCCTCCCCGTGCGGCAGTCCGTCGCCGCGGCGACATCGTCCGGCGCGCGTAACGCGGCCCTAGCCGCCCAGGTGCTTGAGGAAGATTGAGCGGTATGTGGATGCGTGGTCCTCGGCCGCCGGCTTGAGGTAGGGCTGCGGCTTCTGGTTCCTCGTTCCCAGTTCGACATATGGCGCGTACTCGACGTTCGTGCCTATGACGGCGCACTTGCCGCCCTCGTCGACGATGTGGGTGATGGAGTTGCGGAGGCGACCCGTGTCGACCGGGCAGGCACGCTTGGCGTAGCCCTCGGCGACGAGACCGACCTCCTCCAGCGCGGCGACGAGCGCCCGGTCGATGGCGTTGGCGATGGCCTCGCGGTTGTCCTCGCGCACCTCGACGAGGCCGGAGATGTCGGAGGCGAGCAGGCCCTTGGCGGTGCCGCGCTTGAAGCCCTTGGCGCTCATTCCCTCCGTGACGTCGCCGTTTCGGTCGGTCCACGTGTCGTTCTTGGCGCTCCACTTCTCCTTGCTGACCTTCTGCGGCGCGGCCATCAGCCCAACACCTCCGTGCCGTAGCCCACGCGGCCGTTGACGTCCGCCTCGACGGCCTCGATGGCCTGCACCGGCACGCCCTCGCACCCGAGCGTGCAGCCGTCGTCAGGCTCGACCTCGTCGCCGCGCTGCGTGCAGATGAAGGTATCCGGGAGCGTGAAGCCGAAACCCAGTTTTACGGCGCAGTCTCCGCAGTTCGCGCAAGTGAATAGCTCTTTCATGCCTGCCCCAATCTCTCTACGGGCAGTGTCGCGGCACGGTCACGCGCTAGCCGAGCGCGGCCTGCACGGCGCGCTCGCGGTCGCTCAGGTGCCAGCGTTCTGCGGCGGCGCGTTCTGCGGCGGCGCGTTCTGCGGCGGCGCGTTCTGCGGCGGCGCGTTCTGCGGCGGCGCGTTCTGCGGCGGCGCGTTCTGCGGCGGCGCGTTCTGCGGCGGCGCGTTCTGCGGCGGCGGCCCGGCTTAGCAGCAGGCCGCCGCCGAAGATTCCCTTGCCGCGCTCGCGCTGCTCGTCGAGCGCCGAGATGCGGCAAGCGTCGCGCCTGCGGACGCGGTATGGCGTGCCGTGCGAGGCGAGCCACTGCGCCCTCGCGGCGGTTATGACGTCGTCGGGGTACTCGTACTTCGCGACGGCCTTCCTCGTCGCCTTGAGCCGCGCGTCGTTCGCCTCGTTCAGCCTGCGCCCGAGCTCCGGTTCCGCCTCAAGGACGTTCTCCCCGTCCAGGTTCGTCACGAAGCCCGTGCGCACGACCGCGCCGTTCTCGTAGGTGATGCTGCAGTCGCAGACGATGTGGTCGACCTCCATGCACCGCTTGCCGCTGAGGCACGTGAGCGACGGCGCGAACAGGAAGAACCCGATGCCGCGCTCGAGGTAGAACGCCTGAATCTTAGAGAGGATGGAGAACGGCGGGTTGTCGACCACGACGCAGCCCTCCGGGTACTCGAAGGCCTCGTAGTCGCCACCCGGCCAGAACGGCCTCACGACGTCGGCCTCCTCGACGCCCCATCTCTCTCGCACGTAGTCGAGCACGACGGCGAAAATCTCCGGCGGCGTGTAGCAGTCGTCGGTGGTCTTTTTCGGCTTGAACTTCTCGACGAAGTCGTCGTAGTCGTTGAAGCTCTCTCTGCTCTGGCCCATGTCCCCTCCCGTTGTCGGTTTCCTGGGGGAATGGTCGAGCTGCGGTCACGCGGCATGAAAAAGCCCCGCCGGGGCGGGGCTGAACTAGGCAAGCGGTTAGACCGATTAGCCGATTGATGGGGCTAAAGGAAGATGCTAGAGTCATGCTCCATGAGCTTAGGCTCACCGGACGAGATAGACTCTTCCAGAAGGTCGGCATATTCGCAAACGTGCCCGTAGAACATAGGCTCATAGCCGAACATCTCAATAAAGACGGGTTCGGCCTTCTCGATACGAGCTTTTGCAAGCTTCTCCTGCTTAACCTGGCTTTCCATCAAATCAGCTCCTCAAGCATCTCTTCGAATATTTTACTCGATTCAGGTAGGTATTTCCGCAGGACATCAAGCGATTCCTGGTTAGCGGTATGAGCGCTGAAGAACTCGGCAAAACCTTCATGAGACAAGCGCATCAGAGTGAAGTCCTCGCCTGACCCCTTGGGCCTCCAATAGCCTCTATCATGGTACCAGCCGTCTTCGCACTTATTGAGAGTTGCACCGCAGATAAGGTCTGAAAGATCGGCCTTTTGAGCGTGGCCCATCTTCCCGATCTCATCGGCGACCGAGCGATACGCGTCTTTCTTCGAATGATGGAGCGTCGAGAGCGCGAGATCGATTCTTTCTGGGTTCTTCCTCAGGAAATCAACTCTCCACTTCTCTAGGTAGCCATTTGACTGAAGCCAATCCAAGTCCTCGGCCTCGACCGCCTTCTTGAACCCTTCCCGCATCTCCTTGTTCCGAGCGTCGATGTATGCGTTCGCCTCCTTCTTGATCGTCTTCGCGAATACCCCACCTTTGTAGGTCTCCGATATATTCGAGTTGAGACCGTCGACCATGTGCCCGAACTCATGGAACCAGGTCGTTCCTTGGGGTCTCAACCCATCTTTCGAAAACACTTTTTCAAGGTTGAGCCTCACGCCACCGTCCGTTGGGCTGTAGTGGGCGGTCCCGCCCCATCCGCCGTTCAGCAAAACGAAATCCCGCTCATGCTTCAGGTAAACGCTACGGGCAGCCTTGTCCGAACGCTTGAGTATGCCTTTCACCGCATCCCTTTGATCCCCATTGAGGCGCGAGTAGACGGAAGCAGACATATCGGGCTTGCCCGCGATGCGCCGAATTCGGGCCAGCGCCGCGTCCAACACCTTCTGCTGGTCCCCCGCGCTCATCTTGCGGAACGAGCCGGACGGTATGCCGTACTCCTTGAGCTGCTCCGTGAGCCTCTTCCTCGCCTCGGTCGGCGACACGCCCGCCACGTCCAGCTTGCGCTTGGTTCCGGGCATTTCCATGAACTCGGAGATGGTGCGGTTCGCGGGCTTGGTGCCGGTGACGGCGGGCTTGCCGGCCTTCCACTCCTCGTAGGTCATGCCCTCGGGCAGCCTGCTCCACCTCTTGCCGTCGCTGTAGTCCACGCCATCCACGGCCGCGATGAGCGTGCAGCGGCAGTTGCACGTCTCGGCATACGGCGCCTCCGGGTCGCCCGGGTAGCGGCAGCCGTTGCTGAACTTCTCCCCGACCTCGACCTTCTCGCCGTCGAGCTGCCTGTGGCTCGAGCGCGTGCGCCCGTCGAGCGTCGCCAGCCACTCCTGCTGGACCTTGATGCCGAGCCCCTTGGCCCTCTTGTAGCTATCGACGCGCCCGGCGTTCTCCGCCGCCGTCGTCGAGGTTCGCGCCAGCCGCACCGCCGCCGCGCGGTTCGCCCCCGTCACGTCCTGCATGCGCTTGGCTATCTTCGGTATCGATTCGCCGAGCAGGATGCCCTGCGTGATCTGGTTGGCGATGAGCCGGCGGTTCCACGCCATGTCCTTGGCGACGTTGACGGAGGGCTTCGGCAGGTAGCTGTCGTGGTCGGTGAGCAGCCTCTGAACGGTCGATGCGTCCTGCAGGGCGTAGGCCGTGTCAACGCCCACGGCGCTCTCGACCTGCCACGTGCCGTAGTTGTAGTTCTCGGCGTAGACCTCGGGCAGCCTGCCCTCGATGGCAGCGGCAGCGACGACGTTCGCATGCGTCATGGCCTCGGCGCACTGCTTGAGGACGATTCGGTAGCGCCTGCCGGCCGCGACCTTCCCGCTTCGCCAAGACCTGTATTGAGCCTTGGTGATCTCGCCGGCCTCGAGACGCTCGCGCATCTTCTCGTCGTCGGCCTCGAACTGCGCCAGATAGCGCTTGAGGTTGGCGTAGGCAGTCTTGCTCGCCTCGCCGTACACTCCCTCCACCTCGCGCTCGAACGCCCGAATCTCGGCGTCTGAGAACTCGTGAGCGCTGTCCTTCGCCATGTACCGCCTCCAATCGTCGGCACGCATGGTCGCCCGCGCATAACGGAAAAGGGCCCGACCGAAGCCGGGGCCCTTTTCCTACTCGTCGTCGTCGCCCTCGTCGTCCGCGTCGCCCTCCTGGGCACCCTTCGCGTTCGCCGCCAGGGCGGGCGGCAGCGCTGCCATGCGCTCCTCCTGCTCCCGCTGCTTGCGCTCCAAAATCTCGGCGGCCTCGTCGGGCGTGATGTTCGGCAACTTGCGCAGGATGGTCTCCTCGTCGAGCCACTCGGCCTCCAGGCACACGTTCTCGATCTGCTCCTTGGTGTTGCTGATGCGCGTGCGGGTGAAGATCGGCGTGTCCTCGATGCCCTGGAGCGCGAGCAGGTCCATGATGCCCTCGCGCATATGGCGCTTGAACTCCGCAGCCTCCTCGTCAAGCGGCTGGTATGCGGCGTCGATGTGGTCGTTGGTCGCGCCGGCGGCGATGGTGTGCACGTCGAGCGCGCCGAAGTCCTCGTAGATGTCGGCCTTGATCTGCGCCAGCGTCTCGCGGCGGCTCGCCACGGGCACCTCCTGCGTGTACGGCGTCACGGACTGCCCCTGCTCGGCGTCGACCTCGGCCACGTGCGTCAGCTTGAGCTTGGCGCGCCACAGGTCGAGCTCGCGGTCGTCCATGCCCCCGGCGCCGTTGACGATCCAGTAGACCTGCGCGCAGTCGTTTACGTCGTTGCACAGGCCGCTCTTGATCATGTCGTAGGCGTCGATGCCCCCGCGCATGCCCACGAGCGTGGACTGGTGCGCGTCGCTGCCCCACACGGGCACGATGGGCAGGCGCGAGTAGTTCTCCTCGTCAACGGCCAGCGCGAGGCCGTCGGCCGGCACCTCCTCGTAGGTCACCTTGTAGGCGCGCTTGGCCTCCGTCGCGGCGAAGTCGAGCGTTCCGGCGGCCGAGGCGGCCATCTGCGTGTAGCCGTCCTCCTCGTACAGCGTGGCGTTCCACGGGTGGTCCGGGTCGAGGCGCCAGAAGCGCACGCCGGCCACCATCGCGCCGCTGACCTCGTCCCACACCGGGCAGAACTCGTCGGCGGTGAACACGTCGATGTGGTCCATGTTCCAGAAGGGGAAGCTGATGCCGTGGATGAGCGCGTAAAGGCCTATCTTCATCACGTCGTCGTCGAAGCGGTCGCCCAGCGCCTTCTTGGTGGTGTCCTCGCCGCCCTTCGAGACGTCCACGAAGCTCACTCCCTTGCCCAGCGAGTAAGAGCAGCGCTGCCCGTTCAGGCGCTTGAACAGGTTGGACTTGATTCGCATGTCCGACGCCGTGTAGTCGTCGACCGGCGTGCCTGCGCTCGAGTACACGATCTTGGTGAACCTGCTGATGGTCACGTTCTGCTGGCGGTAGTAGTCGTTGGCCGCCACGGCGTTGCGGTACATCTCGCCGGCCATGTGGCGCCGCACGGCGTCCGCGGCGAACCCCGCCGCCGAGCCGGAGGCCGCCATGTCGGCCGCGGTCACTATCGGCCCGTCTGCCATCTGCCTCTCCCTCCTCTGTCAAACAGCGGGTTTACCTGCTGTTTCTGCGGTTTGTACATGCGCAGTGTCGCCACGCCGTAACGGAGCGCGTCGCAGCTGTGGTCCTCCACCTTGACGGGCCTGTCGCCGTCGGCCTTGGCGTCCCAGCAGTAGCCGCCGAGCTCGCCTATCAGCCCCGCGCAGGCATCGGAGATACGCACCGTGCCGTTGCCCAAACACACCCCCGTCTCCCGTATGCCGTCCGCGACGTCGTTGCGCCCCTTCTTGGTCTTGAACCCGGCCTGCCGCATCGCGGCGATGAAGCTCGTGGCGCTCGGGTCGATGATGAACTTGGGCGGCTTGCTCAGCCCGCGCACGAAGTCGGCCATGTCGGCCACATAGTCGGCGTCCGTCTTCTGGTGCCCCGTGTCGCGGCCCGAGTAGCGGTACTCGTCCACCACGTGCCACACGCGGCCGTCAAATGCCCACAGCAGCGCCGCGAAGGCGTTCTGCGTGCCGTAGTCGCAAGACACCGCGTACTTGGCGGCGCTGCCCGTATACCGGCTCTCCAGCGCGCCCTCCCAGTCGGGGTAGACCAGGCCCTCGGCCAGCGTCCACTTGCCCAAGATGTAGCGGTCGTAGTACACGCCGCTGCCGTAGTCCTTGATGAGGGCCTCGATGACATCCGGCGCGAGAGCGCCGTCCCAGATCGTGTAGTCCTGCCTGTAGATGTCGCTGTCGCCGTCGAGGAACCGCTTGAACCAGTGGTTGGGGCTGTCGGGGTTGCAGGTGCCGTCGAAGCGGCTGTGCTCGCAGCGCAGGCGGCTCTTGAGCATCTGGAACACATCTTCGCTCCACGTGGCGACCTCGTCGCCGTAGACCCACTCGAACGTGGCGCCCTGAATCTTGGATACGCTTGTCTTCTTGTCCGCGCCCAGGCAGTAGACCTTGCGCCCGAATATCTGGGCCGTGTTGTCCCGCCCGATCTGGCTGACGACGTCTTCGCTGTAGAGCGAGCGCATCGGTTCGAGGATGTTGCGCTCGAGCGTCGAGCGGGTGTTCCCGATCATCACCGCCAGCCCCTCGCCCCTCATGGCGAGAAGCCTCTGCGGTATGGTCACGGCTATGTCGACGTAGCTCTTGCCCGAGCCCGTCGCCCCGCACTTCACGTTGTATCGATGCGTGCAGTTGGCGAGGTACTCGCCCTGCATCCTCGTGAGCGGCATCGGCTACTCGTCCCCGCCGATTGAGGACGGCACGGACAGAACCAGCTCCTTGGCGGCCTTGAGCACCGCCGTGTCGGTGGTGTCCATGACGCGCTGCGCCTTGGCGTACTCCTGCGGGTACTTGCGCTCGAGCAGCCACGCCGCCGCCTGCCAGCTGTCGTCGCTCGCATCCATGATGCGGCCCACGAGCGTCGCCTTGCGCTCGACCTCGGCCTTTTTTAGAACGTGACACAGTTGACGCTGATTGTCTGTTCTGGGGTGGTTGATCCAGCGGCTATAGGTCTCACGTGCGACCCCGAGATATGCGGCGATGTCCCTGTCGGTCATTCCGGCACGGCACAGGCGGACGGCATCCTCGATGCCCTCCTTGGTCAGTTTTTCACGCCCTTTTCCCGCCACAAAATCACGTTTCCGCTGCTAGATAGCCCTATGGAAACGCGAACGTTCCCACCTTTTTACGCACGTGGACAAGCGCGTGCGTTTGCCCACGAGCGTAAAAAGGGGGTAACGGGCAAAGAAAAGGCCCCGATCCCCGGGACCTTTCGGCTACTCGGCCTTCTTCCTGTGCGCGGCCTGTCGTATGCGGTTGCTCTCCGCCTCTTCCTCGAGCCGTCTTTTCCGCTCCGCCAGATAGCACCCCTTGCACAGCCTCCACTTCTTCGCCTGCGCCGACGTGTCGAACACGGGCCGCGCGTCGCACACGATGCACAGCCCATCCGTTCCGGTCGAAAAGCGCCCGCACCGCTGCCGCGCGTGCCTCACGGCGCTCGGCGTCACCCTCAGCTCCGCGGCGATCTCCGCCGCCGTCCGCTCCGGGTGCGCCTGCATCCGCCCTATCATCTCGTCGGTCCACAGGACGTAAGAGGAGCGCCCCTTCCGGAGCGCCCGCTCGTCCCTCAACGGATGTGTTGACTTTGTAGATGGGCCTTTTGGCCCATCTCCTACAGGTGGCCTACACGCCATTCGCATACCCCCTCGCGCTCGGTTTGCTTCGGCTACCATACCAAGAGCCGGGGACCACATCACGCACGGCGCTCGATTCTGGCCCCGCACTTCGGGCAATGGACGGCTTCGTACGCCAGCATGTCGCCGAAGCCGATATACTCCCAGAGCTGTCCGTCCCATCCGCAGTCGGAACAATGGAAGTAGCCGTCGACCATCCGCTTGCCCGGGATGAACGGATCTTGCTTGTGCTCAACAAGGTCGTGGCAGGTCGGGCGGTCGATTAAGTCTGCCAATCTCTGCCACACATCGGTCCCGCAGCTGTCCAAACCGCAAAGCGCATCGTAGTGGCCGAAAAGCATCGTGCTCACCTTCATGCACTGGCTGCAGTCGAGCTCCGTTTTCCGGTGCTCGGCAAAGTACAAGCACTTGCCTGAGCGCAAAAACTCGACGGCCTCGCGGCGCTCTTCATCGCTAATCCTCATAAAGCACCTCAAGCCCGTACGCGACGGCGGCATCATGCTCGATGCGGCATCCACGCGCGTTCTCCCAGCCTTTGCAGAAGTAGGCCGCATGGCACAGGCTCATGTTCTCAAGAGATTTCGCGAGATAGCAGAGCGGAATCTGCACCACGCCGCGCTCTTCCATGGCCTCATCGCTGTACCACTCGTCGGTGAACAGGGTGTTTACGAACTCGTAGCCCATCTCGCGTAGCTTGGCGTGCGCCCTATCCCTCGCCTTCGCGATCTCCTCGTCGGTCTTACCAGCCATAGGCTGTGAAATCATCGCTCGCTTATTCAACATAGCTCGCCCTTTCATTCCATAGATCTGCAGCGAACTCCTCGGCGTACTCTAGGTCCGTCCGTGCGCCGCATCCCAAGCAGCTCACGTAGAAGGTGCGCAGACCTTGATACTTACCCTGCTGCATCTCAGCAACGCCACCACAGAACGGACAGGGCTTCAGCTCGATTTCGTACATCAGTCCTCCTTGGATATGGCAAGCGCCACGTACTTCTGCGCAAGGCCCTCGAAATCGTCGAGGATGTAGTCGATTCGGTAGGTCGCCCCGTTGAGCTGGTGCCTGGCGGCGACGGGGATTTGGCATCCTTTGTCGTTGACGACGATAAACACGATTTCGTCCCCAACCTTGAAGCCGCGGTCGTTCTTTCTCACCTCGAACGACTTCTCGCCGCTCAGGACGGCATCGGCATACTTCATCTGAATCTTGAGCGTGTGCGTTGTCATTCGTCCTCCTTGCGCTGGAACCCGAGCTGCTCGGTTATGTCGTTCTCGTTGAACGTCCACGAGTACATGTCGAACACTTCATCTGAATCGTCGATGACGACCTTCGATACGTTCACCTCACGCAGCCGGCCATCCTCTCGCATGACCACGGCAACCGGCTGACGGGTTTTACCCGTATCCCTGCTGCTCGAGGATATGCAGCAGTCGAGGTCGGTGGTCGTCTTGTCGAAAACGCCGACGAGCAGCGCCTTCTCGTAGCCGGTCTTCGAGTCCGTCTTGAACGTCTGGACGAAGCACGGCACCAAATCGCTAGTCAGCATCAACCTTCACCTCCTTCAGTTTGCGTCCACAGAACGGGCAGTAATTGATCGGAGCGCTCCATGCGTACGTGCTCGATGCGACCGAATAGTCGACAGCGATGACGTGCTTGCCGTCGCGCGTCTTCTCAATCCACATGTCGATCTCCTCTTCGGCATCGCCGAAGTTGAGGTGCTGCTTTTCGCAGTAGGGGCAATCGTTAGGCATCGTCCTCACCCCTCAGCTTGCGGATGCGGTAGGCAATGTCGCGCATGGCAATTCGAACGCAGCCGTCCTCGCCGCCGGGGCACGATGCGCAGCCATCTTCGTCTTTGTCTCTGTGAAAGTAGGCACAAGCCTCTTGATATCGCGCGTCACCTGCCTCGCTCAAGTCATCAAGCAGCCTCTCCCAAGTGTCGGGCTGTGTGAGGTGCATGTTCTTCGGCTTGAAGCTGTTGTAGTACAGGTTGCCTTCGTACGCGGCTTTAATCGTCCATTCGGTTTTCTGGCTCTCTACCAACGTTCTGGAGAGAAACTCCTTCACGCTTACCTTTGTTCCGCAGCTGTCGTACAGGACCTCGGTGTCCAGCGGAATCTCTCGCCCCTCGGCATCCTTTGGCAACTCGACGCCCATCACTCAAACTCCTCGTAGTCGCGGCACTCGCCGCACTCGTCCTCGCAGTACAGCAGGTTCCCCATGAGCCACGCCACGGCCCACTTCGCCAGGCGCCAGAACCCTTCCTTGCGGTCAGGCGCCTCCGCGTCGTAGGCGCGCTCGAACTCGAGGTGGCAGTAGCCGTAGTCGACGTGGATGTCGCTGCCGCAGAAGTGCCTGCAGTTCCCGCACATCCTAGGCTCGCAGGCCCCACCGAAGTGGCGCTCGATATCGGCGTCGGTCACCCCCATCGGGTAGCCGCCGACCCTCGAGTCACTCATCGCAGTCCACCCCCCCTACGCTCTCGTCGAGCAGGTCGATGGCGTCCCCGACGGTCGCCTCGATGCTCGTCAGCTGGCGGCGCAGGTTCTGCACGAGGTTCGCGTCGGCGACCTCCGCCCTTCCCGCCTCGTAGGCGCGCTCGATCATGTCGGTCACCGCGACCTGCATCGCCGTGTCGTTGTAGCCGCGCCTTACGCGGTACTTCCCCAGATAGGCGTGCGCCCTGTCCTGCGGCCTGCACTCGCGGTCGAAATGGAATACCTCGACCGCGTCGGCCTTGATCTGTTCCAAAGTCTCCATCAGATTCGTCTCCCCTCAGCCAGCGCGGCGCGCATGGCGTTGACCTCGCGTCCCGCCTCGCTCCTCGTCCCGAGGTACACGTCCACGGGCCGCCTGCTCTCGTTCCTGTGGGCCACGTTCTCGCACCAGCCGCAGCAGTACCGCTGGCGGGCGCCCCTCGCGCGGAACCGCCTGCCGCACTGGCGGCACACGAGCACGTTGCCCCCTCGCATGTCCCGCGACTCGTCACTCATGGCGCGCCTCCCAGTAGTTGCACCTCGCGAGCCCCTGCGTGGTGTGCACGAAGTCGGGGCAGCGCATGCACGTGTACCGACGGCGCCCCTCGCCCGACGCCGTCATGACCGCCTCGCTCACGGCGCAGAACCCGCACGTCTCGCAGCGGGCGCTGCGCGGCCCGTCGTCGTAGATGCTCACAGACCCCTTGCCCGTCGTCGTAGATGCTCACAGACCCCTTCGTTCTGCCCATGTTCTCGCTCCTCTCGGCGTCCAAGCTCATGACGACCTCCTCTCGCATGCGGCCCTCGCATCCAGCAGACGCCGCGCGTCCTGGTACGCCTTGAGCGCAACCGGGTCGGCGGTCGTCCCCCTCGGGGCCTTCACCTTCGCCGGGTCGATACCCGGGTGCTCCTCGCGCCACCTGCGCTCGAGCTCCGCCCTCGTCTGCTCGGGCGTCTTCGTCGGCTTGAACGTGGCGGCCTGAATCTCGGCATCGGTCGGCTTGCCGCGGGCATGGGCCTCGGCGTCGAGGCGCTTCTGGTTGCCGTTCCACAGCATCGCCGCGGCATTGAGCGAGGTCACGGGCATCCCGTTCGAGCGGATCCAGCCCTGCGACTCGTAGTGCGCCCAGAACTTGTCGGGGTCGCCCTTGAGGCGGTTGGCGGCGAAATACGCGCGGCACTCCTCGAGCGTCGGAGGCTCGAAGCCCTCGGTGGTGGCGCCGCGCGCACCATCAACACAAGCTAGGCTAGGTAAAGCTAAGCTAGGATAGGTTAGGTTAGGGTTTTCGCTTTCGGAAACCTCGGTTTCGGGTTTTTGCTCAGGCTCGGGTTCGGGCTCCGGCTCGGTCTTGGCCTTGCGCGGCCTGCCGCCCTTCTTGGCCTGCTCGCGCTTGTTCTTGGAGTTGTCGATGGCGTTCTTGAGTCCCTTGAAGGCCCTTTTGACGCTCTTGGGCAGCTCGATCTCGACCCCGTGGAGGCCGTACATGAGCACCGCGTCCGCGAGCATCATGCGCTCCCTCATGTCCTCGGGGTCGTTCGGATCGTAATCGTCGTAGAGCTCGGCTATCGAGCTGGCGAAAACCGTGAAGTCGTTGGCCATCAGAACCACCCCCAGAGAAGCGAAGAGAAGAACAGGAAACCCGCGGAGAAGGAGGCGGCGAACAGGGCCGCCTCCCAGTGGTCGCGGATGATGTCGGGTACGTGCCTCATCAGAACGGCACGTCCTCGTCGTAGAACTCGGACTGCGGGGCCGCGGCGTAGGCCTGCTGGGCGCTCCACTGCGGCGCGGGCTGCGCCTGTGGCTGCACGGGCACCGTGTCCGCGAGGCTCTGCTGCGGCTGGGCCTGCGTCTGCCCCTCACGGCGCACCATGACCTCGATCTCGTCGACGATAACCTCGAGCTTGCTGCGCTTCTGGCCGTCGCGCTCCCAGGAGCTGTAGCGCAGCTTGCCCTCGATCGCGACCTTCATCCCCTTGGCGAGGAATCGCCCCACGGCCTCGGCGCGGTTGCCGAACATCGTGCAGTCGACGAAATTGGGGTAGTCCTCCCACTCGCCCGTCTGCGCGTTGCGGCGGCGGTCGTTTACCGCCACGCCGAAGGACAGGACCTGCGTGCCGCCGGCGGTGGCGCGAAGCTCGGGGTCGCGGGTGAGGTTGCCGCTGATGTTCACTCGGTTGATGCTCACTGCCCGTCCTCCTTCGCGGTCATGTTGTTCCTGATAAACGCGACAAGGCGCAGCCCCTGCATGTAACCAAGGCCGCTCACGCGGCGGCCGTCGGGAATGTCAAGCGCCTTGACGATCACCTTCGCCTTGACCGTGCCGATGCCCGGGAACGAGCGGGCGAACTCCTCGACCTTGAGCCTCTGCGCGATGGGCGCCTCGATGGCCGCCTCGGGCGGGATGTTCCCCGCTTTGCACGCCGCCTTGAACGCGGCGCGCTCGCGGCGCGTGTGGACGGCCTTCGCCATCGCCTCCTTGCGCTGCTCCGGCGTTCGGAGCGGCGGCAGGTTCTTCTCCTCCATGTCCTACATCCTCTCGACGTATCCGTGAATGCCGTTCTCGACCATGACGGCCCTCACGCGGCGCAGCTCGTCCGCCGTGGCGCACTCGATGACAACGCGGTAGCCCCTCTGCGGTGCTGGGGCCGCATCCTCGGCCACATACGGCTCGGGGCGCGACGGGACCACCCGCACGCATCTCGGCACGCCCAGGGGCGGCTCAGGCTCAGGCTCCTCGTCGGGCAGCGGCTCGGGGTCGGGCGGCAGTGGCTCGGGTTCCGGCTCGGGCTCCGGTGCGGGCGCCATCGCCTGCTCGTAGGTCGCCGCGAGCATGGCGGCCTTGGCGACCTCCTCGCGGTGCGCGGCGACCGCAGCCGCCACCTCGCCCGAGTCCGCCGGCAGGGTCCTCGTCCACCACGCCACGGCCCATGCCTTCTCGGACTCGTCCGCGTAGTCGAGGCCGTTGACGAACTTGAACTGATGCAGCAGCTCGCCCACGCGGCGCTCGATGATGTTCTTGGCCTTGACCTCGCCAAAGCTCGCGTTGAGCCACTTGTCGTCGGCGATGCGCTCGTATGGCACCAGCGGCCCCATCTCGCCCGCGAGGTCGTAATAGTGGCCCTTGAGCGCGATGAGTCGGCGGGTCCTGCACTCGCCGTCGTAGCGGTCGATTTCGGCCTTGTACTCATCGGAGAGCCTGTCGATGGGTGCCGTGATCTCGCCGATGGTCTTGTCGAACGTCTTGAGCAGGTCGCTGTACTTCTTCTTCGCGGCCTTGCGCTGCGCCTCGATGGGCTTCTTCACGGCGTTGACCGCCGTGCGGTACTTCTTCGCCGCCTTGAAGTCCTCGTCCTTCTCGATGCGCTTGACGTCCATGTAGTCCGCCAGCTTCTCGTCCACGTTCTTCTTAAGCTTTGCCAGCTTGTCCTCGAGCGTGTCGTCGATGGCGAGCGACGCCACCAGCGTGTCGAAGTCCTCCTCGAGCGGCACGGCCTCGACCGCCAAAACCTCGTCTGCCATTAGAAGCCTCCCAGCAGGTCGTCGTCGGTCGCGTACTCGGCGGGCGCGGGCTCATAGACGGGCGCGGGCTCCGGCTCGGGTGCGGCGGGCTCGGGTTGCGCCTTGCGGGCCGCGATCTCCTCCTCCATCCACGAGGCCGCGCGGCGCGCCTGCATGAGCGTCATGTCGTGCATGGAGCCCGACGTGCAGCCCACGGCGGCGCAGATGGCCGCCATGGCCCCGGCGCTGTCGAGCGCAGTCGCCGCCATGAACGGCTTGAACAGCTCGCGCACGGGCTGCAGGTCGGCGACGGGCTCGACGCTCTCGGCCTCGACGGCCTGAGTGCCGGCGTGCATGTCGCGCTCGACCTTCTGGTCCATCTCCTCGCCCGTGTACATCCCGCCGAACTCGTCGGGGTAGGCAAGGCGCCATGCCGCAGCCTTGGCGCACTTGTCGATCATAACGCCGGGCATCTTCGCCCAGTTGCTCTTGCCGGTGCTGTAGTCGGTGAGCGCCAGCTCGACGTATGCGGGCTTCTTGCCGTCGGTGAACGCGACCTCGGCCCAGCCGCCGATGAGCTGCTCCCCGATCATCTTGTAGACGGCGGAGCCCTTCTTCTTGACGACCTCGCCGTCGCGGAGCACCACGACGCCGCTGTCGATGCCGCCGTAATTTGGCTGGCGGTTCGCGCGGCGGTTGAACACCTGATAGGCCGTGATGATGCTCGCGGGGGCGTTGCCGTACTTGACCAGATAGACCTCCTTGGTGAAGGGGTTCAGGTGCTGGCGGTTGCACAGCTCCACGCACAGCGCCAGCTCGCCGTCTGTGGCGTTCGGGCACAGGCGCTCGCGGATGTCCTGCGCCGTGAACTTCACGGGCATGCCCGCGTCGTCCTTGAACTCGATGATCCCGTTACTCATCGATGGTCACCCCTTCGTCACTGATCTCGACCTTCTCGATGTCCACGCCCGCCAGCTCGGCGAATACGCCGCGCGGCCCGTTCAGCTTGTAGATGCGCTCCATGCGGCCGGCGCTGCCGACAATGGAGTCGTAGACCTCGGAGTCCTGCGAATCGGCTCCCAGCAGCTTCACGCTGTACAGAAGCCCGTAGGCGATGCCGCGCAGGCACGCTGGCTTCAGGCCCCTCTTCCCTATCTCGGCGCCATCCTCGTCTGCGAGGCAGATAAGGTTCGTGGCGAACTCGTCCAGCACCTCGAACGCATCGCCACCGACTTGGACGTCTATGTGCATGTACTCCATTGCTTAATCTCCGTTTCTCTTCTTCTCCCTGGTGCCTGCGAACCAGCCGCGG
The DNA here is from genome assembly GCA_900542905.1 of uncultured Collinsella sp. GTDB lineage: Bacteria > Actinomycetota > Coriobacteriia > Coriobacteriales > Coriobacteriaceae > Collinsella. The sequence goes on from UQPF01000008.1 coordinate 110,151, forward strand.
TAGACCCGTATGTCCATGTGCGGCTCGATGCCGCGCATTCGGGGCCACTTGACGACGTGGAGCTCGACCACCTGGTTGTCGTCACCCCAGACCGCCCCGTTCATCCCGTCCAGCACCAGCTTGGCTATGTTGTCCGCGTCCGGCTTGAACGTGTAAGGCTCCGACGTGATGTTCTTCGGCCTCGACTCCGGCAGCGGGCCGTACGCGTCGATGCGTACCGCGACGGGGACCCTGAACGGGAACAGCATTCCCTTGAGACCCGGGTACGCCTCCCGCATGGCCTTGAGCGCCGCGTCGCGGATGGCGGCCTCGTTGCGGATGGTCTCGGTGGGCGTGTACATCCGCGCGTGGCGTCGGTCGAGCCTGTGGCGAAGCTTGCCGGCCACGAACGGGACGGTAAACGCGAAGTTCCTTCCGATCACAGCATCGACCCCATTCCGAGCACGACGCGGATGCCGTCCGCCGCGAGCAGCATCGCCCGCAGGACGTAGGGCATGAGGGCGTACACCGCGAACAGGAGCGCGATGTACCCAGCGCACCTAAGCAGCTTCGATGCCATGCGTTCCCTCCTCGATCCACTGCTCCACCCATTCCGGGCGCACCATGCGCCCCACCTTGCGCCCCTCGGGCAGCTGCGAGCGCAGGCGTCCCGCCTTGCACTCGATGCGCAGCGTGTCGTAGGGCACCCCCGTCACCCTCGACGCCTCGCGCAGCGTGTACATCAGCTTGTGTCTGATGCCAAGCTCGTCGGCCATCTGCTGGAACGTTTTGGCTCTGCTAGAATCCATGAGTGACCTCCTTTCAGGTCTGGAGCCGTCCCCGCTTTCCACACTGGGCGGCTCCTTTTTTGTTGCTTGCTTTCCGGGGCCTCGCCCCCGGCACGGCACCGGTAGGGAACGTCCCCGCGGATGGTTATGGAGAGCCGCGGGGCAACGGTGCCGCCCCGGGGACGGCCCGCGCGCGGCGGGCGGCCCCTACTTGGTGCCGACCAGCGGCTGGGAGCCCTCGGGCACGACGACGAGGTTGCCGTCCTTGCCGATGCTCTTGAGCGCGTCGATGTAGTGCTGCTGGATGACCTGGTCGTTGAGCGAGTTCGCGAGGACCGCGTTCGCGTCCGCCTCGCCCTGGGCCTCGATCTTCTTGGTCTCGGCCTGGACCTTGGCCGTCTCCTGCTCGTTCTGGGCCTTCTGCTTGGCGACCTCGGCCGCCTGCGCCTCGCTGTAGCTCTTGGTGATGTTCTTCGGGTAGCGGACGTCCTGCACGCTCACCTGCTCGACCGTGAGGCCTATGCCCTTCCACTTCTTGGTGAGGGCCTTCTGGACGGCCTTGGTGAACTGGGAGCGGTCGGTGAGCATCGTCACCGTGTCGAAGCCGCCCGAGACCTCGCGGGTGACGGCGCGGACGTCGTTGGAGATGTACTTCTCCACGAAGCTCTCCTGCGTGCCGTACTCGCTGTAGAGGCTGAGCGCGGCGTCGGGGTTGAGCGAGTAGTTGACCTGGATGTCGATGTTGGCGCTGGCGCCCGACTTGTCGTTGATGGAGACCTGCTTGCCCTCGTAGGAGCCGCCGTCCACCTCGTAGTCGGTGTCCCCGTAGAAGTTGATGAGGTTGTTGCGGACGTCGTAGGTCACGACGTCCTGCCAGGGGGCCTTGGCGTGGAAACCGGCCTCGGAGGTCGAGCCGGCGAGCGAGCCACCGAGGTTGCGGATGACGCAGACCTCGCCGGTGTCCTGCGTGTAGAGGCAGGCGGAGGCGGCGATGACGGCACCTGCCAGGATGAGGGGCAGGGCGCACGCGGGCGAGACGATGCGGGCCTCGTACCTGTTGCCCCAATGGTCCGCGGGCCCGGCGGCCTTCTCGCGCTCGGCCTCGTTATACCGCTTGATGGCGACGGCGGCGGCCACGCCGCCGAGTCCCAGACCAGCTCCGATAATCAGTTGAATCATGTCTTTCTCCTTTTCGTTGGTCAAATCTACTTACGGCCCGTCTCGGCGTAGGAGCCGACCTACTTCCCCATCGCTACTCACGCCCCTTCCGCAGCTGATGCATGACCCACTCGCCCGCGGCGAGGCCCACCTCAACGGGCTGGATGCCGGGGTCGATGGCGTCGGTGGTGTTCATGCAGACCGTGCGCTGGACGTAGGCCATGACCGCTTCGCCGCGCAGCAGACCGTCCAGGCGCCCGCGGGCGTCGAGGAACGACTCGAAGGCCTCGTGGTGCCAGCCGCCGCCGGCGTCGCACCAGCAGACGATGGCCTCGATGCCCGAGAAGCCCTGCGGGCACTCGATCTCGAAGGACTTCCCGCGCGCCTCGTACCTGATGTTCTCGCGGCGCATCTTCACGTCTCCCATGTCGCCCTCCCCTACAGCTCGAAGTCGGAAAAGTCGCGGGCCTCGACGGGCTCGGCCTCGACCGTGATGGCCTCGGGGACGTTCCAGCCGCCCAGCTCGATGTCGATGTAGTTCTCGTTCATGGTTCTCTCCGTTTCGTTAGATGCAAACTTTAACTTTCCTCTGTTGCCAAAAAAATATCGTCGCGAGTGATGCCGAGGAACGTCAGGACCCTTTCGAGGTCTTTGGCTCGCATCTCTCCGGGATAAAGCTCGTAACGGTCATAGGTCGGTTGGCTAACTCCCAACATCCGCTGAACTGCGACTTTCTTAACCCCTTTGCTCTCGCGAACATCTCGCAGGGTATTCAAGTGGCCTCCTCTCTCTTGCTGAACTAATAGTAAGTCTTTCTTTGCATCGTGTAAACAAAAACTTTTCTGGAATGAAAAGTTTTCTTTTCTAAAATGATAAGTAAAGTTATACATAGGCAAGGAGAGGCCCATGGAAATCGGTAAAAACCTTCGCCGGCTCAGAAGTAGAGCTGGACTGACCCAGCAGGAAATAGCCGACAAACTCGATGTATCGCGAGTTGCCATCGGCCAGTGGGAATCCGAGAAGTCGATGCCGAGAAAAGCGAACCTTGAGCAACTCGCCGACCTCTTCGACACCACGGTAGCCGACCTCATGGGAGAGGACGCCACCGAGGCCGCCATCAGCGGCACCTCCCGCATGGTCCCCCTGCTGGGCTTCGCGCACATGGGCGAGCCGTGCGACGAGGGGAACCTCGCCGACGAGGTCGAGGTCCCCGCCTCCATCGCCGACGCGCACCCGCGCGGCTTCATGGTCCACGCCCAGGGAGGGTGCATGGACAACCGTTTCCCCCACGACGCGCTGCTGCTGGTCGACCCCGACATGGAGCCGGTCAACGGCCAGCCCGTGCTCGCCGAGACGTCCGACTACGGCGCCGTGGTGCGCAACTACACCCGGGGCCGCTCCACCGTCATGCTCACGGCGGACAGCCACAGCGGCGAGTACGACGACATCCTCGCCGGGCCGGGCGACGAGCCCGTGGTCTGCAAGGGCCGCGTCGTCTGGTACATGGGCGAGCGGGACGAGAGGGAGTAGGCATGGGGGCCGACCAGGCCCCTGCCAACCAGACTGGAAGAACGGAGGAGCGCGGATGGCTCCGAAAGAGGCAATCGAGAAGATCAGCGCACTCGGTATAGAGATCGGGGTCGCGTCGACCGGCAGCGGGGACGACTACATCTCACTCACGGACATAGCAAGGTACAAGAGCGATGAGCCGAAGATGGTGGTGCAGAACTGGATGAGGAACAGGAACACCATCGAGTTCCTCGGTGTCTGGGAGTCGCTCCACAACCCCGACTTTAAAGGGCTCTTCGGGGGTTTGTGTGGGTTAGCCGCCCGGTAAAATTGCCCGCCTAGCAGCGGCGGCGCGCCTCGCGTATCGTTGTTTTCCGACCAAAGAAAAAATGAACGCGCGAAGGAACGCCGCC
>UQPF01000009.1 GCA_900542905.1 uncultured Collinsella sp.
CGGACATGCCGTCCTCCGATCTCCCGGGGCCGGCCGGCCCGGCCCTCAGGGTATCGGGTTCCCACATTCATCCGCACATGTGCGGATGAATGTGGGAAGTGTTCGGATGAAGTTGATAATCAAGGTCCGGCCGGAGGGACCCAAACCCCGCCATGCTTCTTATGTGCAGCAAAGCTAATACTGCTAAAATACAAGGCGCTCATGTAGTTTAAACGCACGACGATAAGGAGCACCAGTGGGTAACCACTTCCGTACCTCCGGTGCGGGCGATGATGCCCCCAAGACGCAGGCAGGCGTCCAGGGCAGTCGTTTCGCCACTCCGGATTCAGAGGGCCAGCCTGTTGCTCAGGCCCCCGCTCAGCCGGCAGATCAGGCACAGCCGGCATCCGATCCCTTTGCCTACAATCCAACCAGCGATGTCGCGCTTTCCGGCACGGCGGGTTTTGAGCCCGTTCAGGCCGTGACCGCTCGCGTGGAGCAGCCTCAGGCTGGCGCTGCCACGCCGCAGCCTACCATGGCCGGCATTCCCGACCCCATGGCCCCTGCGACGCCGGCTCCTCAGCCTGCGCAGTCCGGTCTCTTTGCCGCTATTCCCGACCCCACGCAGCCTGCTGCCCCGGTGGTCGAGAGCGATCAGGCCGCCGAGGTCGCAAGCCTCGATAACGCGCTCAACAATCCCGATTTCACGTCGGTGTTTGCGCCTATCGATCCGCAGGCCAGCCGCAAGAAGATGGCCAAGCAGGCCGGTGTCGAGCCCGTCATCCTTATGGAGCATGTCACCAAGATCTATCCGGCACAGCCCAATAAGCCCGCACTCGACGACATCAACATCGAGATCTATCCGGGCGAGTTCGTCTTCCTGGTCGGTCACTCCGGCTCGGGTAAGACCACGCTGCTGTCGACGCTCAACCGCGACGTCAAGCCGACGAGCGGTCGCATCCTGGTTGCCGGTCAGGACCTCATGAAGATCAAGAACCGCAAGGTTCCGTTCCTGCGCCGCCAGATTGGCGCCGTGTTCCAGGACTTTAAGCTTCTGCCGCAAAAAACCGCCTACGAAAACGTGGCGTTTGCCCTGCAGTGCATCGGCAAGCCCAAGGGCGTCATTCGCAGTCAGGTGCCCGAGGTGCTGCGTCTGGTCGGTCTGGCCGACCAGATGGACTCGCTGCCCGACCAGCTTTCCGGTGGCGAGCAGCAGCGCGTTGCCGTCGCCCGCGCTATGGTCAACCGTCCGCCGCTGCTGATCTGCGACGAGCCCACGGGTAACCTCGACCCGGCGATTTCGCTGGGCATCATGAAGCTGCTCGAGCGTATTAACCGCACTGGCACCACCGTGATCGTCGCCACGCACGACCGCGAGATGGTCGATAGCATGCACCGTCGCGTGATCGCCCTCGAGGGCGGCCACGTTATCCGCGACCAGGAGAGGGGAGGTTACGGCAACTATGGCACCAACTAACGTGGGCTACTCCTTCAAAGAGGCGATCAGCCACTTCTTCCGTAACTGGACTACCTCGCTCGGCGCCGTCATCACGATCTTCCTTTCGCTGTTTATCATCGGCCTGTTCATCATGGGCTCCGCGATGCTGAACTCCGTGATCGGCACCGTCGAGGATCAGGTTGTCATCAACGCGTTCATTAGTGATGACGCCGATCAGGCCGATGTTCAGGCTTTTGAGGCCGAGCTTAAGACGTGGAATAACGTCAAGTCCGTGACCTATAAGGACAAGGACGACGCGCTGGCCGAATATACGAGCAAGATGTCGGGCAACGCCGACGCCACCATGAGCGCGCTCGATGGCCAGAACCCGCTGCCGGCTTCGTTTGCGATTGAGATGGACGATCCGTCTCAGGTCGAGAGCACGGCCAAGAAGCTCAAGAAGAACGCCGATTTTCAGAAGATCGCGGACGACGGCGACGTCAACGCGAGCGTGCTGTACGGCCAGGAGGAAGTGAGCCGCCTGTTCCAGGTGACCAACTACATCCGCATCGCCGCCGTGGTGCTCGTTGGCCTTCTGACCTTTATCGCATTCATCTTCATCAACAACACGATTCGCCTGTCCATCACGGCGCGTCGTCGTGAGATTGCGATTATGCGTCTGGTCGGCGCCAGCAACGGCTTCATTCGTGGCCCGTTTATCACCGAGGGCGTACTGCAGGCCATTTTGGGCTCGCTGCTTTCCATCGGCGTTCTGGAGCTGCTGCGTAATCTGATGATTCCGCGTCTGCAGGAGAGCATCGGCTGGATGTCGTTTGCCCTGCCGATGCAGTACTACCTGGTGACCTATGCTGCGCTGATTCTGGTCGGCGTGATTATCGGTCTCTTTGGTTCTGCCATCGCCATGCGCCGCTACCTGCGCGTGTAGGCATGCCTGGAATTCATCCCTTCCAACGGGTCGTCTCTTATGGGGCGGCCCGTTTTTTGATCCCTAGGGGACGGCAGGATTGCGGATCATCGTGGCGCTGGTCTATCTATGTGATCCGTTTTCCTCCGCCCCCTAAGGATCATTTGGGTAGACTCTTGGGATGTAAACGGCAATCGATAGTTAGGAGGCGCCATGGGGCGCAATAACAAGCATAAGCGTGGAGCTCGCAATAAGCGCGGGCCGGTGCGCAGCGAACGCCGTCCGAGCCTGACCGGGCGCGTGCAGCTCCATGAGCACAGTGCCTATGTCATAACCGAGAATGGCGACTACAAGGTCATGGGCCGCGGCAAGCGTGAGATCATGGACGGCGATACCGTTGCCGTGAGCATTAAGAACAGCCCGCATGGCGAGCGTCGCGCCGTGATCGAGGGCGTGGTTGAGCGCGCAGCCATAAGCGTGGTGGGCACGTACCAGACCGCCGGTCCGCTCGGTGTGATTGAGCCGCTCGATTCGCGCCTGAAGGCCGACTTCTTCATTTTGCCCGAGGATACTTCGGCGGATCGTCTGGGTGTCCACCCGGGTGATGCTGTTGTCGCGCGCATTTTGACCTACCCGACGCGCCTGGAATCGGGCACTGTGACGATCGAACGCCGCATTGGCGGAGATGACGCGCCCGATTTGGGCGTTCAATATGTGATGGCGCGTTACGGCTATACCGATAGCTATCCCGAGGCCGCGCTAGACGAGGCCGAGGGGCTTTCGCTCGATGTGTCCGCGGCGCTTAAGGACCCGCTCCGCCGCGATCTGCGCGACCGCTTTGTCATCACGATCGACCCGGTCGACGCGCGCGACTTTGACGATGCCATTTCGCTGGAGCGCACGCCCGAGGGCGGCTATAAGCTGGGTGTGCATATCGCCGACGTTTCACACTATGTGGCTTGGGACGGGCATATCGATCTTGAGGCTCGCCATCGCACGACATCGGTGTATCTGGCCGATCGCGTGCTTCCCATGCTGCCCGAACGCCTGTCCTGTGACCTGTGCTCGCTTCGCCCTGACGAGGACCGTCTTGCGTTTACCGTCGATATCGAGCTCGATGAGCAGGGTCGCGTGCGGCATTACGATCCGTATCCCAGCGTGATTCGCTCGCGTGTGCGTATGGACTATGACGGCGCCGAGGCGCTGCTGGTGCGTGCCGGTGCGGTTGAGTATTCGGTGCTGGAGGGCGCGGCTGAGGATGTTGCGGCTGCCGAGACCTCGCGCGAGGAAGCGCTTGAGCGCGGTCTTGCGTGCGAGGAGACCGCCCGCGGCTACAACATCGACCTCGGCGATTTCCTTGTCGCCGCCAACGAACTCGCCGAATTTCGCCGTCGTATTCGTCGCGCCCGCGGCTCAGTCGATTTTGATACGGCCGAGATTCGCGCTCTATTGGATGAGAACGGAGTGCCCGTGCAGATTGTGGCGCGTGAGCGTTCGTGTGCCACGTCGCTTATCGAGGAAGCCATGCTGCTCGCCAACGAGTGCGTTGCAGAGTGGCTGGCAGACCGTGATATCGAGGCCTGCTATCGCGTGCATGAGGATCCGAGCCCCGATAGCCTGCACGGTGCCGCCGTTGCGCTGGCGCAGCTAGGCATCATCGACGATCGCCGTGCTGCCGGTATTGCCCTGGGGAGCCCCGATGAGCTGCAGGCTGCAGTTGATGCTGCCGCCGGTACGGCCAACGCGCCGCTCGTCAACACGCTGCTTCTGCGCAGCATGCAGCGCGCGCTGTACAAGCCGCGCAACGAGGGCCACTTTGCGCTCGCCGCGCCGTGCTACTGTCACTTTACGAGTCCCATCCGTCGCTACCCCGATCTGGTGGTGCACCGCGTGCTCAAACTGCAGTTGGCCTATGAGCAGCTCGGCGGCAAGGACGCCTTGGTCCGCACGCCGCGGTTGATCGGCAAGGGGCGCGAGTCGCTGCCGCGCATTCTGCCGCAGATCTGCCGCGCATGCAGCGATGCCGAGCGCGCGGCGGATGCCGCCAGCCATGCGACGCAAAAGATCAAGATTGCCCAGTACTATGAGGACCGTCTGGGCGAGCGCTATGCCGGAACCGTCTCGTGGATTAGCAGCATGGGTCTCTTTGTGCGCTTGGACCTGACGCAGGTCGAAGGCTTGGTTTCGATCAAGAGTCTGGGCAACGAGTGGTTCGAGTTCGACGAGGACGCGCTCACGCTCACAGGTGCCGACACGGGCACCCGTTACGAGCTGGGGCAGCGCGTGATTATCGAGGTCTCGCGCGTCAATACCACGCGTGGGCACTTGGACTTTAAGCTTATCCATTAGCCAAATCCCGACTCATGGTGGGGGAGCGGAGGGCGGCCTTTCGGGACCGCCCTTCGCATTTGAATCGTGGCTACCTTGCCGTCTGCTCGGCCGCCCGCTTACCTGCTATTTGAGAGGTAGAACCTACCAAAATAAACCTGTCCCTTTTTGGCAGGTTTACAAGAAAGCGGGGATGAGATGGCGACGGTGTACGGTTATGCGCGGGTGAGTTCGCGCGATCAGAATCTTAATCGGCAGCTGGATGCGCTGGGCGCCTATGGCGTGGGCTCGGCGAATATTTATGCCGACCATGCGAGCGGCAAGGACTTCGATCGACCGCGTTACCGCGAGCTGCTGCACGTCCTGGGAGACGGGGACGTGCTGGTGGTGCTTTCTATCGACCGACTTGGTCGTAATTACTCCGAGATTCTTGAGGAATGGCGACGCATTACCAAGGAGCTCGGGGTTGCCATTGTGGTGTTGGACATGCCATTGCTTGACACGCGCGCCAGGGCCAGCGGCGCGCCGGATGTGACCAACGCCCTGATTGCCGATATTGTGCTGCAACTGCTGAGCTACGTGGCGCAGGTGGAGCGCGAGAATATCCATCGGCGCCAGGCGGAGGGAATTGCAGCGGCGCGGGCGCGAGGGGTCCGTTTCGGTCGACCTCGCAAGCCGTGCCCTCCTCAGTTTGAGCTGGTGCGCGATAGCTATGAGGCGGGCGATATTACCCGCAGCCAGGCAGCAAAGTGCCTGGGCGTGTGCGTGGGGACGTTCGATCGCTGGATGCGCGAGGCGGGGTAGGGGTTTGCGTCGCTTCGTCGCTTCCTGTTGCGATTCAAATTTTGATACGGTGACGATGTCATTTGGGGCTACACTCGCTGATATTCAAAAAAAGGAGGTTGGCCCTTGGCGCGCGTAAAACAAATAATCGGATGGACCGCGATCATTCTGTTCGCTGCAACGCTGGCGGGTATCTGGGTGCTGACGGAGCAAAATGCGGTGGAGACGTCGTTGCTGAGCGAGTCCACCGCGCGTGTGGTGGAGGGTCAGGCCACGGGCGTTCAGGCTGCCGATGCCACGGGTGAAGCCCAGGCGGAGAACGGAATGACTGGGAGAACCGATTCGGCTGCCTCGAATGCCCGGTCTGGCCGACTTGCTTCCATTCGCATGTGGGTGGGCGCGAACGTCCGTCGCGTTGCCCATACCGTAGAGTTTTTCTTCGTCGGGTTGTTCGCCTCGGTGGTCGTGGCTTGCTTTTCCAGGCGTCCGTGGAGCGTGTGCTCCCGTTGCGTGCCCGTATTGCTCTTTTGCGCCGCCTGCTCCGTTGGCGATCAGGTACATAAGATCTTTGTTCCCGGCAGGCATTTCGACGTTATCGATTTAGGATTCGATGCTGCGGGCTATGTCACCGCCATGCTGTTGGTATTGCTGGCGGCGGCGTTGGTGCGCCATGCGACTCGGTCGATCGGCGCCCATGCGAGGCGCTAGCCGGTAACAAACCCGTTTCTGATAATGCGACCTTGTTGAATTATTTTGTGTCGCGCGTATTTCCGAGCGGTCGGATTTGAGGGGCGAGCGGTAGAACGCTCGCCCTTTGTGCGCCACGATGCGGCACAATGTACCGCAAAAGCTGTTTGTATCCGGTACGAATCGTTCGTTGGTCTTTAATTCTTCTCAACGGAGGTGTTTGAGATGGCAAACGGATTGCTTTTGCGGCTTCGCGAGCGTGAGCTCAGCGCGAGCCCGGCGGAACGCAATGTCATCGCATATGTAAGCGCTCATCCGCACGAGGTGGTCGGGCTGTCCGTCCGCGGTCTTGCCGATGTCACGTTCTCCTCGCCCTCGAGCATTTTGCGCTTTTGCAAGCGTTTGGGTTTTGCGGGCTACAAGGAGTTCCAACGCGAACTGATTGCCGAGCTGGCGCTCTTAGGTGACAAGAAAGACGTTGCCCTCGAGGACATCTCCATGGATGACAGCGTCGAACGTATCGTGGGGAAGGTGATGAAAAGCAACGTGCGCACGATCGAGGCGACGGCGCGAACGCTCGATTACACCGTCTTGGAGCGATGCGCGGCCCGTCTTAAGCGGGCACGCGCGGTCAATCTGTTCGGTATTGGTGCTTCTCGTTTGGTCGCGCACGACCTGGCGCAAAAGCTCATGCGTGTCGACAAAGAGTGCCATCTGTACGACGACTGGCATGATCAGCTCTTATGTGCCAAGAACATGCATGAGGGCGATATGGCAATCGCCTTTAGTTACTCGGGCTTGACGCAAGAGGTGCTGGACTGCACCGCCGAGGCTCAACGCCACAACTGTCCCGTAGTGGCCGTTACCAAAGTAGATGGATCATCCAAGCTTGCCACCATGGCCGATGCCGTGCTCGGCGTCGCTGCGAGTGAACCCTTGGTCCGCAGCGGTGCCATGGCTTCGCGTATGGCCCAGCTTATGGTTGTCGATGCCCTGTACGCTGCTTACGTTGCCAGCGACTACGAACGGGCGACGCATGTCATTAAGCAAAACTACATCGAGAAACAGGAAAGATGAGGTGAATGAAATGCTCGATTTAACAAAATTCACGACCGAACAGCGTAATCAAAGGTCAATGGACCTCGATACGATGACATCGCTGCAAATCGTCACGACGATGAACGATGAGGATCTTCGTGCCGTCCAGTCGGTCACGAAAGTGTTGCCCCAGGTTGCCACAGCAATCGACTGGGCTGCTGAGACACTCGAGCGCGGCGGGCGCGTCTTTTACATGGGCGCAGGCACCAGCGGTCGTCTGGGCGTACTCGACGCTTCGGAGTGTCCGCCCACGTTTGGCGTGTCACCCGATCTGATTGTCGGGCTCATTGCCGGAGGCGAGACGGCGTTTATCAAGGCTGTCGAAGGTGCCGAAGACAGCGAGGAGCTTGGCGCGAACGACCTGCGAGAGCGTGGACTCTCGGACAAGGATCTTGTCGTTGGCCTGGCGGCAAGCGGTCGTACTCCTTATGTGGTGGGCGGCCTTGTGTACGCCAAGGCAACTGGGTGCAAGACCATTGCAATTGCCTGCAACCAAGGGTCGAAGATCGGGGAGAGCGCAGATCTTGCCATTGAGCCCGTGCCCGGTCCCGAGGTGCTGACCGGCTCAACGAGACTCAAGGCGGGAACGGTTCAAAAGCTCATTCTCAACATGATTTCGACCGGTGCCATGGTCAAGATTGGCAAGGTGTACCAAAACCTGATGGTCGATGTGCAGCAGACGAACGAGAAGTTGGTGGTGCGCGGCCAGAACATCGTGATGGAAGCGACCGACTGCACGCGCGAGCGCGCTGTTCAGGCGCTTGCGGATGCCGGCGGCCACGTAAAAACCGCTATTGTCTCGGTGCTGTTGGACTGCGATGCCGAGCAGGCTGCGGTAGCTCTTGAACGGGCGCACGGCCATGTCCGTACTGCGGTGAGTGGCCATGAGAAGAGCAATGCCGACGCCCAATAGGTGCGCGGCGTGAGCTGATATGACATCCAGACGAGATACCCAATACAAGGAGGAGTTATGACGAACAAAGAGCTGGCCCAAAAGCTGTTGGACCTTTTGGGCGGTAAAGACAACGTGCTCGCAAACGCGGCGTGCATGACGCGCCTGCGCGTGACCGTCAAAGACACGGGCAACGTCGACACGGAGGGTATTAAGGCACTCGACGGCGTGATGGGCCTGGTCGAGGACGACACGATGCAGATCGTGCTGGGTCCGGGCAAGGTGAATAAGGTGCTCGAGGAGTTCTCCAAGCTCACCGGCCTTGCGAAAGGCGTTGCCGACGAGAGCGTGGTTGACGCTGCGGCCACAAACAAGGCCGCGCAGAAGGCCAAGTACGAGTCCAAGCCGGTTCAGGCCTTCCTCAAGAAGATTTCCAATGTCTTCGTCGCCCTGCTTCCCGGCATCATTGCGGCTGGCCTCATCAACGGTATCTGCAACGTCATTAACGTCTCGACGGCAGGAGCGCTTGCAGGCGAGTGGTGGTACCAGGGCATTCGTTCCATGGGCTGGGCCCTGTTTGCCTATCTGCCCATCTTGGTGGGCTATAACGCGGCACGTGAGTTTGGTGGTTCCGCTGCGCTGGGCGGCATCGCCGGCATGATGTGCATCGCCAACAGTGCCATGCCCCTGCTTGCGCCTGGCGCGGCTGATCCTGCCACTGCCATTCTGCTGCCGCTCACCAATGCGCAGTACAACCCCGCAGCGGGCGGCATGATCGCGGCTCTCATCGCTGGCGCATTTTTTGCCTGGATGGAGCGTCAGATTCGCAAGATTATGCCCAACGCACTCGACACGTTCTTGTCCCCGCTGCTGGTGCTCATCATCGGCGCCTTTGCTCTGATGCTCGTCATCCAGCCGGTTGGCGCATGGCTGACGACTGCCATCTTTAGCGTTTTGACCTTTATCTTCGAGAAGCTGGGCGTCCTGGGCGGCTATATCCTGTCGGCAGGCTTCTTGCCGCTGGTGTCCGTCGGCCTGCATCAGGCGCTCACGCCGATCCACGCTATGCTCAACGATCCCGACGGAGCTACCAAGGGCATCAATTACCTGCTTCCCATCCTTATGATGGCTGGCGGCGGCCAGGTCGGTGCCGGTTTGGCGCTGTACTTTAAGACCAAGAACGCCAAGCTCAAGAAGTACGTCGCAGAGTCCATTCCCGTTGGAATCCTGGGTGTGGGCGAGCCTCTGATGTATGCTGTTACGCTGCCGCTCGTTCGTCCGTTTGTGACGGCCTGCCTGGGTGCCGGATTTGGCGGCGCGCTCGCGGCGCTGCTTCACATCGGCACGGTTTCTCAGGGCGTTTCCGGTCTGTTTGGCCTGCTGATCGTCGTTCCTGGCCAGCAGTTCGGCTACGTTGCTGCTATGCTGCTTGCCTATGCCGCCGGCTTTGTCCTGACGTGGTTCTTTGGCGTCGACGAGCAGAAGATCAACGAGTTCTTTGGCGAGTAGTTTGATATCGCGAGCCGTGTTGCTCAGGACTCGCGGAGCGCGGCAGATTTCTTGATGATATGGTTGTGCCGGCGGGGCTAACTGCTCCGCCGGCCTTTTTTAAAGGAGCGTTGAAGCGTGAAAACGGGTATTTCGATTTATCTTTCCAGTCCTCTGCAGGATATTGAGCGGACGATTGAGCGTGGTGCCGCGGCGGGTGCGCGCTATGCGTTCACCTCGCTGCATATTCCCGAGGATGGGGGAGCGGCGTATGCCGATAAGGTCCGTCATGTGTTGTCGCTGCTTTCCGCCTACGGCATTGCGCTCATTGCCGATGTGGGGCCTCGCACGTGCGATTTGCTCGGGCTTGAGCGCATCGAGGACCTGCGCGATTTGGGGTTGGAATACCTTCGTTTGGACTATGGTTTTAGCGCCCAGCGGGTCGCGGAGCTGTCCGGTGTATTTCGCATTGTGGTCAATGCATCGACGGTGAGTTCTGATGAAATCGCATCGTGGCGTGAAGCCGGCGCCGATGTGACTCGTTTTGCCGCCTGCCACAATTTTTACCCCAAGCCTTATACCGGTTTAGCTCTGGAGGACATTGCTCGGGTGAATCTTCGTCTTGCGGCGCTTGGATTCGAAATCATGGCTTTTGTGCCGGGTGATGCTAACGTTCGCGGGCCGGTATTCGAGGGACTGCCGACGGTCGAGGCACAGCGCGGTCGCGCGTCAAAGGTTGCTCTCAATATGCTTGAGCTTGCACATGGCGCCGATTGCGACATTGTGTTGGTCGGCGACCCCGATCTATCCGATGCGGGCTGGGCGCAGTTTGCTCAAGTTTCCGCCGGATACGTGGATTTGCAATGCGAGCTTGAGCCCGGTTATGCCTATGTGCGCGGGCAGATTCATCACGACCGGCCCGACTCGAGTGTCCTCATCTTTAGGTCTCAGGAGTCACGTACGAAGCTTAAGCCGGATTCCGTGCCGACGGATGCCGGAGCCGGCCTGCCGCGAAAGGCGGGGTCGATCGCTGTGAGCAATAGCGGATATGGGCGCTACGAAGGCGAGCTTGAGATTGCGCGGGTTGATCTTCCCGGTGACGAGCGCATGAACGTTGCGGGCCATATCACGCCCGAAGCAATGGAACTGCTGCCGTTCATCAAACGCGGATTCGGGGTACGGTTCGTTTAACGTGTGACCCGCGGGCTACAATTGGCCCATCATACGAAGGCGCCTCGTGTGGCGTGTGCCTGCGTTGGCCGATCTATATTCGGAGGATTCCCATGACCGTACTGTTTGTTGAATATCCCAAGTGCTCGACCTGTAAAAAGGCCAAGGCATGGCTGGACGAACATGGGGTTGAGTATATCGACCGCGATATCGTTTTGGACAATCCCACGGCTGATGAGCTTGCGACCTGGATTGCTCGTTCGGGGCTGCCGGTGCGGCGTTTCTTTAATTCGTCGGGCATGAAATATCGAGAGCTGGGCCTGAAGGCGCGTCTGGATGCGGGCATGACGGATCGGGAGTGCTACGAGCTGCTGGCGACCGACGGCATGCTGGTCAAGCGTCCGCTGCTGGTGGGCGACGACTTTGCGATTCCCGGCTTTAGGGAATCGGCTTGGGCCGAGGCGTTGCTGTAGCGGCTGCGGAAAGTGCGACCCGGAATTCGCTTCCAGAATGGGATGCACTTTCCCAAAGTGGCCGGTTGCGGAAAGCACGTCCCATTCTGAGCTTCGATTGTGGGACACGGTTTCCGGTTGAGGGCTCGACGGGAAAGTGGGGACCAGTTTGAGCTTGAAATCTGGGGCGCACTTTCCGCCGGCGGGCCTGCCCCAGTCAGTCCGCCAGCTGCGCCCATTCGTGCGGATCGTAGACCTTTACGTGTTTGTTGGGCTTGCCGCTCCAGTACTCCTCGTCCATAAAGGGCAGATATGCCTGAACGCCGGGGCAGATAAAGGGAATCCGCTGCTGTTGCAGTCGCTCGCGCTGGCGCTGCTCCAGGTGCGCCTCGGATATGACGGTCGGCATACCGGACAACTCGACGAGGCTTGCCTGGATTCGCTTAAGGTCGGGGAGTCCCGCGTGCCATGACATCCGCATGATCAAAAAGGATGCACGGCGGTATTTTGCCTGCACCACAGTAATGGCGGGGCGCAGTGTGGGATGGATTTTGTCCCGTTCGGGCCAAAGGTCGGCAGTGATCTCAAGGCCCAGGGTCTCCCATAGGTAATCAAGCTCTTCGTCCATGGCGCCTCGATATCTACGCGATCATTGATACTTCGATTGTGTTGCCTGGTGCTATCGTTTTCACGGTAGAATCTGCCAACGGTTGACGGCTACCGCTCGCGGCGTTTTGCCCTTCGTGTACAGCGGTTGGCTTCACAGGTCCTTCACGGGTTGGACTAAATTAGGCCAATTTGACTGAATTTCAAAAAAGTCAAAATTGGGGCTTGCGTCACGGCGAGACTTCCCGTATATTTCTTTCTTGCGCAAAGGCACAGCCGAGCGCAGCGATGCAGTCATTGGGATGTCGTCTAATGGCAGGACAGCGGATTCTGGTTCCGTCAATGGGGGTTCGACTCCCTCCATCCCAGCCATTGCATTTGCTACATATGGCCCGTTCGTCTAGCGGTTTAGGACGCCGCCCTCTCAAGGCGGAGATCACCAGTTCGAATCTGGTACGGGCTACCAAAATTGAACGCCCGGGCCTCGTAAGAGACCCGGGTTTTGTGTATTGACCGTATATACGGCGCCTGCCGTGTTTCGCTCAGATCGAGGAGTAGCCATGGATCTGCCCATCAGCTTGCAAGACATCACGTATGCCGAGAACTATCTGGCGCAGGGCGACCTGGCTACGGCGACGCCGTTGCTGGAGCGTCTGGTGGAGCTCGCCGAGGAGTATATCGACGCTGAGTGCAAGACGGAGGAGAAGCGCCAATACTTTAGCTTCGATAGCAAGTTTGAGCGCTTGGCCTATCGCCGCGTGGAGAAGGATCCGCGCGAGCTCGTGCAGGTCGAGCTGCCGTTTGACCGCCTGTACTCTGACATGGCGTTTGCCTACATTCGCCAGCAGGATTATGTGAGCGCTCGTAATGCCCTGATGCAGGCTGTGCGTTGGGACCCCATGAACTGCAACTATCGCTTGGATTTGGCCGAGCTGTTCCGCGCACTCGAGGACAAGCAGGAATGGGCATCGCTCTCGTTCTCGGTGCTGGAGCGTGCAAGCGATGGCAAGTGCGCCGCCCGCGCTTACGCCAATCTAGGTCAGTACTTCTTGGAGCCCGAGACCGAGAACGTTTCGGCTGCCGTGGGCTGCGCGCGTCTGGCACTGCGCCTGGCGCCCAACGATGCGCATACGACGCGCCTGCTCAACAAGATCCATACCACCTATCCGGATGCCGCCGAGGAGAGCGACGAGCACGTGATGGGCGAGCTGGCGTTGCAGGGCGTTCCGACCTCACCTTCGGCCGAGATTGCCATCTGCCTGATTATGTGCGCGACCGATGCTGCAAGCGACGGCGACAAGCAGGAGGCGACGCGCCTGACGGTGCGTGCTCGCGACTTGGTGGGCGAGGAAGCCTGCGCGGCGATTATCAAACTGGTGCGCGAGAGCGATGCTGAGCTCAATGCCGAGCGCAAGGCAAAGCGCGAGGCTGCGGGCTCAAACGCCGATGGCGCCAAGGAGGCCGGCGATGCCCAGTAAGCGCGAGCGCAAGCTCATTTCCAAGAATCGCTCGGCACATCACGAGTACTTTATCGATGAGACGTTCGAATGCGGTATCGAACTGAGTGGCACCGAGGTCAAGTCGATTCGCGAGCGCGCCTGCCAGATTACCGATACCTTCGCGCTGATCCGCGGCGGGGAGTGCTGGCTCGTCGGCCTGCATATCCACCCTTATAGCCATGGTGGCGTGTGGAATCGCGATCCCGACCGTCGGCGTCGTCTGCTGCTGCACCGCAAGGAGATCGACTTTCTTGACGGCAAACTTCGCAACCGTGGTTATGCGCTGGTTCCGTTGGAGCTCTACTTTAATACCGAC
Organism: uncultured Collinsella sp.; assembly: GCA_900542905.1. Classification (GTDB taxonomy): domain Bacteria; phylum Actinomycetota; class Coriobacteriia; order Coriobacteriales; family Coriobacteriaceae; genus Collinsella. Next base: position 13,662 of record UQPF01000009.1, read on the forward strand.
GGCCGCGTAAAGCTGCTGCTGGGTCTGGGTCGCGGCAAGAAGCTCTATGACAAGCGCGAGGACATGGCCAAGCGTGATGTCCAACGCGAGATCGACCGCGCCCTCAAAGAGCGCAATCGCTGACCACCCTTCATAAGTTGCGGTGGAATACGGACTGTTTTGCCTGATTGAGGGACTATTCAGTCCCTATTTCACCGCAACTGCGGGCGTCTCATCTTTCTTACTGTTCTGACACATATGTCTCAAAGGCGGCGTCCGTTATGGGCGTCGCCTTTTTTGTGGGTACATACATCCATGAGGTTCAATCCTGGGTTAGGGGAGTGATCGTTATGGACAAAACTGCGTTCTTTACGATGCCGAGTGGCCTGTACGTGGTGAGCGCCGCGGCGGACGGGCTGCGTGCCGGCTGCGTTATCAACACAGCAGTGCAGGTGACATCCGCCCCGCCGCGCATCTCGATTGCCGTGAACAAGGAAAATGTCACGTCCGGCGTAATCGTATCGGCTAAGGCCTTTGCGCTGACCGTGATCGATCAGACGGCCGATATGCTCTACATTGGCAACTTTGGCTTCCGCACCAGCAGCGATTACGACAAGTTTGCCAAGTACGAGACCCACGAGACCACTCTGGGCATGCCCTATGTGCCCGAGCACGCGGCGGCGCTGTTCAGCTGCCGTCTGATTGATACCGTGGATGTGGGCACGCACCTGCTCTTTATCGGCGAGGTGGAGGACGCCGAGCGCTTGAGCGGCGAGGCCCCGCTGACCTATGACTACTATCACAAGGTCTTGAAGGGCAAGACGCCGCCCAAGGCTTCGTCGTATCAAGGCTAGAAATGTTCTAAAAATACTTGCATTATATTATTGAGAATCTATACTAATAAGTGAAGTACATCACCAGTCGCGTTCGAGAGGAGAACATCATGGCTGAGGAGAAGAAGACGTATAAGTTCGTGTGCACCGTTTGCGGTTACGAGGTTGAGGTCGACACGCCCGAGCTGCCCGAGGATTACGTATGCCCGGTCTGCGGCGTCGGCCCCGATGAGTTTGAGCTCGTCGAGGAGTAACTCGTAGACACACGGCGATTAGCTATACAGAGCTCTGTCCAAGGGCCCCGGCCGGATATTCCGGCCGGGACCCTTTTGATTTATCTGACGGTTTAAAACGGCCTTACGTGTTACAGATTGAGACGTTATATCTGGACAGTCACGCCATCCCAATTACATCCCCGTTAGCAGCACGATGTCGAGAATCGTCACGATGGCACCGATTCCTACGAGCAGCGTGTTGAGCGGGCGCGAGTTGGCGTATTTGCCCATGACGCGGGGCGAACTGGTGAGTCGTATGAGCACAAAGACCGTAATCGGCAACTGAAGCGACAACAGCGCCTGACTCCAGATGAGACCCTCAAAAGGATTCGGGACGATCAGGCACGCCGCCACTGCGCCGACGAAACAGACCGCCACTCCAATCGATGAGTGCCGGTCGTGGATGTCGTATTCCTCGTCGAACATGCCCGCGGTGATGGTGCCTGCCGCCATGCCTGCCGTCACACTACTCGAGAGGCCCGCAAACAGCAGCGCCACCGCAAAGATTGTCGAGCTTGCTGGGCCCAGAATGGGGGAGAGCGTGTCCGCTGCGACGGCGAGGTCGTCTACGACAATGCCGTGCGCAAAGAAGGTCGTTGCGGCCAGGATGACCATGGCCGAGTTGATTGCCCAGCCCACGCCCATCGAAAAGAGCGTGTCGAAGAGCTCATAGCGCAGACGCTCTTCGATAACCTGCTCGCCTTGGCCTTCGAAATGCATGGATTGGATGACCTCGGAGTGTAGAAAGAGGTTGTGGGGCATAACGACCGCACCCAGGACACTCACGATAATCGCGGCAGAGCCAGTGGGCATACTGGGCGTGATCCAGCTTGCGGCGGCTTGCGGCCAGTCGACCTTGACTAGTGCAAGCTCGGCCAAAAACGAGAGTCCTACCACGCCTACGAAGGCGATAATCCAGCGCTCGGCACGCTTGTAGGAGCTCGTCATGAGCATCGCCATCGATACTGCTGCCACGATGACGCAGCCGGCACGCACGGGCAGTCCAAAGAGCATCTGGAGCGCAATCGCGCCGCCCAGGATCTCGGCCATGGCGGTGGCGATGGTCGCGAGGTAGGCACTGGCGAGCACCGTGCGCCCAACGAAGCGGGGGAGAAAGCGGGTCGTGGCCTCGGCAAGGCAGGCGCCCGTGGCGATGCCCAAGTGCGCCGCGTTGTGCTGCAGCACAATGAGCATAATCGTGGACAGTGTGACGATCCACAGCAGCGCGTAGCCAAACTGCGAGCCCGCGGCCATATTGGAGGCCCAGTTGCCCGGGTCAATAAAGCCGACGGTCACGAGCAGCCCGGGGCCGATGTGCCGCGCAATGTCTAGGCCTCCGTGACCACCGGTGCGTCGGGAGCCAAAGTGTTGTTTGAGATGGTTGAGCATGGTGAGCTCCTGCGTGCCGTTTGTTTGACGCCGCAAAGGATACCCGTTTTAGGCTCAAAAGTTAACCATGACTAACAAAATTATTGTATTTGAATAGGATGGTGAAAGGGAGTTGCCGAAATGTCTTGATCTGTAACAACTAGGGATGGAAATTGGGTCTAGGTGTTACAGATCAAGACAAGAAGAAATGGTCCTATGGAATATCTCGATCTGTAACAGTTAGCTGCAAAAACCGGCCCTTCATGTTACAGATTGAGACATTCGGAACCGTCTCTCGAAAACATCTCAATCTGTAACAGTTAGTCGTCGAAATTGGGTCTTCCTGTTACAGATTGAGATGTTTGAAGAGGTGAGTTTGCAGGCCGAACTTGGGGCCTATGTTGTCGCCCTTGAGGTCGGCGGTGTCCACTCATGGGGCGTGCGTTACGCAATTGTTTCGAAACGGGCGGGAAACACAACGGGCCGGTGATGCTCCTAGTATGCCTATTCAACTGATTGTCTAATATCTAGGGGAGGATCGCGATGCAGGCAGATTCCGCTCAGCAGCAGGGCCTTTATCGCCCCGAATTCGACCACGATGCGTGTGGCATCGGCGCGCTTGCCGATATCAACGGTGAGCGCCATCACCAGATCCTGGACGACGCACTGTCCATTCTGGTCAACTTGGAGCACCGCGGCGGCACGGGACTCGAGAAGAACACCGGCGACGGCGCTGGCATCCTGTTCCAGGTTCCGCATCACTTTTTCCGTAAAGAGGCTCAAAAGTGCGGCCAGATTCTGCCGGCAGAGGGCGACTATGGCGTGGCCATGCTGTTCTTTCCGCAGGACGACAAGGGCGTAGAGGACGCCCGCCGCGTGTTTGAGGAAGGCTGCGCCGAGGCCGGCGTGCCGCTGCTCTTTTGGCGCGAGGTGCCGGTCGACCCGCACGACCTGGGCGAGACGGCCCGCGCCTGCATGCCTACTATCCTGCAGGCCTTCCTGGGCCGTCCGGACGACACGCCCGCCGGCGATGCCTTTGAGCGTCGCCTGTACGTGTGCCGTCGCACCATCGAAAAGAAGGCCGACGCCGAGTTTGCCCTGCGCGATAAGATCTTCTATGTGTGCTCCATGAGCTCGCGCACTATTGTGTACAAGGGCATGTTGGTCGCCACGCAGATGCGCCGCTTCTTCATCGATCTTAACGACGCCGCCGTCAAGACGGCCGTGGCGCTCGTTCACTCGCGCTACTCCACCAACACCACGCCCAGCTGGGAGCGCGCGCACCCCAACCGTTTTATCATCCACAACGGCGAGATCAACACCCTCAAGGGCAATGTCAACTGGATCCGCGCCCGCGAGCCCAACCTGTACAGCCCCGTGCTGCAGCACGATCTTGAGCGCGTGATGCCCATCATCAACCGCGAGGGTTCTGACTCCGCGATTCTGGACAATGTGCTTGAGTTCCTGGTCATGAACGGTCGCCCGCTTACGCGTGCCGCGTCCATGTTGCTGCCCGAGCCGTGGGACCACAACGATAGCCTGAGTGAGGAGCGCCGCGCCTACGACGCCTACCAGTCCATGCTCATGGAGCCGTGGGATGGCCCGGCGGCCATCGCCTTTACCGACGGTCGCACGCTGGGCGCCGCCCTCGACCGTAACGGCCTGCGCCCCGCCCGCTACTATGTGACGCGCGACGGTCGCTTTATGCTGGCAAGCGAGGTGGGCACCATCGAGGTGGGCCCCGAGAACATCCTGACGAGCGGCTGTCTGGGGCCGGGCCAGATGCTCGAGGTCGACTTTGCCCGCGGGCGCGTCATCTACAACGAAGAGCTGCGCGCACGTTACGCCAAGGAAAAGCCCTACCGTGATTGGATTGCCGAGGAGACGCTAACCGTTGACGCGCTCGATGAGCCCGTTGCGGCAACGCCCGCCGAGGACGCTGGGGTACCTGCCACCGTGCGTATGGCCAAACTCGGTTACCACTGGGATGACATTGACGAGGTCGTGCGTCCCATGGCCCAGCAGGGCAAGGCGCCGCTCGCCTCGATGGGCATCGATGCGCCGCTGGCCTGCCTGTCCAAGAAGACGCGTTCGTTCTTTGATTACTTCTATCAGTTGTTCGCTCAGGTCACAAACCCGCCCATCGACGCCCTACGCGAGCATATGGTCACCTCGACCACACTCTACCTGGGCAACCACGGCAACCTGCTCGAGGATTCCCGCACGGCCTGCCAGCTGGTGCGCTTGGAGCGCCCGTTGCTCAACGAGGAAGAGTTTGACCGCATCTGCGCCATCGACCGCGTGGGCTTTAAGACCCGCCGGTTCCGTGCCGTGTACCGCCGCGACGCGGGTGAGGGCGCGCTGCAGGCTGCGCTCAAGCAGCTTGCCGAAGACGTCGAGGCTGCGGTTCGCGATGGCGTGAACATCGTGGTGCTGAGCGACCGTGCCGCTGCGGGCGAGGTGCCCGTGCCGTCGCTGCTCGCCGTGGGCTGCGTGCACAACCACTTGATCCGTGCCGGCGTGCGCACCTTTGCCGATATCGTGGTGGAGTGCGGCGATGCCGTGTCTCCGCACGACTTTGCGGCGCTGGTGGGCTACTCCGCAAGCGGCATCTACCCGTACAACGCGCATGCGTGCATCCGCGACCTGGCGGCGCACGGCGATCTGGACGTGACAGCCGAGCAGGGCATCGCCAACTACAACAAGGCTGCGACCGCCGGCATCGTCTCCATCATGTCCAAGATGGGCATCTCCACGGTGCAGAGCTACCATTCGGCGCAGATCTTCGAGGCCGTTGGCTTTACGCCGGAGTTCGTCAACGCGTACTTTGCCGGCACGGTGAGCCGTGTGGGCGGTATGGGTGTCGAGGACGTTGAGCGCGAGCAAAACGAGCGCTACGACGCCGCGCTCGCTATCCTTAAGAGCCCGGCTCCCGATCAGCTGCCCACGTTGGGCCTGACCAAGTGGCGCCCGCTTGGTGGCGAGGATCACCTCATCGATCCGCAGACTGTCTACTTGCTGCAGACCGCCTGCCGTGAGGACAGCTACGACACCTTTAAGGAGTACAGCGCCCGCCTGCACCGCACCGGCCGCGCCGTGCGCCTGCGCGACTTGCTCGACTTTAATGCCAGCGGCCGCACGCCGGTTTCGCTTGACGAGGTCGAGCCCGCGCTCAACATCGTCCGCCGCTTTAACACCGGCGCCATGTCGTACGGTTCCATCAGCAAAGAGGCACACGAGTGCATGGCCATCGCCATGAACCGCCTGCACGGCCGTTCCAACTCCGGCGAGGGCGGCGAGGATCCGCGCCGCGAGACCCCGCTGGCTAACGGTGACTCCAAGAACTCCGCCATCAAGCAGGTGGCAAGCGCGCGCTTTGGCGTGACGAGCCGCTACCTGTGCAGCGCCTTCGAGATTCAGATCAAGATGGCCCAGGGCGCCAAGCCTGGCGAGGGTGGCCACCTGCCCGGCAAGAAGGTCTACCCCTGGATTGCCGAGGTCCGTCAGTCCACGCCCGGCATCGGCCTGATCTCGCCTCCGCCGCACCACGACATCTACTCCATCGAGGACCTGGCAGAGCTGATCTTCGATCTTAAGAACGCCAACCCCGGCGCTCGCGTGTCGGTTAAGCTGGTCAGCGAGGCCGGTGTCGGCACCATCGCCACCGGTGTTGCCAAGGGTGCTGCCGACAAGATCTTGATCAGCGGCCACAACGGCGGCTCGGGTGCCGCTGCTCGCGATTCCATTTGGCACGCCGGTCTGCCGCTGGAGCTCGGTCTTGCCGAGGCCCAGCAGACGCTGCTGCAAAACGGCCTGCGCTCGCGCGTGGTGCTCGAGGCCGACGGCAAGCTCATGGACGGCACCGATGTTGCCGTCGCCTGCCTGCTGGGTGCCGAGGAGTTTGGCTTTGCGACCATTCCGCTCATCTCCATGGGCTGCCTCATGCAGCGCGACTGCCAGCAGGATACCTGCCCGGCCGGCATCGCTACGCAAAACTGCCGCCTGCGTCGCGGCTTCCGCGGCAAGCCAGAGCACGTCGAGCACTTTATGCTCTTTGTTGCCGAGCAGCTGCGCGAGGTCATGGCGAGCCTGGGCTTCCGCACCATCGACGAGATGGTCGGCCATCCCGAGTGCTTGCGCCAGATTGAGGTCCCGGGCAACCGCAAGGCTAACCTGCTGGATCTGTCGCCCGTGCTGGCGAGCGCGACCTGTGAGTTTGGTGCCCACATCCCGGGTGCCGACGGCCGTCACTTCCTGCCCCAGATGGCTGCGGACAGCGAGCTCGACAAGACGCTCGACTCCACGTTGTTTGTGCCCTATACGGCCGATGCCCGTGCGCACCTGCGTCCGATTCGCTTCCGCGCCGATATCGCCAACGTCAACCGCTGCGTGGGCACCATCTTGGGCAACGCGGTGACCAAGGCGCATCCCGAGGGCCTGCCCGCCGGCTCCATCACCATCGATTGCGATGGTTCGGCTGGTCAGAGCTTTGGCGCCTTCCTGCCGCGCGGCATTACGCTCAACGTGTGCGGCGACGCCAACGACTACTTTGGCAAGGGCCTTTCGGGCGGCGAGGTGTCGGTGCGCCCCAACCCGCATGCGACCTACAAGTTCGATGAGAACATCATCGTGGGCAACGTTGCGTTCTTTGGCGCCACGAGCGGCCGCGGCTTCATTAACGGCCTGGCAGGCCAGCGCTTTGGCGTACGCAACTCCGGTGCCACCGTGGTGGTCGAGGGCTGCGGCAACCATGGCTGCGAGTACATGACGGGTGGTCTGGCACTCATCCTGGGCGAGGTCGGGCAGAACTTCGCCGCCGGCATGACGGGTGGCGTGGCCTATGTCTTTGACCAGTACGGCACGCTCGATGCCCGTGTGAACCACGAGAGCGTCGAGCTTAAAGCCCCGACGGCCGGCGAGCTGGCGCAGATTCGCGAGCTCATTCAGGAGCACGTGGACGCGACGCAGAGCCCGCGCGGCATTAAGCTGCTCTACAGCTTTGAGACGATGAGCAAGCACTTTGTGAAGGTCATTCCGACCGAGTACGAGCGCGTGCTGGCGATTGTCGCCGCCGCCGAGGCCGTCGGCAAGACGCATGCGCAGGCCGAGGAGCTGGCGTTTGACATTGTGACCGGTCGCGCGAGTGCCGCGGATGTTGCTCGCTTCGATGTTGCGGGCGGTGCTGCGGGTGCTGCGTCCGTGGCTGCCAGCTCTGTTGCTTCGACCAAGAAGGAGGCGTAAGTGCCATGGGTAAGCCCGGTGCTTTTCTTGATATCGATCGCGTGACCCATGAGCTGCGCCCCGTGGAGGAGCGCAGCCGCGATTTCGATCCGCTGTACGTGGAGCTCGACGACGACGCGCGCCGTGCCCAGGCGAGTCGCTGCATGATGTGCGGTGTGGCGTTTTGTCAGATGGGCGCGAGCTTTGGCAAGGCACGTCCGAGCGGCTGTCCGCTGCACAACCTGATTCCCGAGTGGAACGAGCTGGTGTACCGCGGCCGTTGGGACGAGGCTGCCGAGCGCCTGTCACTCACCTCGCCCATGCCCGAGTTCACGAGTCGCGTGTGCCCGGCGCTGTGCGAGGCCGCATGCAACCTGGGCTCGGTCGATGGCCAGCCCACGACGATTCACGACAATGAGCGCGCGATCAGCGACCATGAGTGGGCCAACGGCGGTCCGCGCCGCTTTGAGCCGGCAGGGGAGGGCGCACCCACGGTTGCCGTGGTGGGCTCCGGTCCTGCTGGTCTGGTGGCAGCATGGGAGCTTGCGCGTCGCGGTGCCCGCGTGACGGTGTTTGAGCGTGACGACCGCCCGGGCGGCCTGCTCATGTACGGCATTCCCAACATGAAGCTCGAGAAGTCCGTGGTCGAGCGTCGCGTGGCGCTCATGCGCGAGCTGGGCATTGTGTTCGAGCTGAGTGCCGACGTGAGCGATCCCAAGGTTACCGCCAAGCTCGACGACTTTGACGCCGTCGTGGTGGCTGCCGGCGCCCGTGCTCCGCGTGGGCTTTCGGCTGCGAACATTGATGCCCCGGGCGTGGTGTATGCCGTGGACTACCTGACGGCTTCGACCGTCTCGGTGCTCGATGGCGGCGACCCCGCGGTGAACGCGCGCGGCCTGGACGTTGTGGTCATTGGCGGCGGCGATACCGGTAACGACTGCGTGGGCACCGCGGTACGTCAGGGTGCGCGCAGCGTGCGCCAGTTTGAGTTCTTGCCGGCGGCGCCTGATGCGCGCGCGGCGAGCAACCCCTGGCCGCAGTGGCCCAACGTGAAGAAGACCGATTACGGCCAGCAGGAGGCCATCGCTACCATGGGCGGCGAGATGCGCGCTTGGGGTGTGGATACGATCGAGGTACTGTTGGACAAGAAGGGCGCGGCCGCGGGCCTGCGCGTGGTCGATCTGGATTGGTCGGCTGGCAAGCCCGAGCGCATCGCGGGCTCCGAGCACGAGGTGCCGGCCCAGCTGGTGCTTATCGCCTGCGGTTTTACGGGCCCGGAGCACGGTGTGTTCGATGCAGTGAGCGTGCCTGTTGCCACCGCTGGTCGTCCGCTGCCGGTGATGGCTGCCGAGGGCTCGCACCTTGCGGCCCGTGTCGACGGCGTCGCCGCGGATGCCGCGCCGGTGTATGTGGCGGGTGATGCTCGCAACGGCAGCTCGCTCGTGGTGAACGCCATGGCCGATGCCCTGGCCTGCGCAGCCGAAGTCGCCGATGCGCTGGAGCTGTAAAGTAGTCATTTAAGAGTGTCCCCAATGACTAGTCATTTTTTTGTCTAGTCGTTGGGGACACTCTTTGCGAGCGATTTGCTCGTTTGTCGACGTACGGGTGTTCATTTGTCGACTTCTTGGGCTGTGGTCACCTGTTGTTTCTGTGGTGGCTGTGGGTATCTGGCTCAAAAGGGCGGGTTTGCCGTCTATGTTTACCTGCGGTTTTGTTGCGGTGCGCATTTTCGATCAAGCTTTTCGTCAAGTGTTTGGTCAGCATCTGGTTTGCAGCCGGAGGCCTATTTTGCCCGCGCTGGTCGTGGCCGACCACCCTCCTCGTAAGCTCAAATTGAGGTCTATCAGTTTGAGGAGGATGCCATGACTGACCACGCTTTAGACCGAGCGCAGCTAGCCGAAGCCGTCGGCAACGATATTGCCGACATGGCCCATTTTTGGATGCTGCGGAAGTTCCAGTTTTTGGAGCCGGCGCGCGAACAGTTCGAGATCATTGTCGACCCGTGGCTCAGCTATTACACCGAGCCTTCGCAAAACGAAATCATGGCCTACAACATGGCATTTACCGATTGGCTGCTCTTCGAGCGCCCCTATCGCCATGGCAAGACGCTGCTCGAACTGTATGTTGAAGAGCCGCCGACATCGCTTTCGCCTGCCTCGCTCAAGCGGCTCGAGCAGGTACGCGACACGCAGTATTTCTCGCGCTTTGGCATTTTGGACAAGGATCCTGCGACTGGTATGGTCGCGCTGAAGGACACGCGCGCCGACCGTCGCTTTGATGTCTACGACCCGCATATCGTGCAAAAGGAGCATTGGAGCGACGGAGCGATTGCGGTGCGCCTCGCCTGCGTCGACGATGTCTGGCTGACGGCGGGACAGCTCTATCTGTATGACATCGCGCGCCTGAGTGACACGGCGGTCGATGGACCGGGTGCGGTGCATCCCGAGGATCTGCAGGACGGCTTTGACACCTCGTGCGTCAGCTTCTTTTTGCGCCTGGTCCGCGACATCATGGGCGCCCAGGGGCGCTACGTGAAGTCCCTCAACATCTACGAGCAGGAGTGGGAGTAAGGGATGGGCTGTCGCAGCGCCGCCGCGTGTCTATTTGTCTCGATCTGTAACGTTTAGGGACAAAAAACCGGTCTACCTGTTACAGATCGAGACGAATGCTTGGGCGCTGCTGATTTGTCTAAATCTGTAACGTTTAGGGCCCTGGAGAACGTCTAACTGTTACAGATCGAGACGTTTGGCACCTGGTTGGGGGAATGTCTCGATCTGTAACATCTACAGGCTAAAAGTCGACCTTGCTGTTACAGATTGAGACGGAAGGTTGGCGGCTGCCGAAAGATCTTGTTCTGTAACAACTAGAGGCTCAAAGACTGTCTTCCTGTTACAGATCAAGACATTTGTCAGCGGAGGCAACGGTGACGATGGTCCATTTGTCTGACGTGGTGGTGATGAAAGTGTCTAATACCGTTCTCAAACACAAGCATGCGACTCGCAACACGTTGGCGCGGAATAGGATGCTCGCGCGGCTCACGGAGACGACCGAGCAAGGTGTGCTGCTCGCAACGCATGACAACACCGAGCTCATGTGGCTGCGACGCCATGTCGGAACCGACGATATCGCGGAGCCCGAGTCGTATCTGTTCTGTTTTCAACATGATTGGGATACTTTGACACCGGCAGAGCGAGCGCTGCGTACCATCAAAGGGCTTGCGGAGTTTCATCCCGATTGGGCGTTTTGGGGTTATGACGCGGCACTTTTGTGGGGTCTGGAGGTGCCGAATGATCTGCTCGGGCCGCGTTTTCTTGTTAAGACGGGTTGTTCAGTGACGTTGAGCAGCGGGTGCAGGTTGTTGCGTCCACAGATGGCGGGCGCGCTCGAGCGCGTTGATGGCGTGCGGGTGACGTCGTTTTGGCGCGCGGTGGAGGATTGCTTGCTGCGTGCGCCGTTCTCCTACGGGTTGGCGATTGCCGATTCTGCACTGCGGGCGAAAGGCGTATCGCGCGATGGCCTGTGCGAGCGCCTCCGCGCCGATTGCGAGGGCAGACGCGGGTATCGCAGGGCACAGGTGATTGCGTCGTATGCGGACGAGCTGTCCGAAAACGGTGGCGAGTCACGGTTCCGAGCGTTCTTTATTGCATACGGTTTTCCGGTTCCGGAGTTGCAGGTGGAGTTTCGCGATCCGCTCGATTCGAGCCAGGTGTTTCGGGTTGATTATTTCTGGAGGCTCGAGGACGGGACATGTGTCATCGGCGAGCTCGACGGGAAGGGAAAGTATACCCTGCAGGATGGTGGGGATCGGGAGTCGGTCGACCCATTCGTGGCAGAACGTCAGCGGGAATCTCATCTGACAATGCTCGGGCATAAGGTGCTTCGGTTTACGTTTAACGAACTCAAGAACCCGGGGAAACTGGCTGAAAAGATGAGACTGGCGGGCATTCCGCAGCGGGTCAATCTGGCTGAGGAATGGAGACGTCAGTGGTATGGGCGCTGAGGGGTGCAACTGACGCGGATGTGGTTGTTCCTGCCGAGTTTGTCTCGATCTGTAACAACAAGGGGCCGTTTGGCCTCGTAACTGTTACAGATCAAGACAGAAGGTTGGCTGCCGCTAAAATATCTCGATCTGTAACAGCTAGAGGCCGAAAACCTGTCTAACTGTTACAGATTTAGACGTTTGACGACAGGGCTGGAGAATATCTTAATCTGTAACATCTAACGGCCGAAAACCGCTCTAACTGTTACAGATTGAGACAAAGGTTGGACGCGGTGCCGAAAGATCTCAATCTGTAACAGTTGGAAGGTTAAAGACGGTCCACCTGTTACAGATCTAGACATTTCCCGGATGTCGCTGGGATGGGGCTGCAACGCATTCCATTCTCCGCATCTCCTCCTTTCTCCGTTAACCGATATGTCCGCAGCAATCCTGCCGAACTGGGTAATAATGGACAAATGTTGAAGTTTTCTGAGGGGGAGGAGCTCGATATGGCGTCCGCTGATCGTCCCACGTTGTTTATCAATGCAACCGTTTTGGATGGCTCGGAGCACATGGAGCCGCAGCCCGATATGGCCGTGGCCGTTGAGCGCGGTGTCATAACCTGGATGGGGCCGAGTGCTGTCGCGCAGGCGCCGGCGGGTGCCGAGGTCATCGACCTGGGCGGTGCGTATCTCATGCCGGGTCTCATCAATATGCACGTGCATCTGTGCGGTTCGGGCAAACCGGTCTCGGCGGGCGATGCGGGCGCGCTGATGAAGAAGCTCGACAATCCCGTGGGACGCGCCATCGTCCGCCACATCCTCAAGGGCAGCGCCCAACAGCAGCTGGCAAGCGGCGTGACCACGGTGCGCGGTGCAGGCGACCCGCTGTTTGCCGACATCGCCGTGCGCAACGCCATCGACGCCGGCAAGTATCAGGGTCCGCGTCTGGTGGCACCGGGAACTGGCGTCACGGTGCCGGGTGGCCACGGCGCGGGCCTCTTTGCGCAGGTGGCCAACAGCCCTACCGAGGCGGCCGAACAAGTGCGTGACTTGTATGCGCGCGGTGCCGATGTCATCAAGCTGTTCGTAACGGGTGGCGTGTTCGATGCGACCGAAGTAGGCGAGCCGGGCGTGCTGCGCATGCCGGTCGATGTCGCCGCGGCGGCGTGCAAGGCGGCGCACGAGGCTGGCCTTTCGGTCATGGCCCATGTCGAGAGCACCGAAGGTGTGAAGGCCGCGCTCCAGGCCGGCGTCGACACAATCGAGCACGGCGCTCCGATGACGCCTGAGATTCTGGAGCTGTACCGCGGCGCCGCGGGAACACAGCTCGAGGGACGTGCGCCGAGTGTGACCTGCACGATTAGTCCGGCGCTGCCGTTTGTGTTGCTCGATCCGGAAAAGACCCATTCGACCGACACGCAAAAGAAGAACGGCGATATCGTGTGCTCGGGTATTATCGAGAGCGCTCGCGCCGCACTGGAAGCTGGCGTTAAGGTGGGCCTGGGCACGGACTCAAGCTGTCCGTTCGTGACGCAGTACGACATGTGGCGCGAGGTAGCCTATTTTGCCAAGTACGTGGGCGTGAGCAACGCCTTTGCGCTGCATACGGCCACGCAGGTCAATGCCGAGCTTCTGGGCCTGGGTAGCGAGACCGGCACGATCGAGTGCGGTAAGTCGGCCGATATCTTGGTGACGCGCGAGAACCCACTCGATGACCTGTGCGCTCTTCGTGAGCCGATGTATGTGATGTGCCGCGGTGACCTGGTGCGCAAGCTCAAGGTCAAGCGTATCCCCGAGGTGGACGCCGAGCTCGACGCGATTATGGCCATGCCTGCCGAGGTGTTGGCCGAGGAGCTTGCCCGCGACGGTGTGGCGTAAGCGCGCGATATGGCGATGCGACAAAGGGGCAATCCCTTTGTCATAATCAAAAAAGCCGAGGTCTCAGTGCGAGGCCTCGGCTTTCATTTTGTCCTACGGTATGGCGGCTAGGAGCGCGTTTCCATCTTGGCGTGACACTTGGGGCAGGTGACGCGGATTTTGCCCTTGCCCTTGGGGACGGAGAGCATCTGGCCACAGTTGGGGCACTTGAGGTATGCCGTGGTCTTACGGCCCTTCCACATCTTCTTGGCCGTGCGTTTGGCGCGCTCAAAGTCTTCCTTGCTCGTTCCGGCTGCGCGCGAGGCGTTGGCCGCCGCAGCGCCGCCGCCCAAACTGGCGACGAATTTGCCCAAGCCGGGGACGTTCGCGGTCGCGGCGACAAAGGCCGCGTTCTCCTTGCGACGTGCGTCGATATTCTTGGACAGGCCACGCAGCACGCCGAGCACGATCACGGCGATGGCGATCCAGCTGAGCCACTGGACACGGGCGAGCGATCCAATCATTGCGATGACGATGCCGGCAAAGCCCATCACGATGGTGAGCTCGTCGGCGCCATTGCGGCCCTTCATAAAGTCATTCATGCGAATTGCCTTTCGTTCGATATACCGCACGCCTTTATACCCGATTTAGAGCAAGGGGGACAGGTTAATCTACACCAAGGCGGTGCAAACATACCTGTCCCCGATACACCAAGATGGTGCAAAGCAGTCCGTCCCCAATGCCCCAATTACTTGGAGAGTTTGTCGACGACGCGTTCGATCTCGGCGAGTTTGGCGGCTTTGAGGTCTTCGTCGCCCGATTCGATTGCCGAAGTCACGCAACCCTCGATATGCGCCTTGAGCACGTCGGCGTTAATGCGCGCGAGGAGCGCCTGTGTGGCCATGAGCTGTGTGGAAATATCGACGCAGTAGCGGTCCTCCTCGACCATCCGCAGGATGCCGTCGATCTGACCGCGTGCCGTCTTGAGCATGCGGGTCACCGATTTATGGTCTGCCATCATGGCGGGTCCTCGTTTCTGGTCGATCTTCCGGATGCCCCCGTCAGTTGCGGTGAAATACGGACCGTTTAAAGGCCTAGGGCGGCACAACAGTCCGTATTTCACCGCAACTTCTGAGGATTGAGTAGGCGGCGTCTGCTACGCGGCGGTCACAGACAGGGCGTGGAACTTCTCGCCGGCGCCCTCGACGGCGGCAGCGAGCTGCTCGGCGGTCACGGTGTCGGCGCACTCAACCTGGACGGTCTGGGTCTCGTGGTCGGCGTCGGCGTCGGTCACGCCGGCAACGTTGAGCAACGCCGTCTCGACGGTGGCGTCGCAGTGGCCGCACATGAGGCCGGAAGTCTTGATTGTGTAACGCATGGGTATTCCTCTCTGTTGTGTCAGCTTTCCCAGGCACCCGACCTTGACCTTCAAGCCGTCGCTCGCGTACCAAAGTACGCGTCGCTCCTCTTTCAGGTCAATCTCGGGCACCTGGAAAACCCGTTATAAATGGACGTAATGGTGAGCCTATTTTGCCACTTTGGGCTTAAAGGTTCGCAGGCGCAAAGCGTTGGTCACGACGCAGACGCTCGACAGGCTCATCGCGGCGGCACCAAACATCGGCGAGAGTTGCCAGCCGGTGAGGGGGAAGAACACGCCTGCGGCGAGTGGGATGCCGATGCCGTTGTAGAACAGCGCCCAGAACAGGTCCTGCTTGATGTTGCGGATCGTGGCGCGCGAAAGCTCGATGGCACGCGCAACATCCATAAGGTCGCTGCGCATGAGCACCACGTCGGCGCCTTCCTTGGCGATGTCGGCACCGGTGCCGATGGCAAGGCCCACGTCGGCGCGCGCCAGGGCGGGAGAGTCGTTGATGCCGTCGCCCACCATGGCCACCATGCCGCCTGCGTCCTGCAACTCGCGCACATGGCGCTCTTTGTCGGCGGGAAGGACGTCGGCGATGACCTGTTCGCTGCTCAGCCCCACGCGGCGGGCGATTGCTTCGGCAGTGACGCGGTTGTCGCCGGTGAGCATGCGCACGTCGACGCCGAGTGAGCGCAGCGCGGAAATGGCTGCGGCGCTTGTCTCCTTGACCTTGTCAGCCACGGCAATGGTGCCGGCAAGCTCGCCGTTCTTGGCAAAGAACAGCGGCGTCTTGCCTTCGGCGGCAAATTGCTCGGCAAGACCCGCGGGCACGGTAACGCCCAACTCGTTCATCAGGCGCACGTTACCAGCGGCAATGGCGTTTCGCCCTTCGTGCGCCGTAACGCCACGACCGGGCACGGCAGCAAAGTCCTCGACCATGCGCGCGACGATTCCGCGTGTCTCGCACTCGGCCATAATCGCCTCGGCCAGCGGGTGCTCGCTTGAGCGCTCCAGCGCGGCGGCCAGCTTGAGCAGCGCCTTTTCGCTCATGGCGGACGAGCCGTCAACGCGCGTGGCTACCACGATATCGGTCACGGCAGGCTTGCCGCGGGTGACCGTGCCCGTCTTATCGAGCACCACGGTGCCCACGCTGCGCAGGTTCTCCAGCGCCTCGGCGCTCTTGAACAGAATGCCCATTTCGGCGCCCTTGCCGGTACCCACCATAATGGCGACGGGCGTGGCCAGGCCCAGTGCACACGGACAGCTGATCACCAGCACGGCCACGGCGGAGGTGAGCGCTTCGTTCACGCTGCCAGTCAGTGCCATCCACACCGCAAAGGTCACGGCCGAGATCACAAACACCACGGGCACAAATACGCCAGCGACCTTATCGGCCATGCGGGCGATGGGCGCCTTGGTGGCGTTGGCGTCCTCGACGAGCTTGATGATTTTGGCGAGCGACGTGTCGGCGCCCACACGCGTGGCGCGGAAGGTAAACGAGCCCGTGCGGTTGACCGTGGCCGCGTTGACAGTGTCGCCGGCGGTCTTCTCCACGGGGATGGACTCGCCGGTCAGCGCACTTTCGTCCACGGCCGAGCCGCCCTCGAGTACCACGCCATCGACGGGGATGGACTCGCCGGGGCGCACACGCAGCACCTGGCCGGGTAGAATGGCGTCGACGTCGACGGTGGTCTCGCTGCCGTCCTCCGCCACGACGGTCGCGGTCTTGGGCGCCAGGTCGATCAGCGCCTCGATGGCGCCGCCGGTCTTGGATTTGCTGCGCGTCTCGAGGTATTTACCCACGGTGACGAGCGACAGGATCGTGCCGGCGCTCTCAAAATACAGATTGTCCATGCCCGTCATCATGGCCTCGTGGACCTGACCCGCGGCTAACTGGTCGGCCATGATGAACATGGCATAGAGCGACCAGGCGACGGAAGCGGTGGCGCCCACGGCAATAAGGGCGTCCATGGTAGGAGCGCCGTGCGCGAGCGACTTGAAGCCGTTGATAAAGTACGCATCGTTGACATAGACGATGGGGATGAGCAGGACGAGCTCGGTGAGGGCGAGCGTCATGCTGTGGGTATGGTCGGTGAAAATGCCGGGCAGCGGCCAACCGAGCATGTGCCCCATGCCTATGTAGAACAACGGGATGAGAAAGATGATTGAGATGATGAGACGGGTACGCATGGCGGAGGCGGTGGCCTCCAGCTTTTTGGTCGGCGACTCCATATGGGCGGCGCCGGACCTGGCTTGCACGCTGCCGTTTGAGCCAGCGGCGCCGGTGCCCGCATCGACGGGCGAGGCCGAGTAGCCCGCGCGGTCGACGGCGGTGCAGATATCCTCGGGGGAGACCTGCGCGGGGTCATAGTCGACCATCATGGAACCAGCGAGTAGGTTGACCGCGACGCTTTGGACGCCGTCGAGTTTGCTTACGGCGCGGTCCACGTGCGCCTGGCAGGCGGCGCATGTCATGCCGCCCACGTCGAACTTATCTTGAGCCATGGCTTCTCCTTTCCGTGGTTCGGTGTTGGAATTGTTAACCTGTCGATACTATACACCCATACCCCCTGGGGGTGTCTAGTAGTAGTTGGAATGTATGATTTTTCATTACAGATGAGGGTGGCTGCCCAATCGGTGGCCGTCTCTGCCAAACGTCTCGATCTGTAACAACTAGACCCCGTTTTACCGAGTATTTGTTGCAGATCAAGACAAACAGTTGGCAGAAAACTCAATGTCTCAATCTGTAACATCTAGCAGCAAATATGACCTCTAACTGTTACAGATCGAGACAGACCGCCCGCGGCCAACTCAAATGTCTTGATCTGTAACATCAAGAGAGGTTTTTGACCCCTTACTGGTACAGATCGAGATGTTGTCTCGCGGGGATGGGGTTTGTCTCGTTCTGTAACATCTAGACCTGTATCTGCCGAGCTAGTGTTACAGATCGAGACAATTGCCGGGGAGGGGTCCCGTCACGGCAAGACGCCCGCTTCCTAGATGCAGAATCCGGGAATCACGCAGGTTCGCTTATCGGGCTTGCTTGCAGGCGTGGCGTAATTAAAGACATCGCCGTCGTCGCCCACGCGGTTCATATAGAGCGTGCCCTCGTTCTCCGACGTGTCGGGGCTCGCCGTACGCTCCCACCAACAGACATCCTTGCCCTTCCACTGGCGAACCATCATACTGTTCGTGGTAAAGGGGCTCACCTTAAGCTCGCGGAACAGCTGGTACTCCTTGCCCTCGCCGTTGTAGATGCCGGATAGGTAATGGCAGTCCTCGCTAAAGTCCTTGGGCGCCTGTCCGCCGCAGAGCTCGACCATGGCGGGCAGCCAAAGGGTCGCGGGCAGCTCGCCCAGGCACGAAGTGCTTTTGGTGGCGCCGACGTTGTTCGAGATCTTCTTGACCGGACTGATAACCGATTGCAGTTCCTTGGGAAGCAGCTTAATGCCGTCCTCATCGAGCCATGTGCGCAGCTCGCAGTCTTCCCAGCCACCGTTGAGCGGGTGCTCAGAGGCATCGCGCTCGGCAATACCTGCGTCAAAGATAAATGACAGACCGGCCTTGCCGTTGGTATCTGCCAGGTCATCGTGAAGAATGCCCACAAGCTGTGCGCCGACCTGCAGCCCGTTGGTGAGTGTAACGCGCTTGGTGCTCGGGTAGGGAATATGGCCGTCGTCGTCGAGTAGATGATAGCGCTTGGCGATCTTACGAGCTTCGGCGTTGCTCTTCGCCGCCTTAATCTTGAGCGAAATCTCCTGCAGCTGATCCCAGGTGTAGTCGCCAAGCGAACCGCGGATGCCGTCCAGGTAGTCGGGGATGCCAAAGCCATGGGTTGCTGCCCCGATAACGCCGAGCCCCGCAACGGCTGCAACGACGCCGCCGATGACAAAGCGGCGGCGGGTCATGGCATCGTGACGGGCCTGCTCCAGGATCTCTCGCGCGCGCTCGCCGGCGACGTCGACCTTAAGGTGCGTGCCAGAATCGATATCAATTGCGGCCTCGTCTCCTGCGCCCTCGCGGTCCTCAGATTCTGCAGCGGGGAGGTACGTCGAGAGCATCTCGAGCATCTGCTGCTCGGTAGGGCGATCGCCCTGTTCGACCGAGATGCCTTTCATGATGATCTGGACAAGCGCTTTGTCGCCCTCGCAGCGCGGCTCGAGCGGCGCCGGTTTGGTCTTGGTCTTTATGAGGTAGAACGAGCCGGTCGCCGCGGCACCCGTCGACTCGACATCGAACGGTTTGCGACCGCTGTAGAGCTGGTACAGAATGCTCGAAAGCGCATAGACGTCGATCGCGGGCGAGCGGCGAAGGGCCGCGATGCCTTCGATATCCTGCGTGAGCATTTCGGGCGCGGCGTATGCGGGCGTGGCAAAGCGCCAGATGTCGGCGCGCCGGGTGATCGTGTCGTCGCCGAGGGCCATGGTCGCGGAGCCCATGTCGATGAGGCAGGGGTCAAAGGAGCAATCGGCAATCTGCTGCTCGAGCGTTCGGCTGGTGGTGCGGAACATGATATTGGCAGGCGACAGGTCGCGATGGATGACCGGATTCACGAGGCCTTGGGTCATCAAGAGCGCGCGAAGCACGGCGTTTCCGACGGCGGCGACCATCTGGGTGGTCAGCCCACCCGAGGCGTCGTGCGGAAGCAAGGGCAGCGCCTGCTTGAGCGAGGTGCCCTCGACCCACTCCATGAGGATGAGCGGGTCGTTCTCGCACGATCCGTAGCCATAGACGCACGGAAATCCGCGCAGGTACGAGACGGTACACAGATGACGGTACTCCTCGAACAGTGCGGCGGTGTTGGCCAGATGCGCGGCCGATTGCTCGGCGGAGCGGTCGGGCGTCTGGTCGGAAAGGATGGCGTTGTCCTTGAGCAGCTTGACGGCAAAGACCTCGCCGCTCGTGTTGGTTGCGCGCAGCACGTGCCCGATATTGCCGCCGTCGCGGTATGTCGTCTGAAGAATAAGCGTCATAAACCGGCGCTTGGCATCATCCTCGGCACTGGGGTCGACCGCCACGGCGGTATCGAACGTGTCGAGACGGATGAGTTTGTCGCCATAGGCGCTATCGGTAGTATCCATGGCGTTCCTTTGTCTGGCATGGGTTGCCGCGCGTATACGTGGGCAGTGCGGATATCGGTAAAATACCATGATAACCGCACTGTCCACGTATGCCGCTGAGTATTGTCGTTTACGACGCAGAAGGTAGAAGACGAAAGACGGACGGCGACCGTCTTTCGATCGCCGTCCGCGCTAGTCCACAATGACAAGGAATGTCGTGTAGAGACCCAGATGGAGCCTGTCGCTGTTTTCGATTTCCACTGGGGGATAGATCTTGCCGGGCTCGCGTTGGTCGCGCGGCGGCTCAATCACAATATCGCCGTCGCCCGCGCCCGATTCGAGCACTGTGCCGTTGGTCGACCCAAGGCCCTGGGCGTACCAGCGTCCACCTTCGAGCCAAATGCGGAGATGCTCGCGCGATGCATCAGCGCCTACATCGGTGATGCTGGGCGAAGTTTTGGGCAAGGACCCAATTACCGTGCCGCGCGGATCGCGTGTGAGGGGATGGATTTGCATGTCGGCGCAGTTGTCGGCATGGGTTCTGAGCAGACCGAGGTTGGGGGCGACAGTGCGCGGCTGCTCCAGGCTGCTCATAAAGCCACGTCCGACGGTAGTTTCGGTGGTGCCAAAGTGCCCGCCTGTCTTGCTGTCGCAAAAGCGCTCGACGGTGGCCACGCCTTGGATGGGGTCGGCGAGCGCCCCCGTTGCCACAAAGAGCATAAGGTAAAGCGTACTCTTCTCGCGCACGGCATTGCCGTCAAAGTTGTCGATGTGATTGAGGGCATTTGCATATAGGCGGCTGTCCAGCTTGTAGCTGGCGAGAGCCGACATCATTTCGTTGGCGGCCGGGCCGCGATAGTGCTCGGCGATTGCCTGATAGGCGGACTCGCCGCCGCCGAGCTTGCTGCAGATTGCCGCGGAAAGATTGAGCGTGGTGACGGCAAAGTCGCTGTAGATGGCGGGCGCGCACTGGTCAGGCTCGCGATGGACGATGTAACGGGTGAGATACGAGCGGTTGGAAGAGCATTTCTCGAGCAGGGTACTGCCGAGATAAGAGTTTCCATTGATGAGCATTCGGGCGATCTCGAGATGTTTAAGACCGCCGAACGAGCGAATATCGTTATAGAGGACCGAGCAAGGCGTCTCTGCTGCCACGGATACCTCCTTTGATTGCTTCCTAGCCAATATGGCGATAGGAATTAATGGCCCCGGTGGGCGACGTATTAAATGGCTGCGCAATATATAGCGTAACCAAAGCAACATTATAGGCCACATGTTCGAAATTGCAGGAAGACTGAGAGATTTGGTTTGGACTGGACGGAAATTTCCCTCTGTCTTGATCTGTAACAATTGGGGCCGGTTTTGCTCCGTAACTGTTACAGATTGAGACGTTTGTGGGCCGTGTCGACCGTTTGTCTCGATCTGTAACACGTAGAGGAAGATTTGCCCTGTAGATGTTACAGATCGAGATGTTAGCCAAGGGGCTGACTGAATGTCTCGATCTGTAACAGTAGGAACCTGGTTTTGCCCCGTAACTGTTACAGATTGAGACAATCGACCCAGGCCCACTCCTCCTGCACCGTCATCTGTGGTTTACGTGGGGGCATGCGAAGCACGGGTATACTAACCGGCGGCGAATCTGCTCCATCGCTTAGAGCTGCTGCGTCTGGACGGCGCGTGATAGGGCTGCCAAAGCGATCGCCAGCGTGCTGAGCAACGTCCTCTCTGTGCGCACCTGTTTTTGTATGTATTAGCGCACTACCAAGCACGCCCCGCGCGGCCGCATGCCGTGCCCCTTGCGCGTGCAGATAAGGAACAACAACATATGCGTAATTCTGTATCCGACGTCACGGACGCCGAGATTCTGGACGAGACCCGCGAGGCCATGACCCAGGCTGCCTTCGATGCCGCCGATGAGGTCAATGCTGCCCAGGCCGTCGAGTCCGCTACCGAGAGCCTGCCCGCCTTTGACGAGCTGGGACTTTCGGACGAGATGCTTCGTGCCATCGAGAACCTAGGCTACACGGCGCCGACGCCCGTGCAGGCCGGCTCGATCCCCGTGGTGCTCGAGGGCCGCGACCTGCTTGCCGCCGCTCAGACCGGCACCGGCAAGACGGCCGCCTTTTTGCTGCCGACCATGAACAATCTGGAGCACATTGCTCCGCCCAAGCCCGTGCGCGAGCGTGGCGGCCGCAACCGTCGTCGCGGTGCTAAAAAGCCCGAGGGCAACGGTCGCGGTCCCTTGATGCTCGTCATCACCCCCACGCGCGAGCTTGCCCAGCAGATCGACGAGGTCGCAGGCAAGATTGCCGACGTCACCGGCCACGTTGCCGTGACCGTCGTGGGTGGCGTGAGCTACAAGCCGCAGACCGCGGCGCTCAAGTATGGCTGTGACATCCTGGTCGCAACGCCGGGCCGTCTGGTCGACTTGATCGAGCAGGGAGCTTGCCATCTGAACGAGGTCAAGGTGCTGGTGCTCGACGAGGCCGACCGCATGCTCGACATGGGCTTTTTGCCCGCCGTCCGCCGCATTGTGCGCGAGACGCCGGCCGAGCGCCAGACGCTGCTGTTCTCGGCGACCCTCGACGAGGAGGCCGTGGGCGAGATCACCGACCTGGTGAGCGACCCGGCCCGCGTGGAGATCGCGCCGGCCACGTCGACCGCCGACACCGTCGATCAGTTTGTGTTCCCGGTGTCCATCGAGGCAAAGAACAACCTGCTGCCTGAGTTCCTCAAAAAGGAGGGCCCGGAGCGCACCATCGTCTTTATGCGCACCAAGCACCGCGCCGACAGCTGCTGCCGTCGCCTTGAGCGCAAGGGCATCAAGGCCGCCGCGATTCACGGCAACCGCAGCCAGGCCCAGCGCGAGCGCGCGCTTTCTGCCTTCCGCGACGGCACCGTCGACGTGCTGGTGGCAACCGATGTTCTCGCCCGCGGCATCGACATTAGCGACGTGCGCTACGTCGTGAACTTCGACGTGCCGGCCGAGCAGACCGACTATATCCACCGCATTGGCCGTACGGGCCGCGCCGGCGAGCTGGGCTGGGCCATTACGTTTGTGACCGAGCAGGACGTCGACGAGTTCTACGAGATTGAGAAGCTCATGGACAAGACGGCCGATATTTACGAAGCGGGCGACCTGCACGTGGGTCCCAACCCGCCCGCCGTTGACCCCGAGCGCGATCCTGCCGCCTTTAAGGTGAAGAAGAAGACCAAGCGCGGCAAGTCCAAGAGCAAGAAGAAACTCGAGCAAGCGCGTCGCGACGGCAAGCGCAACGGCGACGATTACGGCGACGTGGCTGGTCGTTCCAACCGCGGTCGCGACGAGCGCCGCGGCGACGGCGAGCGTCCGAGCCGTCCCAAGCGCGGCGGCAAGACCCGCGTGCGCGAGGGCGTTCAGGCTCGCGTGGACGAGGCTGTGGAGAGCGTGGCCCGCGAGGTGGCTGCCGAGGAGCGCGGCGGTGCTGCCGCCGTCGAGCAGGCCCCGCGCGGTAACCGTGCCGAGCGTCGTGCCAAGCAGTTCCAGGGCGAGGCGCATCGCCGTCGCCGCGAGGACGAGGACCGCGGTGGCCGTCGTCGTGTCGAGCGCGAGGACGAGGGCCGTGGCTCGCGTGGCGGCAAGCGCGGCTCGGGCGACCGTCGTCGTTCCGGTCGCAATGGCGAGCGCGGCGAGCGTCGCGAGGGTGCTCGCAGCAATGGCGGCCGCGGCGGCGCTGGTCGTTCTAACGAGTCGCGCGATCGTCGTGACCCGCGTGCCAGCCGCGATCGTCGCGATGACTGGCGCAACTACGACGATACCCGCGAAGAGCGTCGCGGCGGCTCCCGTGGCGGGCGTGGCGGCAACCAGGCCGGCTCCCGTGGCGGCCGTGCCGGCGGTCGCGATAACCGTGGCAGCTACGGCAACAGCCGTGGCGGCAAGCGCGGCAGCAGCTCCCGCCGTCCCGGTGACGGCGGTGGCAAGCGCAAGTAACATACGCGTCGCGCGCTAGAGCGAGGCGAACTAAGGGCCCCGAGCAACTACGCTCGGGGCCCTTTTTGTTTGCCGTATCCGATCGCTAGTTCAAATGTGATTTCCTCGGGAATGCATCTAGAGGATGCCGTGGGCCTGTTTCCTGCCATGCGGCAATGGGTCCCATGGGGTGCGCCGTGCATTTTTTGGAGTATTCTGTAGTTCGAGTTGTCTGCATATGATTCGACGTCGCCGACGGTGGTCTTCGGATATCCCTAGCGAGCGTTTTGAGCCAGATTTCGCCGTTTTCCGGAGCAGGGACGCGTTATTCTCGCCATGTCGGGACTTAAAATGATACGGCGCCCTACAGTTTTGCCCACCCGCGGCGGTGCTGGCGCGGTCACGTTGCAGAATACTCCGTTTTTTGCACGGGCCAGGATGGGGTACCTCAGGAGAACACGGCGGTATCCCGTAAATATATACAATCTGTACCGTAATTAATGCAAAACGAAGAGGCAGACAGCGTAGGGTGGGTGCATTGGGGTGTTTGGTGCACCAAAACGGGGATCCCACGTACCGTATACTCTGGCTGGATGTGAAAACGGCTTGACGCGTTGCCAGGCGTAGGGGGAGGGTGCCTCGATGGACGTATTCGAAATTGTGTTTAGTCCGACGGGTGGAACGCGGAAGGTGTCTGGCCTTGTGGCCGGGGCGCTGGACAAAAATACCGTTACCGTCGATCTGACCGATAGCGGGCTAGATTTCAGCGCTGTCTCGATGACTGAGGACGACGTGGCCGTAATCTCTGTGCCGGCGTATGCCGGTAGAATCCCGGCTGTGGTGGCTGACCGGTTGGGCATGGTGCGCGGCAACGGGGCTCGGGCTGTTTTGGTTTGTGTATACGGAAACCGCGCGTTTGAGGACACGCTCGTAGAGCTGGAGGACGTTGCGAAGCGCGCCGGATTTAGGGTGGTTGCAGCGGTTTCTGCTATTGCTGAGCATTCCGTTGCTCGTCAGTTTGCTGCTGGGCGACCGGATGCGCAGGATGCGGCGCAGCTCGCAGAGTTTGCGCAGCAAATTCAGCAAAAGCTGTTGACTGAGGATGCATCCGAGCCCTCTATTCCTGGCAATCGTCCTTATAAACAAGCCGGAGGTCACCGCATGGCACCCGAGGCAACAGAGGATTGCGTCTCCTGCGGTGCATGCGCCGCGGCGTGCCCCGTTTGTGCTATCGACAAGGGCGACCCCAAGCGAGCAGCTGGCGAGGCGTGCATCTCCTGCATGCGCTGCATTGCCGTATGTCCGCGAGGCGCTCGCAAGCTTGATCCCAACAAGCTATCCGCTGTTTCCCAGATGCTGAGCAAGGCTTGCGTCGTGCGGAAGAAATGCGAGCCCTTCATCTAGTGCATACGAAATTGGTGCGTTGGGGACAGGTTAATCTGCACCAACCTGGTGCAAACAAACCTGTCCCCAACGCACCAGAGTGAGGAGTGCCCCTGGGTGCCGGCGGGAAAGGAACGTCCCTAAGTGCCGCCTAAATACCGTTTATCGAAGAAAAAATACCGCTCACCGGTCATAATGATTGTTCTGGCTTTGGGCTTGTCTACAATAACTCCCGTAAAAAGAAATGCGGAAGGTTACCGAGTCCCTCGGACGTGGGCCTAACCAAAGTCTTTGAACGGATGTGTCTCTATGGACGCATTCGCTTGATTTTGGTTGGGCTATATTTATGAAGGGACATGCCACCATGGGTTTCTTTTCTCGCCTGATGGGCGGTTCGGATGAGCAGAAGACTGCAACTTCCGAGTTCGAAATCCTCGCTCCCGTTTCCGGCGAGCTTGTTCATCTAGAAAATACCAATGACCCCGCTTTTAGCAGCCGTGCCGTGGGCGATGGCGTTGCCGTGGTTCCCCAAGAGGGAACGGTGTGCGCTCCTGTTTCCGGTACCGTCGCGGCGCTGTTCCCGACCGAGCATGCACTGGGCATCATGTCCGACGACAGCTCTGCTCAGGTGATGCTGCATATCGGAATCGACACTGTTAAACTTGAGGGCAAGGGCTTCCATGCGCTTGTTGCCCAGGGTGACCATGTCGACGCGGGCCAGGCCCTCGTCGAGGTCGATTTCGACGCGGTCCGCGCCGCCGGCTTCGATCCCACGGTCTTCGTTATCGTGTGCGAACGTTCGGAGAACTCGACTCTTCGTGAGCACGCTTCCGGCCCTGTTGCTGTTAAAGAGCCTGTCGTCTGGCTTTCCGAGTAAATTCTTGTGGTGGGTACCGTGGTTATCAAGCGAGTTTTCAACAATAACGTCGCAATGGTCACTTCGGACGATGGCTCCGAGCTCATTGTCATCGGTCGAGGCCTCTGCTTTGGCCGTCATGCCGGCGACGCTATCGATGACGCATCGGTCGAAAAGACCTATGCGCTGCAGGAGGGCACTTCTCAGGATTCGCGTACGATTGACCGCTTGGCACATCTTTTAGAGTCCATCCCCACCGTCAACCTCGTGATTGCCGAGGACATTGTTCAGATGCTCCGTCGGGAGCTCAATGTTGATATCAACGACAAGATCCTCATTGCCCTCGCAGACCATATCGGCCTTGCTTTGGAGCGCGAGCGCAAGGGCGTCTCCTGCGAGAATCCGTTGCTGCTCGAGATCCAGCAGTTCTATCGCAAGGAGTATGCGCTTGCGGGCCGTGCGCTGCAGATTGTCAAGGAGTATATGGGCATCCAGATGAGCGAAGAAGAGCAGGGTTTTATCACGCTGCATATCGTCAACGCCACCATGCCGCAACGCTCCGACCGTCTTATCATCTCGGTCCAGCTTGTTCGCGACGTGCTCGCGATTGTTTCCGAGCGCTATGCCACGACCCTCGATGACACCTCGCTGCCTTATGAACGCTTCGTTCGTCACCTGCAGTTTTTCGCACAGCGGGCGCTCGATCCTGCGGCCGGGCAAATCAATGGCGACGCGCTGTTCCGAATCGATGAAACGGCGTATCCGTGCGCATTCTCGTGCGCGGAGTCAATTGCCGACCACTTAGCGTCTACCTATAACGTTGTCGTTACCGATGCCGAGAAGAGCTATCTCGCGTATCACATTGTTAACCTGCTTGGAGAACCTGGTCTCTAGGCATAACGTGCCCACACATCGATTGATATAAGGCAGGGCTTATGGCCTTGTCCAGGGCACATCTGTCTCAATTTGCGGAAAAGGAAGGGGAGTACCGCTATGACCGCAAAAAAGAAGTTCAATTTCAAAGCGCCGTTGGAGGTGTTCGCGAAGTCAATCGTTCAGCCGATGATGTATCTCTCGGTTGCCGGCATTCTGCTCATCGTGGGCATTATTCTGACCAACAAGACCATCTGCGCCGTGATCCCTGTGCTGGGCTCCGGTCCGTTCCAGCTTGTGGGCGCCGTTGTCTATCAGTCGCTGATGTTTATCATCAACAACCTCTCGATTCTGTTCTGCGTGGGCATCGCCGGCGCCATGGCAAAGAAGAACAAGGGCCATGCTTCGCTGATCGCCCTGATGTCGTTCTTCCTGTTCCTGCAGGCTAACAACATCGTGCTCAACGCCACCGGCTCTCTTGCCGAAGCGAGCGGCATGCTCGGCCTTACCGGAACCGGCCAGAGCACCGTTATGGGCATTCAGGTGCTCGATACCGGCGTGTTTGGCGGCATCATTCTTGGTTGCATCACCGGTGCCGTGTTCAACAAGTACTCGAACAAGCAGTTCCCCATTGCTCTTTCGATGTTCTCGGGCGTTCGCTTCCCGTTCCTGATCATGATCATCATTTCCTGGATCATGGGCGCTGGCTTCTGCATCGTTTGGCCTCCGGTTCAGGGTGCCATCTCCTCCGTTGCCGGCATCATTAAGGAGTCGGGCAACATCGGTCTGTTCATCTACGGCATGCTCAACAAGCTGCTCGTTCCCACCGGTCTGCACCACCTCATCTACACCCCGTTCCAGTTCTCCGATGTGGGCGGCACCCTGACGCTGGGCGATCAGGTTATCGCCGGCGCCTATCCCATCCGTGTCGCCGAGATGGCAATGACGGGCCAGCCCTTCTCTGATAGCACCTACTTCAACAGCTACACCTTCAACAACCTGTGGCCCTACATCGGTATCGGTCTCGCCTTTATCTTCACCGCTTACAAGGGGAACAAGGATAAGACCAAGGCCGTTATCATCCCGCTGATCATCACCGCCGTGCTCTCCTGCGTGACCGAGCCCATGGACTTCCTCTTTGTCTTTGCCGCTCCCGTGCTCTTTGTCGTTCACTCGGTTCTTTCCGGTATCTTCCTGGTCCTGCTCAAGGTCCTCTCCGTGCCCGCTTCGACGGCAGGCGGCATCATCAACATCGTGGTTTCCAACCTGGTTCTTGGTGTCGATAAGACCAACTGGCCGATGATGCTCGTGCTCGGAGTCGTCAACGCCGCGCTGTACTTCTTCCTCTTCACCTTCCTCATTAAGAAGCTCAACCTCCACACGCCTGGCCGCGAGGAGGAGTCCGAGCTCGCCGAGTCCGTTGCCGAGGGCGAGGCCGCCGCGTCTGTCGCGGTGAAGCAGGGCGCTGTTGCCGCAGCTCCCGCAGATGGCGTCGATGCAGGTATTGCCGACCTGGTCGCAGGTCTTGGCGGCAAGGACAACATCGAGGAGCTCGAGAACTGCTTTACACGTCTTCGCGTGAACGTTAAGAACCCGGACCTCATCAATGAGGACCTCATCAACCACGTGCCCAACAGCGGCATCAACCGCAACGGCAACAATATCCAGATCATCTTTGGCATGAAGGTCGCCGAGATGCGCGACAAGGTCGAAAACGCAATTGAGAAGGAGCAGTAAACAATGATCATTACTCTGTGTGGTGGCGGATCCACCTTTACCCCCGGCATCGTCAAGTCCATCGCTCTGCGCAAGGACGAACTCGACGTTGACGAGATTCGTCTGTACGACATCAACGAGGAGCGCCAGCGCAAGATCGGCGTGCTCGTGGACTGGATTCTGCACGAGGACCTCGGCCTGGACATCAAGCTCACGGTGACCACCGACAAGGAGACGGCTTTTACCGACGCGAGCTTCGTGTTTGCCCAGATGCGCGTGGGCGGCTACGCCATGCGCGAGCAGGACGAGAAGATTCCGCTGCGCCATGGCTGCGTGGGCCAGGAGACCTGCGGTTGCGGCGGCCTTGCCTACGGCATGCGCACCATCTTCCCCATGGTCGAGCTGATCGATGACGTCGAGAAGTACGCCAAGAAGGACTACTGGATTCTCAACTACTCCAACCCTGCTGCCATCGTCTCCGAGGGCTGCCGTGTGCTGCGTCCCAACGCTCGCATCATCAACATCTGCGACATGCCGATCGCGATCATCGACGTGGTTTGCGCCGCACTCGATATCGACAAGAAGGATGTCGAGTACGATTACTTTGGCCTCAACCACTTTGGCTGGTTCACCTCGATTCGCCACAAGGGCGAGGAGGTGCTCCCGCAGCTGCGCGAGTACATCAAGGAGCACGAGATTCTGCTGCCCGATTCGTACCTCAAGGGCATGGGCTCGCTGATGTCCAAGAAGCCCGAGGAGGCCACTGACGAGCACCCCGAGCAGAACCGCCACACCAAGGGCAGCTGGTACTACGTCTGGAAGGGCGAGTACGAGATCATGGAGTGCTTCCCGGAGTACCTGCCCAACACGTACCTGAACTACTACCTGCAGCAGAAGGAGTTCGTCGAGCATTCCAACCCCGAGCGCACCCGTGCTAACGAGGTTGAGGAGACGCGTGAGAAGAACCTCTTTGATGGTATCGATCACTACGAGAAGACGGGCGAGATCGACGAGAGCACGTTTTATGCGGGCAGCCACGGCGACTGGATTGCCGACCTGGCTATCGCTCTGAAGAACGACACCAAGCAGCGCTTCCTGGTCATTTGCGAGAACAAGGGCGCTATCCCCAACATGCCCTACGACGCTATGGTCGAGCTGCCTGCCTACATTGGCAAGAACGGCCCCGAGGTCATCAGCCGCGACAACATTCCTCTGTTCCAGCAAGGTCTTATGATGCAGCAGCTGAACTCCGAGAAGCTCGTGGTCGAGGCTACGATCGAGGGTTCGTACGAGAAGGCGCTCAAGGCCTTTACGCTCAACAAGACCGTGCCGTCGATGAAGGTCGCCAAGGAGGTTCTCGACGACATGATCGAGGCCAACAAGGGTTACTGGCCCGAGCTTAAGTAAAAGCAACAGGGTCGCTGACCGCATACCTAGAGCAATGCCCCGTCCACGTGATTGCGTGGACGGGGCATTGTCATTTGGTAACGCGTTTTATCAAATATGGCATTTATCTGCGGAAATGTTCGTTTTCACCGCTGAGGGTGACATTTCATGCCGCCTGCCGAACTGCGTGGAGACCTAACAACTTTTTAGGTCAGTGTTGTGCGTGTAGCAATTTCGCCCGGCCTCGCCTCCGGGCTGCCATGTGAGAGGGGATCTTTATGGCACGACTGCACGTAATGGAACGCAGCCACGCTCAGGCCGTCATGGACGATCTGCACGATGCGCTCGGACGTCGTCTGGCGGTGAGTTCGCTCGCCCCGTGTCCCGTTGAGTTTACGGCAGCGCTCGTCAACCTGTGCTCCACCCAGAGCTGCGGCAAGTGCACACCTTGCCGTGTGGGCCTGAGCGCGCTGAGCGACCTGCTCGCCGATGTGCTCGAAGGGCGCGCCGATGAGTCCACGCTCAACCTGATTGAGCGCACGGCCCGCACCATCTACCTTTCGAGCGACTGCGCCATCGGCTACGAAGCCGGCGCCATGGCACTCACGGCCATTCGCGGCTTCCGTGACGATTTTGAGCATCACATCCGCGAGCACTCCTGCGGCTTTGACCGCGAGGCCCGCGTCCCGTGCGTCTCGGGCTGCCCGGCGCACGTCGACATTCCCGGGTACATCTCGCTGGTCGAGGCCGGCCGCTATGCCGACGCCGTCAAGGTCATCCGCAAGAACAATCCGCTGCCGCTCGTCTGCGGCTTGGTGTGCGAGCATCCCTGCGAGATGCACTGCCGCCGTGGTATGGTCGACGACCCCATGAACATCCTCGCCCTCAAGCGTTTTGCCGTCGAGCACAGTGACCTCAACGATCACAAGCCGCATGTGGTGGACAACACCGGTAAGCGCGTCGCCGTGATCGGCGGCGGCCCGGCCGGCCTTTCCTGCGCCTATTATTTGGCCGTGATGGGCCACAAGGTGACGATTTTTGAGCAGCGTCACCACCTGGGCGGCATGCTGCGCTACGGCATTCCCAGCTACCGTCTGCCGCGCGAGCGCCTACAGGCCGAGATCGACTGGATCCTGAGCTCCGGCATCGACGTGGAGCTCGACCACTCCGTCAACGGCGAGGAGCTTGCCCGTCTGCGCGACGAGTTCGACGCCGTCTACCTGGCCATCGGTGCCCACAGCGACAAAAAGCTCGGCCTTCCGGGTGAAGAGGCGCTCG
The DNA here is from genome assembly GCA_900542905.1 of uncultured Collinsella sp. Taxonomy (GTDB): domain Bacteria; phylum Actinomycetota; class Coriobacteriia; order Coriobacteriales; family Coriobacteriaceae; genus Collinsella. The sequence continues at coordinate 45,039 of UQPF01000009.1, forward strand.
GCGTGGAGTCGGCCGTCAAGATGCTGCGTGCCATCGGCGACGACGAGCTGCCCAACCTGGGCGGCCGGCGTGTGTGCGTCATCGGCGGCGGCAACGTTGCCATGGACGTGGCTCGCTCTGCCGTGCGCTGCGGTGCCGAAAAGGTAAGCATCGTCTACCGCCGTCGCATCTGCGACATGACGGCCCAGGACGCCGAGATCGCCGGCGCCCAGGCCGAGGGCTGCGAGGTGCTGGAGCTGACGGCCCCGCTCGCCATCGAGACCGGCGAGGACGGTCGCGTGTGCGGCCTGCGCGTGCAACCGCAGATTATCGGCGAGCCCCGCCGTGGTCGCCCGGCCCCGCGTGCCGCCGCTACGCCCGAGCGTGTCATCCCCTGCGAGCGCGTGTTTGTGGCCATTGGCCAGGACATCGATTCCAAGCCGTTTGAGGAGATGGGCATTGCCTGCAAGTGGGGTCGCGTCGTCACCGATTCGGATGGCGCCGTGCCTAACTTCGATGGCCTCTTTAGCGGCGGTGACTGCCAGACCGGCCCCGCCACCGTCATCCGTGCCATCAACGCCGGCCGCGTTGCTTCGGCAAATATCGACCGCTATCTGGGCTTTGACCACAAGATCAAGCTCGACGTTGAGCTGCCGACCGTGCAGTTTAAGGGCAAGCACGAGTGCGGCCGCTGCGAGCTGGGCGAGCGCGAAGCCGGCGAGCGCATCCACGATTGGAATCTGGTCGAGCAGGGCCTTACCGAGGAGGAGGCACGCCAGGAGGCAAGCCGCTGCCTGCGTTGCGACCACTTTGGCTTTGGCGCGTTCCGCGGAGGGAGGAACCTGGAATGGTAGAGCCCAACAAAACCACTGTCAGCGACAACACCGAAAGCGGAGCACTCAACATGGTCAAGCTCACGATCGATAATTGCGAGGTCGTGGTGCCCGAGCACACCACGATCCTGGATGCGGCCAAGTCCGTCGGCATCCAGATTCCCACCCTGTGCTACCTGCGCGATCTGAACGAGATCGGCGGTTGCCGCGTGTGCGTGGTCGAGGTCGAGGGCTGCGACCAGCTGGTTGCCGCCTGCAACAACTACGTGCTCGACGGCATGGTGGTCCATACCAACAGCCCCAAGGCCCGCGAGGCCCGTCGCACCAACGTGCAGCTGCTGCTGTCCCAGCACGACTCGCGCTGTACGAGCTGTGTGCGCAGCGGCAACTGCAACCTGCAGACCATCGCCAACGACCTTGGCATTTTCTATCTGCCGTACGAGCAGCACCTGGCGCGCGAGGGCTGGGACTTCGATTTCCCCATCATCCGCGATAACGACAAGTGCATCAAATGCATGCGCTGCATCAAGGTGTGCGAGAGCGTGCAGGGCTTAGGGATTTGGGACCTGACCAACCGCGCCACGCATACCGCCGTGGGCACCCGCGGACGTGCGCCGATCGGCAAGACCGATTGCGTCGCGTGCGGTCAGTGCATCACGCATTGCCCGACGGGCGCCCTGCGCGAGCGTGACGATACCGAGACCGTGTTCGATGCTCTCGCCGATCCTGACAAGATCGTACTGGTGCAGATTGCGCCGGCCGTGCGTAGCGCCTGGGGCGAGGAGCTCGGCATTCCGCGCAAGGAGGCTACCGTCGAACGCCTAGCTTGCGCGCTGCGCCGCGTGGGCTTTGAGTACGTGTTCGACACCGACTTCTCGGCCGACCTCACCATTATGGAGGAGGGCTCCGAGCTGCTCGAGCGCCTGGGCGCTGCCTCCAAGGGCGAGGGCGACAGCCGCGGCTGGCCCATGTTCACGAGTTGCTGCCCGGGCTGGGTGCGCTTTGTGAAGGCGCGCTATCCGGAGTTTGTCGACAGCCTGTCCACGTCCAAGTCGCCGCAGCAGATGTTCGGCGCCATTGCCAAGACGTACTACGCCAAGGTGTTGGGCGTGGAGCCCGAGCGCCTGTTCGTGGTGTCCGTGATGCCGTGCACGGCCAAGAAGGCCGAGTGTGCGCTGCCGAGCATGGTGGGCGAGGGCGGCGTGCCCGATGTGGACGTTGCGCTGACGGTGCGCGAGATGGTACGCATGATTCGCGCGAGCCACGTGAGCGTCGACACGCTTACCGAGGAGCCGCTCGATACGCCGCTGGGCTTTGGCACGGGCGCGGGTGTGATCTTTGGCGCCACGGGCGGCGTGATGGAGGCCGCCGTGCGCTCGGCATATTACCTGGTGACGGGCAAGAATCCCGACGCCGACTTCTTTACCGATGTGCGCGGCCTGGACGGCTGGAAAGAAGCCGTGGCCGATATCGATGGCACCAAGGTGCGCGTCGCCGTGGCACACGGGCTGGGCAACGCCGCGCGTCTGCTCGACGCGATTCGCGACGGCCGTGTGAGCTATGACTTCGTTGAGGTCATGGCATGCCCGGGCGGCTGCGTCGGCGGCGGCGGTCAGCCCATCCACGACGGCTGTGAACTGGCGGCCGAGCGTGGCCAGGTGCTCTGGGGGCTGGATGCCGCTGCGGACATTCGCTTCTCGCACGAGAACCCCGATGTTCAGGCGTGCTACCGCGAGTTTTTGGGCGCGCCGCTCTCGCCGCTGGCCGAGGAGTTGCTGCATACCGACCATCACGCCTGGTCGATGCCTAACGAGGGGAAGTGCTAACGATGCGCGCGTTTGATGTTGAGATGACGCGCCGGGGGTTTGCCTCGGCGCTCGCCGTGGGCGCGTTGTCGCTTGCGCTCGCGGGCTGTGGCGGCGGGGCTGTCGGTGCCGGGTCCGCCGCGGGCTCGGCTGCCACGGACGGCGCCGGTGCTGCTGCGGAGCCGGTCGAGGTGCACGTCGCCTCGCTCAAGGGACCGACCTCGATTGGCCTGGTGCAGTTTATGGACCAGGCGGCCGACGGTGCCACGGATAACGAGTTCAACTTTGCGATCAGCGCCGCGGCCGACGAGATCGTGCCCAAGATGATTCAGGGCGATGTCGACATTGCCCTGGTGCCCGCCAACGTGGCGAGCGTGCTCTACAACAAGACCGAGGGCGCGGTGCAGGTCATCGACATCAACACGCTGGGCGTGCTGAACGTGGTGACGGGTAACGCGGACGTTACTTCGTTTGGTGATCTGGCGGGTCGTACCGTCTACATGACGGGCAAAGGCACCACGCCGGAGTACGTCATGAACTACCTGCTGGAGCGCGCGGGCCTGACCGGCCAGGTGACGCTCGAGTTTAAGAGCGAGCCCACCGAGGTGCTGTCGGCCCTGCTTGCCGACCCGTCCGCCGTGGGCGTGCTGCCGGAGCCGTTCAAGACAGCTGCCATCGCAAAGAGCGAAGGCAAGCTGTCGGCTCCGGTAAGCCTGACCGATGCGTGGGATGAGCTGGCGGGTGACACGGGCTCGCGCTTGCTGACGGGTGTGACCGTGGTGCGCCGCGCGTTTGCCGAGGAACATCCCGAGGCCGTGGCGGAGTTCTTGAGCTGCCATGCGGCGAGCGTTAAGGCTGTCAATGCGGCGCCAGCAGACTGGGCGCAGGCCGTGGTCGATGCCGGCATCGTGGATAACGCCAAGATCGCCGAGAAGGCGATTCCCGGGTGCATGCTTGTCTGCCAGACGGGCAAGGATATGAAGGCGGCACTTAGCGGGTATCTGCAGGTGCTGTCCGACGCGGACGCGAGTGCCGTGGGTGGTAAACTTCCGGCTGACGATTTCTACTACATGGAGTAGCCCGTGCGCGCGTTTGCTCGACAAATGACAGAGCGTATGAAGGCGGTGGCGGCAGCAGGTGCCGTCGCCGCCTTTTGGCTTGCCGCGTGGATGCTGGTGGCGGCGCTGGTGGCGCAGCCGCTGATCTTGCCGGGGCCGGGTGCTGTCGTGGCGGCGTTGTTGCGGCTGGTATGCGCTGTCGGTACCTGGGCGATTTTGGCGGGCTCGGGCGCGCGAATATTGGGCGGACTGGTGTTTGCCGCGGTGTGTGGCGGCGTGCTTGCCGGGATTTCGTCACGGTCGCGGGCGTTTGCGCGCCTGGTGGCTCCGGCGCTGTCGTTTGTAAAGGCGACACCGGTTGCCTGCGTGGTGGTCCTGCTGCTCATTTGGCTGGGGTCGGCACGTGTGAGCATCGCGGCGGTCTTTTTGATGGCGCTGCCGGGCGTATATTTCTCACTGGTCGAAGGCTTGTCGCAGGTGGATAAGCCACTGGAGCAGATGTTCCGCCTGCATGGCGTGCGGGGCTGGCGACTGTTTTGCGCCCACACCTGGCGCGAAGTCCTGCCGTTTGTGCTTTCGTGTGCGCGTGCCGTGATCGGCATGAGCTGGAAGGCCGGTGTGGCAGCCGAGCTGATCGGCATGGCGGTGGGCACCGTGGGTGAGCGCATCTATCAGGCGAAGCTTTTGATTGAGACGGCCGACCTGCTGGCTTGGACCGTGCTGGTCGTTGCCGCCTCGTGGGCGTGTGAGCGCGTGCTGATGTGGCTGCTGCGGGTTTCGGGGCCCGTGGCGTGGGGTGCGGCCGTGCGGGCGCATGGGCATGGGCTGCGCAGACCAGCGAGGGCTGCGGGCGATGGCGCTGCGGCGGAGCTTGCGCTTGCCGTGGGCGATCGCGCGCCCTGGGCGCCGGCGCTCGACGGACTGGTGCTCAACGTGCCCGCGGGTGGGCGTATCTGTGTGATGGGCGCCTCGGGTGCGGGTAAGTCGACGCTCCTTGCCCTTGCGGCAGGGGAGTGCGCACCGTGCTCGATGGTGTTTCAGGATGCACGCTTGGTCGAGTCCGCCTCGGCGCTGGATAACGTGCTGGTGTGCGCCGATGCACGCGTGGACGCCTCGAGTGCTGCGGCCCTGTTGCGCTTGCTGGTGCCGGGGGTCGATGTGCATGCTCGCGTGGCCGAGCTTTCGGGCGGGCAGCGCCGTCGCGTCGAGATCGTTCGAGCCCTGCTGTGCCCGGGCGGCGCAGTGATTCTTGACGAGCCCTTTACCGGCCTGGATGCCGCCGCGCGCGATGTGACGGCCGACGCTGTGCTCGACTTGCTCGACGGCCGCATGCTCCTGCTTGCCACGCACGACACCGCCGATGCTCAGGCCCTCGATATCTCGGATATCATCACGCTCTAAATACTAACTCAGCAACAAAATGATTCGTTTTCCTCCGTCCCCATGGGGTCGGGTGTGGTATTCTATCTGAGGGGTAATACTTAGGGATACCAAGTAATACCAACGCCGCAGAAACAAACTCCGGATGCGGGCCAATCGGGTTGCCTTCACAGCCCGTCGCCCAGCCGCGTGGCCCGCATCTATCCGCACTACCGTCGTTTCAAAAAGGAAGCGCCATGGCAGAACACATGACCCCCGTAGTCGCGAAGGTCTTGCCCGAGGAGAAGGCAGCCTTCGCGGCGGCAACCCAGCTCGTGGGCACCACGCCGTCCAACGCCATCCGCATGTTTATCGCCGCGTTCAATCGCTGCGGCACCTTCCCGTTCGACATCTCGCCCAACGGGGCCTTTGGCAAAGACTGTCCCCAACGGCTAGTCGTTAAAGAACGTCCCCAATGACTAGTCGTTGGGGACGTTCTTAAATGACTAGCTGTCGGGAGGAGGTTGGCATGCTCAATGCGATGATTTGGGCGCTTGCCTGTTTTGGCGTCGTCGCTGCCGATATCGCCCTGAGCGTGGTTTTGTTCTCCGCTCTGAGCGTCGCATCGGTGTTCATGGGCTTTTCGATTGACGACCTCGATATTCAATTGCTTCAGGCTGTCGCGCAGACGGCATCGTTTTTAATGGCGCTGCTGTGGTGGCGTTATCTGTGGCCGCGCTCGTTTATGGCACGCCGGCAAAGCGCGCATCCGCTCGGCGGGGGAGCGCGTGGGGCGTGGAAGCGCATCGCCTGCGTTATCGTGATCGGCCTTGCCCTGCAGGTGGTCGTTGGCTACGTGACCGACGCCGTGCTGTCGCTGTTGCCCGAGGCTGCGGCCGACTACAGCGAGCTTGTCGAGGAAACAGGCATGGGCGACACCAGCTATCTCGCCGTCCTGACTACGGTGCTCGGCGCCCCATTTTGTGAAGAGCTGCTGGTACGCGGCATTATTTTTGAGTTTTCGCTCCGAGCGTTTAATCCGCAGTGCCGTCCACTTTGGAAGTGCCGGCGTCGTGCGGGTGCGCAGGACGGCGCCATGGTGCCCTGGGCGGCCCCGAGCACGTGGGGTATCACCGCGGCGATTGTGCTGCAGGCGGCAATCTTCGGTTTTATGCACATGAATTGGGTGCAAGGTTGCTACGCGGGTGCCGCTGGCCTCATCTTTGGTTGGGTGCTCGTGACGACCGGAAAGCTCCGCTACACGATCCTGCTGCACTTCGCCTTTAATGCCGGGTCGTATCTCATGACGTTGCTCTGGTTTGTGAACACGCCGTTCGACGTGGCAATTACGGTCGCCATCGCCGGCGTCATCCTCGTTGAGGCAATGCGGTCGCTGCGCCGCGCGTGTGGGATGGATGCAGCGAGCGCACCGCTGCCCTAGTTGCGGCGTCCGCCTCCGTTGGCGCCTTGACGTCCCTGAGCTGCACGGTTGCGCCCGGCAGTGTTTTGCGCGCGCGACATGCCGCCGTGCCCCTTGCTGCCTTTGGGTCCCTTGTCGGCGCCGCCGCCATGCGGTTTGCCGCCTTTCTTGCCGGTGCCATGTCCGCCGTTGGCCGATGTCTCGCCCGGGCGCGGCGGCACGGGACGAATCAGGCAATGCTTGGTGTAGCCGATCAGGTCGCGACGGCCGGCCTTTTCCAGCGCCTCGCGCACGAGCTTGTAGTTCTCGGGCTTGCGATACTGAATCAGCGCGCGTTGCATGGCCTTTTCGTGCGGATCGCGTGCCACATAGATCGGCTCCATGGTGCGCGGGTCTACGCCGGTGTAGTACATGCAGGTCGACATGGTGGACGGCGTGGGGTAGAAGTCCTGCACCTGCTCGGGCATGTAGCCCATGTCGCGCACGGCCTCGGCAAGATCCACAGCTTCCTTCATCGTTGAACCGGGGTGGCTCGAGATTAGGTACGGCACCACATACTGCTTGAGTCCGTATTCGCGGTTCAGGCGTTCAAATTTACGGCAGAACGCGTCGTAGACGGCGCGGCTCGGCTTGCCCATCACGGAGAGCACCGCGTCGCTCACGTGCTCGGGCGCTACGCGCAGCTGGCCCGAGACGTGATGCTCCAGCAGCTCGCGCAAAAACTCGTCCGAGACATCGGCCATGGTGTAGTCAAAGCGGATGCCGCTGCGCACGAAGACCTTTTTGACGCCCGGCAGCTGGCGCAGGTCGCGCAGCAACTGCGTGTAGCCGCTCTCGTCGACCACCATGTTCTTGCACACGCTCGGCCACAGGCAGCGCTTGTTCTTGCACACGCCGTGCTTGAGCTGCTTGTCGCAGGCAGGACGGCTAAAGTTTGCCGTCGGTCCGCCCACGTCGTTGATATAGCCCTTAAACTCGGGATCGTGCGTGAGTAGCTCGGCCTCGCGCATGATCGAGTCGTGGCTGCGCATCTGCAGTACGCGACCCTGGTGGAAGGTGAGGGCGCAAAACGAGCACTCGCCAAAACAACCGCGGTTGGAGCTAATGGAAAACTTGATCTCGGCAAAGGCCGGCACGCCGCCCGCCGCGTCGTAGTCGGGATGCCAATCGCGTGCGTAGGGGAGCTCGGCCACCTCGTCCATCTCGTCGGTCGTTAACGTCGCCGACGGCGGGTTCTGCACCACATAGACGCTGTTGGGGTAGGGCTCTACCAGGCGGTGTCCGGTGATGGGATCCATGTTCTGCTGCTGCACATTAAAGCTGCGCGCGTAGTTGAGCTTGTCGGCGGTAAGGTCGTCCCAGCTGGGCAGCAGGTCGTAGTCGTAGACCTCGTCGAGTGAGCCCGTGCGGTAGACGGTGCCGTTGATATAGGTGATCTGATCGACGGGCAGTCCCGCGTCGAGCGCGTCGGCGATCTCGACAATCGCGTGCTCGCCCATGCCGTAGATGAGGATGTCGGCGCCCGAGTCGAGCAGTACCGAGCGCTTGAGCTTGTCCTGCCAGTAGTCGTAGTGGGCCAGACGACGCAGGCTCGCCTCGATGCCGCCGATGATGATGGGGGCGTCCTTGAACGTCTGACGGATGAGGTTGCCGTAGACCGTGACGGCGCGGTTGGGGCGGTGACCCTCCTCGCCACCAGGGGTGTAGGCATCGGTGTGGCGGCGATGCTTGGTCACCGAGTAGTGGTTGACCATGGAGTCCATGTTGCCGGCGCTGACGAGAAAGCCCAGGCGCGGCTCGCCGAGCACGGTGATGCTGGCGGGGTCGGTCCAGTCGGGCTGACAGATAATGCCCACTTTGTAGCCGTGCGCGTCGAGCACGCGGCTGACGATGGCCATGCCAAAGCTGGGATGGTCCACGTAGGCGTCGCCGCAGATGTAGACAAAGTCACACTGGTCCCAACCGCGCGCATCCATGTCGGCGCGGCTGACGGGGAGGAACTTGTCGCGGCCCGGACGCCAGGGGCGTGAGGACGCTGCCTGGGTGTGCGCGGCCCGGGTGGCAGGGGTGGCCGTGACCTGCGCCTTACCGCTGCGTTTTTGCTGCTGGCCGCGCTGGGCATGCTTGCCGTGCTGGTTGTGCTGAGCGTCCTGGGGCTTTTTTGCCACGATTCCTCCCATTGTTAGTATGCTGCACGTAATTGTAACCAGTCTTTTTGGGGCGGCGCCAAAAAGACTGGTGGAGTACATTGGCTGGCGGATCGGCGCGTCGATGCGGGTGTCGGCGCCTCTCCCGCCGTTTGTTTCCAGACTGTGTATCCCCGTGTCGAAGGGGCCGTCTCGCGCGCACGCCATGTTGTCAATGGGTTACAGTATGAACGGCGGCTATGTTTCCGCCAACGCACGAGAGGGTCGTCAACAAGGAGGATGCACGACGATGCAGCGTGCCAAACAGATATCGGAGTCCATCGAACTGGGCATTATCCTGGCGCTCGCCGGCGGCTTTATGGATGTGTATTCGTACATTGGGCGCGACCATGTTTTCGCAAACGCGCAGACGGGCAACATCCTGCTTGTGGGCGTGAGCATCTCGGAGGGCAATTGGGCGCTCGCGGGACGCTATTTCTTCCCCGTGGTGTCGTTTGCCGTGGGCATTATGCTTGCCGACCTGGTACACGAGCGGTTTGGCAGCGTGATTCACTGGCGCCAGGTGACGGTGTTCTTTGAAGCCGTCATCTTGCTGGGCGTGAGCTTTATCCCCGGTGGCGATTTCAACCTGCTCGCCAACTGCCTTACCTCGTTTGCTTGCGGTATGCAGGTCGAGAGCTTCCGCAAGATTCATGGACACGGCATCGCTACGACCATGTGCATCGGCAACTTGCGCAACGCCCTGCAAAACGTGGACGACTATATCATCACCCACAAGCGCGGCTTTTTGGAAAACGGCGCACTGTACTTTGGCGTGATCTTCACCTTTGTGTTTGGCGCCGTGCTGGGCAACTGGTGTATTGAGCGCATGGGCCTGCACGCCATTGCGGTGGCGAGCGTGCTGCTGTTTATCGCGTTTGCCATCATGTTTATCGACCGCGAACGCGACCTGCACAGGAAATGGGCCCGCATCATAGCTGACTGGCAGTCCACGAGTCTTAAGCGCTAAGGTGCATGTTTGTAATGACAAGATTTGACGTCAGCAAAGCGTGCGGCTTGAGGCTATAGAATAAAAATGCCATCTTTCTAGCTATAATTATTAGTTGAGGGGATGGACATATGCCAGAGCTTTTTATTCAAAATAAGACGACAGTAATCAAGTTGATGGTGCTCTGCATTTTATCTGCCCTGGTGGAGCTGTCTGTTGTTAAAGCTGAATCGTTGATTATAGACTATGGCCTGCTTCGCTCTAATTATCGTAACGTTTTATACATTGGGTTAGGCCTGCTAGTATTGCTCTCAGTTGAGCTGGTGACAAACCTGTTCAGATCAAAATATGCGGAGCAATTGGCTTCCGATGGCGCTAACTGCTTCTATAGATTGCTTGCCCGCCGTGCTTTAGAGCGGCCCTTAGTTTTAGCAAAAGACAGTGACTACCTGTTATCGCGCATTGAAGAGGCTGGGAACCTACAGCCGATGATTGGAATATTTACAACTGCGTTTCTTCCGTGCCTAGTGACGGGTTTGGCATCGTTTGTGGCGCTATCTAATATCTCTTTGTTGCTTTTGATCCCTGTTTGTGTTTCGGCATTGTTTATTTCGCTTCTATATCCGTTCGCTCTTAGTAAGCTATCGGCTAAGAGCGAAAAGGCATTGGAGGCCCAGGCGAGGGGTTCTGCTTATTTAGCCCAGCTAATAAATTGTCGACTTTACATTCGAATTTCTCGTTCAATTAACTTGGAATTACTTCGCTATAAAAAGATGCTTAAAGCCTGCAGGAACTCTCGAGTTGAGGAGAGTGTCTTTGCGAGATTGGCAACTGAAATAGTTAACGCTGGCAACATCATTACTGGCTTGCTTTCAGTTCTGCTGCTTATTTTCCTTGTGTTAAAGCGCGGGCTGACGGTCGGGATTGCGGTGCAGAGTTATCAACTTGTGCTTCTATGCTATTCTCCTTTTCCTCTTGTTCTGAATTGTTGGGCTCAGCTTCAGCCGTCGTTTAGGTCGTTGCGCCGTGTCTTGGAATTACGTCGTCATTTGGAAGCTGGAAAACCTAATTTGATATGCTTCGATCACGCTGATCGAATTAGTTGGAAAGGAATCAGTCTCTCGTTTTCGTCGAGCGAAACTAATGAGAGGATAACAACTCCAGATTGCACGATACAGGCACCTTGTCTGGTTTTAGTAAGCGGCCCTAATGCATGTGGCAAATCTTCATTTCTGGAAGTATTGAATGGATTATTGTCGCCAGTTGCCGGCAGACTGTGTGTTAATGAGTCTACTGTCATTTTCGATGGCTTGACTTTAATCCAGCTACCCTGCGCAACTATGCCGCAAAGACATTTGATAATGGGGGGAACTTTCAGGAAGGCTCTTTACTATGGTCTTGTAGATATTGACTCTGAAAAACTCATCTATCTTTTGAAGGGTTTTAGCCTCGATAAATTATTTGAAGCCAATCCCATCATTGGAACTAGGGGACACAATTTGTCTGGCGGAGAACTGGCTTCTCTATTACTTTGTAGGGCCTTTCTGAGCAGCTATTCTATTATTATTTTGGATGAGCCTTGCAACAATTTAGATAATGCTTCGATATCCTTTTTGAAGGCGGTGGTTGCACAGGAGATGAAAGAGCGTATCGTCATCATTGCGGATCATGGACATGGTTTTGAACAATTTGCAGACTATGTAATACAGTTTCAGGAGCCAGAAAAAACTATCTAGCTCCTGAACGTTGCTACCAACTGCTATTTGCGAGTTATTCGAGATGCTCTTCAATGCGAGCTCTAAGAAGGGCAATGGCTGTGGGTATGCCAATTGCGGCAGCTAATTCGGCTTTATCCAAAACCTGTATGCTAAAGCACGATTGTTTATCACATTGAAGAACGGTAACTGAAGATACCCTCACTTCCCGTTGGCTGAATATATCGTAATCTCCAAAAAGGAAGTTACCTTTTATTGAGTAATTCGGTATGTTCGTTATGCACTTCATCTCAAGTCTGTTTAGGCCATAATCGAACACCGCAACTTCCTTATGTTCGATGACGAGCGCAACCCTGGGCATGTTACTAAAGCCACCGTCGACGACAGTAAAGAGCTTTTCATTTGTATCGTCATAAACGGTGTATTTAAGACTCAATAGCTGTCCTAGTGGACCCGTGAACCCATGTCTTTTGATGTTGAGGTTGTCTCCCGCTGGGTTGGTGAGAGCTAGAGCATGCGGATAAGGGTTACCTTCAATTGAGATTCGATATTCGTTTGTAGCTGTCTTGCTCGATTTAGGACCAGTAGCCACCACGCGTCATCGCCTCAATCGCATTGGAACCGACTTCTGCTTCGTGCGGAGAATTACGCAGTACGTTGCAGTACATGCAGCTGCAATAACCGCATGGGCAATTTCTAATAAAATGAATGACGCTATTTACTGCATGCATGTTAAATGGTCGAATACTTCTCATGATTTGCCTCCCATTGTTCGATTGTTTCTGACTGTTCTATTACCTTCTTCACCTCCTCAACACTGTTGAACCCTATGTTTTCAATCGACGAGTACTCAACGTAAACAGAAAACCTGCTTTCAAGAAAAATTAGCAGTCGAACTAGATCCGATGAGGACAAGCTGAATGGGGAATTGGTCAATCGTTGATTTCTTAGATCTTGATCAAATTGAGCCAAATCCAAATCTCTAATATTGCTTATTGCTTTTTCGATTTCTGCGTAGATGGTTTCATCTTTACAATATGCTGTCATTTCAGTACCCCAAGATCGAAATCAAACAACTCGTCCTCGATTGTCTTGCAGCATAGTAATGATTCTTCTGGATCTAAGCTGGCTGAGAAACTGGGTATTCCTCTTAGTCGAAGTTCTCTTGCTGCTTGAATAGCTTTATCGCTAGATGAATAGCTTATTTGAAATTCATGCGTCTCCAACCCCTCTGTGGCGTCAAGTACTTCGTTTGTAATTTCAAATTGAACTTTCTCTGCTTGCGTAAGCGTTTCAATTACGGGCATGAGCCCTAGCATTATGTCGTAGTCGGCTATCGTGTATGGGATATTGATAATGGCTAAGTCAGGGCAGAAAGCTCGACATGCAGCAATCGACCCCAATCCGTAATCTCCGAAAATGTGGTCGTTGTATTTCATAAGCACATTGGGCGTCTCTAATAGAGCTAGGTCGGATTTATCATTCTCAATGATGAGGTTGATCTGCTCATTCATTTTGATGACGGCAGATTGGCCACCATCAAAACTAAGGGTGTTGCAGCCCCAGATTTCATTTAAAGGATTGAAGCTCAACGCACATAGATTGGGATGGTGCTTTCTCATCTCGCTAACGATGCTACTGAACGTTATTGTTGAATTGGCGGGTGTATATAGATTCCCGACAACAATTTTTGGTATCAGGGCTAATTCCTGCATGTCGCTTTTGCTAGACTCGATTTGTTCAGCGGCGAGTTGGCTGACAACCGTCTTATTTACAGAATGAGCGTAGGTTTCAGCGTGTTTACTAAATTCTACGAGTCCTGCGGCGCTTTCTTTCGTCGATAAAACGACAACCAGGTCTGATTCATCGATTGTCGTTACATAGTTAATTCGATTTCTTATGCCAATTTCTTTGCAATTCACAAGGTTGGCGACATCTAGGCCGTCCGGTAGAATGCCGCATGGCGTTGATACCCGGATATTGTAGCCATTTCCTAGCAATCCAATCAGAAGAGGATAGTCAGCTCTTGTGAAAGATATAAGTCCGATTGTCTTCATGATTTTTATCGCTTGTTCCTTTTTAGAGCTGTTGCAATGGACACTTCATGTCTATGAAGCTCAAAGCGAAGTATTTTCTGATTAAGTCGGTCAAAGGCAATTCGTTTTGAATTGTCGCATGCTGTTCGCTTGTAATCAGGGCTTATTACTCCTTCACAATCTGCGCTTTTTATGCATTGGGTGCACAGCTGAAATGCCCAACATTTTTTACATGAATCGCTGGTCAGCTTTGAAACATTGATTATCTTTTCAATTTGACCTAAATCAAATCCTGAATCCAATGTGCCGATATACATTTCCTTCGTTGTTTCGCTGACCCTTTCGCAAGGAAGAAGCGCTCCTGCTGTTGTCACAAATAGACGCGTAACCCCTGGTTCGCATGGGCCACCGGGTATAGCTTTTGCTGGGATGTTCGAAGGTGCAAATCGCTTTATGTTTTGGTTGATGTTTGCAAGCGTATATGAAGCGAGCCTATCGTTGCGGTTTCCTTTTTCGATTTTGCGCTCATCCATAATTCTTGCTTTAAATAAGGCGTAATTTAGCTGACTTGAGAACTCGTCATTGTAGGGGGCGATACGTCCGTTGCGTTCCAGGTAGTTGAATTGAACATCGCAATCTTCGATATCTTTATCATTTATAAAGGAAGAGACTGTTTTATAGATGTTGTTCGTGTCGACTACGGCATTAAAATGAACATATTTGTTGCGTTCAGGATGGCTGTCTAAAACCATATGAACATTGTCTATAACTGTTTGGTATGAGGACTTGCCATTAGCGTAATGCCTAGACTTATCGTGGATTTGCTGCGGCCCGTCAAGACTGATTAACAAATAGAATTCATGCCCAGAATCGAAGAAGAATTTAACCATTTCTTCAGATAAAAGAGAGCAATTAGTTGTAATTCGAAATGAGATGTGTTTTCCTTCAAATACCTGCTCTGCATATTGAGTAATTAGCTTAATTTCATTAAATCGAAGGAGAGGTTCTCCTCCATAAAATGCTACGACCGGGTTTGAGTTGTCGATCGAGTGCATCTTAAAGAATTCGATTGCATGTTTTGCCGTCGAAATGGACATGGAGTTATGACTGTGGGCTCTGTTGTATGAGGAGTTTCCGGAATAGATACAGTAATCACATCGGAAGTTACAAGATTGAGTCAGCTGAAGGGTTAGCATCCGTATATTTCTTTCCAGCTTAACTTTCAAAAGGTCAATTGATGGATAAGCGATATCCTGCAACGGCGAATCGCAGCAGTAGCCACATGATTGTAGTAACTGGAATTCTTGGTCTGATTTACAGGAGGCGTGGCAAACTTTGCCTGCTTGGACTTCTGAGATGTAATTGAAGAGATCTTTGCTTACTGCAAGTATCTCGTTTCGATTGGCATCATAAATGTAGTGGCCCAAGAGGGTCTTTATAGGTAGAACTAACATCTCTACCGCCTCTTTCATTTCACTAATGTTATTTAGTGAACTAAGATGTTTGCTATAAAGTATCCTTTTATAAACGTATTGTCAAACATATATTGCTAAAACAGAAACAATTTATAGACTGAGTTGGTCGTATTCTTTGGGCGATTGCTCCTATAATCTAGCCTTCGCTGCTGTCGGGAGGGAAGGACTAGGACTCCGTTATTATGTTGAAACGCTTTAACACTTTTGACGTTCTCATGCATTTTTTGTTTCAAAAGCGTTAGGATGGAACTTGCAGCGCGGGGCGTAATGGGTGCCCCGCACACGATGGGAGGCTATCAATGGCTAATCGTTTCGTTCTCAATACCATTTCTTATCATGGTTCCGGCGCCATCAAGGAGATCCCCGGCGAGCTCCAGCGTCGCGGCTACAAGAAGATCTTCGTCTGCTCCGATCCCGACCTGGTCAAGTTTGGCGTTACCGCTAAGGTGACCGACGAGCTCGACGCCGCCGGCATCGCTTGGAGCCTCTACTCCGAGATTAAGCCCAACCCCACCATCCAGAACGTCAAGGACGGCGTCGAGGCCTTCAAGGCCGCCGAAGCTGACGCTATCGTGACCATCGGTGGCGGCTCCTCCATGGACACCGCTAAGGCCATCGGCATCATCATCAACAACCCCGAGTTTGCCGATGTCCGTAGCCTCGAGGGCGTTGCTCCCACCAAGAACCACGCCGTGTTCACCATCGCCGTGCCGACGACCGCCGGTACCGCTGCCGAGGTGACCATCAACTACGTCATCACCGACCCCGAGAAGGTCCGCAAGTTCGTGTGCGTCGACACCAACGACGCCCCCGAGGTCGCCGTCGTCGACCCCGACATGATGGCTTCCATGCCCGCCGGCCTGACCGCTTCTACCGGCATGGATGCTCTGACCCACGCCATCGAGGGCTACACCACCAAGGGTGCTTGGGAGCTCTCCGACATGTTCCACTTTGAGGCCATTAAGCTGATCAGCGAGAACCTGCGCGACTCCGTTGCCGAGGCCAAGTCTGGTCAGCCCGGCTCCGGCCGCGAGGGTATGGCTCTTGGCCAGTATGTCGCCGGCATGGGCTTCTCCAACGTCGGCCTGGGCATCGACCATGCCATGGCTCACACCCTGTCTGCCCACTACGACACTCCGCACGGCGTCGCTTGCGCCATGCTGCTGCCGATCGCTATGGAGTTCAACAAGCCGGTTTGCGCCGAGCGCCTGGCCAAGGTTGCCGTTGCCATGGGTGTTGACACCACGGGCATGAGCACCGATGAGGCCGCCGACGCCGCCATCGCCGCCGTCAAGCAGCTCTCTGCTGACGTGAACATCCCGCACGTCTGCGAGGCCATGAAGGCTGACGAGATCGAGGTCCTGGCCAAGGACGCCATGGCCGACGCCTGCTTCCCGGGTAACCCGCGTGAGGCAACGCTCGACGACGTCATCGAGCTCTTCAAGAAGATCTGCCCGGCTGCCTAACTTGGTTCGGCGGGCCCCTGCCCGTTAGCCCCACAATCGTCCTCGGACATGTCGGAAGCCCCCGCTGCGCACTTCGTGCGGCGGGGGCTTCCTCCGTCCTGCGGAAAGATCGTGGGGCTAACGGGCAGGGCCAGCCGGCTCGTTATCGTGGCGGGCGCAGTTCTGGGGAGCTCGATGGATCATCTCGCTAGGTAAAATAGATGGCTCGCGGTGGTATTGTTGCTGTGGGTTTAATTCGATATGAAAGGGTGACTTTGGTGTCCAAGATGGATTCTACGCTCTCCTATATTACTGACCAGTTGAAGACGCTTACCTCGATTGCTTCGCCTACGGGCTATACCCGTGCGGCGACTGATTATCTAATGGAAACGTTGCGCGATATGGGCTTTGGCCCCGAGCGTTCCAATAAGGGCAACGTGCTGGTTGAGCTTGGCGGCGAGGGTGAGCCGCTTGTGTTGGCGAGCCATGTCGATACCCTGGGCGCCATGGTGCGCTCCATTAAGGACAATGGTCGCCTGCGTCCCACGACGCTTGGTGGGCATCAGTGGTCTACGGCCGATGGCGAGAACTGCACCGTCTACACGCGTGACGGCAATGTGTACACGGGCGTGGTCCTCAATACCGAGCCTTCGGCGCATGTGGCCGACGAGCCGGTCAAGACCGTCGAGAAGAATATGGAAATCCTACTCGACGAGAACGTTGACAGCAAGGACGATGTGCTCGAGCTGGGTATTCAGACCGGCGACATCATCGCTATGGATCCGCGTACCACGGTGACGGAGAGCGGCTACATTAAGAGCCGCTTCCTGGATGACAAGCTGTCGGCGTCGATCCTGCTGGGTCTGGCCCGCGCCGTTGCTGACGGCGAGGTGTCGCTTTCGCGCAAGGTGTCGCTGCTCTTTACCGTGTACGAGGAAGTCGGCCACGGCGGCGCCTTTGTGCCGGCCGACATGCGCGAGATGATCAGCGTTGACATGGGTTGCGTGGGAGACGACCTGGGCTGCACCGAGCGCATGGTGTCGATTTGCGCCAAGGATTCGGGCGGCCCCTACAACTACGACCTGGTGACCACGCTGTCTAATATCGCGCGCGAGTTGGAGCTCGATTACGCCATCGACGTGTACCCGCATTACGGTTCCGACGTCGAGGCCACGCTTTCGGCCGGTTACGACATTCGCCATGGCCTGATCGGCCCCGGCGTGTACGCGAGCCACAACTACGAGCGCAGCCACATCGACGGCGTGCGCAACACCTACGAGCTCGTCCGCGCCTACGTGCAGCGCTAGGGGAGCAGCTTGCGACTCAGTTGACCAATCGCTAAGGCCCGATTTCTCGGGCCTTTTTTCGCTTTAGGACGTTTAGTATTATGATGTATGTAATCTATTAACTAAAGCGTAAATTACTTAACGAGGTAATACGGCATATGGATACATCTGAGTACTTAACTATGGGTGATGCCGCCCGCCTGTTGGGCGTTACGAAAGCCCGCATATCGCAACTTTCCGCATCGGGGACGCTTGTGTGCGATATTGTGGGCGGCCGGAAGATGGTCGAGTACAATTCTGCGATCGCCTATCAAAAGGTCCGCAAACGAGGACGCCGTCCTGCAGCCGATGTGGGGCGCAAGTTTACGCTGATGTCGGCCGACCATGAGGTCGCGCATGTCTCATTTGATACGATGCGCGAGTTTCCCTTCGAAATCGCGGAGGTCCTCGATGCGCAACGAATGCCGTTTGGCACGTGCTCAAGCTCTTCTCCAACGGTGAATAAGCGGGAGCTCAACGCGTGGTGGGGGCATCGATTGGTGCCCGATGTTCGCCCTGGGCTTATCTCGCGCTACCGCGAGCTGGGGATTGTCAACGGCGCTGAGGTGCCGGTTCAGTGCCTGGGTCTCTCGCTTTCGGATTGCTATTGGCTGCGACCGGCAGAATGCGATGAGCTCGAATGGCGAAACCTCAATTACTTCGAGAATGAATTTGAGCGGTCGACGCCCGAGGGGCGTTCGGGTTGGCTGGAGGGCATCGGTCTTAAAAATCCCGACAACACATCCGAGGGCGAGCTTCCTAAATCGTGGATGATTCGCAACGGCGCTCGCGTTCTGGTCAAGGGATGCGGCGTGGACGACCAACGGCCCTTTAACGAGGCGGTTGCAACGGCTCTGCATCGCCGCTTGCTTTCCAAGGGGGAGTTTGTTCCTTACGCGGTTGAGCGCATGTTCAATGGCCCCGTGTGCCTGTGCGAGGATTTTCTTGACGGCCGCGAGGAATATGTTCCGGCTGTTTACGTTAAGAACGCCCTTGGAGGCCAGCGAGGAAGCTCGACGTACGACCGGTACTGCCGATTCCTTGGTAAGCATGGAGCAGACGAGACTGCTGCGAGAAGGTCTATGTCGCAGATGATCGTTTGCGATGCCCTTTTGGCCAACAGCGACCGCCATTGGCGAAACTTCGGCATCATCCGCAATGTCGACACCCTGGAGATAAAACCTGCTCCGCTGTTCGATAGCGGCAACTGCCTGTGGTACAACGTACCAACTGCCGCGCTCGCAGCTGGGGAGTTTGGGTTTGCCGCTAAGCCGTTTGGGCCCGACCCTTCCGTCCAGCTGGCGCTTGCCGACTCGCTCGATTGGTTCGATTCATCGCGACTCGACGGATTTGTTGGTGAGGCGATTGAGATCCTTTCGCAGAGCAAGTGGGCCACGGCGGAGGGACGGCTCGAGTCCATTCGCCGCGGCCTGGAGCGTCGCGTTGTCGAGGTGAATGCCGCTGTTGAAGTGCTTCGATACGTGCGGCGATAATCCCGCGGCTACTTGATAACTGCCGTAACGGTGCCGCCACCCAAGACGACGTCGCCGCGGTAGATAACGACTGCCTGGCCGGGGGCGATGGCTCGCTGCGGCTCGTCAAAAGTCAGCAGCATTTGCCCGTCGGCGCCACGTGTAAGGGTTGCTGCCTGGTCCTTTTGACGGTAGCGATACTTGGCGCCCACGCGAATGCCGCCGGACGTGAGCTCTGCCTCCATGTGGTCGGCAGGGGCACTCCAGATCCAGTCATTGGCCGTGAGCGCTGTGGCCGTCAGGTCGTCGACCTCGCCCAGGTGCACAATGTTGTTGGCGGCGTCGACGCCCGTTACGTACACGGGATGCGCCATCGCGACGCCCAGGCCCTTGCGCTGGCCGATGGTATAGCGCAGCGCGCCGTTATGGCGTCCGACCACGCTGCCGTCGCGCCATACAATATCGCCCGGCTCGGCGGCATGTCCGCAGCGGCGCTCGATATAGCCCGCATAGTCGCCGTCCGCGATAAAGCAGATATCCTCGCTCTCGGCTTTCTTGGCGTTTATGAAGCCCTGCTCGGCGGCAATGCGGCGCACGTCGCGCTCTTTGTCCAGCCCAGCCAGCGGAAAGATCGTGCGCGACAGTCGCTCCTGCGTGAGCGAATACAAAAAGTAGCTCTGGTCCTTCTTAGGGTCCTCGCCGCGGTGCAGCTGCCAGGTTCCGTCGGACGCCTGGCTCGTTTTGGCGTAGTGACCTGTGGCGATGTAGTCGCAGCCCATATCGAGTGCCGCATCGAGCAGCGCGCCAAACTTAATATGGCGGTTGCAGATGATGCATGGGTTGGGCGTCAGCCCCTCCTGATAGGCAGTCACAAATCGCTCGATAACGTTGCGGTCGAAGGTCTGCTGCAGGTCGAGCACATGGTGGGGCATCCCCAGGCGCTCGGCGACGGCCTTTGCATCGGCGATGTCGCGGTCGACTTTGCTCATGTCCGTGACGGGATCGGGCGCGGGGCAGACGAGGCGCATGGTGGCGCCGACGCATTCGTAGCCTTGGCGCTTGAGCAGATACGCGGTCACGCTGGAATCGACGCCGCCGCTCATGGCGACGAGCACGCGCTTGTTGTGCATGGGGAGGTTCTCCTTGGTGGCATGTGGCCAAAAAAGAAAAGCGGCGCGGGAGGCTGGTTCCGCGCCGCAGACATTGTAGCAAGTTCGGGCGTCCTGTGGGACACCCTGTTGGGATGAGCTCAGGCTGCCAGAAGAGAGGGGAGACCGGCGTGCCTTGGACTCGTTCTAAGAACGAGAGCTCTAGTCCTGGAAGAGTGCCGTGGACAGGTAGCGCTCGCCGGTGTCGGCGAGCAGCGCCACGATGGTCTTGCCCTCGTTCTCGGGGCGCTTGGCCAGCTGCAGGGCGGCCCACACGGCGGCGCCGGACGAAATGCCCACGAGCACGCCCTCCTTGTGGCCCACGGCGCGGCCGGTGGCAAAGGCGTCGTCGTTCTCGACGGGGATGATCTCGTCGTAGACCTGGGTGTCGAGGACGTCGGGCACAAAGCCGGCACCGATACCCTGGATCTTATGCGGGCCGGCCTGGCCCTTGGAGAGCACCGGGGAGGTGGCGGGCTCGACGGCGACGACCTGAATCTCGGGGTTTTGCTCCTTGAGGAACTCGCCCACGCCGGTCACGGTGCCGCCGGTGCCGACGCCGGCGACGAAGATGTCGACCTTGCCGTCGGTGTCGTTCCAGATCTCGGGGCCGGTCGTGGCCTTGTGAATGGCCGGGTTCGCGGGGTTCACAAACTGGCCGGCGATGATGCTGTTGGGGGTCTCCTTCTGCAACTCTTCGGCCTTGGCGATAGCGCCCTTCATGCCTTTGGAGCCGTCGGTGAGCACGAGCTGCGCACCGTATGCCTGCATCAGCTTGCGGCGCTCGACGGACATGGTCTCGGGCATGGTGATGATCACCTTGTAGCCGCGGGCCGCCGCCACCGAAGCGATGCCGACGCCGGTGTTGCCGCTCGTGGGCTCGATGATGGTGTAGTCGCCACCGCGCACGAGCTTGCCGGCCTTCTCGGCCTCGTCAATCATGTTCTTGGCGACGCGGTCTTTGACGGACCCGGCGGGGTTGAAGTATTCCAGTTTGACGAGCACACGGGCCTTGAGGTCCTCGTCGGCCTCGAAGTGGGTGAGCTCCAGAAGCGGGGTGTGGCCGATAAGCTGATCGATGGACGTGTAAACATTGCTCATGGTGAACCTCCAAAGTGTTCAAATGACTGGATACCGTGTGGTTTTACGGTGTGTGTAGCAGCGAAACCCACAAACCTTATAGGTTGTTCGTTTTGCTGTTGGCAAGCATAGTAGACAGTAAAGCCTAGTAACGCAATAGGAAATAGAAGATTATTACGAGTCGATTAACAATCTTGACGGGAATAGGTATTTTCAAAACCAATTTTTCGGCTAGAATTTCTACGAATTAAAAGACCGAAAGGCAGCTATATATATATGTTGGTTTCCACAAAGGGCAGATATGCCCTGCGCGTTATGGTCGACCTGGCCGAGCACCAGGCGACAGGCCGCATCCCGCTTAAAGAGATTGCGGCGCGTCAGGGTATTTCGGAGAAGTACCTCGAGAATATTCTGGCTACGCTCGTGCGCGCCAACATGCTCTCGGGCATGCGCGGCAAGGGCGGCGGCTATGTGCTCACGCGCCCGCCCGAGCAGTACACGGTGGGCGAGATCTTGCGCCTGACCGAGGGCAGCCTGGCGCCGGTCGCCTGCCTGGATGGCGACTGCAAGGGTTGTTCGCGCTCTGACGAGTGCCCCACGCTCGACGTGTGGAAGAACCTGGACAAGCTTATCAACGACTACCTCGACGGTGTGACGCTCGATCAACTTGTCGCTCCCAACGAAGGCTACGACTACGTGATCTAGCCCACCTGCCATTTGGGGACGGGGTGGAAATGGCAGATTCTCTCGCCCTTTGAGACTTGGCAAATAAGAAGGCCGCCCATTTTTGCGATGGGCGGCCTTCGTTTTGGGCTGTTGAGACGGGCGCGGCCGGAATGGCCGTTTTAGCCCTCGGCGATGCTGTCGAGGATGCTGCGCATGATGGACACCAGGATGCTGCCCATAAAGGCCGATCCAAAGCTGGCGATGGAGATACCCGCGCCCAGCAGATTGACCGACAGATAGCTGGCCAGCTCGAGCATAAAGCTGTTGACTACGAGCTGAAAAATACCCAGCGTAATGATCGTGAGCGGCAGCGAGATGACCGTCAGGAACGGCTTGACGAGCGAATCGACGATGTTCAGGAACAGTCCCACGAAGGCGAAACAGACCCAGGCCTCGGCAAAACCGAAGGGCTGGATGCCGGGAACGAGGAACGTGGCAATCGCGATGGCGATCGAGGTAAAGAGCCAGTTAAGCATAAAGCGCATGGTGTGAATCCTTTCTTGCGCAGGGTGCGTCGGTGTCGCGTGAAGCGGTTTGCTGCGGCAGCTTGGACGGCCGCTCGGGTGTGCCGCCTTGTTCGGCCGCCCATTGTCTCAGATATTCGTGGAGCTTACGTGCGCATTCGGTTTCAAAACGGCGTTCGTCCTAGAAAATGCGCCGCTGGCAGAGAGTTTTGTCGCTTTAGTTTGGTGGTGTGCTAAACTGCTACGGGCAAAAGCCACACGCGTTGCCCTATTGCATAGAACGGGCGAACGATGCCCGATGTCAGTATCAACTTCGATGCCTTTTGGCGGGTTTGGCGGTGATCGATGAATATCGAGAACATGTTTGACAAGCCTGATGTCAAGCAGCTGGTCCACGCATTTAGTCTTTTGGATGACGAGAAGGATATCCAAGCGTTTTTGACCGATATCTGCACGCCGCGCGAGATCTGCGATCTATCGCAGCGTCTGCAGGTTGCGCGTTATCTGGATGAGGGCGAGCCTTATGTTGAGGTTCAGGCCCGCACCGGCGCTTCGTCCACTACGGTGAGCCGCGTTTCAAAGGCACTCAACGGCGAGTACGGCGGCTATCGCAAGATCCTCATCAAACTGGAGGATGGCGAGTAGGCCAGCGGCAACAAACGAATTGCGCAGAACCGTCCCTTCGGGGGCGGTTTTTTGATCCTTTGGGGACGGAGGAAAACGGATCGCTGGGTTAGACTGACCTCCTCGGTGATCCATTTTCCTCCGTCTCCAAGGGGTCAAATCTGTTGGCGTGGGGCAAATCTGTCCGCGCGGGCGGGTAGGATGGAAACATTGAATATTGCGAACGGTTTGAGTGGAGGACCATGCCTGTTCGAATCTATACCACCAACGCCGGCGCGGATTTGAGCGATGCCGAGGCGGCGCTGCTTGCCGACCTTATTGCCCGCCACGGGCGTGCCGTGCTGCTGGCGCCAACGTTTGCTGAGCTCGACCTGTGCCGTCATGATGCGGCGGAAGCCGGCGTTTCGCTGGGTATTGACTACAAGACGCCTACATCGTGGCTTCGCTCGCTTTGGGAGCTTTTGGGCGACGGGCGCGGTTTCGTCGACAACCTGCAGCGCCAGATGCTGTTTTCGGACATGGTAGCGCGCCTCGACGACGCCGACCTGCAGCCGCTTTCGCGCAGCCAGGGCACGGTGCGTATGCTCGCGCGTATGGCTCGCGATGTGCTGCCGGGTGTGGCAGGGACAGGCACCGAGCGTTGCTGCGACAACGTTTGCAAGCCCAAGCCCAAAAGCGACGCCGAGGCTCGCGTGTTTGAACTTTTGTGCGCCTATGCGCGCGGTTTGGACCGTCGAGATATGGTCGAGCCCTGCGAGGCGGCTGACATTATGGCCGATGCCCTGGCCGATAACCTGCCGGCGTGCACCCGCGCCGTATGCGTGCGCGGTATCACGTCGTTTACGCACGGCCTGCTCGAGCTGCTGTCTGCCGTGGCGAACAATGGGGGAGAGGTC
This sequence comes from uncultured Collinsella sp., assembly GCA_900542905.1. GTDB lineage: Bacteria > Actinomycetota > Coriobacteriia > Coriobacteriales > Coriobacteriaceae > Collinsella. The sequence goes on from UQPF01000009.1 coordinate 69,034, forward strand.
GTCGTACTGCTTGCCTGCGAGCAGGCGGCGATGCGCGAGGAGCTTGCCGCGGCATTTGATGCCCGCGGTGTGCTGTTCGAGGCCGCGCCGCTGAGGGAGGACGCCGTCGCGTCTGATGCCGCTTGCGGGACCGCCGCTCAGCCTGCCTTTATTGAGGTCGCCGGCCCCCATGCCCGTGCCCATGCTTATGCGGACGCCATCGATAAGTTGGCGAAAACGCACAAGGAGTCCAAGGACGATAAGGCTGCTGCAACGCCCGCCGACCCCGTACGCGTGCTCGTTGTTTCTGCCCGGGCACCCCAGCTGTTCGGTGAGCTCGCCTCTCGTCTGGCGGCTCGTCATATCGCTGCCGAGACAGTTGAGTTCACGGCGTTTTCTCAATCCATTGCGGGCAGGCAGTTCACGGCGCTCGCCAACCTGATCGAGCGTATGAAGGCCGCCGACGAAGGGGCAGCTTCTAAGACTGAGTGGTGGCCCGCGCCGGAGCTTACCGACTGGATTTACAGTCCGCTTTCGGGCGCTGATGCCGTCAATGCCCGTACCTTCGATAAGAATATGCGTCTCTCGCGCAGCAAGACTACCGCGGGCGTTAAGAGCCTGCTGCAGAGCGTCCAAGGCCAGGTGAGGGGCGCGCGCAAGGCGGCGAGCGACGAGAACTGGTTTAAGAACGTGCCGTGCGTGGTCTCGGACGTGTTCCAGGCGCTGTGGCGTGACGAGCCCGTGACGGCGCTCAAGGCCATGCTTGCCGTTGCCGAGGCGTTGCCCGATCGCTCGCTGGGCAGCTTGGATGGCCAAGCCCGTCGCCAAGCGGAGGTGGCCCTGCTGCGCCACGTCATCGGCATCCTTATGAATGGCGCCCGCGCGCTCGACGTGTCGCAGGCCGCGATCGTGCCCGTGCTCGATGGCATTCGCACCAAGGTGGACAAGCGTAGTACCGCCTACGATTACGAGACCTACGAGGTTGACCGTGCGCCACGTGCTCAGGTTCGTTTTGCTTCGCTTGCCGATGCGGCGGCTCTGCGCCCCGGCAGCTACGATGCTGTGCTGTTTGCCGATGTCGATCTGGACAGCTATCCGCTCTCGCACGAGGAGGGACCGCTGGCTACGCTGACGGCGAGCCTTGGTCGCGAGGGCGTGACGCTTGAGCCTGCGGCCCTGCTGCGCGTGCGCTTTGGCCGTGCGATGCAAGCGTCGCGTGGTCCGGTTGCGCTCGCCCGCGTGACGCACGATCGCCAGGCGCGCGAGTGCTATCCGGCTGCCGTGTGGACCGAGCTGCGGGCGCACGCCGAGGCCGCTGACGCCGACAAGGCCGCTGACGATGCTAGGGCCGCTGACGATGCTAAGGCCGCTGACGATGCTAAGGCCACTGGTGACGCTAAGGCCGCTGACGCCGACAAGGCGAAGTGCGTGGGTGAGGGCGATATCGTAAGGGACTTCGATCCCGCGGCAGGCGAAGGTCTCAAGCGCGAGCGCGTGACCTGTGAAGCCCCTCAGCATCTGAGTGCCGAGGCCGTGCCGTATTTGGTCCTGCGCCGTCGCGATGGCGAGGGCGAGGGCGCGCCGCTCGTGCCGCGCCTGACGTCCGCCTCGCAGATCGAGGCCTATTCCACCTGCCCGCTGTGCTGGTTCGTCTCGTATCGCGTCAAACCTCAGTCCATCGATGCGGGCTTTGGCAACATGGAGAAGGGCAACTTTGTCCATGACGTGCTGGAGCACTTGCATGCACGTCTTCCGCAGGAGGGCATGGAGCGCGTGACGCCCATGAATCTGCCGCGCGCGCAGGGGCTGTTGCGCGAGGTCTTTGCCGAGACCCTGGCCGAGCATGCGGGCAAGCGCGGTACCGAGGGCCCGCTGGTGCCGCTCTCTCCAGTGGAGGAGCGCCAGGTGGCTGAGATCTTGCCGCAGCTGGAGGGCGTGCTTGCCTACGAGTCCGAGGCGCTCACCCCCTTTGCTCCGCGCTACCTGGAGTTTGCGTTCAACGAGCTCCAGGTCGAGTATGCCGGTTGGCCGCTCGGCGGGCGCATCGACCGCGTGGATGTGGATGCCGAGAATCGCGCCGTGGTAATCGACTACAAGCATCGCACGGGCGTTGAGGAGTTTAAACTCGCCGACCCCACGGTGCGCGACGAGGAATCGGGCGAGGCCGCCATCGACGACCCGCGGTGGCTGCCGCCCCATACCCAGACGCTTATCTATGCGCAGGCCATGCGCCGGGCGCTGGATCTGGATGCCCGTGCGGCGCTCTATTTTTCGACCAAGGGCGGCAAACCGGCGCTGCGCGGCGCCGCGAGTGCCGAGCTGCTCGAGGAGGAGCGTGGTGACGGCCGCATCCCGGGGCTTAAGAAGGGCTTTCCCGGCGAGGGTGGCAGCATGGACTTCGACGCCCTGCTCGATCGCGTGGAGGCCGGCATCGCCGAGCGCCTGCACGAACTCGAGGCAGGCGACGTTGCCGCCGTCGACCCGACGTCGGCTCAGGCCGCGCATGCGCGCTGCTCGTATAACCACGAAGGAACGTTTGTAAGGAGGGACGTGTAGACCATGGATCTTTCGACTTTGATGCCGCAACAACTGCAAGTCGTCAAAACGCTCGACCGTCCGCTGTTTGTCTCGGCGGGCGCCGGTTCGGGCAAGACCTTTACCCTCACGCGCCGCATCGTCTACGCGCTCTCGCCCGAATCCGGTCCGTTTGTCGAGCATCTGGATCAGGTGCTCGCCATTACCTTTACCAAAGATGCCGCGGCCGAGATTCGCGACCGCGTGCGTCGCGCGCTTATCGAAGAGAGTATGGACGAGGAGGCCCTGACCGTCGACGACGCTTGGATCTCGACCATTCACGGTATGTGTTCGCGCATCCTGCGCGCGCATGCGTTGGAGCTGGGCATCGATCCCGAGTTCACGGTGCTTACCGATACCGATGAGCTTATGGATCAGGCTGTTGAGCATGTGCTGGCCCGCGCGACGGCGCCCGATGCCGCCCCCGAGCTCGCGGCATCGCTCAAGGCCCTCTACGCCTGGTATCCCATGGCGGGCGAGGGCGGTCCCTTTGGCGCCGGCACGACCATCAAGGGTCTGGTGCGCGACCTGCTGGAGCTCTCGAGCCAGCTGCCGGGCGGTATGGACGACGTGCGCGTGGCGCGCGGCCAGGCCGACACCTCGGCCCTTGCCGATGCCTATCGATCGGCGTTGGGCGCAAGCAAGGCCGCGACCGAAAAAGCGCAGACGGCGCTCGATGCCATCGACGCGTTCGAGGCGAGCGGCAAGACCATGGCCGATGCGGCGCGACTCATGATGTCGTGCACCATGCCGCGCGCGAGCAAGGCATTCCCTAAGGAGCAGGTGGAGCTACTCAAGGCAGAGGCCGCCGATGCGTTTATCAATATCGTGCTGGCCTGCGGCGGTCCCGCGCTCGAGGCACTGGTGGGGCTTGCCCGTGCTGTAGAGGCTGAGTACCGCGCGCTCAAGGCCGGCCAGTCTGCCCTCGACAACAACGATCTGCTGCGCATGGCCTACGAGGCCCTGCGCGATTACCCGGCCATCCGAGCGGCATACGAGGGTCGCTTTAAGATGGTCATGATCGATGAGTTCCAGGATACCGATCAGATGCAGGTCGACCTGATCCGTTACCTGACGGGTGCGGGGGAGCGCGCGTTGTGTACCGTAGGCGATGCACAGCAGTCGATCTACCGCTTCCGCGGGGCGGAGGTCGAGGTGTTCCGTCGCCAGGAGCGCAAGGTGGGCTCGTCTGCCGCGCCCGAGGCGACTGCCGCGGCCGACGCCCCTGCTGGCGAGCTCGTTAAGCTCGTGCGCAACTTCCGCAGCCACGACGAGGTGCTACGCTATGTGGCTCGCGTCTTCGACGGCGACGACGGCGGCCTGATGCAGGGCTTTTTGGATCTTGAGGCGAGCGACGGCCGCAAGGACACGCTGGTGGCAGACGCCTCGCGTCGTCAGGCCCTCTTTGTTGCCGGCGGCAGTACGCAGGAGCGCACACAGGCCAAGGCCCGCGCGATCGCAGAGCGGCTCCGCGCGCTTGCCGATGCCGGTCAGCCCCAGGGCGGCATGGTGCTGCTGCTGGGCCGCATGACCAACGCCGACGTCTATGCCCAGGCTTTCCGCGACCAAGGACTCGACTGCGTGATCGCGGGTGGCTCGGTCTTTGCCCAGGCAGCCGAGGTGCAGACGGTGCGCGCCCTAGTCTGCGCGCTCGCCAATCCGGCCGATACGGCGCAGGGCCTTATGCCGCTGCTGGCCTCGCCGATGTTTGCACTCGGCGCCCAGGAGTTCCTGGCGCTGGCGACCAAGCTGGACGACCAGACGGGGGAGACCTCGCGCCGCAACATCGACGCGGGCATCATGAGCGATTCCGATGTGCCGGGCTTGCAGAGCCTGCCGCTCGTGACGCGCGCCCGCGAGGTGCTATGCTATGCGCTTCGTCGTGTGGGCCGCGATTCGTTCGCGGCGATCGCGCGCGACGTGGTCAACGCTTCGGGCTGGTTTGTGCGTCTGGCACAGCGTGGTCCCGAGGGCAAGGCCATTGCCGCCAACGTGCTCAAGGCGCTCGATGCTGTGGTTGAGGCCGAGGCCGAGTTCGGTAACTCGCCGCGCTCCATTGCGCTGGCCTTTGACCGCTTCCTGGCGGGCAAGGAAGCCCCGGGCGCGCTCAACGAGGAGGGTGACGGCGCGGTACGCATCATGACCGTGCATGCGTCCAAGGGCCTGGAGTATCCGGTCGTGGCGGTTGCGGAGTGCTTTGGCGTGCGCAAATCGTCCGGTGCGGCACAGATGGGTCGCGCCGAGGGCGGAGCGCAGGTCGTGGCACTGCCTGCACGCTTCGACGGCGTTAAACTCGCGGACGGCACGTTCGTAAAGGGCGATGACGTCAAAAAGCAGTTTGAGCACGCGTTTAAGGGCAAGGGCACGTCGCTGTGGCTGCCGCCAGAGCTCATGGAGGATGTCTGCGCGACGGGTTCTCCCGCCGAGGCATTTGCTCACTTGCGCAACGACGACCTGCAGCTTTCGCTCGAGGAGCGGGCTCGTCTGCTTTATGTCGCCATGACGCGAGCGCGCGAGCTGGTCATTCTGGCGATGGATGCCGGCGTGAGCCGCGGCAAGCTGTGCGCGCCGACCTTCGATGTCGAGACCGATCTGACCTACGACGTGCTGCGTCGTATTCTGCCGACGGACGGCCTGGACATGCCGCAGCTCGATGCCGACCGTTTGGTGTTCGACAACTCCCAGCCGGGCGACTACGAGCTCATCTCGCTGGCTGACTTTGCTTTTGGCGAGCAGTCGTTTGAGGCCAATGCTTCGCTTGATGCCGAAGGCAGGCTTGTCCGCGGCGATGCGGAGCCGGAGGGTGCCGGTGCGGATGCCCGCGCCGCCGTTCCCGGTCCTGCCGACCCCGAGCCCGATGCGTTTGAGCTCGTGTATCCCCAGGCGGTGGGCGTGCGCATGGGCACCTGCCCGTATCCGGCGCGCGATTCGTACAGCTACTCGTCAATTGCCGCGGCGCTGCATGCCGAGTCCGAGGACCGTGCCGCCGAGGCACACGTGCCCATGGACGAGGCCGGCGATGATGCGGAGTCGGATGGTTCCGAGATGACGGATGCGGACGTGGCTGCTGTCGAGCCCGCCGGCAACCCCATGGCGCTGGGCTCGGCGTTCCATGCCGCCTGCCAGTGGCTGATCGAGATGGGTGCCGATGAGCTGCCCGCCGCGCGTGCCGATGCGCTGGCGCGTCTGTGGCGCCTGACGCCGGAGCAGCGCGAGCGCTTCGACGTTGCCCTGGACCGCTGGCTCAAGTCGGCGGTCCGTGCCGAGCTGCTTGCCTGGCCGTGCGTTCGCGCCGAGGTGCCGTTCTTTTCGCTGGGCTGCGAGGACAAGGACATTGCCCGCTACGGTGCATATGCCGAGGGCGCCATCGATGCACTGGCGACCGACCCGGCCGATCCGTCACGCGCACTGGCCATCGACTACAAGACGGGTGGCACGCCGGATGAGACACCCGACCAGCTGTTCGAGAAGCACGCCCTGCAGGCGCGCGTCTATTCGGATGTTCTGCACAAGGCGGGCTTTAAGACGGTGACGGTCAAGTTCGTCCGCGTGGAGCAGTCCGATCCCTCCAACCCCGCCGAGTCCCAGGTGGTCACCTACAACCTCTAGCTCACCAGGGCCGTCCGCACGCCCAGTCTCCCCATAACTTGCGGTGAAATAGTTCCTGTTTTACGGCCCAGCTGGCTCCATCAGGAACTATTTCACCGCAACTCAGAATCAGTCGGGGGTGCGGATTACGCAGATGAAGTTGCCAATCAAGGGTGCGGATTACGCAAATTTACACTTGACGTTCATCTCGGGTGGGCCTATAAATACATGTGATGGGTTGTTATCCCTTTGGGGAGCATGGCCATCCGGATTCCGTTCGTTATTCAATTGCACATATATTCGGGTGTCACTTTAGGGCATGACCGTAGGCAAGTAGGGTGCTGCTTTCTGCCGAGGTCATGCCCTTTTAATATGAGAAAGCCATTGTCAATAGGCGTGTTTGTTCGAGCCCGGTTTTAAACCGGGCTTTTTCGTTTCCCGTCGGGAGGGGCCGCGCACGCTGCACGTTTAGTCGACGCTTGCCTGGCAAGC
>UQPF01000010.1 GCA_900542905.1 uncultured Collinsella sp.
GTCGGAAAGACACGCCGAGGTCGCCGCGGAGGGGTTGATATAGGGAGAGGGCCTGACCCCATATCGTTGGGGCCAGGCCCGATTTTGCCTCTTGACAATGTCCTGCTCATATTAAAAGGAACGTCCCCAAGTGCCGACTCAGCCCCACCTTAGAAGTGACGGCGGATGGCGTCGACCATACCCTGGGACGTGGTCTGGCCGAGCACGTCGGCTGCGGCATCGGCGTCCATAAAGATGTTCATGAGCGCCTGCAGGGCCTCGACCTGGCCGCCCGGCTCGGCGATGCCCAGATTGATGACGATCTGCGCCGGCACCGGAGCGCCCATGCCAGCCATAGCGTTGAATGTCACGGGCGCGGCGGGCTTCACCACCGCGATATAGGGCTTGGCCACAAACCCCGGATCGGTATGCGGAATGGCAATGTTTGCCGCCGGCATGGCAAGACCCGTGGGATAGGCATCCTCGCGCGTGCGAACGGCGTCGAGCCAACCGGATGCAATGTAGCCACGTGGTGCAAGCTCGCCCTCAAGCCGCGCGAACACCTCATCCGGCGTCGCACACTCCCAATCAAAAAACACCAGCTCAGGCGTAAACAGTGCTTCGTTATCCGCCATGCGCTCACCTCTCTCATCTAGTCACCTGCGACGTTCTTGAATGACCAGTCGTTAAAGACCGTTCCCGATGACTACCCAAAACAAAAGGTGGCCACGCGCGCCTTGGCGCCAATGACCACCCTGACTACTCGGCTAAATTGTACTGTGCGCCGCTAGCCGCGAGGCGCGTCAATTGCGACCTTGCCGCTCTCCAGCACGTGGACGCGACCGTCGGCGAGCATCTGCACGACCTCGGGATACAGCACGTGCTCAATCGCGTGGATGTGCTCCTCGAGCGTATCGACGTCCCAGCCCTCCTCAACAGCCAGCGCGCGCTGGGCGATGATGGGGCCGTTGTCGTAGATCTCGTTGGCAAAATGCACGGTCACGCCAGTTACCTTGACGCCGCGCGCAAAGGCATCGTCGATCGCATGCGCGCCGGTAAAGCTCGGCAGCAGCGCGGGATGCAGATTGACCACGCGATTGGGGAATGCCGCCAGCAGCGGCGTGTGCACCATGCGCATGTAGCCGGCCATGACCACATACTCGCAACCGCGCTCGAGCAGCTCGTGCGCAATGATCTCGTCGGCGGCGATGGGGTCGGCATAGACATCCTTGGACAGCGTGAGCGTCTGGATGCCCGCGCGCTCAGCGCGCTGCAAACCCTTAGCCGAAGGACGGCTCGACACCACAAGCTCAATCGAAGCGTTGAGCTTGCCGGCGGCGATCAGGTCGATCAGCGCCTGCAGGTTGGTACCCGAACCGCTGATGAGCACACCGATCTTGAGCGGCTCGGCCGTATCGGTGCCGGTCGGACGGGTGTAGGGCACAAAGCCCAGGCTCGCGGCAGCAGTCATCTGCTCGTTAGCGCTCATCGGAGTACACGACCTTACCGGAACCCTCGACGCACTCGCCCACGCGGAACGGCTTCTCGCCCAGCGCGACCAGAGCCTCGGTCACCGCGGCCTCGTCCTCGGGGGCGACGATCAGGCACAGGCCAACGCCCATGTTGAAGGTCTTGCATGCCTCATTGGGCGCGAGCTCGGCCTGGCGCGAGACGTAGGTGATGACGGGCGGAACGTCCCAACCCATCTCGGCGCCGTTACGGGTGACCACGGCGTCAACGTCGTCGGCAAGCGCGCGGTTGAGGTTCTCGGTGATGCCGCCGCCGGTGATGTGGGCGATGGCGTGCACCGGAGCGCCACCGCGCAGCAGCTCCAGAATCGGCTTGACATAGATGCGCGTGGGGGCCAACAGGGCGTCTGCCAGCGAAGCACCGCCGAGCTCCTCGAGCGGACGGCTCAGCTCCTCCGCCTTAGCGGCGGCCTCGGGCGTGCCCGGCTTAATGCCGTCGACGCCGATGACCTTGCGCACGAGCGAGTAGCCGTTGGAGTGCACGCCGGTGGAAGGCAGGCCCAGGATCACATCGCCCGGGCGGACGTTTGCGGGGTCGAGCATCTTGGGACGGTCGACGACGCCCACGGTAAAGCCGGCAAGGTCGTAGTCGGCCGGAGCCATGACGCCGGGGTGCTCGGCCATCTCACCGCCCACGAGCGCGCAGCCCGCGAGCTTACAGCCATCGGCCACGCCCTTGATGATCTTTGCCATGTGCCCGGCCTCGATGTGACCGACGGCAACATAGTCCAGGAAGAACAGCGGCTCGGCGCCCGAAGCCAAAATGTCGTTGACGCACATAGCGACCAGGTCCTGGCCCACCGTCTCGTGACGGTCCATGATCTGGGCAAGCACGAGCTTGGTGCCCACGCCGTCGGTACCGCTAATCAGAATCGGGTCTTCCATATCCTTAAGCGCGGCGGCCGAGAATAAGCCACCAAAGCCACCGATACCGCCGATGACCTCGGGACGGTTGGTGTCCTTAACCATCTGCTTAATAGCGTCAACGGCGCGGCCGCCCTCGGCGGTATCGACGCCGGCATCCTCATACGTCACATGCTTGCTGTCGCTCATCTGAGCCTTCCTCTCCCACTACCGTGGCGCCGCGCGGGCGCCAAACGGTGCTCATAGTTGCGTTCATTTCGGCGCGCGCCATAACAACGCGCGCCGTCATATCAACAAAACAGCAGGTAAAACCTACCAAAATAAACCTGTCCCTACATGGCAGGTTTTAGGCCTCGCCGTGTTCCTCTTCCCAGCTGCGATCGTCGTATTTCTCGACCACGGCGTCGTCATCAACGTGCAGCGGCTTGTCCAGGTTGCGGGGCTTAAAGCCCTCCATGAACTTGTCGCGGCCAAAGCTCTCGGGAATCGCCACGGGGTAGCGGCCGGTAAAGCACGCATCGCAGTAACCGCCCTTGGGCATGACCTTAAGCAGGCCCTCGACCGAAAGGAAGGCCAGCGAATCGGCGCCGATATACTCGCAAATCTCGTCGACCGTCTTGTTGGCGCTGATAAGCTGCGACTGCACGTCGGTATCGATGCCGTAGAAGCACGGCCAGATGACCTCGGGCGAGTTGATGCGGATATGAATCTCCTTGGCGCCAGCGTTGCGCAGCATCTTGACGAGCTGCACCATGGTGGTGCCGCGCACGATGGAGTCGTCGATGACGACCAGGCGCTTGCCCTCGATGTTGTCGCGCAGCGGGTTGAGTTTCATACGCACGCCCATGGCGCGCAGCTCCTGCGTGGGCTCGATAAACGTACGGCCCACGTAGCGGTTCTTGATAAGACCCTCGCCAAAGGGAATACCGCTCTCGTGCGAATACCCCTCCGCGGGCGGCAGGCCGGAGTCGGGCACGCCGATGACCAGATCGGCCTCGACGGGCTCCTCGTGTGCCAGCTGGCGACCCATGTCGTAACGGCAGGCATAGACGCTCTTGCCGTTCATGATGGAGTCGGGGCGGGCAAAGTAGACCTGCTCAAAGATGCAGTTTGCGGGCTCTTCGGCTGCAGGCACGCCCTGCTCGGATACCAGACCCTCGGCGCTGATGCGCAAGATCTCGCCGGGACGGACGTCACGGACGTACTCGGCACCCACGATGTCGAGTGCGCAGGTCTCGGAAGCAACGACCCAGCCGCCGGCGCGCGTGACACGGACGGCGGAGTCGACCGTCGCGGCGCCGTCCTGCGACGGCAGCTGCGAAACGGATGCGGCATCGGCCTGGTCCAGGCCCTCGTCCACCAGCTTGCCCAGCACGAGCGGGCGAATGCCGTGCGGATCTCGGAATGCGTAGAGTGCCTGCTCGTTGATGAGCGTCATGGCGTAGCCGCCGCGCACGAGCTCCATGGTCTTGCGAATGCCCTCGCGCAGATGGCCTGTACGCTGAGTAAAGTAGCCGATAAGCTTAGTCGCGACCTCGGAATCCGAATTGGAGAGGAACGGCACGCCCAGCTCGATCAGCTGGCGGCGCAGCTCGTCGGTGTTAACCAGAGTGCCGTTGTGAGCAAGCGCGATAATGACGCTGTTGATGGTAGAAAGATGCGGCTGCGAGGCTTCCCAGCTCTTGGCACCGGCAGTGCCATAGCGCACGTGGCCCACGGCCAGCTGGCCGGAGAGCGTCGACAGGTCGGCGTTGGAGAACACGCGATCGAGCAGTCCCAGGTCTTTGCGAACCATAACCGTGCCGCCATCACCCACGGCGATTCCCGCCGATTCCTGGCCGCGATGCTGCAGCGCGCGCAGACCAAAGTACGTCAGTCGAGCCACATCGCGATCGGGTGCCCACACACCAAAAATGCCGCATTCCTCATGCAGCTGGTCGGAGTCCGGATCATACGTCGACATGGTCTTCACCTGTCCCGCGGCACGCTCGGCCGCGCGGATGGTTTCTTGAGACATGGCATCCCCTCAGAGCCTCGTTATTTGGCGTTACCTGCCCTATTATACGCACGGCAAGACAAGCACTCCCGCGCATGAACAGCGCTTTTTAAAAGCCCACCGAGCTTATAATCCGTTTTGCAGCCAAACATTTTATTGGGCAGGCGCCTCGGGGCCGACGATCCCGCATACTTCCGTTGCGACGCGTCTTGCCCGCCGTTGGGGCTTGCATTGTTGCAATTGGGACGTTCGTCCTGTCTTTTGGCAGGTCGGCGGCGTATCCTTGTACCTACAGCAAAACGAGAAAGGTTATGTATGGATCGAAACGAACTCGACCCCAGCGTCCCCAGCGCCACGGAGGTCAAGAAGATCCCCCTCATCATTAAGGTATACGCCGTCCTGTGCATCCTGTCCGGCGTGGGCACGCTCCCGTCGGTCGGCGCCTTTATGTGGCAGGTCATCACCGCGCTCATCAACGGCAACGCCGCCGCCAAGCTCGGCGATAACACGCTCGTCGCGGTCGGACTGATTGTCGCCGGCATCATGCTCTCGGCTGCCAGTGCCGTCATCTTGATCATCTTTGGCCTTGACCTCATCAAGAACCAGCGCCGCAATGCCGCCCGTCTGTCCTATATCCTTATCGCGTTTACCGTCGTCGAGCTTTTGGTTGACGTGATGCTCCAGGGCATCGGGCCCTTCTTGCTGCGCCCTGCCATCCAGCTCGGCATCCTCGTCGCACTTTCGGCCACCGTCGACCCCACGCTGCGCCAGGAGCGCGAGCTGCAGCGCCGCCTGCAGGAGATGCTCGACCGCGACGCCGCCGCCGAGGGCATGCTCGGGCGCGATGAAACCGGCGAGGGCTACATCAAGCTCAACTACTTCAACCTGTTCTGGGTATTCTTTGTCTGCTGCGTGCTCGGCCTGGTCCTGGAGGATATCTGGCATATGACCGTCAACGATCCGGGTGTCTACCAGGACCGCGCCGGTATGCTGTTTGGCCCTTTCAGCCCCATCTACGGCTTTGGTGCCGTGCTCATGACCATGGTGCTCAACCGCTTCTATAAAAAGAACCCCATCATCATTTTCCTGGTGAGCGCCCTGCTCGGCGCCAGCTTTGAGGTGTTCGTGGGCTGGTTTATGCAGACCGCGTTTGGCGTGGTCTCGTGGAGCTACTCGCACATAACGCTGTTCGGTATGCCCGACCCGCTCGTGGTCCTCACGGGCGGACGCACCTGCACGGGCTTCGCCTGTCTGTGGGGCCTGGGTGGCCTCATCTGGATCAAGCTGCTGCTGCCGAGGCTGCTCAAGCTCATCAACATGATTCCGTGGAAGAGCCGCTACTCGGCTACCGTCATCTTCACCATCATTATGCTGGTCGATGGCGTTATGACGCTGCAGTCGCTCGATTATTGGTATCAGCGCGTCAACGGCACGGAACCGGATATTCCCGTTGCGCAGTTCTACGGCAAGTACTTCGATAATGACTTTATGGAAAACCGCTTCCAGAGCATGACCATGAGCCCCAAGGATGCGACGCGCGTGTAGCGCCAACCGCGCCCAAAACGCAAAATGCCCGCCGGTATCACACGTACCGGCGGGCATTTTTATAAACGAGCCTTCTATCGACGCAAGCCTCTACGCCTCGCGCTCGACCTCACTCACGCATTCATTCTTGATGGTGCCAACGAGCGCCTGCAGCGCATCGACCACGTGCGGGCGAATGTCCCCGCCGATGAGCACGAGCATGATGTCGTCACCTACGGCAAGCTCACCGCTTGCCAGCCACACGCGCACATAGCCGATACCCGGCATCGCGCGCGTCGCCTCGATGGCGGCCTGTACCTTGCTGGCGTCGTAGCCAAACACCATGCCGCCCACCTTGTGGCCCGGCGCCACGCCATCGGTCTCGACACCGCGCGCCTCGGCCTTGGACGTCGCGCGCACCACACCGTTATGTGTCAGATACATACCGCACGCAGGTGCCGACGAATCGGCCTTGGCCTCGCGCAGCCAAGCATCAACCGAAGGCATCGTTTTGCCATTCTCGAGCATCATTTCTCCCTTACCGTCGTCGAGTAGCCAATTTGGAACGGGGCTTTTTTAGCTACTCTCGAACAACTTATTCCTCGACCGGCGTGAGCACCATGACAGCACGCGTGTTGCTCAGCGATAACGAACGACAGGTCACAAGCGTTACGACCTTGGTTGCCGAAGCGGCACGATCGGTGGCATCGCTCGCCACGGCAGAGGCACCGTCAAGCATCTCGGACAGGTAGTTCTTGAGCCCGTCGTCGCCCTCAAAATTGGGCGTGCGCGCCTTGGCATACGTGTCCTCGACAACTTTGGTCGCCAGTGGTCGCAGCTTATACGTAGCATCCCGTGTGATGTAATACACAAACTCAATGCTGTCGAACGTCGCCTGGTCGGTGGTGTCCGAAATCACATTGAACATCGATCCGTCGTTCATATGGTGGCCGTAAATCGTGGTCTGCTGGTCGACCATTCCCGGCGCGGTGTCATCACTATCTAAGAAAATGGCACCGGACGCGTTAGATGTACCGTCAAACAGCGTGTTGAGGTATTTGGAGTTGTTGTTGGTCTGCACCACGGGGTAGTTGATGTTGGTGCCGGGCGCGTAAATCCAACCCACAACCTCGGGATTTGTCTGGGCAAGCGCATTAAAGTCGATAATTGGCACGCCACTGGCGTCCTTGTCGCTCACATATTGTTTTTCGATCTTTTGGTACGACTCGCTCGCCTGCTTGTAACCGATCTGCGCATTGATAAAGATGGCTGCAGCGGCAACGATTAGGCCGATGCCAATAATGATGAGCAAGATGGGGATAACGGAGCGGCGCTTTTTGCGCGGCGGCTCGGTATAGCTCGACGGAGCGGCGCCCGACTGTTTCGTAGAACGCGATTCTTTCTTGGCCGTATCATACGACGAAGGGCGATATGCAGCCGGCGTATCCTGGCGATGATGGGACATCGGCGTTACGGGACGCGGCGCGCGCGGCTGCTGAGGAGAGGATGTCCGACCCTGCTGTGCCGCACGGGCAGCACCCGGCTTCGACGGATCGGGAATCTGAGAAGCCTTGAATCGTTTTCCCTGATAGTCGGACATGGCTCTCCTTATACTGCGGTGAAACGGCGGAACGCCTAGGCGTCGGCCATCTCCTGCTTCATCTTCTCGATAACCTTGCGGTACTCGGGGTCGCATGCGCCCAAGATCTGCGTGGCATAGATGGCGGCGTTCTTGGCGCCGTTGATGGCAACGCAGGCCACGGGTACGCCCGAAGGCATCTGCACCATCGACAGCAGCGAATCCATACCGCCCAGGTCACTCGTCTTCATAGGCACACCGATAACCGGTAGCGGCGTAAAGGCAGCCACGACACCACCCAAGTGAGCGGCCTTGCCGGCGGCGGCGATAATCACTTTGATACCGCGATCGGCGGCAGTCGAGGCCCACTCGTGGACCTTCGCCGGCGTGCGGTGTGCGCTCGCAATGACAAGCTCATAGGGCACACCAAGCGCCTCGAGCTCGGCGGTGCAGCCTTCCATAACGCCCAGATCGGACTTGGAACCCATGATGATCCCGACAACCGGCTTTTGATCTGCCATAAACAAAGACCTCCTGTTGAGAGCGGTGACGCGGCGGATCCGCGACCCTTAACTACTGAGAGTAGTATAGCCGCTCCCGTCCCTGCGGTCTTTGTGGCGCTTCGCGGGCGGGCCAGGCTTTATCTTCACTCCGGTTGCTTCGCAAAGTCGTTCAGATGAAAACACCAGACCGCCGCGGGGCACCCTCGACCTACCGGGGGTTGCTATGACGTACGTTGGCTGAATTATTAGTGTGGGCCCTGCCGTTCGTTCGAACGGCAGGGCCCACACTCATTTTCTATTCAGCCCTAGTCATCGCGCAAAGCCCCTTCGGCAGCACACGGTGCAGCCAAGTCACCGCAGGCCGGGGCGGGAGGGGCCGAGTTTCCTCCTGAGCGACTCTGCTTGCAGCCGGAGCGAAAGGGGGAAATCTCGGCCCCTCCCGCCCCGGCCGGCCAGGTCAACTACACCGTGTGCTGCGGCAGGTCCTGCAGGGCGATGACGTCCATGCCCATGTCGTTGGCGCTGCCGTGACCCTGCTCGTCCTCGCGCACGGCCTCGATAGCGCTCACGTACGTGTTGGCCGCGGACATCGCGGTCACGCAGGTCACGCCGCGGCGCACGGCCTCGGTGCGCAGAAGGTAGCCGTCGCCACGAGAACCCGGGCCATACGGCGTATTGACGATCACCGCGATCTTGCCGTCGGCGATCAGGTCACCGATGTTGGGACGCTCGCCGTCGTGCGGGCCGCTAATCTTCTCCACGACCTCGCAGGTCACGTTGCCGCCGTGCAGCACGCGCGCCGTGCCCTCGGTGGAGCAGATATCAAAGCCCAGGTAGCGCAGGATACGCGCGACCGAAAGGATGTGGCGCTTGTCGCGGTCGCACACGCTGATGAACACCTTGCCGGCGCTCGGGTCGGGCAGCTTGTAGTCAATCGCCAGCTGCGTCTTGGCGTATGCCTCGGGATAGCTCTTGGCGATACCCATGACCTCGCCCGTCGACTTCATCTCGGGCCCCAGGATAACGTCGGCACCGGGGAAACGACCCCAGGGCATAACGGCTTCCTTCATGCAGAACCAATCGAGCTGACGCTCGTCGCTCGGCAGGCCCAGGCTGGCGATGGAATCGCCTGCCATGATACGCGCCGCGCACTTGGCCAGTGGCACGCCGGTAGCCTTGGAGATGAACGGCACGGTACGGCTGGCACGCGGGTTGGCCTCGATCACGTAGACGGTCTCGCCCTTGATGGCATACTGCACGTTGACCAGGCCGCGTACGCCCAGCGCCATCGCGATGCGGCGTGTGGTCTCGCGAAGCTTTGCCTGCAGGCTCTCGCTAAAGCTGAACGGCGGGATGCAGGTCGCAGAGTCGCCGGAGTGGATGCCGGCCTCCTCGATATGCTCCAGGATGCCTCCGATGTAGACCTCCTCGCCGTCGCACAGGGCGTCGACATCGGACTCGATCGCGCCCTCCAAGAAGCGGTCCAGATACACCGGGTAGTCGGGGCTAATGCGCGCAGCCTCGGCCATGTAATCGCGCAGATGCTCGGCATCGTAGGCGATCATCATGCCGCGGCCGCCCAGCACGTAGCTCGGACGCACCAGCAGCGGGTAGCCGATGTGCGCGGCTACGGCCTCGGCCTCCTCAAACGAGGTGGCCTGGCCCGCCGGCGGGTACATGATGCCCAGCTTGTCGAGCAGAGCGGCGAAGCGCTCTCGGTCCTCAGCAAAGTCGATGGCATCGGGCTTGGTGCCCATGATGTTCACGCCGCTCTCCTCGAGCATGCGCGCCAGCTTAAGCGGGGTCTGGCCGCCAAGCGTCACCACGACGCCGTCGGGGCGCTCAACGTCGATAACATCCATGACGTCCTCGTAGGTGAGCGGCTCAAAGTACAGGCGGTCGGACGTGTCATAGTCGGTCGAGACGGTCTCGGGATTGCAGTTGACCATGATGGTCTCGAAGCCGCGGGCCGCCAGCGCGTAGCTCGCGTGCACGCAGCAGTAATCGAACTCGATACCCTGGCCAATGCGGTTGGGGCCGGCGCCCAGAATCATCGCCTTGGGCTTGCTCGCCGGCGTGGCCTCGTCGGGAGCCACGCACTTCTTGGCATCCGGGCTCGTGCGGTAGATGTTCTCGTACGTCTTGTAATGGTACTCCGTGGCGCTCGAGAACTCCGCAGCGCAGGTATCGACCGTCTTCATGCTGGGAACCACGCCCAAGCCCTTGCGATAGGCGCGCACAAAGCGCTCGTCGGAGCCGGTCAGCGCGGCGATCTCGGCGTCACTCGTGCCGTATTGCTTGAGCAGGCGCATCGCGTCGGCGTCAATGTCCTCCACACGCAGGCCGCGGATGCTCTCCTGAACCTGCACCATGTCGTTGATACGATTGAGGTACCACGGATCGATACCGCAGATGGCATGGATACGCGCGACATCCCAGCCACGACGCAGGGCTTCGACCACAAAGAAGATGCGGTGCTCGGTCGGGGTTGCCACGGCCCGAGCGAGCTCATCGTCGCTCAGCTTGTCGGCACCTTCCTTGCCACCGGCACAAATGCCCTGATGCCCGTCCTCCAGCGAACGCATGGCCTTGCCGAAGGCCTCCTCGAAGGTGCGGCCAATCGCCATAATCTCGCCCACGGCCTTCATGCGCGTGGTGAGCGTGGGGTCGGTACCCTTGAACTTCTCGAAGGCAAAGCGCGGCACCTTGACCACACAGTAGTCGATCGTGGGCTCAAAGCAGGCGGGCGTAGCCTTGGTGATGTCGTTGACGATCTCGTCGAGCGTGTAGCCCACAGCCAGGCGCGCGGCGGCCTTGGCAATGGGGAAACCCGTGGCCTTGGAAGCGAGGGCGGACGAACGGCTCACGCGCGGGTTCATCTCGATGACGATCAGGCGGCCGGTCTGGGGGTTCACGGCAAATTGCACGTTGGAGCCACCGGTCTCGACGCCGATCTTCTCCAAGATGGCGAGCGAGGCGACACGCATGCGCTGATACTCAAGGTCGGAGAGCGTCTGCGCCGGCGCCACGGTGATGGAGTCGCCGGTGTGCACGCCCATGGGGTCGAGATTCTCGATGGAGCACACGATGATGCCGTTGCCGGCGTGGTCGCGCATGACCTCCATCTCATACTCTTTCCAGCCCTCGATGGACTCCTCGACCAGCACCTCATGGGCGGGCGAGAGCTCCAGGCCCTGGCTCACGATGGAGACGAGCT
Source organism: uncultured Collinsella sp. (assembly GCA_900542905.1). GTDB lineage: Bacteria > Actinomycetota > Coriobacteriia > Coriobacteriales > Coriobacteriaceae > Collinsella. Next base: position 11,192 of record UQPF01000010.1, read on the forward strand.
CCTCGTGGGTGCGAGCGATGCCGCCGCCGGCGCCGCCGAGGGTAAAGCTCGGGCGCAGTACGCAGGGATAGCCCACGCGCTCGGCGATAGCCTCGGCATCAGCCACGCTGTAGGCATAGCCCGAGCGCGCGACCTCCAGGCCAATCTCGGCCATGGCCTCGTTAAAGAGCTTGCGGTCCTCGCCGCACTCGATAGCGGCCAGGTCGCAGCCGATCATCTCGACACCGTACTTGTCGAGCGTGCCGTCTTTCGCCAGCTCGACGGCGGCGTTCAGACCGGTCTGGCCGCCCAGCGTGGGCAGCAGCGCGTCCGGGCGCTCTTTCTTGATTACGCGCTCGATAAACTCGGCGGTGATGGGCTCGACATAGGTGCGGTCGGCAAGACCCGGGTCGGTCATGATGGTCGCCGGGTTGGAGTTGACCAGGATGACCTCAAAGCCATCCTCCTTAAGCACCTTGCAGGCCTGGGCGCCGGAGTAGTCGAACTCGCAGGCCTGGCCAATAACGATGGGGCCCGAACCAATAACGAGGATACGCTTGATGTCAGTACGTTTCGGCATGTTAGTTCTCCTCGGTCTCGGTCGCGGCGGTCTCGGCGAAATTCCAGCCAGCCAGGCGGTCCTTCGCGGTGTCGATGTCCAGGTAGTTCTCCTCGCCGTCCATGAGTCGCGTAAAGGCGGTAAAGAGATAGTGGGCATCGGTGGGGCCAGGCGAGGCCTCGGGGTGATACTGGACCGAGAAGCACGGGGCGTCGAGCAGCTGGATGCCCTCGGCGGTGCCGTCGTTGAGGTTCACATGTGTTAGGCGAATGCGGCCAAAGCGCTCGTTCATCACGACCGGCGCGATGCCGCGGCGCACCCAGACGCGCAGGTCGCCGTCGGCCGCATGCTCGGTCTCGCCGCCGGAAAGCTCGGGGACAAGCTTGCCCAAGCTGGGAAACAGCAGGCCAAAGCCATGGTTTTGCGCGGTGATCTCCACGCGACGGCTCACCAGGTTCATGACCGGCTGGTTGCCACCGCGGTGACCGAACTTAAGCTTTTCCATCTGGGCGCCGCAGGCCAGGCTGATCATCTGGTGACCAAGACAAATACCAAAGACCGGCACCTTGCCGATCAGCTGCTGCACCTGCTCGTAGGTCTCCACCACGGCATCGGGGTCGCCGGGGCCGTTGGACAAAAAGACGCCGTCGGGATTCATGTCGAGCACCTCACTCGCGGGCGTATCCCACGGCACGACGGTAAGGTCGCAGCCGGCGCGGACGAGGCCTTCCAGAATGCCGCGCTTGACGCCGCAGTCGTAGGCGACCACCTTGTGACGGGCAGGAGCGGCAGCCGCAAGTGCAAAGTCATGCGTGGCAGGCAGGTCGGCGGACACAAACTCGTGAGGCGCGGGGCAGCTCACGGTCTTGACCAAATTCTCGCCCACCAGCGTGGGCGCTGCGGCCAGACGCTCGGCAAGCTCGTCGACGTCGAAGATCTCGGTCGAGATAATGCCCATCTTAGAACCATTGTCGCGCAGATGGCGCACCAGGGCGCGGGTGTCGACACCTTCGATAGCGACGATGCCGTGAGCGCGCAGGTACTCCGGCACGCTGACGGCCGAGCGCCAGTTAGAAGGCGTGGCGCACATGTCGCGAACGATCATGCCGCGCATGGCCGGAGCGCTCGCAGGGCGCACGGCGTCGCCGGGGAAGGCCGACTGGGCGTCGGTCTCGTCGATACCGTAGTTGCCGATCTGCGGATAGGTCATGGTTACGATTTGGCCGGCATAACTCGGGTCGGTCATGACCTCAAAGTAGCCCTCGAGCGAGGTGTTGAAGCAGACTTCGCCGGTCGCGGTGCCCTCGGCGCCGCATGCACGTCCATAAAAAATGGTCCCATCCTCAAGATACAGGATGCAGGGACCGCAGGTGCCCTTGCTGGTTTTGGCCAGCATACGCTGGCAAAGCTCGCTGGGCGCGAAGGTGCGGGCGGCAGCGCCCGCGGTATGGTTGTTCGCCATAATTCTCCTTCCCGGTCTCACAGGACCGGCTTAAAGGTGTGTAGTTAGGCCTCGCGGTATTGTAACCGCAAGCATGCCTCATGGCGTTAATTTCATCGAAATGTTTACGAAATGATAATTATGACTTTCTATGCATAATGATTTTTTAATCCCCGTCCCAGAAAAATCATCCCGCGGGGCTTGTGGCTCACGCGGGATGATGGCGTCTTACTTTTTCTTGTCCTGTTCCAGCAGATCGGACGGTGAGCGATCGGGCTTGCCGCCGCGGAAAATCTCGCGGCCATGCAGACGATGCTCCAGGTCACGTTCGGCCTTTTCCTCGTCAATCTTGGTCTGGCTCACCACCGGGTCCTCAATCAACGACGACACCGAGTTCACCTGCTTCTGAATGCGCTCGGCGATGGTGTCATCCATACTCACGATGCGCATCTTCCAGTCGATATTCGTGGCGTTGGATGAGCTCTTGGTCCACACGAACGTCAGGATGGCGCTCTGGTGGCCCCGCGCGGGGAACATGCCAAAGAAGGAATCGTGCTGAATGTTGCTATCCTCGTCGATATAGGCGTGAACGTTATACACCACGCGGTCAATCTTATCGTTGAGCAGCGCGTTGGTCGCAAGCGCCGCGGCCTGAATCTGCCCGTTGGACAGCAGTTCGAGCTCGTTGGCAGACGATGTGTCCAACACCGTCACCTCGACCGTGCCCGTACGCTCATCGGCTTCATCGACGGTAAAGTCGAGCGGGAACTGAGTAAAGCCGTTGCCCCACTCAAGGCCGCCCTTCAGCGCCGTCGAAACGGTATCGACTGAAACGCTCTCGGACAGGTTGGCGGTATTCAGACGGCGCATCACGCCGTAGCCGATCTGCATGCCCACGATCAGCACCAAAATACCGATGACCACGGCCATCGCGGTCTTCGTAATGGTATGGCTCACCTGCGAGCCCGAAGGATCGTCCTCGGACAGCGGGTCGATATGTTTTGCCTGGCTCGCGCGGTCCTCGCTGCGCAGCTGCGCTAGTGCCGCTTTGTCACCGCGCTTGGCCGCTGCCTCCTTCTCGCGCATGCGCTCGGTGCGCTTTTTGGCAAGCGTGGGATCCAAGACACCGGATGCATCGATTTCGGAGAATAACTCCGTCACTTCTTCCGGAGTCAAAGGGTTCTTGTCAGCCATAAACTTCCTGTCATATCAATCAGTCGAGCTCGTGCGCACGCGCACCTTCGAACTGCATTCGATAGTAACGGGCATAGGTGCCGCCACGGGCGAGAAGCTCCTCGTGCGTGCCACGTTCCACAACGCGACCATGCTCAACGGTCGCAATCTCGTCAGCATGCTTAATGGTCGAAAGGCGGTGGGCGATGATGATTGTGGTACGGCCGCGCGCCAGCTCTTCGAGCGACTCCTGGACCGCCTCCTCGCTCTCGTTATCCAAAGCACTCGTCGCCTCGTCCAAAATCAGGATCTTGGGGTTCTTGAGAAACACGCGCGCGATGGCAACGCGCTGCTTCTGTCCGCCCGAAAGACGGCTGCCGCGCTCGCCCACCACGGTGTCGTAGCCCTGTGGAAGCGACTCGATAAAGGCATCGATGTTGGCGCGACGGGCGGCCTCGGCGATCTCTTCTGCCGTAGCACCCGGCTTGCCGTAGGCGATGTTCTCGCCGATCGTACCGTCAAATAGATAGACATCCTGCTGCACCAGGCCGATGGCACGGCGCAGGCTCTGCTGCGTCACATCGCGCACGTCTTGGCCGTCGATGCTAATGGATCCGGCAGCCACGTCATAAAAGCGCGGCAGCAGCGAACAGGTCGTGGACTTGCCACCGCCCGAAGGGCCAACCAAAGCGATGGTCTGCCCGGGCTTGATGGACAGGTCCATATGGTCGATAACGGGACGCTCGTCGGCATCGCCCTCGCCCAGCTCAACATCCTCGTAGTTAAAGCACACGTCGTGATACTCCACGGCTCCGGCAGTCACCTGCAGATCCGTGGCGCCCGGCTTGTCCTGGATATCCGGCGCGGTCGAGAGCACCTCGTCCATACGCTTAAAGCCGGCAATAGCCTTCTGATACGTTTCGGCCGAATTGACGAGTGTCTCGAGCGGCGTGCAGAACAGCGAAATATAGAGTGCAAAGGTCGCCATATCGACCGCCTGCAGCTGTCCCTGGGCGACCAGCCAGCCGCCCAGCAGCACCACGATCACATAGAGCACACCCGAGAGCAGGCCATACGTCGCGGTATAGACGCCCATGGCGTGATACATGTTCTCTTTAGACGAAAGGTAGCGATTGTTGGAGGCGCGGAACTTGAAGCGTTCGGTCTCCTCATTGGCAAAGCTCTTGACCACGCGCATGCCCGCCAGCGAATCCTGCAGCTGCGCATTGATGCCGCTGATCTTTTTGCGGTTGTCGCTAAAAACCTCGCGCATGCGCATGTTCTGCCAAAACATGACGACCGCAAACGCCGCCGTCACCACGGCCATGGCGAGCGCGAGCACCGGGGCGATGGTAAAGAGGATCACAAACGAGCCGATAATCTCGATGCCGCAGATGATGATCCACTCGGGCACGTGGTGCGCCGCCTCGCAGATATCGAACAGGTCGTTGACCACGCGGCTCATCATGTCGCCCGAGCTGTTGCGGTCGAAGTACGCAAAGCTAAAGCGCTCGTACTGGTCAAACAGGTCCTCGCGCATCTTGGACTCCATGCGCGCACCCATCACGTGACCCCAGTAGCTCACAAAGTAGCGGCAGGCGCAGCGAACGGCATACATCAGCACCAGCCCCACCGCGATCATACCGAGCGCCTGCATAATGGCAGCCTGGCCCTGGGTAAACAGTCCACCGGTCAAATTGCGCAGGATAATGGGGAACGCCAGGTCAATGGCGGCAAGCACCAGAGCACAAACAGTATCAGCAACAAAAAGCCCCATCTGGGGCTTGTAATACGAAAGAAACCTCTTAAACATGCAGTCCTCGAAGAGAAATAAATAGCGTGATAAATCCGGTTGAGCCGGTCGGGCTGAAAACAAAGCGTCCCAACAAACATAACGCCGATGTTCTAGCAACGTCAGCGAAAACGTCCCTAAGCGAGCAAGGTGCCTTGAAAGAGGAGCGACGCGTACTTCGGTACGCGAGCGACGATTGAAAGGCAGATTGCCGCTTAGGGGCGTTTGCAGCGTCGACTCGTTACGCGGTTTGGTAAAACCGCGTAACCTAGAGCTCCGTGCCCCCAAGGCGGTGCGCGATGCTGTCGCAGGCAAGCGCGCCTACGACGGTCTTGGCGTCTTCGATCTTGCCGTCGAGCACGGCGTCGATCAGCTCGTGCAGCGGCACGAGGTCCACGTTGACAAACTCGTCATCATCGGGGTTGGGTGCATCGAACTCGAGCTTGGTGGCCAGGTAGATGTGAATGATCTCGTCGCAGAAGCCGCAGGACGTGACAATCGACGTCAAAAAGCGAATGCGACCGGCCCTAAAGCCCGTCTCCTCATGCAGTTCGCGCTTGGCACAATCGAGCGGGTCCTCGCCTGGATCGAGCTTGCCGGCGGGAATCTCGACCGTCACGCGGTCGATGGCGGTGCGGTACTGACGCACCAGTACGATCTTGCCGCTCTCGGTCAGTGCCACAACGGCCGCCGCACCCGGATGGCGAACGATATCGCGGGCGCTGCGGTGGCCGTTGGGCAGCTCAACCTCAAGACGGTGGACGTCGAGGATCTTGCCCTTCCAGGCGCACTCCTCCGAAAGAATCTTCTCGTGCAGCTCGGCATCGTGCGGGTCGTCATCGCCCAGCACCAGCGCCGGCTCGTCAGCGACCTCGCCACCAGGCTCGCCCTCGGCGTGCCCATACAAGCGGCTGTCCTCTTCGACGATCTGCGCGTCCACGAGCTCTTCGTTCTTCTCGTCCATCCGTCTCATTCCTCTCGGACTTTAGGCATCCCAGGCGTCGCGACCGCGCAGCGCGCGCAGGCCGATGTCGTGACGCAGGGTCTTGCCCTCAAAATCAATCTTCTCGCAGGCCTCGTAGGCAAGGTTGCGAGCGTTCTCGAACGTGTCGCCCAGAGCGGTCACGGCAAGCACGCGGCCACCATTGGTCACGAGCTGGCCGTCCACCACAGCAGTGCCCGCGTGGTACACGGTCACGTTCTCCATGGCCTCGGCATCCTCAATACCGGTGATGACCTTGCCTTTCTCGTAGCTGCCGGGGTAGCCCGCGCTCGTCAGGACAACGGCCACGGCCCACTCGTCGCGCCAGTCGAGTTCAATCTGGTCGAGCTCGCAGTTGGCACAAGCCAGCATGACCTCGACTAGGTCGTTCTTAAGGCGCGGCAGCACGACCTGCGTCTCGGGGTCGCCAAAGCGGGCATTGAACTCCAGCACCTTGGGGCCGGCAGGCGTGAGCATAAAGCCGCCGTACAGGCAGCCGCGGTAGTCGATACCCTCGGCAGCGAGCTCGGCCACGGTCTGCTCCATGACCGCCACCATGGTGGCGTGCTCCTCGTCGGTCACGATGGGCACCGGGCTGTAGACGCCCATGCCACCGGTGTTGGGACCAAGGTCGCCCTCAAGCGCACGCTTGTGATCCTGCGAGGTGGCCATGGGACGAACGGTCTTACCGTCGGTAAAGGCCAGCAGCGAGCACTCGGGGCCGGTCAGCATCTCCTCGATGACCACGGTATTGCCGGCATCGCCAAAGGCGCCGCCAAAACACTCGCGCACGGCCTCCTCGGCCTGCGCAAGCTCGGTTGCCACGATAACACCCTTGCCCGCGGCAAGGCCGTCGGCCTTGACGACCAGCGGGGCGCCTTGCTCGCGTACGTAGGCGAGAGCCGAAGCCTCGTCGGTAAACGAGCCGTAGGCTGCCGTCGGAATGCCCGCACGCTCCATGAGCTGCTTGGAGAACAGCTTGGAGCCCTCCATCTGGGCACCCTCGGCACCCGGGCCAAAGCAGGGAATACCCGCCGCGCGCACGGCGTCGGCCACGCCCGCCACGAGCGGAGCCTCGGGGCCAATTACCACGAGTCCGCATCCGTGGCTCTGAGCAAACGCTGCCACGGCCGCAGGATCGCAGTCGTCGAGAACAACGTTCTCGCCGCAGCTCGCGGTGCCGCCGTTGCCCGGCGCGATGTAGAGCTTGCCGGCGCGCGGTGATGCTGCGAGCTTAGCTGCCAAAGCATGCTCGCGGCCGCCGCTGCCCAACAACAGGATGTCGATGGTTTGAGTGTCCGCCTTCAAGGGTGCCTCCTCTATGGATGAATGGCCCGCTCCGCGCGAGCCCTTTGCAAGCAAATATACCCCTCGGCCGCCCGTCCGGGCTGCAAAGGGGTATATCGCAATAACCAAATAGTCCCGATTACTTCCAGAATCGGTTGATGATCTGCTCGCGACCAGCGCCAACGCCAATGAACGTCACGCGGGTGTGTGCCAGATCCTCGATAAACGCCACGTAGTCCTGAGCCTCCTGCGGCAGCTCCTCAAAGCTGCGGCAGCCGGTGATATCGCACTTCCAGCCAGGAAGCTCCTCGTAGATGGGCTTGGCGTGCTCAAAGCGCACCTGGTGCTCGGGCACGCTCGTGTAACGCTCGCCATCGACGTCATAGGCAACGCACACCTTAATGGTGTCGAAGGCCGAAAGCACGTCGAGCTTGGTCATGGCGATATCGGTGAGGCCGTTAACACGCGAGGCGTAGTTGGCGATGGGGCCATCGAACCAACCGCAGCGACGGCGACGGCCGGTGGTCACGCCGTACTCATAGCCTTCCTCGGTCAGCGTATGGCCGGCCTCGGACTCATAGGAAAGCTCGGTGGGCATGGGGCCCGAACCGACGCGGGTGATATAGGCCTTCATGACGCCCAGCACGCGGTCGACATTCTTCATACCGACGCCGGAGCCGGTGATGGCGCCGCCGGCGGTGCAGTTGGAAGACGTCACGTACGGATAGGTGCCGTGGTCAATGTCGAGCAGCGTTGCCTGAGCGCCCTCGAACAGCAGGTCCTTGCCCTCGTCGATCATGTTGTTGAGCAGCAGGCTCGTCTCGGTGATGTAGGGGCGCAGGCGCTCGGCCATGGGCAGGTACTCGTCGCAGATCTGGTCCACGGTGTAGGTGGGCAGGTGGTAGATGAGCTCCAGCTCGGGATTCACGCGGGCAAGAGCGGTCTCCAGCTTGTCGCGGAACAGCGCCTCGTCCAGCATGTCCTGCATGCGCAGGCCGATGCGGGCCATCTTGTCCTGGTAGCACGGACCGATGCCGCGCTTGGTGGTACCAATGTTTTTCTTGCCGAGCTTCTGCTCAAAAGCACCGTCCAGATCGATGTGGTACGGCATGATGATGTGCGCGTTGCCACTGATCTTGAGGTTCTTGGTGGTGATACCGTCGGCCTCGAACATGTCGATCTCCTCAAGGACAACCTTGGGGTTGACGACGCAGCCGTTACCGATCACCGACATATGGTCGGAATACATGATGCCGGAGGGCACCTGGTGCAGGCCGTACTTCTTGCCGTTGACGACGATGGTGTGGCCGGCGTTGTTACCGCCCGAATAGCGCACGACGGCATCGAAGTCGCCGGCGACCAGGTCGCAGATCTTACCCTTGCCCTCATCGCCCCACTGGGCACCGACCAAAACGGTTGACGGCATGTTTACTCCTTACATTCATGGACTGTCTACGCGCCACGCTGGCACGCAGAAGCACAAAACATTCCCAGTATACCCGTGCAACGGGCGCCTGTCCTACTCCTCGGTATGCGCCCCATCAAGCTCATAGAACTTGGTGGATGCCGGCAGGAACATCAGGTCGACGTCACCGATCGGGCCCGAACGGTTCTTGGCCACGACGATACGCGTAACGCCCTCGTCGGGTCGATCGTCACGCGAGGCCTCGGCCTCATCAGCGGAGCGGTCCAAGAACATAACGATGTCGGCGTCCTGCTCGATGGAGCCCGATTCACGCAGGTCGGACAGCTGCGGGCGCTTGCCGGTACGGGACTCAACCTGACGCGACAGCTGCGACAGCGCGATCAACGGAATCTTGAGCTCCTTGGCCATGATCTTTAAACCACGCGACATCTCGGAGACCTCGACGGTACGGCTCTCGGAGCGACGTCCCGGCGGAGGACTCACCAGCTGCAGGTAGTCCAGGATAATGATGGCCTTCTCCTTGTTGTGGAGCATGCGGCGGCTCTTGGCGCGAATCTCGGTCACCGTGGTGCCGGGCGTATCGTCAATCAGAATGTCGAGCTTAGACAAGGTCTGCGTGGCCTCGTTGATATTGGCCCACTGTTCGGGACTAATGCGGCCCGTACGGAAGTCGCTGATTGAAATCATGGCGTAGGCGCAAATCAGGCGCTGGGCAATTTCCTTGCCCGACATCTCCAGCGAAAAGAAGCCGACGGTATAGCCCGCAGCGGCGGCGTTGAGCGCTAGGTTCAGAGCGAACGACGTCTTACCCACGGCAGGGCGGGCGCCGATAATGATGAGCTGGCCCTCGCGGAAACCCATAAGCATGCGGTCGAGCGACGGGAAGCCGGTGGGCACGCCCGCGGCCTGTCCGCCGGCCTTACACACTTCCTCGGCCTCGTTATAGGCCTCGACCATAAACTCGGTCAGTGTCTTATAGCTCGACTTGACCTCGCGCGCCGTGACCTTGAGCAGCTTGCTCTCGGCCAGCTCCACGACCTCTTTGGTGTCGGTAGGGGCGTTATAGGCCAGTGCGTTAATCTCGTTGGTGGCACCGATCAGCTCGCGCAGCATCGAGTCGCGACGGACGATGGCGGCATGGTGCTGCCAGTTCACGAGCGACAGGGTCTGACCCATCAGCTCCAATATGTAGGCCTCGCCGCCCACGGCATCAAGCTTGTTGATGCTGCGCAGGTAATCGATCAGCGAGATAGAGTCGATGGGAATGCGACTGTTGTACATATCGACCATCGCGGTGTAGATGGTCTTATGAATGGGCCGGTAGAAGTCATCGGGCTGCAGCTCGACCTGGGCTTCCTCGACCACCTCGGGCGACAGCAGCATGGCGGCCAGTACATTGGCCTCTGCATCTTGGTTTTGAGGGAGACCCAACTTGGAGCCACGGTCCTCGACCGTCAGCCCCATCTCCCTTTCGTCATATGCCATGAGCATCCTCATTCATATCGCTTGCGAGCATCCATAGTATCAGCCACAGTCCCAAAACGGGCCGCGCCCCGGCAATCATCACCGAACGAAACGGATGAACGGTCCCGTGTATAGGACTTCGACGCAACGCCTGCCATGACGCTCGCTGAGCGTAGAAAACAAAAGGGCGCCCTGGTCTCCCAGAGCGCCCTTCTTAGAACAAGATTGTTGCGTTGCAGCAAATGCTACTCGGCAGCAGCCTCAGTCTCGACCTCGGCGGTCTCGGCCTCGGCGACCTCAGCGGCCTCCTCGACCTCAGCCTCGGCAGCGAGCTCCTCGGCGGTAACGCCAACGAGAACGACAACCTCGGCCTTGATCTCGCGGTACAGCGAGATGGCAACGGTGTGGGCACCGGCAACCTTGATGGGCTTACCGAGCTCGACGCGCTTGCGGTCGATGTCCATACCGAGCTGAGCCTTGATGGCGTCAGCGATCATAGCGGCGGTAACGGAGCCAAAGAGGATGCCCTCGTCGCCGACCTTGACGTCAACGGTGACCGTCTTGCCCTCGAAGGCAGCCTTGGTCTCGTTGGCGGTAGCCAGACGGACGGCCTCGCGCTTGGCGATGTTGTTGCGACGCTCGTCAAGCTGCTTGAGGTTGCCCTTGGTGGCGGCAACAGCGAGCTTCTTGGGGAACAGGAAGTTCTCAGCGTAACCCTGAGCGACCTCTACGACGTCACCCTCGCCGCCCTTGCCCTTGATCTCATCGAGAAGAATAACCTTCATGATGCATCTCCCTTCTTAGCCGCGGTCGCGGTTGCCACGAGAGGAAACCACGGGGACGGTGTACGGCAGGAGAGCCATCTCGCGGGCGCGCTTGATGGCGTTGGCGATGTCATGCTGATGCTGCGTGCAAGCGCCAGTGACGCGACGAGGCTTGATCTTGCCACGGTCGGTCATGTACTTACGGAGAAGCTGAGTGTCCTTATAGTCGATGAACTCAGTGTTCTCCTTGCAGAACTGGCAGTACTTACGACGCGGCTGACGTGCAGAAAAATCATTAGCCATGTCAAAATACCTTTCGTTTGGCAACTTCGGCGAACCGAAGCCGCCTCTCACTCAAAAATAGGTGAACAGCCCTTAAAACGGGATGTCCTCATCGTAGACGTCGACCGCGGGCGGCGTAGCCACCGGTGCGGAAGGACGTGCTGCGGGCGCGGGAGCCGCGGGGGCGTAACCGCCCTGATCGTAGCCACCCTGGCCACCACGGGAGCTCATAAACTCGATCTCATCGACGATGACCTCAAGCTTGCTCCGGCGCCGGCCGTCGCGCTCCCAAGAGCTGTAGCGCAGCTTGCCCTCGATCGCGACCTTGTTTCCCTTTGCCAGGAAACGGCTCACGGCCTCGGCGCGCGTGCCGAACATGGTGCAGTCGACAAAGTTGGGATAGTCCTCCCACTCGCCAGTCTGCGGGTTACGGCGACGATCGTTCACGGCGACGCCAAAGGACAGAACCTGGGTTCCGCCGGCAGTGGCGCGCAGCTCGGGATCACGCGTGAGGTTACCGGTGATGTTCACTCGATTGATGCTCATAACTCACTACTTCCTCTTGGGGCACAAGCCCAGTCCAAAACGACAGTCTTACTCCTGGTCGTCGCGACGGACGATCATGTGGCGGACCACAGCGTCGGTGATGCGCAGGACGCGATCAAGCTCGGCGATCTGGGTAGGATCTGCGTGGAAGTTGATGAGGGTGTAGTCACCATCGGTGAGGTCGTTGATCTCGTAGGCGAGCTTGCGCTTGCCCCACTCGTCAACGGAGTCGACCTTGCCAGCGCCCTCAGCGATCGTGGTATCGATACGCTTCATAACAGCGAGACGAGTCTCGGGGTCGAGCGACGGGTCAACAAAGAACAGCAGTTCATAAGCCTTCATATTGTCACCTCCTCTGGGCAAATGTGGCTTCAGGTCGTGAAGGTGCGCCTGAAGCAGGAAAAGACTCGGTAATAATATCTTTCAACTTCCCAGGCTGCAAGAATATGCAGCTACAACCTCATGACCTCCACATATGTCCATGCTCACACGGCACTTCATGCGTCTTCCAACCAAATGCTGACCAAATGCTTGACGGATCCGTGGACAAGATACGGTGCCGCGGGGACAAACCAAATCAAACCGCAGGTCAGCAATTGCAGGACTGTGGTCGCGAAATGCATACCAGTGGTTCACAACACCGTTCAAAGATTTTTAAAATTGCTGCCACGTCGTTTATAAATACCCATTTTGAACAATTTGTCGCATGCAGCCCTGCTGGTCAGAGCCCGTTTTTGGCCTCCTGGACCCCATCACGAAGCCAAGCGTTTCAAAAAATGCCAACTTTTCTGTTTGCACTTTGCGATTCCTCGTGTATACTGACTTTCGCATTTAACGGAGAGTTGTCCGAGTGGCCGAAGGAGCACGATTGGAAATCGTGTAGGCGTCAAAAGCGTCTCCAGGGTTCAAATCCCTGACTCTCCGCCAGTTAATTCCAAAGCAGGCCTTCGAGCCTGCTTTGTTTTTACCCCACGCGGAGGGGTGGCAGAGTGGTTGAATGCGGCGGTCTCGAAAACCGTTTGGCCTGTATAAGGTCACGAGGGTTCGAATCCCTCCTCCTCCGCCATTTTGGTTGAGAAAGCTCCCAATATTGGGGGCTTTTTTGTTATCGAAATACGTCTCGATCCCACGCTTCCCCAAACGTGTACGTCACCCTCCAAAACCGACATCTTTCGACATCTTTGAAGGCTGACGTACACGTTTGGATTGAGCTCACGGGAGTGGCACTATTCGGAAGGTGCCTCTTCGTCTCGCATGCCTTTCCAGTTGCGGATAAGCGCCTTGCGTAGTTCGTTTTGCTCTCGCTGGTACCCGGTGTCGGTACAGCGGGGCATGCCGAGTGCTTCGCGAATGTTGTTCATGGCGCGGTGAAAGGCGAGCTGGCTGCCGAACTGAGCCGAAGTGAGCGTAACGATTCGATATCCCATTTGGGAGAGAACGGCCTCTCGCTCCGCATCTGCCCCCTTGCGCTCGAACTCATCGTGAAAGCCGCCCTTATATTCGATACCGAGCTCCCTGCGCTTGTAGGTAACGAGCGCATCGATTTTGAGTGTTCGAGCTTTGGCGCAATGCCAGAGACGCTGAGGAATCTCGAGCGGTTTGTTGAGTTCGATACCTCGGATGCCAACGCCGCCTTCGCTTGTTGGGAGCGAGAGGGCGATTGCCGAAGCGGTCTCCATAGGCGAGGCCGAGCGATCGTAGATGTGCCTGAGCGCGAGCCGTGCACGTGTGGCACCGGGTTTGCCGGGGTGCCGATCGAGCAGTTCGGTTATTTCATCCTTGGAGGTGGTGGCTGGTTGCTCGGTATAAGGGTCGGCGGGATTGAGCCTCATGCGATAATCGCCGCAAACTTCATAGCCATATTCGAGATATTCGATCCTATCCATCCACTCGGCAGCGAGCACAAAGGTGAAGGCTTCGTCGGTGATGAAGATTCCGGGCGTCAACTCGTCAATATGCTCGTAGGGAAGATTTTGTCCAAGAATGTGGCAAATGACGCCTTTGGTGCGAATTCGCTCGAATTCGAATACAACCGAGATATCGATAGTTTTGAGCATATCGGACGGAATGCCGCAGTCGGTAAGGGCCTGTCGTATGCGCGCAACGCGTTGCTGGGTGGAGATGCCTCGTACGCCTATCTGGTAGTCGTGCCGTGCAAGAGACTGAACCAAATTCTGGGGCGCATGATGGACAAGCCATGCGGTTTTATGCGAAATGAGAACAGGAGTATCCATTGAGGGCCTCTCGCTCTGAGCCGGTATCCAACTCTTATGTCCGTTGAAGTGGGGGAATATACCGGATGTGAGTAAATCAATTCACTCATGCTGTGAGCTCAATCCAAACGTGTACGTCAGCCTCCAAAGATGTCGAAAAATGTCGTTTTTGGAGGGTTACGTACACGTTTTGGATCCCTGGCATTCCAGCAACGCCACGCCCGCATCCAGTCCCGACCGTTTGCCGAGCAGTAGGGTCGCAATCGGCGCCGAACATGTACTATGTACGGGCATTGTCCAAACCCGTAACTCAAAGGACCCCATCTTGCCCGTCGTCGCCGCTATAACCGTTACCTCACACGCCTCGGATGCCATGGTCGCTATCCCCTTTTGGCTCGAGATGTTCGCCGTTGTCGCTGCATCGATCTCGGGTGTGCTGGTTGCGCGCGAACACAAGCTCGACCTGGTGGGCGCGGTCGCGCTCGCGGTGGTCTGCGGTCTGGGCGGCGGTCTTTTACGCGATATGACACTCCAGGTCGGCAACGTCTACATCCTCAACCAGCCGATGGCACTCCCGCTTTCCATCGCAACGGCGGCCATCATCTACATCTTCCCGGCAATCGTCGATAAACCCGAGAAACTCATCCCATTGCTCGACATCATCTCGGTCGGCATCTACGCCGCCACCGGAGCGGACAAAGCACTGGTTTATGGCTTTGCGCCGGCCGTATGCATCATGATGGGCTTTTTCACCGCTGTAGGCGGCGGCATGCTGCGCGACGGCTTTATGGGCGTGGTTCCGGGCATTTTCCAACGTACTAACTTTTATGCCATCGCCGCCATCGCCGGATCGACAAGCTATGTGTGTCTCGTAATGAGCGGCATCATGAGCAATGTCGCCGCGCTGGTCGTATGCGTCGCGGTGACCATGGGCCTGCGCTGGCTCTCGCTGCGCTTTGACATCAAAAGCCCCACCGAGGAAGACATCGCGCGCTTCTTGCATCGCAAAAAGTAGACAGCACGGCACAGCCCTTCGAAATGCAACCGAGAGGTTCTTTTAGAGCGCCCGCGCGTTGGGTACCCTGTTAGATACATGTCGAGTATCTAACGAAGGATTCACTATGCCTTGCAACCTAGAACCGTCGACCAAGCGCCGTAAAGCGCGGGCCCGCATCGCCCTCCTATTCGCACTGATCGCGCTTGCGCTGACCGCGCTTCCCACGGCGTCGTTCGCCGGCGCAGACACCGCGGGCAACGTGCTCGCAACCGAAGTTGACTCAAATCCGTCTGGCGTCGAAGGCGACCTGTACTGGGCCGGCCAGAGCCTTAACCTAGACGACGCCTCCATCGGCCGCGATATTATCGCGGCAGGCGAGAGCTTGTCGATTCGCGACTGCACCGTAGGCGGAGCCGTTCGCCTGGCGGCACGCACCATCGATATCTCCAAAACCGCAATCGATGGCAGCGTGACGGTAGCCGGTCAGCATGTCGTGCTCAACACCGGTAGCGCCGCCAACTGTTTTTACGCGATGGGCGAGACGGTTGCCCTGCGCGGCTCTGCCAAGTCGGCAGCACTCGCGGGCAGTACGGTAACCATCGACGGCATCGTCGACGGCGATGTCGAGGTCTGGGCCGACAAACTCATCCTGGGCAAAAACGCTCACATCACCGGCACGGTGAACGCCCATGTTTCCGAGGACCCCGAGCGCGCCGCAGGAGCCGAGGTCGGCGCGCTCAAGATCGACCGCACCGAAAACGAAAGCGCCGCCACGACGGTTAACGATATCATCGGCGGCATCGTGGCCGCAGCCCTGTCGACCTGCTTTATCGCTCTGTCGCTCGAGCTCGTCTTTCCGCGTGCGACCGCCAGCGCCGCCGGAATGCTCCACCAGCGCCCCACACCCCTGTGGATGAGCGGTCTTCTGGGTACGGTAGCCATTGTCCCTGCCGTATTGTTGCTGATTATCTCGATTGCCGGCCTGTCGCTTGCTGGAGCCCTCATGTGCGCCGTGATCGGCGTCGCGTTGGTCTCCACCGCTTTTGCGGGCTGCGCGATCGCTCGCATGGTCGGACATAACCAGAACCGCTACGCCATGGCAGCCGTCGGCGGTGTGGCCGCAGGCGCCCTCACAGGACTTCCCCTCATCGGCGGCTTCATCAGCGGCGTGGCCTTTGTCTTTATGCTCGGCTACGTTATCCAGATCATCTGGCGCAACGCCCACCTCAAGCCGCAGCAGGCCGCCAACACCCCGGGCCTTCCCTCCGCCTAGCCGCTAACCACCACAAAAGGGCCAGGCACCTTTGTGGTGGTGCAAAGCAACCTGACCCCATTGCACCAAAAAGGGCGCCGACCATTGCGGTCGACGCCCTTTCTTGTTGGCGGTTATAAGCCCCAGCGCTTATTTGTTGACCTGGCCGGCGCGGACGGCAGCCTTCTTGCGGTCGGTGGCGTTGAGCAGACGCTTGCGCAGGCGGATGTTCTTGGGAGTGATCTCGACTAGCTCGTCATCGGCGATGTACTCCAGCGCCTCCTCCAGCGAGAAGGTGCGGGGCGGCACCAGCTGGACGGAGATATCGGAGGTCGAGGAACGCTGGTTGCCCAGGTTCTTGGTACGGGCGATGTTGACGACCATGTCGCCGGCCTTGCTGCGCTCGCCCACGATCATGCCCTCGTAGCACTCGGTGCCCGGCTCAACGAACAGCTGGCCGCGCTCCTGCAGCGTACCCAGAGCGTAGGCAACGGCCTTCTCGGTGGTCATGGAGATCATGGCGCCGTTCTGACGGTTGCCGATCTCGCCGGCGTAGGGGCCATACTCCAGGAAGGTGTGGTAGAACACGCCCTCGCCGTGAGTGACGTTCATGATGCGGTTCTTAAGGCCCATGATGCCGCGGGTCGGGATCTTGAACTCAAGATGGGTCACGATGCCCGAGGTGTCCATGCTCGTCATGATGCCACCGGAGGTACCGAAGACCTCGACGACCTTGCCCGAGTACTCGTCCGGGCACTCGACGACGGCCTGCTCGACAGGCTCCAGCTTGTTACCGTTCTCGTCCTTCTTAAACAGAACGCGGGGACGACCGACCTGGAACTCAAAGCCCTCGCGGCGCATGGACTCCATCAGGACGGACAGGTGCAGAATGCCGCGGCCAGAGACCTCGACGCCGCTCTTGTCCTCGAGCTCCTCGATCTTCATGGTCACGTTGTTCTCGGCCTCGTTGAACAGGCGCTCCTTAAGCTGACGGGCGCCCACGATGTCGCCGTCACGGCCGACGAGCGGGGAGGTCGAAGCCTCAAAGACGATGGACAGGGTCGGCGGGTCGATCTCGATGGGCTCGAGCTCGACGGGGTTCTCGGGGTCGGTGTAGACATCGCCGATATCGGTGCGGTCAATACCCACGACGGCGGCGATATCGCCGGCGCCGACTTCCTGGCACTCGGTGCGGCCCAGGTAGTCGAAGGTAAAGAGCTGCTTGACGGCAGCGGTGGCGCTGGAGCCGTCGTTCTTCACGACCAGAATCTGATCGCCCTGGTGAATGGCGCCGGAGTACACGCGACCGATACCGATGCGGCCAACGAAGTTGGAGTGGTCGATGGTCACGCACTGCATGGCCAGCGGGGCATTCTCGTCAACCTCGGGCGCGGGCATGTCGTCGATGATCATATCGAGCAGCGGATACATGTCCATGTTGCCGTCGTTGGGGTCAAGGCGGGCAAAGCCATTCATGGCGCTGGCATAGACCACGTGCTCCATGGCGAACTCAAGCTGGTCGTCGGTGGCGCCCAGGTCGGCCATAAGGTCCAGGCAGTCGTTGTAGGCCTTCTCGGGGTTGGCACCTGGACGATCGATCTTGTTGATGACGATCATGATCTTGAGGCCGGTGTCGATAGCGTGACGCAGCACGAAGCGGGTCTGGGGCATGGGACCCTCAAAGGCATCGACCAGCAGCAGGGCGCCGTCGGCCATACGCAGCACGCGCTCGACCTCGCCGCCAAAGTCGGCGTGGCCCGGGGTGTCGATGACGTTGATCTTGACGTCCTTGTACTCGATAGAGATGTTCTTGGCGAGAATCGTGATGCCGCGCTCGCGCTCCTGGTCGTTAGAGTCCAGGACGCGGTCCTCGACTTGCTGGTTGGCACGGAAGGCGTCCGTGGCACGCAGGAGCTTATCGACCATCGTCGTCTTGCCGTGGTCGACGTGGGCGATGATGGCGATGTTCCTCAGATTGTCTACGCGCATGTAGTTCCCCTATCTTCTATCCATATACAAACGGCACACGTATGCGGCCCGCCCAGCAACACAACGCTCAGCGGGAATATTGAGCCTTTTACCGAAAACTCGTTTATTTTAGCGATTTTAGATGAGAGGGGTTTCCTCACCTGCAGGTTCAGGGTCGCTCCACATAAAACCATCGCCGGCGCCCATGCCCTCATACAGCACATATGCCGAAAAGCCGCTCTCGAGCGTCGTCTCAAAGAAGCTCACGAGCAGAGCGTCGTGATAGCCACCGTCAATCTCGACACAGCCGGTGTAGCCGATGGCATAGCGGGCGATGCGGCCCAGGCCCTCGTCCTTAAGACCCATCTTGTGCTCGGAGATAAAGTTGGTGGCGGCCTCGAGGCACGCCTCCTCGCCATCCTCGTCGAGCGCGGCCAGATAGCGGTTGGAAGCAGCGTCCTCGATCGCCACAACTACGCCCGGATTCTCGCCGGCGGCAAGGTCGTCCAAGAACGCGCCAATCAGGTCACACACCATGGCGTCGAGCTCGGCGGAGACGTTACCGGCGTCCTGCATATCCTGTGCCATCTCTAGACCTTCCCATCGAATCCGGCGTCGTTACAGTTCTTGTGCCTCGGCAGCGATCTTGGCGGCAGCGTCGCGGGCGCGCATCATATCCATCGCGCGCTTGTCGAGTACCTTGATCTGGTTGGTCAGCATGACTGCATCGACCACACCCCAGATTACCAAGCCTGTTGAAATCGAAAACCCAAGCGCACCAACTGTACCACGAAGACGAGAACAGATTACCGCGACAAGGGCGGAGATGATAACCATCTTGATATAGGAGCCGCGGCGCTCGCGAAGCGTGCGGGCCTGCGTCACATAGGCGATGCGAGCCGCCTCGGATGCCTCCGAGCGCATCTGGGCCTCACGCGCGATGGCGGCCGCTTCAGCTGATACGCGGGTACCCATCAGCGACCTCTCCGCTCGCGTGCCAGACATTTAGAAATCATCGGGGGAGAGCGTATGGACGAACTCGTCGAACTTCTCGAACTCCTGCTCGTCGTCAACTTCCTCGGCATGGGCAGAAACGGTACCCAGACGATTCATGATGTCGTCCTCCACGAACATGGGGGCATTACTGCGCACGGCAAGGGCAATGGCGTCACTGGGGCGGGCGTCAATCTTGCGCTCGTCACCATCGACCAGCACGACAATCGTCGCATAGAACACCGGCGGCTCGGCACGAACGATCTCGATGCGCTCGAGCTTGGCGCCCAGGGCATCGACGGTGTCAAGCAGCAGGTCATGCGTTATCGGGCGCTCGGCGCGACCGCTATCGATACCACGGCTAATGGCCGCAGCCTCAAACGAGCCGGTCTGAATGGAAAGCGAACGCAGGGGCGCCGTCGAATCCGACTTGCCGCAGCGCTCACGAAGCACGATAAGCGATGGCACGGGACCGGCGGCCATGACGATGGTCTCTATGTCGACACGAACCATGGAACACCTCCGGTACGTAGCGGTTAACACACGGCAGGGTCGCCGCATTGAATAGCTATACTACCCAATCTTTCGCCCAGCACACAAAATCAAAGTAGTTAATTTGGGACGGGGCTATTTTGACTACTTCTGTTAGATAAGAAAAAAGCCCCGAGGCAATGCCCCAGGGCTCTTAACGTTTTGATGGTGGACCTGACAAGATTCGAACTTGTGACCTCCCGGTTATCAGCCGGACGCTCTAACCAACTGAGCTACAGGTCCATCATGGTGGAGGTTAGGGGGATCGAACCCCTGACCTCAGGCTTGCAAAGCCCGCGCTCTCCCAGCTGAGCTAAACCCCCACGGAGAAAGTAATAAACACCCCAGCGGCGACTCGGCTCTCGCTGGGGTGTTTATTGCGAAAGAAAGTGGTGGACCTGACAAGATTCGAACTTGTGACCTCCCGGTTATCAGCCGGACGCTCTAACCAACTGAGCTACAGGTCCATCGCGCAAGGGATATATTAGACGAGTCGCTACGCGCGCGTCAACAACTTTTTTGAAAATCTTTGGGAGGGGTGGTCGCTGGGCTGGCGAGATGGTTTTGGTTTGCTGCTCGGACAGTCCTGCGCAAGACGAAGGCCACATTAAGTGGCCTTCTTTGCGTGCGGAACTCGCGACAAACCAAAACCATCTCGCCAGCCCAGCGACCATGGGGTCCCAAGGTTTTCAAAAAAGCGGTCGGCGCGCAGTGCGCCGACCGCCGATATATGGGGTCTGATATTTTCTAACAGTTAGGGCCTCTTACTCGTCAAGGAGATCTTCCGGCATGTCGTTGCCGTCGCCTAGATCGACAGGGGTTTCTTCGGGGGCGGAGCCGTTTTCTATGGCTTCGCCTTCGGGCCTCTCTTTGGCGGCCGTCATGCGGGCCACGGCGCAGATGCGGTCGTTGTCGTCGACGGCCATCATCTTGACGCCCTGGGTGGCGCGACCGGTTTGGCTGATCTCGTCGGTCTTGACGCGAATGACCGTCGCGCCCTCCGTCACGATGAACAGCTCATGCTGCGGGCCCACCGTCTTCATGGCTGCGAGGTTGCCCTTGCGCTCGGTCATCTGGATGGTGTAGACACCCTGACCGCCGCGGTTCTGCTCCGGGTAATCCGAGACCGGCGTGCGTTTGCCGTAACCGCGCTCGGTAATGACGAACAGGTCGCCGTTACCGTTGGTAATCTCCATACCAAGAACGCTCACGCCTTCCTTCATGCCAATGCCGCGGACACCGCTGGTATCGCGACCAGTGGCGCGCACCTGGTCCTCGGGGAACATAATCGCCTTGCCCGCGGTGGTTGCCATGATGATCTTGTCACCCTCGCGCACGCGACGCACAGCGAGCAGCGCGTCGTCGTCCCTCAGGTTGATGGCGATCAGGCCGTCGCGGCGGCTACGGTCGTAGGCGCTCATCACGGTCTTCTTGACCATGCCACTCTTGGTGGCAAACATCAGGTACTCGTCGGCGGGGAACTCGCGGCAGCTGATGACGCTCGCGATCTTCTCGCCCTCCTCGAAAGGCAGCAGGTTGACGATCGCGGTGCCGCGCGCCTGGCGCGTGCCAACCGGCAGCTCGTGCACCTTCAGGCGATAGACCTTGCCCTTGCTCGAGAAGAACAGCACGTACTCGTGTGTGGATGCGATAAACATCTCGTCGATAACGTCGTCCTCTTTGAGATTGACGCCCGACACGCCCTTGCCGCCACGCTTTTGGGCGCGATAGGCAGCCACCGGGATGCGCTTGACGTAGCCGGTGTGGGTGATGGTCACGACCATGTCCTCGTCGGCAATCAGGTCTTCGACGTCCAGGTCCTTCTCGACATGGCTGATCTCGGTGCGGCGCTTGTCGCCGAACTTCTTGGAAATCTCGCGCATCTCTTCCTTGATGACGCCCAGGATTTTCTCCTCGTGCGCCAACAGGTCCTCGTAGTAGGCGATGGCGCGGCGCAAGCCGTCCAGCTCTTCCTGAATCTTGTCACGCTCCAGGCCGGTCAGGCGGCGCAGCTTCATCTCGAGGATGGCCGTGGTCTGCTCGGGCGTAAAGCCAAAACGCTCGATCAGGCGGCTGCTGGCCTCAGAGTCGGTCTGCGAGGAGCGGATGATGCTGATGACCTCGTCGATATGGTCGAGAGCCATCAGGTAGCCCTCGAGGATATGGGCACGCGCCTGTGCCTTCTTGAGGTCAAAGCGGGTGCGGCGGGTGACGACGTCGACCTGGTGGTCGATGTAGTGCTGCAGCATCTCGCGCAGGCTCAGGCATTTGGGAACGCCGTTGACAAGCGCCAGGTTGTTGGCACCAAAGGTCGTCTGCAGCGAGGTGTACTTGTACAGGTTGTTGAGCACGACCTGAGGGATAACACCCTTCTTGAGCTCGATGACCAGGCGGATACCCTTCTGGTTGGACTCATCGCGCATATCCGAGATGCCCTCGATGCGCTTGTCGTTGACGAGCTGGGCGATCTTCTCCTGCAGGGTACCCTTGTTGACCATGTAGGGAATCTCGGTAAAGACCAGGCGGCTGCGGCCGGTCTTGGTGGACTCCACGTGGGCCTTCGCACGCACGGTGATGGAGCCGCGACCGGTCTCGTAACTCTGCCTAATGCCGGCGCTGCCCATGATGATGGCGCCGGTGGGGAAGTCCGGACCGGGCATGATCTGCATAAGCTCGTCGACGGTGGCATCGGGGTTGTCGATCAGGTAGCAGGTGGCCTCGATCGCCTCGGTAAGGTTGTGCGGAGCGATATTGGTGGCCATGCCGACGGCGATGCCCTGGCTGCCGTTGACCAGCAGGTTGGGGAAGCGCGCGGGCAGTGCCACGGGCTCGGCGAGTGACTCGTCGTAGTTGGGCTGCCAGTCGACGGTATCCTTCTGCAAGTCGCGCAACAGCTCCATGGCGGGCTTTGCCAGGCGGCTCTCGGTGTAACGCATGGCGGCCGCGCCGTCACCGTCGATGTTACCGAAGTTGCCGTGACCGTCGATGAGCGGTGTGCGCATGGAGAACCACTGCGCCAGGCGAACCATGGCCTCGTAGACCGCAGAATCGCCGTGCGGATGGTACTTGCCGATTACTTCGCCGACCGTCCAGGCCGACTTCTTGTGCGGGCGGTTGGGGTAGATGCCGCTCTCGTTCATGGCGTACAGAATGCGGCGGTGCACCGGCTTTAAGCCATCGCGCACGTCCGGCAGGGCGCGCGCCGTGATGACCGACATCGAGTACTCGATGAACGACTGCTTCATCTCGCGGCCGAACTCCGAAATCTGGAGCTGACCGCCGTTGATATCCTCGCCGGCCGAGGCGCCACGGTCGACGGCGCCAAAGCTCTCCTCGAGCTCGGCATCGTCATCCTCTTCCTCTTCATCCTCGGCATCGGGATTGTAGGAATCCGGATCGCCGTCCTCGCCTTGCTCAGCGCGGGCGAGCAGGCGCTTCAGATCGTCGGGCATGCCGGCGTCGCCGGCCTCGTCCATACCCTCGTTGTTGTTGATATCGTCTGCCACGTTACCTCCTCTTAAGCATCAAGGAAACGCGCGTCATGCGCATGCTTCTCGATGTACTCGCGGCGATAGCCGACCTCGGAACCCATCAGTTCGCGCACGGCGCGGTCCGCCACCACGGCGTCCTCGATCGACACGCGCTGCAGAATGCGGGTCTTGGGATCCATCGTCGTCGAGGCAAGCTGCTTGGGATCCATCTCGCCCAGGCCCTTGTAGCGCTGGACGGTGTAGCCCTTGCGTTTCTTGGTGATCTTGCCATCCTTGGCCTTGCCGTCCTCGTCGTTGTCGTCGGGGTTCAGTCCCAGGCTCTGGATGGTGTCGCGCAGGATCTCGTCTTCGGGCTGGCGGCCGTTGGGATACACGTAGTGAATCTTGTTGCGCACCTTGATGCCAAAGATGGGCGGGCACGCGACGTACACGTAGCCGGCGTCAATCAGCGGGCGCATGTACTTGTAGAAAAACGTCAGCAGCAGGATGCGGATATGTGCACCGTCGACGTCTGCATCGGTCATGATGATGATCTTGTGGTAGCGGGCCTTGGTGATGTCGAAGTCGCCGCCGTCGCCGGCGCTCGTCGTGACGCCGCAGCCGATCGCGGTGATGAGTGACTGGATGGTGTCGCTCGAGAACGCACGATGATCGCCCACGCGCTCGACGTTCAAAATCTTGCCGCGCAGGGGTAGGATCGCCTGGATGTCTCGGCGACGGCCATCCTTGGCCGAGCCGCCTGCCGAGTCGCCCTCTACGATAAAGAGCTCAGTCAACTCGGCGTCGCGCACCGAACAGTCGGCGAGCTTGCCGGGCAGCGACGCCGTCTCGAGCAGGCTCTTGCGGCGGGTCGCCTCGCGCGCCTTGCGGGCGGCGTTGCGCGCCTTGCAGGCCTGTTGGGCCTTCTTGACGATCTCGCGAGCGGGCTTGGGATGCTCCTCGAGGTAATCGGCAAGCCCGTCGGTCACGATCTTGAGCGTCAGCGCGCGCATATAGGAGCTGCCGAGCTTGGCCTTGGTCTGGCCCTCAAACTGCGGATCGGGCAGTTTGACCGAGATAACGGCCGACAGGCCCTCGCGCACATCGTCGCCGGTCAGGTTGGCGTCTTTTTCCTTGAGCAGGTTCTGCTTGCGCGCGTAATCGTTGATCACGCGGGTGAGCGCGGTGCGGAAGCCCTCAAGGTGCATGCCGCCCTCGGGGGTGTAGATGTCGTTGGCAAACGACATGACGTTCTCGCCGTAGCCGCTATTCCACTGCAGGGAAACCTCAACCTCGCCCATCTTGGCCACAGGTGCGTCCGGGTCCGATTTGCCCTCGATGTAGATAGGCTCCTTAAAGGCCTCGGGGACGTCCTTGCCCTCGTTAAGGAACTTGACGAAGTCGATGATGCCGCCCTCGTAGCAAAACTCCTCCACGTGGGGAGTAGACTCGCGCTCGTCAGTCAGCACGATTTTGAGGTTCTTATTGAGGAACGCCGTCTCCTGCAGACGGTTGTGCAGCGCATCGAAATCGTAAATGCAGGTCTCGAAGATCTCGTCGTCGGGCCAGAAGGTGACGGTGGTGCCCGTCGAATCCGAGGTGCCCACGACCTCCATCTTCTTGACGGTCTTGCCGCGCGAGAACTCCATCTCGTAGGTGTTGCCGTCGCGACGAACCTGAACGACCACGCGCTTGGACAGTGCGTTGACGACGGAGATGCCAACGCCGTGCAGGCCGCCCGAGACCTTATAGGCCGAATTATCGAACTTACCGCCGGCGTGCAAAATCGTCATGACGACCTCGAGCGTCGGGATCTTTTTAACAGGGTGCTCGTCGACGGGGATACCGCGCCCGTTGTCGACGACCGTGATGGAGTTGTCGGCGTGGACCGTCACCTGGATCTCGGTGCAGAAACCGGCCATGGCCTCGTCGACGGAGTTGTCAACGATCTCCCACACCAGGTGATGCAGACCGCTGGCGCTCGTCGAGCCGATATACATGCCCGGGCGCTTACGAACGGCCTCGAGACCTTCGAGAATCTTAATCTCGCCGCCATCGTAATCGTTTTCGTTTGCCACACGTCCTCCTTCAGTCAAGAAAATGTGTACAGCCTTACTAGTTTATCGTAAAAAAATACCCTCGGGAACGAGGGTATTTGGCTCTACAAGGCCACCAGATGCGATTTAAGGCTCTTTTTTGCTTTGCACGCCCTTGGCCCACTCGGCACTGGCTCTCATGGCGTTCTCGAGGGCCTCGCGCAGTTTTTGGTCTTCGATGGGCACCACTTGGCGCTCAATCTCGGTGCGCTCGGCATCGCTGAGGTCGGCGTGTGGGGCCGGCGGGCGCTCGGTCGCCGCTGGGCGAAGGCGCTCCTTGGCGGCGGGCGGCGTGTGACCGGGCGCGGTGGTTTTGAACACCAGGCCATCCACATGCGCACCGGCGCGCTCCATGCGCGCGCGGATGATCTCGCGCAACAACGTCATTTCCTGCGTCCACGAGGGCGAGTCGAGATATACCAGCAGCTCATTGGACTCGGGCAGGTAGCGCAGGCCCGTCACATGCCGCCCCTCGCGCGTGCCCGAGCACACCGCGTTCCACGCGCGATAGACCGCGCGCGACTCCTCGGCGGCCTCCATCTGCGCACGGCGCTCAGGGGTCGCAGCCGCCAGGATGCGCTGGCGCTCTGCGTTCAAAAAGCCACTGAAGGCGACCGTTTCGCTCTCGCGCTCGTAATTAGCACGTCTCACCCATGCTCACCACCTTGGCTCGATCAAGCAGGTCATCGGTAAAGTACCCCAGGTTGGTCGTGGTTATGACCGTCTGGATATCATCGCCGATCAGCCGCAGGAAAGCACCGCGGCGTTCGCCGTCGAGTTCGCTCATCACGTCGTCCAAAAGCAGCAGTGGGGCGGTGCCCAGGACATCGCGAGCCACGGCCACCTCCGCCACCTTCCAGGCCAGAACCAACGTTCGCTGCTGACCTTGGCTGGCAAATGAACGGGCGGAGCGACCCGCCACAGCAAACTCAATCTCGTCGCGATGCGGTCCCACCAACGTCACGCCGCGGCGAATTTCCTCGTCGGCGCGCTCATCAAGGGCAGCCAGCATGCGCTCGTACGCCCAGCCCTTCAGCTCTTCGCGATCATCGACCTGGGGCAAATCCCCCAGCGTGGACGCATAGGACACGTTGGCGGCTTCACCGGACGCCACTTGCCCGTAGGCAGTACGCACATGGCCCGCCAGCCGGTCGAGCAGGGCCAACCGGTGCACGAGCAGAGCCGCGCCCGCGCGGGCAATCAAATCGTTCCACGCGCCGAGCATCTCGCGGCAGCACCAGGCCTCCTTGAGCAAGGCGTTACGCTGGGTCACGCAGCGACCATAGGTGCTCGCAAGATCGGCATAGCGTGCGCTCAGTTGCATGCCAAAGTCGTCGAGGGCGGCGCGGCGCACACTGGCGCCTCGCTTAACCATGTCCAGATGGTCGGGGCAAAACAGCACGCTCGGCAGAACCCCG
The DNA here is from genome assembly GCA_900542905.1 of uncultured Collinsella sp. Taxonomy (GTDB): domain Bacteria; phylum Actinomycetota; class Coriobacteriia; order Coriobacteriales; family Coriobacteriaceae; genus Collinsella. The sequence goes on from UQPF01000010.1 coordinate 37,825, forward strand.
CGCACACCGGCGGCAGAGCATCTCTTGCCGTTGCGGCTAAACGAGCGTTTACCGTCCTCCGCGCTCAATCCCATATCAAGCACGCGGCCGTCGCCCTCGAGCCTCAGCTCGACCTTGCACGAGCCCACGCCGTCATGGACGAGCTCGGCTGCGGTCGGATGCCTAAACGAGGCGCCGCTCGTCAGCAGCTGCAGCGCCTCTATGAGATTGGTCTTTCCCGCCGCGTTGGGTCCCGCAAGTATCGTCACGCCCTCGTCCAGGGCAAGGCGATAGCTATCGAAGCTGCGGTAGTGCGCGACGGAAAGATCGCGGGCGAACATGGTCATAGGGCAGTTGCTAGATGCGGACCGGCATGACCAGGTACAGGTAGTTGATCTTGTCGTAGGACTTGAAGATGCCCGCCTGCGAGTAGCTCTTGAGCTCCAGCGTGATCTCCTTCTCCTTGGACAGGGCATTGAGGCACCCGAAGATGTAGTGGTAGTTGAAGGCGATGGTGCCCGACTCGCCCTCGGCCTCGACATCGATCGTCTCCTGCGCAAGGTCCTGGTCATTGGAAATGGAGGACAGGCCCATCTGCCCGTTCTCGACATCGATCTCGAACTTGACGGCGGGGTTGGCGCTCGCGATAACGGCCACGCGCTTGAGGGCGGCGTTAAAGGCGGCGACGTCGATCTTGACGCTCGTCACGCACGAATCGGGGATGAGCTGCTTGTAGTTGGGGTACACGCCCTCGATGCGGCGCGACACGTAGGTGGTGTTGCCGGCCTCAAAGACGACCTGGGTGTCGGTAGCCCCGATCATGATGGTCGCCTGGCTGGCCATGATGTTCAGCGCGTCGTTAAAGGCGTCGGCCGGAACGTTGAGTTCAAAGGAGCCCTCGAGGGTTGAGGTCTCGACCTGCGTATCGCACACGGCCAAGCGGAAGGAATCGGTCGCCACCAGGCGCACGGTGTTGTTCTCGACCTTCATGTGCACGCCACCCAGGATGGGGCGGGCCTTGTCAGTCGAGGTGACGCGCCACACGCGGCCGACCATTTCGGACAAGATATCGGTCGGCAGTTCCACGGCGCTCTCGATGGCATAGGCCGGAAACTCGGGGAAGTCATTGGCATCGAGCGTGTTCAGGCGGAAAGAGCTCTTCTCACAACCAATCAGCACCTGGCGCTCGGACAGCTCAAAGGTGACCGGGGCATCGGGGAGGGTCTTGGTGATATTGGAGAGCATCTTACAAGGGATAACCATCTCGCCCTCTTCTTCGACATGTGCCGCGATGCGATGACGGATCGAGATGGTGTAGTTAGAGGTCTGGAATTCCAAGATGCCGTCTTGCGCCTTGACGAGCACGCCCGACAGGATGGGAAGGGTGGATGCCGAAGCGACGCCCTTCATAACGACGCCGATGGCTTGTGTAAGCGAGCTCTGGCTGACGGTGAACTTCATCTTTTAATACCTTTCTATAGATATAAATATCTTAATAATAGTAATAGCACTGACGAAACTGTTGATTACTCCCAAAGACGCAGGTCAGACCCAGAAAGAGAATCGACAGCAGCCTGTGTGCAACGGGGGTGGTTTTCCACGTTCAAAACCTGCGCAAAACTTTTCATCACCGCGGGTTGGGTTTTAAACACCTTATGCCCGTGGTTTCGACAAGTTTTCAACAGGTGTCTCTATTTCCCTACGAGCGCAGTGTAATTTTATCGCGCAGTGACTTGAGGTCGTCGGTGACGGTGCGGTCTTCCTGGATCATCTTCTGGACCTTTTTGTAGCTCGTGCTGACGGTCGAGTGGTTGCGGTTGCCAAATTCGGCGCCCACCGCCGTGGTCGTCATTTCGCACATCTCGATGGCCAGGTAGATAGCGATATGGCGCGCTTTGGCGATATTGGCGTTGCGACGCGGGCCGATGAGCTCCTCGTGTGTCACGCCGTACTGCTCTTCGATGACGGACTGAACCGTCTGGACGTTGATCTTTTTGGCCGATGTGTCGAAGTACTGGCTGGCGATGGCGTCGATATCGTCAAAGGTGAGCTCCCCGCCCTCGCGCTCGCGGTCACCCGCCTCGCCGGCGCAGCGCTCGCAAAAGCTCTCGAGTTCGCGGATGTTGGTGCCCGAGACCTCGGCCATGTGTTTAAAGTGTTCGTCGGTCAGGTGCCCGCCGTCGCCCCCATAGGCCGCCAGCAGCGAGTCGTCGCCTGCCTCGGGGGCGGCGACGATGGTGTTCTCGTAATAGCGCTGCAAGATCTTGTATTTCATCTCGTAGCTGGGCTCTGCAACCAGGCAGAGCATGCCGGCGTTGAAGCGGCTGGTCAGACGCTCGTCCATGCTTAGGTCCTTGGGGGCGCGGTCTGCCGCGATGACGACCTTCTTGTTGTTGCGGATGAACTCGTCCATGAGCTGGAAAAAGTAGTCCACGCTCGCGCGCTTGCCGATGATGTTTTGGATGTCATCGATGATGAGCACGTCCACGCCGTGGTACGCCTGCATGATGGGAGCGTTGCTCTTCTTTTGACGGTCGAACTCGGTCATCAGGTCGTCCAGATATGCCTGGGAGTTGGCATACTTGACCTTGATCTCGGGCGACTTCTCGGCGAGCTCGTTTTTGATGGCAAGCAGCAGGTGCGTCTTGCCCAGGCCCGATTTGCCGTAGATGAACAGTGATGTGCATGTGCCGCGCTCGTCCGCGAGGGCGGCAAACTTGAGTGCCGAGCGATAGGCATGGCTGTTTTCGGGGCCGTAGACAAAGTTCTCAAAGGTAAATTTTGAGTTCGCGGCGAGCGGGGCTCCATCCGTATTCTGCTCGGCCGGCACGGTCGGTGCTGGCATGGGTGAGGTGGGGGTCGCGGCTTGCGTGGATTTAGTCGGCGCCCCGCCCTTCATCTGGTTCATCATGCGACGAAAATCGTCGGCCGAGAGCGTGTTTTTGATTGCAATGCCCGAATCCGCGCCCGCCGCTGCGTCGTGAGCGATGGGCATGTGCGTGACGGGCGCGTTCGTTGGCGTCGCCGCCGCGGTCGGCAACGGTGCCATGGTTTCACGGGAAACATCGCTGTGCTGGTGCTCGACCGTCGACGCGTCGCCTGCGGAGGCCGGCACCGCCGGGGAAGCAGCGGGAGCCGTGGCGGGCGCCGTGGCGGCAGCGGATTCCGTCGCGGCGCCTTGCGGTGCCACGATGTCGAGCGCGATCGGTGCAAAGGCGATTTCTTCCAGATAGGCCTCAATAGTCGGCTGATGCTTTTTGAGCTGCGCGATGGCAAAGCGCGAGGGGGCCTCGATCGTGAGCGTATCTTCGGTCAGGCTTATGGCGCGCGATTGCCCCAGCATGTTGATGAGGCGTGCATCTTGGCCGTCGCGCTGGCAAAAGGCGATGGCATCCCCCAGGATGATGCTTGCTTCCTCGTCCACTGTCTCTCCCGTTCTTTAGCTCTGAGCTCGCACGCGAGCGGCGCCGAGTTCGGTCAGATGGTATTTCTGGCCATGCTTGATGACCAAGCCGGCCTGCGCCAAGTCATTGAGCGTACGTGACCAAGTGGGGGCCGAGTTTCCAAACGCCCTCGCCAGATCGGTTGCACCGCACGCTTGATTTTGCGCCAGATAGCCCAGCGCGGCGTTGCCGCGATCGCTTACGAACACGTCCGGTTGTGGCTGCGCATGCTGATTTGCTGCATTAGGATACATCATTTGAGCTGCTGGTTGTTGAGAACTCTGCATCGGTGGCATTTGCTGTTGAAAACTTTGAGGCCACTGTTGGTAAGGCTGCGGAGGCATCTGCTGGGCCCAGGGGTTGTACTGCTGCTGCGGCATCTGCTGGTACGGCTGCTGATATCCTTGCTGGTACTGCTGCGGGAACTGCTGGCCGTACCCCAGTGGCGGCATCTGCTGATATGGATATCCTTGTTGGTACGGCTGATAGCCCATTTGCTGGACACCCGGTGCGCCCGTCGCCTGCTGCATTGCTGCTGCATCCTGATCCGCCAGCGGCACGGCCTCTGGCATGCTTGGCGGCATCGACATCGATGCCGCTTGGGGTTCTTGTGTAGGAGGCATTCCGGGCTGCTGCATCTGTCCCACGGTGGGCTGCATCTGCTGCGTTGCCATGGGCTGCTGCGCAAAAGCTCCCGGCAGGGGATATGTGGGCTGCTCCGTCTCGGGCCGCACGGCAGCGCCGCGTCCGCCGGCACGCTCGATTTCCTGCACGCGTTTAGGGTTCAGGCTTACCGTAACCACGGTGCCGTTGCCCATGTTGTCCTCGATGGATACGGCACCGCCGGCGTTTTCCAAATACTCCTGCACCATGGGAAACCCTGCTCCGGTTCCACGGATATAGCGCTTCATCTTGCTGTTTGCGCTGGTAACGCCAAAGTCGAAAGCACGTTCCTTGTCGTCGATGCCGGGTCCTTGGTCAGCAAAGCGGATGGTGTCTCCGCCGTCCAGAATCGAGATGATGGGCTCGGCAAAGTGTGCGTGGATAAAGTTTTCGACAATCTCGCGGATGACCATGAGCGAGATATGGCCACCTTGTTCTTTCATGCACTGGTAGACGGTGTTGGTCGTCTCTTCCAAATACGTGCGGACATCTTGCGGATCAATGACGATCACCCGCGGTGTCGACAGCATGTCGTCATAGACGGCGATGCGCGCGGCGTACATGGCTTTTGGCGCCTGCGTGGTCGTCTGCTCGCCTTCCGCACGCTCTTCGCGCACGCCGGTGATGTGCTCGTTGTCGGGTGCCGGGTCTCCGGAATCGACCATGGTGTAAAAGTCGTCAGACATGCCGCTCGCAATCTTTCAAAAGGTTTCGAACAAATAGTAGCTCACCGTGCAACGTTTCTCATCTTTCGACAACTTTTCAAAACTTGTTGAAAACTTTGGAAAACGGGCGAAAAGTTCTCAACATTGCCAGCATGACCTGTTGAAAACTCGATGAAATATCGTGAAAGGTTGCCATGAGGCGCAAATTTCGGTTGTGCTTATGGGGGAACCGTGTGAACTGCGCAACCTTTTACCTTTGATTTCTTGACATTTGAACATTGATTTCCCTACAATCTTCAAGCTCACGTGTCTATATCTGCGTCCGCGTCCCCGCGGACACTCGAAATGCAGCAGGAGGAACTTAAGATGAAGCGTACGTATCAGCCTAATAAGCGTAAGCGTGCCAAGACCCATGGCTTCTGTGCCCGTATGGCCACTAAGGGTGGTCGTGCCGTGCTCGCCCGTCGTCGCGCCAAGGGCCGCAAGCGTCTCACTGTCTAGCAGCGATACACACATCTCGCATGAAGACTATTAAGTCTCGGCAAGATTTCGAGCATGTGTTCAGTCAGGGGCGTCGTTTCAATCACCCTCTGATTCGAATGACCATATGTGAATCGGTTGGCGAAGGCGACTCCGGAAGGGTCGCCTTCGTTGGTGCTAAGCGACTCGGTTGTGCCGTCGTGCGCAACCGATCTAAGCGTGTGATGCGCGAGGCCGCCCGCAGCTGCGGATTTCCCGTTACGGGTTATGACATCATCTTGTTTGCAACTCCCAAGACGAGGGTTTCCTCGCCGCAGGAGATGGACAAGGCGTTGCGTTCGCTTATGAAGCGCGCCGGCGTTGCCGGGGAGGAGCGATGAGCAATCACGTTTTGCGACGTGTTGCCATCGCTCCTATTCGCATATATCAACAGGTTATTTCGCCCTTATTGCCTGACGCCTGCATTTATTACCCAACGTGCTCGCAATACGCCATCCAGGCGATTGAGAAGCACGGTATTTTGAGAGGCTGCTGGCTTGCCGTGAGGCGCATCGCTCGCTGCAATCCCCTGCACGTCGGCGGTTATGACCCTGTGCCCTAGCGGGCACTCGCTATCGGAGGAAAACTTACATGTGGGATTGGATCGTTAACATCCTTTTCGAGCTGCTCAAGCTCATCCAGACCTTTGCGGTCGACTGGGGCCTGTCCATCATCATCCTGGTGGTCATCATCCGTCTGCTGCTAACGCCGCTCATGCTCAAGTCGACCAAGTCGACGGCTCGCATGCAGGTGCTGCAGCCCAAGATGCTCGAGATCCAGGAGCGCTATGCCGACGATCCCCAGCGTCAGGCCGAGGAGATGCAGAAGTTCTACAGCGAGAACAAGTTCAACCCCATGGCTGGCTGTCTGCCGCTGCTGATTCAGATGCCTATCCTGTTCGCCCTGTTTACATTGCTGCGCAACCTGCCGCAGTACTTTAACGACGGCACGTTCTCGTTCTTCAACATCCTGCCCGACCTGACCACCACGCCGAGTGCTTCCTTTGCCGATGGCTTTATGGTTGCACTGCCTGCGCTGGTTTGCCTGATCCTGTTCGCCGTCCTGACCCTGATTCCGCAGCTCTATATGTCGCGCAACCAGACCGGCCAGCAGGCTCAGAGCATGCGTATGATGGCCGTTGTCATGACGGTCATGATGCTTTGGATGGGCTGGAGCCTTCCCGTTGGTGTTCTGCTGTACTACGACGTCTCGTCTGCTTGGCAGGTTATCCAGCAGATTTTTGTGACGCAGAAGGTCATCGACAAGGCGAAGGCCGATGAGGAGGAGCGTCTTAAGAACGCTCCGCTGCAGGTTGAGGTCACTCGTCGAGAGAAGAAGCCGCGCCCGCACAAGAAGAAGTAGTGGGATATCAATCTTATTTAGGTACCTAACTTTTGGAGTACGTTATGTCTGAAGAGATCATCGAGGATATGCTTGAGGAGGTTGCCCCGCAGGTCGCGGGCGATTATCCCGAGATTGCACAGCGCTACAAGGCTGGTGAAGAGCTGACCGATGAGGAGCTCGACACCATTGCCGATGTTGCTATTTCCATCCTGCGTTCCATCCTTTCGCACTTCGATGCCGCCAACTCTCCTATCGATGAGTATGAGGGCGACGAAGGTGAGCTGATTTTGGATGTAACGGCTCCCGACCTTGCTGTTCTCATTGGCCGTCATGGTCGCACCCTTGATGCCCTTCAGGTTATGTTCTCTTTGCTGGTGAGCCGCAAACTTGGCTTTAGGTATCCGGTTGTAGTGGACGTCGAGGGATACAAGAGCCGCCGTCAGGACAAGGTTGCCTCCATGGCTCAGTCTGCTGCCGAGCGTGCCATTCGCACTCATAAGAGTGTTTCGCTTCCGCCCATGAATGCCTACGAGCGTCGACTGGTTCACATTGCACTTCGTGGCAATGATGCCGTCGATACTCATTCTGAGGGTTCTGACCCTGATCGCCATGTGGTGATTGTTGCTCGATAATCTACTCGAGTTTATGCTAAGGGGACGTGGTTTCCACGTCCCCTTTTTTTGTCAAAAGTTCTCGATACGCTGATTTTTGTCAGAAAGGAGCTTTCGTTGTTAGTACTTACTGATCAGCAAGCTGACGAGATGTTGAGTCGTCTAGCTTTCTATTGCAAAGAGTATTCCTTGAGCGTAACTGATGTTGAGCTGAGGAAATGTATTCAGCATTTGGATTTGGTTCTAGAAACAAATAAGACAACCAATCTCACCCGTATTCTTAACGTAGAAGATGCTGCAGTACTTCATATCCTCGACTCACTTGTTTTGCTCCCCTATATCAACAAGGCTCCTGAGGGAGCTTTGCTCGATATGGGAACAGGTGCGGGCTTCCCTGGTATTCCATTAACCATAACCACGCATCGTAAAGCTACTTATATTGACTCTGTTGGCAAGAAGGTTGATGCGGTAAATTCCTTTGTCCATGCTCTTGGATTGAAACATGCCCATGCGGTTCATGATCGTCTTGAAGAATATGCTCGGAGCCATAAGAAGCAGTTCTCTGTTGTAACCGCCCGCGCACTGGCTCCTCTACCGATTCTTGTTGAGTATGCGGCTCCGTATCTGAAGGATGGAGGGCTATTTGTTATAACCAAGGGCAATCCTTCGGATGAGGAGCTTGCTTCCGGCATGTCAGCAGCTAAGATTTGCGGCTTCACTTTGCTTCTGAATGACGCAATTGATTTGCCTGAAGGCTTGGGTCACAGGGAGTTCATTGTTCTTAAGAAGAGTCATCCAGCATCCGTTTCATTGCCTCGTGCAAATGGCGTGGCAAAGAAGAATCCGCTTGCCTAGATGTTTCACGTGAAACATAATGGATACTAACAACTTGCAGTGTTTCACGTGAAACATGGCGGTTGATATCGATTCGGAATGTTTCACGTGAAACATCCTCCGTTTGACAGCTTTAATACACACCAGGAGGGACCGTGGGATTTCGCGACGTTAAGCGTTCAAAGAGCGCAAAAGACACGCGTATCATTGCAATCATCAATCAAAAAGGCGGCGTCGGTAAGTCAACGACGGCTGTAAACCTTGCAGCAGCACTGGGTGAGCAGGGTCGTAAGACACTGATTGTCGATTTTGATCCGCAGGGAAACAGCACCAGTGGATTCGGAATTGAAAAAGAAGACCTTGATCACTGCATCTATGATGCATTGTTGAATGATGTGCCGGCAGAATCACTTGTTCTTGATACAAATTGCAAAAAGGTATTCGTAATTCCAGCTACAATTCAGCTTGCAGGCGCCGAAATTGAGCTCGTAAGCGCAATTGCACGTGAAACCCGCCTCAAAGATTTGCTTGAGCCGATTCAAGACGAGTTCGATTTTATTTTCATTGACTGTCCTCCTTCGCTCGGCCTGCTTACTATCAACGCTTTGACCGCAGCAGACAGCGTTTTGATTCCGATCCAGTGCGAATATTACGCACTCGAGGGCGTTACGAAGCTGCTTGAGTCAATGAAGATGGTCAAATCAAGGCTGAACAAGGGCTTAGACACCTATGGTGTGCTTATGACCATGTATGACTCGCGTACTTCACTGTCGAATCAGGTTGTTGAGGAGGTTCAATCGTACTTTGGTGATAAGGCGTTTAAGACGCTAATCCCCCGTACGGTTAAAATCTCCGAAGCTCCGTCTTTTGGAGAACCAGTAATTACCTATGCACCTCAAAATAAGGGTGCAAAAGCATATATGAACCTTGCAAAAGAGGTGATCAAGCGTGCCTAGTGTAAAGAAACGTGGCGGATTGGGACGTGGACTGAATGCTTTGGTTTCAGAGGCCGAGTATGAGACCGGCGGTTCGGCTGCATCGGCTTCTAATGCTGCATCTGAAACAAAACTACCTATTGAGGATATCGTTCCCAACCCTAATCAGCCGCGAATTCACTTTAACGAAACTGAACTTCGCGAGTTGAGCGAGTCAATCCAAGAACATGGCGTTTTGCAGCCGCTTTTGGTTCGCAAGCATGGAAACGGCTATGAGATCATCGCTGGTGAGCGTCGTTACCAGGCGTCAAAGCTTGCTGGCCTTGAAGAATTGCCAGTCATCATTAAAGAGGTAAATGATGAAGAGATGCTGGCTCTTGCTCTTATCGAAAACCTTCAACGTTCAGATCTGAATCCCGTCGAAGAGGCTAAGGGCTATCGACAGCTCATCGATGCCAGCGGTATGACCCAGGAGGCATTGTCGAAGGCAGTAAGCAAGTCACGCTCTGCAATTACAAACTCACTGCGTCTTCTCGATCTCCCCGAAGTAGTTCAGCAGATGATTTTTGAGGGTAAACTTACTGCTGGTCATGCACGTGCGATTCTTGCAGTTCCCTATGAGGATGCTCGAATTCGACTTGCAGAGAAGGTTGTTGCAGAGGGCCTTTCCGTAAGAGCGACAGAAAATCTTGCTCCGTTGTTTTCTGCCGGAGAGACACCTAAGACGCCGAGGCCTGCAACCCCTCAGTCTTTTAAAAAGGCGGCCCGCGTGCTTCGTCAGGTTTTTAATACCAACGTGCGTGTGAAGAGCTCGCGTGGAAAGAATAAGATTGAGATTGAGTTTAAAGACGAGGAAGAGCTCTCTCGTATTCTTGGCGAAATGATTCAGTTTGATCAAGGAGGCCAAGATGAGGAATAGAATTTTAACTGCGATTGCATTGGCGACGACTGTCGCGGCTGGTGCCTTTGCTGGCTATAAGATCGCGACAGACGATGAACTTCGAGGTCGTTTGTTTCGTAGTGCGCAAGATATTATCGATACATCCAAGAAGAAAATGGATGTTATGACAGAAGATGTTGCAATGCGTACTGCTCAGGTAACGAAGAATCCCAAGATTAATCAGGGTTGGGTCAGCAACCAATGGGAAAATGTAGGCTATTAGGTACCTAACAATTACTTAGCATATTGTGATGGGTCCTTGTCTGATTCACGAGACAAGGACCCCTTATTTTGGCCGTAAAAATGGGACCAGTAGCAGCTGATTCAAAATTAAGGTCAATAAATGAAACGACCCCGGTTGCATATCCTGCAACCGGGGTCGTTCGATGTTTCACATGAAACGTTTTGGGTGCGACTCCCCTATGCGTTCTTCTGAACTTTGAAGCGCTGCTTCAGCTGTCCGCAAGCGGCGTCAATATCGTTACCACGGGAGTTACGAATCGTTGTCTCGATGCCACGGGACTCAAGGCGACGCTGAAGATCCTCAACCTTATGAATCGGCGACGGCTTGAGCGGGCTACCCTCGATGTCGTTAAGCTGAATGAGGTTAACGTGGCACAGCGTTCCCTCGCAGAAGTCGCAGAGCGCCTGCATTTCCGGATTCGTATCGTTGACGCCTTCGATCATGGCATACTCATAGGTTGGGCGGCGGCCGGTCTTCTCGGTGTAGAGCTGAAGCGCTTCGTGAAGGCGAAGCAGCGTGTACTTCTTAACACCGGGCATGAGCTTATTGCGCGTCGACTGGATGGCGGAATGCAGTGAAACAGCAAGCGTGAACTGCTCGGGGATGTCGGCAAATTTGCGAATACCGGGAATAACGCCACTGGTAGAGACGGTGAGGTGACGAGCGCCGATACCGATGCCATCGGGTTCGTTGAGGATTCGCAGCGCCTTGAGAACCTCGTCGTAGTTGGCAAACGGCTCGCCCTGGCCCATGAAGACAACGCTCGTGGCGCGCTCGCCAAAGTCGTTGGATACATGAAGTACCTGGTCGACGATCTCTTGAGCGGTCAGAGAGCGCTTGAGGCCGTTGAGACCGGTAGCGCAAAAGGCACAGCCCATGCCGCAGCCTGCCTGGGTGGAAACGCAGACGGAAAGCTTGTTACGACGGGGCATGCCGACAGTCTCGACGGAAACGCCGTCGTGGTATTCGAGCAGATACTTGCGCGAGCCATCTTTGGAAACCTGCTTGGTGAGTTCAGTGGGCGTGTCAAAGGCAAAAGCCTCTTTAAGCTGCTCGCGGAAAGCCTTGGGAATGTTGGTCATATCGTCAAACGAACAAACGTTCTTCTCGAAGACCCATTCAATGAGCTGCTTCGCGCGGAACGCGGGCTGGCCAAGTTCGGCCACGAGCTCGCGAATATCGTTTTGGCTCAAGTCGCGAATGTCCTGAGATTTAGTCCTGGGATTCATGGAAGCCTTTCGATTTTGGGGAAACGTAGAGGGTATCGCTACAATATGGTATCAGCTGCAGAAATTATAGAGGAGGAGTCTGCCCATGCCGGGTAAAAGCCTAGAGAACATGCACGTAGCGGTCTTGGCGGGCGGTCATTCCGCTGAGCGCGAGATCTCGCTCAATTCGGGAAAGAACGTTGTGGTGGCACTGAGGGAAGCCGGCTACACCTCGGTGGAGCTGCTCGATACGGCCGCTGATGACTTTATGGTAACCATGGCAACCGGCGGCTTTGACGTGGCGTTTATCGCCATGCACGGTGCCGGCGGCGAGGATGGTGCCATGCAGGGCGCCATGGAGACCCTGGGTATCCCCTACACGGCTTCGGGCGTGCTTGCCAGCGCCTGCGGTGCCGACAAGGAGGTCTCTAAGCTCCTGTACGCCAAGGCGGGCATTCCCATTGCCCCCGGCCTTGCGCTCGAGGTGGGCGATGAAGTCGATATCGATCATATCGTCGAGGTTTGTGGCGAGCGCTGCTTTGTGAAGCCGGCCGTCAACGGTTCCAGCTATGGCATTTCCCTGGTCCATGAGCCCTCCGAGCTGCCCGCGGCAATCGCCAAGGCGTTTGAGTACGGCGACAAAGTACTGGTCGAGAAGTGCATCGAGGGTACCGAGATCACCGTCGGCGTATACGGCGAAGATGACGTGCGCGCTCTGCCGATTGTCGAGATTCGTAAGCCCGAGGACTGTGAGTTCTACGATCTGGACGTGAAGTATGTCGACCCTACGGACATCCATCGCATTCCGGCGCAGATTTCACCCGAGAATTACGCTCGTGCCCAGGAGCTTGCCTGTGCTGCTCACAAGGCCCTCGGTTGCCTGGGTATCTCGCGCAGCGACTTTATCGTGAGTGAGGACGGCCCCGTTATCCTCGAGACCAATACCATTCCCGGCATGACCGATACGTCGCTGTATCCGGACGAGATCCGCCACACCGACGACATGACGTTCCCGCAGGTCTGTGACAGCCTGATCCGTATGGGCCTTCGTCGAGCGGGCATTGCATGCTAATCGAGGACGCGGTTTCGTCAGGAACGCCGCAGTTTGTCATCGACTCCTATGCCACGCTTGCCGAACGCGCCAAAACGCAGTCCTTTGGTCTTATCGAGGAAGATGTGATTGTCCTCGATACCGAGACCACAGGTCTTTCGGTGCAGGACAATGAACTGATCGAGATCTCGGCGGCCCGTCTTTCGGGCCGCGAGATCGTCGACCGTTTCGATACCTTCGTGCATCCCAAGCAGCTGATTCCCGCCGAGATTACCGAGCTCACGAGCATTACAAATGCCGATGTGGCAGATGCCCCGTCGGCCGTTGAGGCCGTCGCCGCTCTCGCCGATTTTGTCGGTGGTTGCCCGGTGATCGCACATAACGCCACGTTCGACCGCTCGTTTATCGAGTCGGTCAAAGGCGGCGTCAACGTGAGCGATATTTGGATCGATTCGCTGGCGCTGTCGCGAATCGCGCTTCCGCGCCTGGCCTCGCACAAGCTGTCTTTTATGGCCGATCTGTTTGGCTGTGACTCGGTATCACACCGTGCCAATGCCGACGTCGACGCCCTGTGTGGCGTATGGCGCGTGTTGCTCGTGGCGCTCACCGACTTGCCCCAGGGCCTCATGGCGCGCCTAGCCGACATGCATCCGGATGTGCCTTGGTCCTATCGTCCTATCTTCTCATTCTTGGCAGGGCAGAACCCTGGTTCTATCTTCTCTCTCAGCGCCGCTCGTGCTGACGTTCTCAAGGCCGATCGCGCCGACGATCGGGTGGACGCCCACGAACTGCCGGTCCTCAAGATGCCGAGTCGTGAGGAGATTGAGGCAGACTATGCGCCAGGTGGCCTGGTCAATCGCATGTACCCCACCTACGAGCCGCGTGATGAGCAGATTGCGATGGCGCTCGAGGTCCGCGATGCGCTGGTCACGGGCACTCATCGTGTAATTGAGGCGGGCACGGGCGTCGGCAAATCGATGGCCTATCTGGTGCCTTTTGCCGAGGCAGCACGCCGTAACAACATCACGGTTGGTATTGCGACCAAATCGAACAATCTTGCCGACCAGCTCATGTACCATGAGCTGCCAAAACTTGCCGAGCAACTGGACGGTGGTCTGTCATTTTGCGCTCTCAAGGGCTATGACCACTATCCGTGCCTGCGCAAGCTTGAGCGCATGAGCCGAGGCCAGGTCGAGATTACCACCAAGCGCGACCCGGCGGACACGCTCACGGCGGTCGCGGTCATTATGGCGTACGTCTGCCAATCAGCCGATGGCGACCTCGACTCGCTCGGCATTCGGTGGCGCAGCGTCAACCGCCCCGACTTTACGACGGCCTCGCGCGAGTGTGCTCGTCGCCTCTGCCCGTTTTTCCCTGATAAATGTTTGGTCCACGGCGCTCGCCGTCGTGCGGCGCATGCCGATGTGGTGGTCACCAACCATTCCCTGCTGTTCCGCAATGTCGCGGCCGAGGGCAGGATTTTACCTCCGATTCGTCATTGGGTAATCGACGAGGCCCATTCCATCGAGCGCGAGGCGCGCCGTCAGTGGGCGCGCGTGGTGTCGGCGGACGAATCACGCGTTCTGTTTGAGCGCCTGGGTGGCTCGAGCACCGGCGCGCTAAGCCAGGTTTCCCGTGATTTGGCAACCTCCGAGGGCTCTACGCTCTACCTGGGCCTTACTGCCAAGGCGACGTCGACGGTTGCGCGCGCGAGCATGGCAATCGCCGACGTGTTCGATGGCGTTCGCGAGCTCGGTCGCCGTGCCCGTGGGGGTTATGACAATGCCAATCTATGGATTGGCCCCGAGTTGCGCGAATCTGACGACTGGCATGATTTCTTACAGTCGGCCTACACTGCCATCGACGCATTGGAACAGGCTGACAAGAGAGTCGACGCGCTGGTGCAAGCCGTCGCCGCCGACAAGCCCGAGGTTGTTGTCGACCTGGGCGATATCTCACGCCGCCTGCACGAGCTGGCCGAGAACCTCAAACTCATCATTGATGGCACCGATGAACACTACGTGTATTCGCTGCAGGTCAATCGCAGGTTGCGTGCCGGCGGAGAGTCGATGACCGCAGAGCGCATCGACATTGGCGAGGCCTTGGCAACCGAGTGGCTGCCCGAGGTTCACACGGCTATCTTTGCCTCGGCGACCATGACGGTGTCCAAAAGCTTTGAACACTTTAACCATGCGGTCGGCCTCGATCGCATCGGTGCTTCAACATCCTCATCGCTGCACTTGGACTCGAGCTACGACTTCGATTCGAACATGGCTGTAGTCGTTGCGGGCGATATCCCCGATCCGCGCGATCGTGAGAGCTATCTTACGGCGCTCGAGCGCGTGCTGGTCGACGCCCATCTTGCCATGGGCGGATCGGTGCTCACGTTGTTCACCAATCGGCGCGACATGGAAGACCTGTACGCCCGCGTTGAGCCCAAGATGGCCCGTGCGGGTCTGGAGCTCAACTGCCAGCAGCGCAACTCATCTCCTCGTCGCCTGCGCGACCGGTTTATCAACGAGCCGACCTCGTCGCTTTTTGCGCTTAAGGCCTTCTGGGAGGGGTTTGACGCCAGCGGCGAGACGCTGCGTTGCGTCATCATTCCCAAGCTGCCGTTCTCGAGCCCCACGGACCCGCTCTCGTGCGAGCGCAACCTGCGCGAAGACCGCGCTTGGGCGCGCTATTCGCTGCCCGAGGCGGTGCTCGAGGTTAAGCAGGCGGCCGGCCGCCTTATCCGCTCGTCGACCGATTGCGGCGTGCTGATTCTGGCCGACCCGCGCCTGGTGACGAAGGGCTACGGGAAGAAGTTCTTAACGTCGCTGCCCACGAGCTCCTACCAGCGCATCGAATCGGCGCAGATCGGTCACTATCTGCAACTGTGGCGCGCACACCACGAGCGGCGGCGCTAAAGCGGACAGACGAGGGTTTTTGCCATATCGCACAGACGCTTTGACAGGGCGGGGTCATCCAAGATGCGGATGGCTCCGCCCGCTGCGATTATCTGGCTCAGTAGCCAACGCTCGGAGCCGTAATGCACGGTTACCGTTGCCATGTCTGCCCCGCTGCGCTCGATTAGGGTGATGCCGGCCCAGTCCAGATGCTCCGCCATATCGAATGGCATCAAGAGCTTTGCGCTACGCTGCGTCCGGGCAAGGGAATCGTGGAGGGATGCGACGCCCGGTGTGTGAGGCACGACGGAGTCTTCCGTCAAGGTGAGTCCCTCGATTTTATCCATGCGATAGGTGCGCTGCTCATCGACCGCGATGTCCCAGGCAATCAGGTATGTTTGGTCGCCGTTTACCGTAATGCGCAAGGGGTCGACCAGACGCTCGCGTGGCCGTGCATCGTCCATCGAGCGATACGAGATGCGGCAGCGAACGCCGTCCTGAATGGCGCAGCTCAGCTGCTGCCAGTGTGACCCGTGGTTGACGGTGTCAAAGACGCGCTGGTTATAGCCGAGCTCTTCGGGCAGAAGGGCATGTCGAATCCGAGCTGCCGTCTGCGGCTCGATCCCCAACGATTCAAGTTCGTGGTTGAGCACAGCGCCTTCGGCGGCACTCAGACGCAGCGGTAGCACACGTCCGGCGTCACCGGTGAGGACCACACGCTCGCCGTGGCATTCGCAGATGATGCGCGCACCCGATTCTCGGTCCGCGAGCGTCGAGACGATCTCGAGAATCTCGTCGAGTGATACTCCCGTGATGTCAAAGCGGTCGCAAATTTCGGTTCGTGTCATGCCGCTCTCGCCGGCGGCGTAGAGGGCCTCCATGATGTCGATGGCGCGCGAGAGTCTCTGCTCGCTGGTGAGTTTACGCACGGGCATGCTCGTGCACCGTCCTTTCAATGAGGTGGTTCCACGCCTGCTTGAGCGATTTGGGGGCCATGGGCCTCATGCCGTCCATGGCGTGGACCATGCAAAATGAGGCGGCGGCTTCAAGGTCGCGCACGTCAACGGTCCAGATCCATCCCGCATCGGTGTGTGCGAGCTCACCTCGCCCGCGCGTGAGGCCGTTGATCATATCGATCTGCGCCTGAGGGGCGAACGAGAACGTGGCTGCAACGGGCGGTCGGTCGGCAAAATCGAATTCAAAGAACAGACAGTCGTTGAGATTGAAGTCCGCAGGGATGGCGTAGGCCTTCGAAGGACGCCATGCGCGAACGATACGGTCGCAGCGGAATGTCCTGATGTCGTCGGTGACATTGTCGAGGCCGCAGAAGTACGCCACGCCCTCGCGTTCGAACATGCCGTAGACACAGACGGTACGTTCTTTCTGCTCGCCGCGTCCGTTCTGATATAAAAATCGCAGCGCGCATCGCTCGGCAAAGGCGCTCCATACCGCATCGACGGTGGGAGAGCGGCGGATCGGTACTTCGTCCACCGCCGACATGCCGGTGAGGTAGGCAATTTTGGAGCGAATATCGGCAAGCGGCGCGGCAAAGGTGGAAGAGCCGGCCGCTAGCGTCTGGTCGATGGCGTTGAGTAGGATATCGGCGTCGTCTGCGGTGATGAGGCCGCCTGCAGCAAACGTGTGCTCGCGGTCGATTGTCCACGAGCTTTCCTCGGTCTCCTGCGCACCGGCGGGGCGAACCTCCTTGATTAAGATGCCACGCTCGAGCAGTTTGTCACGATCGCGCCGAAACTTGCGCTTATCCGAGTCGATGTTGCCCGAGCCATATCCCAGGTCAGAATCCAAGACGATCTGCTCGGTCGTCAGCGGTTCGGGGGAGCTGTTGAGCACAAAGAAAAGATTGAGGATGCGCTGAGCCGTTTTATCGAAACCGGGCTCCGAATTCCCCTTTTTAATTGTTGCGGTCGCGTCGCTTGCCGTCATAGAGTCCTCGCATGAGAAGGTGGTTTGCTGCCATGATTTTAGTCCGATATGGAGATTAGGCTATATCCTTGTCCGCTCGGGGCGTTAAGATGGCCCGAATTCGGTCGTTTGCGCTCGCTCGGGGTATACTTTCGACTATATACGGTTCTAATGTGCATGCATTGGGCCTATTTGTCGGATTATGGATGTGGAGCGCACATGGCGAACACCCAGAACTATATTAACCACCTGCTGCAGAACACCGGCATTACGCCGGCATGCAGCGAAGAAGAGCGCTTGGCTGCCGAGGATATCGCTCAGATCTTCCGCAACCACGGCTTTGATCCCGAGGTTCAGGAGTTCAATGCCCCGGCGCCCAGTAGATTGGCATTTGCCGTTACCGGTATTCTTGCGTTTGCCGGCGCCCTGCTGATGGGTATCGGCGGCGGTATCGGCTTGGTCGGCACCTTGCTGGCCATTGTCGGTGCCGTTCTTTACGTGCTCGAGCGCACGGGCCGCCCCGTGGTTTCGCGCCTGGGCAAGACGGGCGTGAGCCAAAATGTCATCGCCTACCACAAGGCCTCGGGCCCGCTCGCATCTCCGCGCAACCGCCCGGTGGTCGTTGTCGCACACTACGACTCTCCCCGTGCTGAGCTGCTCGCCCGCGAGCCTTATGCCTCGTATCGTGCGCTCATCGCCAAGCTGTTGCCCGTTGCCACGGTTGCCCCCGCTGCCGTTGCCATCCTGCGTATCCTGCCGCTCCCCGGCGCGCTCAAGGTTCTGCTGTGGATTGTCGCGATCCTCGCTTCCCTCGTTGCGCTTGCCAACGCGGCAAACATCATCTCTAACCGCCATATTCTTCCCTATACGTCCGGCGCGGTGTGCAACAAGTCTTCTGTCGCCGCTATGCTCGGCGTTATGGACAACGTTGCTCCCTTCCAGGGCGAAAACGAGTTTCCCGACGATGTTCCGTTCGATACCTATTTTGGGGAGCAAAAGCGTCGTGCCGAGGAAATGGCGCGTGCAGCGGCGGAGTATGCCGCGGCCCAGCAGCAAAACGACTACGGCAACACCATCGAGTACGAAGAGCCTACCTACGCCGAGGACGAGTTCGGTCAGCCGATTGCTCCCGACACTCAGACTGAGCCCGAACAGGGCGAGGCTTTCGACGAGCAGATCGAGGGCTTTGAGGGTGCGTCTGCCGACGAGACGCTGATTGGCGCCATCGTGCCCGAGGATCAGAATCAGGCTGTCCAGGCTGAAGAGTTCAATGACGAGGTTTCCGCTGCCGAGCCGGTGGAGGAGCCTGTCGCGGCCGAGCCCGAGCCCAAGCTCTATCGCAATGCCGCCGGCAACATCCGCTTTGGTTCGGATGCCATCCGTGCGCTCGGAATGCTTCCCGAGTCCTGCACGCTCGATTACGAGGAGGGCGAGGAGCCGACGTTTGAGCCCGAGCCTGCGCCCGTTGTCACTGCGGATGATGAGTCTGCCGCGGTTACCGCTGCCGTTGCCGAGCCCGAGGCGGTGTCCGCGATCGATCCCGCGGCAGGACTGGACATTTTGGCTCCCGCCACGCCGGCGCAAGACGTTGCGGACGAGTCTGACGACGATTACGTTGAACAGCCGAGGCGCGTGTCTTACGAGAGCGATACTGATTTCTCTGCCGAGATTCCCGCGGCAACGCCCCATGCCGATATTGCATCCGCGTTCTCTTCGATTGGCGCCAGCGCTTCCAGCTTCTTTAAGGGTGCGCTTGCAAAGGGCAGGAAATTTGTCGACGATTTCGAGGAGAAGCGCGCTGCCGCACGCGAGGCTGCCGAGCAGGAGGCTATCGCTCAGCAGCAGGCAGCCGAGGCGGCACGTGAGCGCGCGGCGCAAGAGTTTGAGCAGAACGAGGCTATGCAGTCCGTGCCCGTCGACGCCGCCGAAGCTACAACGTCCTTTGAGTCCCAGCAACCGACGTCCGCGGATGTTGTTGAGGCGACAACGTCTTTCGAGGCTCAGCAGCACGTCGATAGCACCATGTCGTTTGATGCCGCGCAGTTCGATTCCACGATAACGTTTGAAAAGCAGGGCACCGCGATTGCCGAGCCCCTTCCTGTGTCCGATGAGCAGGGCGACGCGGTGGACGATGACGAGCCCATTGATGCTGCCGAAATTCAGGATGCTGCCGAGGACGAGCCCGTCGAGGCCAACTCTGACGAAGAGCAGTACGCGGCAGCCGAGCAAGATGATTCGACCGAGGTCGAGCAGGAGGAAGTGTCTGCGGTTTCCGAGACTCCCGAGACGGATGAGTCGAGGCCTTACTCCACGCAGATTTTCACCATGCCGACCCCGAGCGGTTCCGGTGCCACGGTTGCCGATGTTGCTCCCACCCAGGACGAAACAGTCGATTCCCTTATGGCCCAGATTTCCTCCCAGGCATCGCCGCGTCCGCAGATGAATGTTCCCGATCCGGCGTCGGCACCGTCGCCTGCACCTTCCTCGTCTCCGCTGGCTTCGGTCCCCGATCCGTCGCTGCCGTCTATGAAGCAGGCAAACGTTGCGTCTCGCACGTCGCTGTTCGACCTTCCCGATCCCTCTGCCCAGGTCAACGACCCCTTTGCTACTGCCCAGGGTCCCGAACCCACATCGGCACCCGTTGCGCCTCCTATGCCCGTTGCGTCGGGCGCGCAGCCGATCGAGACCATTTCGGCTCCCGCCCCGGCGGCACCCAAGTCTCGCAAGCGCGGCCTGGGTGGCCTGTTCGGTCGTAAAAAGAAAAACGAGCAGGACAGCATGAGTGACTGGCTGGGCGTCGAAGACGATTACGATGCCAAAAAGTCCGGTCGCGGCATCGGTTCGTGGGATAACTTCGAGGACGATAACGATGGCTGGAAGGGTGGCGCTACGTCTTCCGATGGCGCTTCTTCCGAAGATATGCTCTCGGCTGTCGCCTCTATGGGCGATGATGAGCTGCTCGGTCACGATATCTGGTTTGTGGCAACGGGCGCCTCGGATTGTGATGGCGCCGGCATGAAGGCCTTCTTGGCTTCGCATCGCGATAAGCTCCGCGGCGTATTCTTTATCAATCTTGAATCCGTCGGCGCCGGTAGGCTTTCGGTGGTGACGGTTGAGGGCGAACAACAGCTGCTCAAGGGCGATCGCCGCATCATGAACCTGGTCAGCAAGGTGTGCAAGTCGTTCCATGTCGATTGTGGCGCGCTCGAGATGCCCTATGCCAAGACCGATGCCTATGCCGCGCTCGAGGCGAGCCGCCGAGCCCTCACCATCGCCGGCGTGGACGGCACGCGTCTGGCTTGCGCTCGTACTGAGGACGACCTGCCTCACAATGTCAACCC
The DNA here is from genome assembly GCA_900542905.1 of uncultured Collinsella sp. Taxonomy (GTDB): domain Bacteria; phylum Actinomycetota; class Coriobacteriia; order Coriobacteriales; family Coriobacteriaceae; genus Collinsella. The sequence continues at coordinate 58,413 of UQPF01000010.1, forward strand.
GACGAACATTGCCACGGTATCCGAGGTCGTGACCGAGGTTATCCGCCGTTCGTAGACGGAGCTCTAAGGAGTCAACGTGTTTTCGTATATTAAGCGCCATTGGCCTGTCTACGTGATTTTGACCTTGATTGCCATTGCGTTAGGATTTGGGGCTGCCTACATCGTGGGTGCGAAGGGCTCGACCCCTGCCTCCGCAATCAGCGAAGAGGTGGAGCAAGAACAGAGTACGGGTGCCGATGGGATTCCTGAGTCCGAGCAGACAATCGTTGATGGTGGATCTTCGTCTGCAGAGTAGATACGGCGATTTACATGATTGAAAGCGGGTGAGCCAGGGGACTGGCTCGCCCGCTTTTTCATCGCGCTAGCGTTTCTTTGGGATCGACCTAAGGCGAGCGAACCATAGGGCTGCGGCACCCGAGGTCAGGAGCGCGGTGATGCAAGCGGCGATGGGAACTGATCCTGTTGCCGGTAGGTCCTGCGGTAGGGTACAGCGTTGAATGACACGGTCCTCGTCATGTGACTCAAGTTTATCGCCGCCACCGTTGCGGCAAAGATCGACGCGTGCGCTGTTGGTGAGTGCGGTTTGGGGCGTATAAGCCGACGTTGCCTGCATGTGTACGACTGCGCCCCGAGCGTCTGTGCCAAGGATTGCTTTGGCATCGTCAAGGTCGTCGTGCTCATCCTTGAGATCATCGCGGGTCCAAGAATCCGCATCGCTTCGAGTCGTAAAGTCGGCGGCTACCGCACCGTATTCAATTCGAATGCCCGTTACGACGGTATTGGACGCAAGGTCGAGTTCTTTCGCCTCGAGTGTGGTGGATTCCGTGGTCGAGACATCCGCCTTCCAGAGGTGCCAGCCGTCGTAATCGACGAGGCGGCAATCCTCACTCAGACTCTCCCTTACTTCATCGGACTCAAGCCAAGGATTTTCGTGTCCATCGTCAAGTGTCGCGTTCGCCGGCTCATCGACGTCTGTCGAGTCCAACGGCGTCGTGCGATACCACACGTTGCACAGACCGTTGAGGTCGCCGATGGCGACGGGGGTTTCGATTGAGATGAATCTCGCCGTGCCGTCTTTGGCGCACTCAAGATCATCGGTAATCGTAAACTCATCAACCCAAGTAGCGGAATCGTTTCGAGCGTCGATGGTATAGGAGAAAAGTCCATCCGTATTAGTTTGCGTCGCGGCGCGATTTTTACCATCGCCGTTAGCCAACAGGCCCTTTTCGATAGGTTGGACAAGTTCCTGACGCTTGTCGACCTGTCCCTTGATCTCGATGGGCGCATCCTTCATCGCGACGGATTGGACTTCTCCCGTATCCTTTATTTCAAACGTTATTTCCTCGGCAAGGTCATAGGTCCGCGGAGACATCATTTCGCGCAACGAGTAGGTGCCGGGTGCAAGATGTTCGACGCGGTGTGGCTTGTCGGATGAGGTCCAGGAGTCTATTTCGGTTTTATCGGGACCATATAAGGTGAGTTGTGCGCCTTCCACTTCCTGCTCACCGCTTGCATCGACCTTGGAGATATCAACCTTGGTGTAATCGTCGGATACGTTAAGCCGTGCTTCTACAACGGGTGTTTTCTGGTCGGCATAAGTAAGGTCGACAATATGGGTTGTCCGATCGAGCAAGAAGCCTGCCGGCGCTTGAGTCTCGACAACCTCGTAGCGTGCGGTGCCAAGTCCCAGCGGGAGGTTGTCCGCGCGTGCTTCTCCAGTTTCATCCGTCGTGATGGTAGCGACAGTCTCACCGTCGAGCGCGGCAATGCTACCGTCGGGGCGCACGATATCACTCGAGGCACGGATCTCAAAGACGGCGCCCGCGAGGCTGCTGCCGTCTATGGCATCGGTTTTAACGATCCTGATGTTTCCGGTCGCGGCGTGGTCATAATACGAGGCGATTGCAACGGGCGTTAGGTTCATGTCGGCGGGTATGTTTACCTCGATCTCCTCGCCGACAAGATAGGGCTCTTTGGCCGAGGTTTCGCGTACATAATAGGTGCCCGGCACGAGCGATTCGGGCAGTGTGACGGTCCCGGTCGCGTCAGTCGTAAAGGTGTCCATTACGTTATGTGTTGGATACCAGCAAGTTTGTGAGACAGATTCGTGATTGCTGTCGAGGAGTTGGAAGGTGAATCCGGCTAGTGGAACAGAAGCGCCTGTTTGGGCATCGCGTTTTACAATCTGGAGATGCGTCGACAGAGCATGGTTGTCCACGATATATTGAAGCTCGGCGCCGTTGGAAATCTGATTGGCCCCGACGGTCCATTCCCCTGCACGTTTAAAACCCTCGGGGACGGTTTCCGGAACCTCGCGAACCGTGTAGCCGGCACGGTCGTATGGGACGGCTCCGTGGACACTGGCGGGTCGCTTGCCTGCGCCGAACCATGCTTCGGGCTGATCTTTGGTGGAGGCAAAGCCATAGACGTTTGTGGTCAGTGTGCCAACAACCTGCTGAGAGCTGTTGCTGACAACCTCAAAGACAACACCACCCGCCGGCTGCTCCAGGCCGGATTGGTCGCTATTGCCGTAATCCTTGAATTTGGAAATCTCAAGGTTAAACGCAATGGGGATATCGGAAACGCGAGATTCGATCTCGACCACGCCTGAATCGCCGAGCTGGTCGGCTCCAACGGTATAGGTCCAGCTGTCGTTGGATGGCAGGTAGCCCTCGGGGGTTTTTGATTCGTAGATGGTAAAGGTTCCTAAGGGGACATCGGCGAGGGTGGCCCGACCGCTTTCGTCGGTCGTGAGGATTTGTGCCCATCCAGGGGTTGATTGCGACACACACGTGAACTCTGCTCCTGCGAGTGAAGATCCCACCTGGGGGCCGGCATTCGTCGCGGCATCGAGTTTTACGATACGCAGATTGATGGTACCGGGCTGTTCATCAATGGCGACCCGCCCGCCGTCATTCCCCGTGGTAAAGGCAATACGATCGTGGCGGGGGACATAGCCGGCCGGCGCCTTCGTTTCAACTAGGTAGTATGCCGTGTTGGGCAGAAGTGTTGCTTGCGCTCGACCGTTGCTGTCCATCTTGATGGTGCCGACACGCGCGCCGCTGGCGCTCTCAAAAATATCGAATGTTGCCCCGGTAAACTGATAGGTATTGTTTCCGCTGGTAATAACGGTGTTAGCAGACTGCTTTTGGAAGGAAACAGAGACCGCCGGCAGTACATAGAGCATGTCTTGACGTTTGCTGCCGCCCGATACGGCCCCTAGATAGCGTCGCGCGCGGTGCGGAGCGGCTTCGATGCTTCCTGATTTTGCGCTGTCGTGGAGCCACCGCGCAGCCGCCACGACTTCATTGTCGGCGGTAAAGTGTCCGCTCTTGGTTTTACCCTGAGCGGTCGTGTAGGAGTAGGTGCCGTCGACATGGGTAGTGCCGTTGAGCATCCATACGGCAAGCTGGGTGGCGGCGCGGGCGCGATCGGGTGAAAGATGGTAACCGCCAAACGACGTGGTGGTGGGATATCCGTGACAAACGATTGCCGCGAACTCGTCGTCGAGCCACACCCAGCCTTGATCAAAGTTGAGCCATGGGCCGCCCGGCTTGGTGGGGCCGGGGCGCTCCTGGTTCATGCAGTAGGCAATCGAGGCGTCTTGAGCTTCATACTTGCCGATGAAGAAGGGCCCACAATCATCGCTAATAGTGCGGAAGCCGAGTTGGTCGTAGCCATCGACGGCAAATGCGGCTCTCGGTGCCAGGCAGCCGAAAAGCAGGAAGAGGAGCAGGAGCAGCGGACCTGTTGCGATTGCGCTGTGGACAGAGTGCGTGGGTGCGTTGGACATGGCTGCTCCTTATCCCTCGTGCGCCGCATGGGGAGGCTGCGACGCGTAGGATGAGGCTACCCCCGAGGTTCATGCGGGTAAGTACCGGAGCCTGACCAAAAGCTTGCCCAATTCCTGACAAATTGAGCTCAAATACAACAATCAAGCAAAAGCGCAGGTAGAAGATAGGGAGAACAGGAGGTCAAAGGTCCTCATCTCCACAATTGACGCGATTTTCAAACGAATCTCCACAGCTAAAACAAGCATCGCCACCCTTGTATCGAACAAGACAACCGCGTTATACTAGCCAACACACAAGCGGGCATCGCCAAGTGGTAAGGCATCAGCTTCCCAAGCTGACACTCGCGGGTTCGAGTCCCGTTGCCCGCTCCAGTAAAAAGCACAAGCACGGCAGCGTTACGTTGCCGTGCTTTTTACTACCAAGCGCCGGGACTCGAACCCGCCAGGGTGCGAGCGTTAAGCAAACGCGAAGCGTTTGTAGCGAGCAGGCGAAGGCGCCGACAGGCGCCTGAAGCCGGTGCGTATTTGCGAAGCAAATACGCGGATGTCCCGTTGCCCGCTCCATCGAGTACGGGGGACCTCGGGAACGTCGGGTCCAACCCGCTGTGCCCGTGCGTGTGCGCGGACCGGGTCTGCCGACCGCAGCCGGTGCGTATTTGCGAAGCAAATGCGCGGACGTCCCCATGCTCGCTCCAATTCCAAAATGTTAGGTTAATGCCTGCTGCCCATACTTGCACCTGCGCACGGTACAATGGTTGGGTTACGACCAACGTGCCAATAACCAAAAAGGAGCCGCTATGATCGATCGCTATACCCGCCCGGAGATGGGACACATCTTCTCCCTCGAGAACAAGTACGCCATTTGGCAGGAAATCGAGGTTCTGGCCTGCGAGGCCCAGGCGGAGCTCGGCAAGATCGGTATTTCCAAAGACGAGGCCCAGTGGATCCGCGACCATGCCAACTTTGAGAAGGCGAAGGTCGATGAGATCGAGGAAGTCACGCGCCACGACGTCATTGCCTTCCTGACCAACATGAAGGAATACATCGATGCCGATGTTCCCGAGGGCGACCCCAAGCCCAGCCGCTGGGTTCACTATGGCATGACCAGCTCGGATCTGGGCGACACGGCCCTGTGCTACCAGCTCACCCAGGCCTGCGACCTGATCATCGAGGACGTCAAGAAGCTCGGCGAGATTTGCAAGCGTCGCGCCTTCGAGGAGCGCAACACGCTCTGCGCCGGCCGCACTCATGGCATCCATGCCGAGCCGATGACCTTTGGCATGAAGTTTGGCTCTTGGGCCTGGGAGCTCAAGCGCGATCTGGACCGTCTTGAGGATGCCCGCAAGAACGTTGCCTTTGGTGCCATCTCGGGCGCTGTCGGCACGTACAGCTCCATCGAGCCGTTTGTCGAGGAATATGTCTGCGAGCACCTGGGCCTGGTTCACGACCCGCTGTCCACGCAGGTTATTAGCCGCGATCATCACGCCTACCTCGCCGGCGTTCTCGCCACCACCGCGGCCACCTGTGAGCGCATCGCTACCGAGGTTCGCAATCTGCAGAAGACCGATACACTCGAGGCCGAGGAACCGTTCCGTAAGGGTCAAAAGGGCAGCTCCGCCATGCCGCACAAGCGCAACCCCATCACCATGGAGAAGGTCTGCGGCCTGTCGCGCGTCGTGAAGGCCAACGCGCAGGTTGCCTTCGACAACGTCGCCCTGTGGCACGAGCGTGACATTTCGCACTCCTCTGCCGAGCGCGTCGCCCAGGCCGACAGCTTCATCGCCCTCGACCACATGTTCCAGTGCCTCATTCGCGTTATCGACGGCCTGCAACTGTATCCCGCCCGCATGATGGCCAACCTCAATAAGACCCGCGGCCTCATCTTCTCTTCCAAGGTACTGCTCGCCCTCGTCGACACGGGCATCACCCGCGAGGACGCGTACGCCATTGTGCAGGAGAACGCTATGGCAACCTGGCACGAGGTACAGGATTGTGTCTCCGGCCCCACCTTTAAGGAGCGTCTCGAGGCCGACCCGCGCTGCACCGTCAGTCAGGAGAAGCTCGACGAGATCTTTGATCCGTGGGACTTCCTCACCCGTATCGACACGGTCTTTGATCGTCTGGAGCAGCTGAGCTTCGAGTAGGTTCGGGCATAACGTTAGCTTTTTAGGGCGCTTTGCTGGTAATGTGTGTTGCCGGCAAAGCGCCTCGTTGCATTTAGGGAAAGACGGGGATAATAGTCGTCTCGAATAACATTCTGAGAGGGGATCGCATGATTTCGTTTGATTACAAGCCTCAGGGCGTGTGTGCTCGCAATATTCACCTTGATCTTTCCGATGACGGCAACAAGGTGATGGGCGTTGAGTTTACCGGCGGCTGCGACGGCAATCTCAAGGCTATCTCCAAGCTGGTCGAGGGCGCTCCTGCCGATCGCGTAATCGAGGTTCTCGCCGGTAATACCTGCGGTATGAAAAAGACCTCCTGCGCCGACCAGCTTACACGCGCTATCGAGGCCGCTCGCACCGAGATCGCCTAATGGGTATCGCCGATCACATCAAGAACGGAATATCGCGTCGCGGCTTTGTACTCGGTGGGGCTGCCGCGGGCGCTGCCACGGTGCTTGCCGGATGCTCGAAAAAAACGGGCACCAGCGATGATGCCGCCGGCGAGCCGCAGGTTATCAAGGATGATTCCAAAATCATCTCGATTACGGATGAGTACGAGGCAGTCGACATCGATCTTGAGCCGGCGGCGTCGTGGACGCTGCCTCTGGGTACGCTGCTGTACTACTGCGACGGCGATTACGCCGCGGCAATGATGGCGCCCGCATCGGCACTGCACGCCAACACGCTCGGTGTGCTCAACCTGGGCGATGGCTCGCTTACCACATTAATCGAGGATCCTATCGAGGGCACGGGATATGCATTCTACGATGTCCGTGCCGGCGACGGCGTATTCGCGTGGGTTGAGATGAACTTTGCCAATTCATCGTGGAAGCTCTACGCTCAAAATCTGTCGGGCGCTTCGCTCTCTGGCGACGTGGTTGAGTTCGATCGAGGTGGCAAGGACTACGATCCGCCGCTGTTTACGGCGTTCGGGGCATCAGTCATCTGGTATAAAATGCCTTCAGCAGGCGGCAATAAAACGAGTAGTGATTCGTTTTGCTATCGTCGCTCGCTTGATGAATCCAAGGCCGAGGTAATTTGGAAATCGACGGGCCGCTTTGCATCGGCCCCGCGCGCGAGCGACGGCATTTTGACCATCTCGCCGCGTGTCCGCAACGACGAGGGCGTCTACTACGGCATAACGGCAATCGATCTGACCGACGGCAACAACACCAAACGTGCCCAGCTAGTCCTTCCCTCGTCAGTCTCGCCTTTCGAGGCCGTATATATGGGCGATACCTTCGTGTTTTCTATCGAGGCGGCCTATAGTGGCGTGGGCAGCCTGGGCAATATGGGCACATATATCGGTAATGAGGGAGGGCCGTACCTCTTCCTGTCCCGCGAGCCGCTCGCATGTGCGGCTGGCAAGAAGAATAAATACCTTGTTAAGGTACAGGCGTCGCATTTCCTGATCGACACCTCTGCCAAGACCTATGGCTCGCTGCTGTCGCCCGACCGCGCTTTGGAGTATGGCGATTATCCAGCTACGGCGGGAAAATCGGACTCATTCCTTACGTACGCCACGGTGCGCAACAGCCAGGGTATACCAGAGACGGTCACTGCACGTCTATTCTCTCTTTAAGCTTAGAGGGGTTAAAAAGGCGCCAACAGGGGAATAAACGCGTTGTAATTGTGAGTACCGCCCGCCGAGCTGCCGCGTCATAGCGGCATCCGGCGGGCTCAGGTGCGTTAAAATGGGCTTGTTCTTAGCTAATTGAGACAGGGGGGCCGTGTTATGGCTTCAGATGCAAAAAAGATTCTGCTGGTCGAGGATGAGAAGGCAATCCGTGACGCCGTCGCTGCCTATCTCGAGCACGAAGGCTACTGGGTTGTGGGCGTCGGCGACGGCCAGTCCGCGATCGAGGAGTTCGAGAAGCATCAGTTCGACCTGGTCGTGCTCGACCTTATGCTCCCCAAGATTCCCGGCGAGCGCGTTTGCCGCACCATTCGCGATACCTCGGATGTCCCCATCATCATGCTGACGGCTAAGGGCGAGATCGAGGACCGTATTATCGGTCTTGAGCTCGGCGCCGACGACTATCTGATTAAGCCGTTCTCGCCGCGCGAGCTCGTCGCCCGCGTTCGCGCTCTGTTCCGCCGTGCCCATCAGGCCGACGAGCCCGCCGTCGAGGTACTCGACTTCGGCGATCTGGTCATCGATATCTCGGGCCACAAGATCTTGGTCGAGGGCAAGGAAGTCGATCTGACGGCTTCCGAGTTCAAGCTGCTCACCACGCTTGCCCGCCATCCCGGCCGTGTGTATAACCGCATGGAGCTGGTCGAGAAAGTGCTCGGGTATGACTTTGAGGGCTATGAGCGCACCATCGATAGCCACGTGAAGAATCTTCGCGCTAAGCTGGGCGATGATCCCAAGAAGCCCAAGTGGCTCTACACCGTCCATGGTGTCGGCTATCGCTTCGAGGCTCCGGCCAAGACCGATAAGTCGGACGAGAAATAGGGAAATCACATATGACACCTGCGCGCTTTGAAATCGGACAAAAGCACAAGCAGGAGAGCGAGGCGGGTTCCAAGGCTAGTTGGAACACGCCTCGTTCCGATTCACGGCCAACGATGAGCTATCCCTCGCGCATGGCACTTGCTTTTGCTCTGACATCGCTCATGACAGTATTGGTGCTGGTGGGCGTTGTCTCTGTTGTGTGGGGCACGGTCTTTTCGGATTACACACGCTCCAATATCGTCGAAATCGCAAATTCCGCTGCCGAGAAGTTGGCGACCTCATATGAGGAAAACGGCTCTTGGACCGCGGGAGAACTGCGCACGGTCGCAACGTCGAGTTTGGTTTCCGACGATCTGGGCATGCAGGTCGTCAATAAAAAGGGCGTGATCGTTTATGACGATTCCTGGCCCTCGGCAAGCGCCACCGCCGATGTACGCGAAAACCAGGCTACGACCGACGACACGAGCGGCAAGAGGGCATCGCATAGCCCGGTCTCGTCTGCTCCAACCGACTCCGATAGCGTTGCTAACGTCGAGATTGTAACGTCTTCCGGCGAGCATGTCGGACAGGTAAAGCTGTGGGCCATCGGCTCCGACGCTCTGCTCACCAAGGCGGACTCTGCGTTTAGGGAGAAGACCTTTAACGCCATGGCCCTCGCCGCGGTTGTTGCAATCTGCATTTCGGTCGTTATCGGATCGCTCGTGTCGCGCATGCTCACCAAGCCGATTCATCGCATCACCAGTACCGCAAAGCAAATCCGTGACGGCGACCTGTCGGCTCGCACGGGACTGCGCGGTGATGACGAGATCGATCAGCTGGGTGAGACCTTCGATGAGATGGCCACTTCGCTCGAGAAGGATATGAAACACGAGAAGCGCCTGACCTCAGACGTTGCACACGAGCTTCGCACGCCGCTTATGGCCATGCTCGCAACGGTCGAGGCCATGCAGGATGGCGTGTATCCCACCGACGATGAGCATTTGGAGACCGTTGCTTCCGAGACGCGTCGCCTGGCTCGTCTGGTGCAGCAGATGCTCGACCTATCGCGTATGGAAAACAGCACGGCTCCGCTCAATCTAGAACCGGTGGACATGGTTCCGTTCGTGCGATCGATTGTGAATGGCCAGGAGCGCCTGTTTGCCGACCGTGACCTGCGTTTGCGCTTTGCAGATGAGACGCAGGGCCACGATGACGTTGTCGAGGCAGATCCCGACATGATCACGCAATGTGTTATCAACCTCATGAGCAACGCCATGCGCTACACCCCCGAGGGCGGTTGGGTCGTGGTGTCGGTGCTCAGTGACCGCAGGCACGTCAGCATTGCCGTTTCTGATACCGGCATCGGTATTGCCAAGGACGATCTGTCGCGCATTTTCGGGCGGTTTTGGCGCGCCGATGCCAGCCGCGCCCGCGAAGCTGGCGGCCTGGGCGTCGGCCTCGCCGTGACCAAGCAGATTGTCGAGCGTCACCATGGCTACATATCCGTGGAGTCGGAGCTTGGAAAGGGTACGACTTTTACAATTCATCTGCCCCGCGAGCACACGGCAGACGCGGCATCTACTACAATGGAGCACTAGCTTTTCGCTATTCGGTGAAGGAGGGGCCGCGTCCCTGCCGCTCCGAGTTTGCGAAAACATGCGGGAAAGAACCCGCATTTCTGTCGTATTTAGGTAAGGAGTGACTCACGTGACAACGATGGAGCGTCGTCCGGATTCCCGTGGCAAGGTTCGTGATATTTACGATGCCGGTGAAAACCTGCTGATGGTCGCCACCGACCGCATTTCTGCGTTCGACTTCATTCTTCCCGACGAGATTCCGTTTAAGGGAGAGGTGCTCAACCGCATCTCGGCATTCTGGTTCGATAAGTTTGCCGGCATCGTTCCCAACCACCTCGTTTCCATCGACCCGGCGGATTTCCCCGAGGAGTTTGCTGAGTATCGTGACCACCTCGCCGGCCGCGCCATGCTGGTTAAGAAGGCCCAGACGATTCCTATCGAGTGCATCGTCCGCGGCTATCTGACCGGTTCGGGCAAGAAGACCTACGACGAGAACGGCACCGTCTGCGGCATCCAGCTGCCTGAGGGCCTGACCGAGGCTTCCAAGCTTCCCGAGCCGCTGTTCACGCCGTCCACGAAGGCCGAGATCGGTGACCACGACGAGAACATCTCGTTCGAGCGTTGCTGCGAGATCGTGGGCGAGGACATCGCCACGCAGATTCGCGACCTTTCCCTCAAGATCTACAAGGCTGCCGCCGAGTATGCAGCGACCCGTGGCATCATCATTGCCGACACCAAGTTCGAGTTCGGTGTCATCGATGGCAAGGTTACGCTGATCGACGAGTGCCTCACGCCCGACTCCAGCCGTTTCTGGCCTGCCGCCAGCTACGAGGAGGGCAAGATTCAGCCCAGCTACGACAAGCAATTCGTCCGCAATTGGCTCAAAGCCAACTGGGATATGACGGGGGAGACCCCGCACCTGCCCGCCGAGGTCATCGATGGCACGTCCGAGCGCTATCGCGAGGCCTTCCAGATCATCACGGGCTCCCAGTTCACAAGCATGAAGGAGAACGCATAAGTGAGTACCCGTAGCGCCACGAACAAGCGCACGCAATCCCACGAGGTTACCGGGGTTGCGCGCAAGTCCGCTGCATCCGCCAAGCCCGCCCGTCAGGCAGCGAGCTCTGTCCGCGTCGTGCCGGCTTCGTCTAAGGCACGCCGCAAAGAGCTCGAGAAGGGCGAGAATCTCGAGGGCCTCTCTAAAGAGGAGAAGCGCGCCCGCAAGGCTAAGCAGCGCGCCAAGGAGGATCGCATCTACACGGTGTCGAATATCCTTCTCAAGCAGGATGAGGACTACACCAAGCGCCGCCGCATCTGGTGGGCCGTGCTCACTATCGGCATGGTGCTCGTCGTGGCCATTTGGGCTTCGCTGTACTTCGCTCCCGCTGGCATGGTGTCCAGCCCTGTCCAGATGGTCGGCATTGTTTTGTCCTACGTCGTCATTTTGGGTGACTTCATCTACGACTTCGTTCGTATTCGTCCCCTGCGCAACATGTACCGCACGCAGGCCGAGGGCATGTCCGAGAACAAGCTCAACGCCCTTATCGAGCGCTCGGCTGCCGAGGAGGACAAGAAGGACTCCAAGAAGAAGTAGCGTTTGCATGCATACTTATCGCTAAGATATAAGGCGCGTCGTTTTTGCGGCGCGCCTTTTTACTGTTCTATAGATAGATGGAGTGGCACATGATTCGAGCTGCCCTGACGGTCGAAGAGGCTCTGGAGGGCATGAAGGCCCTAGAGCCCAAGATTAAAAACTATGCGCGCCTGGTTGTCCGCAAGGGCGTAAACGTCAAGCCCGGTCAGGAGGTTGTCGTTCAGTCTCCGGTCGAGTGCGCGCCGTTTGCGCGCGTGGTGGTCGCGGAGGCCTATGCCTCCGGTGCCGGTCACGTGACGGTTATTTGGGCCGATGACGCCGTGACGAGGCTCACGTACGAGCATGTCGAGAAAAGCTATTTTGAGCAGACGCCCGAGTGGAAGCGCCTGCAGCTTGATTCACTGGCCCAGGATGGTGCCTGCTTTATCTTTATCGAGGGTGCGGACCCTGCCGCTCTTAAGGGCATCGATCCCGCTAAGCCTGCTGCAGCTTCTAAGGCAAGGAACACGCAGTGCAAGGTCTTCCGCCGCGGACTGGACTACAACATCAACCCGTGGTGCATCGCCGGCGCGCCGGTCGTTGCCTGGGCGCGCGAGGTGTTCCCGGGAGACGCCGATGAGGTTGCAATCTATAAGCTGTGGAATGCGATTCTGCATACCGCTCGCGCCGATGGCCAGGACCCGGAGAGCGACTGGGAACTCCATGACGCCGCATTCGAAAAGAACCTGCGTTTCCTGAACGACAATCGTTTCGACTACCTGCATTACACCTCGGCAAATGGAACCGATCTGACGATTGGCATGACGAAAGGTCACGAGTGGGCCGGCGGCAAGGGCAAGACGCCCGATGGGCACCCCTTCTTCCCCAACATTCCCACCGAGGAAGTCTTCACCTCGCCTGATCGTATGCGTGCCGACGGTATCGTGTATTCGGCTATGCCGCTCATTCACCACGGTAACAAGGTTGACGATTTTTGGATTAAGTTCGAGGCGGGCCGCGTAGTGGACTACGATGCCCGCGTGGGTAAGGCGACGCTTGCGAGCATTATTGACACCGATGAAGGTGCCGCTCATCTGGGTGAGGTCGCGCTTATCTCCAAGAACACGCCGATCCGTGAAAGTGGCGTTCTATTCTATGACACGCTCTATGATGAGAACGCTAGCTGCCATCTCGCGCTGGGTGTCGGTTTCCCCGAATGCATCGAGGGTGGGTATGACATGTCCAAGGAGGAGCTCCTGGAGCATGGCGTTAACGTCTCGAGCACGCACGTCGATTTTATGATCGGCACGGACGATATCGATATTACGGGCATTACGCCTGATGGACGTGAAGTTGTGATTTTCCAGAACGGCCAATGGAGTTGGGAATAGCCCCAGACCGTGGTACAATGCCACCCGCGGGCCGTTAGCTCAGCTGGCAGAGCAGGGGACTTTTAATCCCAAGGTCCAGGGTTCGAACCCCTGACGGCCCACCATAGAATAGAAAAGCGACTGGCGGATGCCGGCCGCTTTTTTGTTGCCGCGACATGGGTTCGAACCCGAAAGCCCGCGGAGCTGAGTAAACGCGTGAGCGTTTGCCAGCGCAGCGCGCAAGGCGCGAAGCGCCGCAGCGGCCGTCTGCAGAGCAGGCCGAACCTCTGACGGCCCACCCAAAGAAAGGAAAACGAAATGAAAACAGATAGATACGGAATTAGCGGCAGCACATTAAAGATAATAGCGGCCATTTCGATGGTTCTCGATCATGTAAGCAGGATCGTCCTGACCAATGGAATCATGACTCACGCATCGTACAATCAGATATCAGACGAGCAGTGGGCGATTCTAAGCGAGGCTTCGGATGTGCTTCATGTTCTTGGCAGAATTGCATTTCCCTTATTTTGCTTTTTGATAGTTGAGGGATTTTTGCATACTCATGACATAAAGAAGTACCTGCGAAATATGCTTGTCTTCGCAATCATTGCGGAGCCCATATACGATTTCGTTCAAACCGGGCAACTATTTGACCTTCGGCAACAAAATGTTATGTGTGAGCTCCTGCTTTGCTTGGTCTTCTTGATAATTCTGGAAAAGATACAAAGCCTTTCAAAATGGAAGAGGTACATCGCAGAAACTGCTCTGATTGTTTTGACAGCACTGGCAGCTGAATACACTAAACTAGATGGCGGTGTGTATGGCATTCTGCTTGTGGCTGCATTCTATTTATTCCACGACAGCAAGGCCAAGATGTTCTTTGCTGCAGTATGCGCAGTGCTCCTTTCGTCATGCCATATAGTTGGCGGCGGATTTGAGTTTGCTACAGCTAATGTATTTAACCCTGATGTTGCTGCCGCGGTCGTTTCGTTGCTGCTTATCAATCTTTATAATGGCAAGCGAGGGCTGAAGCTGAAATACTTCTTCTACATTTTCTATCCGGCACATCTTGCTCTGCTTTATGGTGTCTCACTTATTGTTTTGAACTGTCTTTAATAACTCTCAAACAAGTCTCTGAAAGCAGAAACAAACTGACCCTAAGACTGCTTGTGAATTTCCGGAAGACCTGAGAGATGCGAGGACAGATAACGAGGGCTGCAGAAAGATGCTTCTCAGTTCTCTGGCGGATCGCATGTATCTGTATGAGGATCACTTCCAAACACTCATTAATAACAGTGATAAACACGGCAGATCCTCAAAACATGAGGCTGCGGAGGTCGAACGATGCTTCGAAAGCATGAATGGCAGCGAGAAAACGAGTTCGGAATCATCCTCTGGATGCTCCAGCATAGAATAGAAAGCGATCGGCTCCGGCTGGTCGCTTTTTTGTTGCCGCGCCACGGGTTCGAACCCGAACTTCTCTATATATAAGAACGCTTGGCGAACAAAACCTGCCTTTTACCGACGGGAAACAAATAACCGATGCTTTTGGAGTAAAGTGGCGCTCCAGAGATGACCGATGCCTCAACATCTATAAACCAGCTGGTCACCGCCAATATCAGAAGCTGATGCTTCAGTTATAACCTCAGTGACGTGACTGAGGGACCTATTCATTTGTGAACAAAATATGGAGTACGGGATTCCCGCCCACGGCGCCCCTCCGGTCTGGCAATATATCTCCTTGCCGCGCGGCCCGGTCGGACCGGATCAGCCGCCAGGCGTGCACCTTGAGAACCGGATACTGCGAGGATGGACACATTCAGTGTCGCATCCGGGCAGACATCGAACCATTTGAAATGGTCTAACTTGGATTTGTTTTTCGCAAGGCCGCCGAGAGGCGGCCCCGAGAAATTCCTTTTCCTATACAGAACCATATGAATCGAACGGAACCGATCAGCGATGAACTGAGAGGACCGGACGGGCTCGAAGCCCAGAATATTTTGGACGGAGAGTTCGATCCTGGCTCAGGATGAACGCTGGCGGCGCGCCTAACACATGCAAGTCGAACGGCACCCACCTTCGGGTGGAAGCGAGTGGCGAACGGCTGAGTAACACGTGGAGAACCTGCCCCCTCCCCCGGGATAGCCGCCCGAAAGGACGGGTAATACCGGATACCCCGGGGTGCCGCATGGCACCCCGGCTAAAGCCCCGACGGGAGGGGATGGCTCCGCGGCCCATCAGGTAGACGGCGGGGTGACGGCCCACCGTGCCGACAACGGGTAGCCGGGTTGAGAGACCGACCGGCCAGATTGGGACTGAGACACG
>UQPF01000011.1 GCA_900542905.1 uncultured Collinsella sp.
CGTGTCTCAGTCCCAATCTGGCCGGTCGGTCTCTCAACCCGGCTACCCGTTGTCGGCACGGTGGGCCGTCACCCCGCCGTCTACCTGATGGGCCGCGGAGCCATCCCCTCCCGTCGGGGCTTTAGCCCGGGCGCCATGCGGCGCCCGGGGGTATCCGGTATTACCCGTCCTTTCGGGCGGCTATCCCGGGGGAGGGGGCAGGTTCTCCACGTGTTACTCAGCCGTTCGCCACTCGCTTCCCTCCGGAGAGGGGTGCCGTTCGACTTGCATGTGTTAGGCGCGCCGCCAGCGTTCATCCTGAGCCAGGATCGAACTCTCCGTCCAAAATAAATGGGCTTCGAGCCCGTCCGGTCCTCACAACTATTAGCTGATCGGTTCCGTTCGATTCATATGGTTTTAGTATAGGAAAAGGAATTTCTCGGGGCCGCCTCTCGGCGGCCTTGCGAAAAACAAATCCAAGTTAGACCATTTCAAATGGTTCGATGTCTGCCCGGATGCGACACATCTGGTGTGTCCATCCTCGCAGTATCCGGTTCTCAAGGTGCACGCCCTCGCGGCTCATCCGGTTCCACCGGGCCGCGCGGCAAGGAGATATATTGCCAGACCGCGAAGCTCTGTGGGACGTCAATTCCACTCTTCACAAGTCCTACACAACATATTGCTTTCTATAGGTAATAGAAAGACTGGTGCGGATCTTCCGCACGTATCAGATGATGACCCTTTGGTTCAGGAATATATAGAGATCGGTCACCTGTAAGTGTTTATCTACCCGCGCTTTTAGCAATGTAAACCGCGCTTCAGATAAAAAGAGGGAGCGCCGCGCACAACGCGACACTCCCCTAGCGATTCAAGAGAATCTATTAGGCCTCGAGAGCCTTCTTGGCGATGGTAGCCAGCTCGTTGAAGGACTCGATGTCCTCGTAAGCCATTTGAGCCAGGACCTTGCGGTCGAGCTCGATGCCGGCAACCTTCAGGCCGTGCATGAACTGAGAGTAAGAGATGTCGTTCAGGCGAGCAGCAGCGTTGATACGAGTGATCCAAAGAGAACGGATCTCGCGCTTCTTGTTGCGGCGATCACGATACTGATACTGCAGGGAGTGCTGGACCTGCTCTTTAGCATGCTTGTAAGTACGCGAAGCGGCACCGTAGTAACCCTTCGCACGGTGCATAACGGTACGGCGCTTCTTCTTGGCGGCAACAGCGCGCTTAATACGTGCCATGTTCTATCAACTCCTAGACGGTAAAACGAAAAACGGGAACGCGAACTTAGGCGAGACGCGACTTGATGACCTTGCGGTCGGCAGCGGCGATCTCGGTCTCCTGACGGAAGCCACGCTTACGCTTGGTGGACTTCTTGCTCAGGATGTGGCTCTTGAAAGCCTTGGCGCGCATAAGCTTGCCGGTACCAGTCTTGCGGAAACGCTTCTTGGTGCCGCTGTGGGACTTCATCTTAGGCATGAAATACTCCTTAATCGGTTACAGAACACTAGTTACTTGGTATCGCTTGCCGCTTTATCCTCATCGAAGGCGCCCTTAATCGGGGCGAGCAGCATAAGCATGTTACGGCCTTCCATCTTAGGCTTGGACTCGACCGTAGCGTAAGGCTTGAGATCCTCGGCGAGACGCTCGAGAACGTTAAGGCCCTGCTCCGGGTGAGCCATCTCACGGCCGCGGAACATGATGGTGATCTTAACGCGTGCGCCCTTCTTGAGGAAACGCAGAACGTGGCCCTTCTTGGTCTCGTAGTCGCCAACGTCGATCTTGGGTCGGAACTTCATTTCCTTGACCTCGACCTTGGACTGGTTCTTACGAGCAGCCTTGGCCTTCATGGCCTGCTGGTACTTGAACTTACCGTAGTCCATGACCTTGCAGACCGGCGGCTCCGCGTTGGGAGCGATCTCGACCAGGTCGAGACCCTGATCGTCGGCGACGCGCTGGGCATCGCGGATGGCGAACAGGCCGAGCTGAGAGCCATCGACGCCAATCAAACGGCACGAAGATGCAGTAATCTCGTCGTTGATGCGGGTGTCATCAGACTTAGCTATTTTCCCTACCTCCATTCATAAAAAAATAACCCGGCGCTTCTCAGCAACCAGGTCATACACATAGACTTCCTCGATTTGAGGAAGGGAATCTAAGTTGTATGACCAGTCAGCTGCTCATTGGCGCCAAAAGGTGGGAGCCCTCGGGTTCCTCTTTAGGGCATTGTGGGAACAACGCCTTGCGAATAATAACACGTACAGCGCATTATCACATTACGTACACGAAAAAGGGGGCCACAACCCCCTCAAAGCGCAGGTGCATGTATGGTGCCCGAGGCGAGACTCGAAGGGCCTTCGCTTCGCGAAGCCCCGGGCTTCGGGCGCATGGCGCCCTCACCACGCTCCGCTACAAACAGGCCACAGGCCTGTTTACTTAACGCTCCGCGCGCTCACGCGAGTTCGGCACGAAAAAGGGGGCCTTGACCCCCTTGAACGCCCACTTGCATGTATGGTGCCCGAGGCGAGACTCGAACTCGCACGTTGTTGCCAACGGTGGATTTTGAGTCCACTGCGTCTGCCAATTCCGCCACTCGGGCACGTAATGCGTGAGTTAGTTTATCACAGCTTTCTGTTGATTAGTCCGAAAATGGTACTTCGAGCATTTCGATAAGCTCAACCTTGCGCAACATCTCCCGCTTACGACATCCACGTCCGTCAACCGAGGCCTCGCCCATCTGGTTGTCATAGGGGTCCTCGCGCATGCCATCGAAAGCAGGCACAAACTCAGCCTGGAATCGATCGTTGGCCACCATACGCCACGGATCGAGATTGCCAAAGTAGTGACGACGGCGCCACTCCTCCCCCATCCTGCGTGCCGAGGAACCAAACGATACGTCGGCGTTAAGCCAACCGGTCTGGGGTGTGTAGAACTCGGCCCAGTCGTGCGGTCCCACCGAATCGGGCGCAACATATAGGCCGCTCTGCCAACGAGCAGGCACTCCCGCGATGCGGCACATGGTGATAAAAGTGAGCGCCATAACGCCGCAATCGCCGCGGAGCGAATGCGCACAGTCGTCGGCAATAGATCCCAAAAGCAGGTACGGTGGCTGATAGCGATAGTCGATATGCTGTGTCAGGTAATCATAGATAGCACGAGCGCGATCGAGCGGATCCTCGAGTCCGTCAGCAACACCGGCCGTCAGCTGCTGCAGATACGGCGTGAATGCAATGTGCGGACGGTCCTCGGAAATATCCTCGGACAGCGGCGCGTCCATACACGGATGCGCCGGAAGCGCACCCCCATAGATATCGCGATAAGCGGCATCGATGTGATAACGATAGGTCACCGAGAATGAGCGCTCACTCGAAGAAGACCACGAGGCGGTACGCGCCGAAGCGTTCGCGGGAGCAACAGTACCCTCCGGCGTCATGTCGAGAATCTCGACCCGAGACTGCTGACGGCAGGCAGCCGCGACGGGAAGCCAAGCGCAAACGGTCTCCCCCTCTAGAGCGCCGGGGACAGACAAGGACGCCTGAAGCGTAATAACGCGAGTCAATCCGTTTTGCGACTCCATCTCCTTGAGCATCTCGTTGCGCAGTGCTATTCCGTCCGTAGAATCGGGACGCATGCCGGGGACCTCTTTGGGATATACGCGAAGCGAATCGAGGAAGTTGTCGAGAACGAACAGCTCGCCGTAGATAAAGCGCCAGTCAATACGCTTACGGTCAATCAGATCGTCAAACTGCTCCTCGGTAAACTCAGGCCACTCCTCGCGAATCATCGCAATAGCTCGATCGCGCGACACCGAAAAATGAAGCGGCGTCTCAAGCATGCGATACCGCTCGGCACGAACGCAGGCAGCAAGCGAGGGATCGGGATCTTGGGCAAGTAGGCGGTCGCAAGCCTCAATAGCCTGCGAAAGATACCCCGCGTCCTTTAAACGCAGGATCTCGGGTGGCAAGCCAATATCTAGAAAACAGAAGTCATCATTGCAAACATCAACAGAGCAACCAACCGGCCCCTCGTCAATAACCTTCCCATCCGAAGGCAGCACATTAATAACAGCCATGCCAAACTCCAAGTCATTAGAACTCTTGAAGTCCATTGTAGCGAGATAAAAAAGAAAGCCCCAACAAGGGAGCCATCAACACCGCCGAGCGGTAGTCAAAAAATGAATTCAGCCCAGTAACCCTGTAGCGAGTTAACAAAGGAGGCCCCGTTCACCCGGAGCTGATTCCGTCGCGCGACTTCTGGCGAAGCCAGTAGCCACCTTAATTCAGACTCGTAACCCTGCGGCGTTAAACGAAGGAAGCCCCGTCTCCCGGAACTGTTTCCTTGGCGCGACTTCTGGCGAAGCCAGGTGAGCGCAAAGGAAACAGTGTAGGGAGACGGGGCTTCCGGTGGGAAGTTTAGCGACGCTTACGCCTTGTTGACGGAGCCAAACTCCTCCATGAGCTCCTTGGTGCGGGCAACGATGTTGTCGCGACCAGGCTTGAGGAGCTTGCGGGGGTCAAAGCCCTTGCCCTGCTGATCCTTGCCAGCCTCGATGTACTCGCGAACGCCCTTGGCGAAGACGAGCTGCAGGTCGGTGTTGACGTTGATCTTGGAGATACCCAGGGAGATGGCCTTCTTGATCTGATCCTCGGGGATGCCGGTGCCACCGTGCAGGACGAGGGGCAGGTCGCCGGTCTGAGCCTTGATCTCGCCCAGGCGCTCGAAGGAAAGGCCAGCCCAGTCAGCAGGGTACACGCCGTGGATGTTGCCGATACCGCATGCGAGGAAGTCGACGCCCAGGTCAGCAATCTGCTTGCACTCAGCAGGATCAGCGAGCTCGCCGCTGGAGGTCACGCCGTCCTCGGTGCCGCCGATGCCGCCGACCTCGGCCTCGATGGACATGCCCTTGGAGTGGGCAAGCTCAACGAGCTCCTTGGTGCGGTCGAGGTTAAGCTGGAAGGTCTCCTCGTGAGAGCCGTCATACATGATGGACGTGAAGCCGGCCTCGATGCACTTGAAGCAGTCCTCGTAAGAACCGTGATCGAGGTGAAGGGCGACGGGGACGGTAACGCCCGTGGCCTCGACGGCAGCCTTGACCATGTCGGCGCAGACCTTGAAACCGCCCATCCACTTAGCGGCACCAGCGGTGCACTGAAGGATCAGCGGAGACTTGGCCTCCTCGGCGGCCTGGAGAATAGCCAGGGTCCACTCGAGGTTGTTGGTGTTGAAGGCACCGAGAGCGTACTTGCCGGCCTCGGCCTTCTTGAGCATGTCTGCTGCGTTGACGAGCATAAAAGAAACCTCCTGTAAGGTTGCTCCGATAACGCCTGAGATTTTACCACGACATACCCGAGCATAAACGTTCGTTTGTTCACGAATACCATCCGATTGGACAAATTTTGACCGTTTGCCCCACAGAATCGACCCACTGGGGAAAATAGCTTGACGATTGAGCGGTCTTCGTGGTTCGAAAGACGGCTTCGAGCCTACATCTGCATAAACGGATTCTGCATAAGTTCGCGCGCCATCGTGGTCGAATCGCCATGGCCCGTCAAGCAAACGGTATCGGGCGGAAGCGTCTTGGCAAGTTTGGAGAGCGAGCGCATAATCGCCGCCTCGTCACCGCCGGAAAGATCGGTACGACCGTGGCTGCCCGGGAATAGCGTGTCGCCCACAAAGGCGATGTTCCCCTGCTCGGTCGCGGCGAACAGGACGATGCCGCCCGGCGTATGCCCCGGCGTCTCGATCACCTGCAGGCAGATATCGCCCAATTCAATCGTATCGCCCTCGGCAAGCAGCCGCGTCGGCTCGCCCGGATCGGGCGTCTCAATACCCCACATGGCGCGCTGCTCCTCGATATTCGCGCGAGGTACCGTCACGTCCTTAGCGCACAACTCATATAGTGCGCCGTCACCAACGACAGATCGAACCCCGGCGACCCCGCCAACATGGTCGGCATGACCGTGCGTGCAGACAGAGCCGAGTACGCGAACCTCGGGATGCGCGGTGCGGATATGCTCCACAAGACGCTCGCCCTCCCACGCCGGATCGACGATTAAGCACTCGTCATTCGAAATCACGGCGTAACTGTTGGTCTGAATCGGGCCGTTGACGAGCGCCTCAATCGAAGCCGCGCCTCGGGGTGTCAGGTCCAAAGTCATACCGTCCATGCGCATGCCCTCCTTCTAAAATACGTTTGAGGCACCAAACGATGCCTCAAACGTAACCAATATCTATGATGCTGAGAGGCTCTCGCACCTACACACGGCGCTTGAGCTGAGCTCCGCCTTCGCCGGGCATAAGACGGCGCGCGTCGTAGACCGAATCGACACTGCTGATGGAAGCCAGCAGCGGATCCAGACCACTCGCGTCCGAGATCTCGACCATAAAGCGCAGGGTTGCAATACCCTCGCGGTTGGTCGACGTGGCGGCAGAAAGGATATTGCCGCCCGCATCGCCAATGGCAATGGTGACATCCTTGAGCAGGCCCATGCGGTCCAAGCACTCGACCACGATCTCGACCTGGAAGAGGGTGTCAGCAGCGCCGTCCCACTCCACATCGATCATGCGCTCGGGATGTTCCATAAGACCCTTGACGTTGGGGCAGTTGGCGCGATGCACCGAAACGCCACGACCGCGCGTGATGAAGCCGACGATGTCGTCACCCGTCACGGGGTTGCAGCAATGAGCCAGACGGACCAGCAGGCCGCTGTTGCTCTCGCCCTTGACGATAATGCCGTTACTGGCGCTCTTGCCGCGCTTTTGAGGCTTGCGGTTGGAGCCGCGAGCGGGCTGCTTCACGACCTCGGCGATAGCCTCGGCCTTGGTGAGCTGTTCCTCGGGCTTGGGGTCCAAGATTTGCTCGACCTTATTGCCCACAGCGCGCGAGGCAACCTTGCCGGCGCCGACGGCGGCAAACAGGTCCTCGAGCTGCTTGAAGTTAAACTGCTCCGCCACGGCATTGAGCGCACGCGTCGAACGCGGCGTAGAAATGCCATAGCCACGCTTACGCAGATCCTTGGCCAGCATATCGCGACCGGCGGCAGCGTCGTCGTCCTTGGTCGCAGCGGCAAAATAGCGGCGGATCTTTGACTTGGCGGAAGGTGTCTTAACGATCTTGAGCCAATCGCGCGACGGCTTGGAACTCTTGTTAGTCAGGATTTCAACGCGGTCGCCCGTCTTGATCTCGTGCGTGAGCGGAGCCACCGCACCGTTGATTTTGGCGCCGACGCAGTGGTTTCCCACCTCGGTGTGAACGGCATAGGCAAAGTCGAGCGGCGTTGAACCGGCACGAAGCGCCATGACCTCGCCTTTGGGCGTGAAGACAAAGATCTCCTGATCGAACAGATCGACCTTCAGCGAGTGCAGGTATTCCTTGGCATCGGTGATCTCGTCGGAAGCCGCCCAATCGAGCGAATGCTTGAGCCAGTTGATCTGGTCGTCCAAACGTTGAGCGTCATTGGTCTTGGAAGCAGACGATCCGCCCGACTTCTTATATAGCCAGTGAGCGGCAATGCCGTACTCGGCCTGCTCATGCATCTCGTAGGTTCGAATCTGAATCTCGAGCGGACGAGCCGTAGGGCCGATGACCGTCGTGTGGAGCGACTGGTAGTTATTGACCTTGGGCATGGCGATATAGTCTTTAAAGCGACCAGGCATGGGGTGCCACAGCGTATGCACCGCACCGAGCGTGGAGTAACAATCGCGCACCGAATGGGTAATAACGCGCAGCGCCACCAGGTCGTAGATCTCGGAGAACTCCTTGCCCTTGCGCTTCATCTTTTGGTAGATGGACCAATAGTGCTTGGAGCGGCCGTTGATCTGGAAGTCCTCCAGACCAATGCGGTTGAGCTCATCGGTAAGCGTCTTGATGGTCTCGGCAAGGTAGCGCTCGCGGACCTCGCGCGACTCAGCCACCATGCGCGCGATGCGCTGGTAGGCATCGGGCTCCAGGTAGAAGAAGGACAGGTCCTCGAGCTCCCACTTAATAGAGCTCATGCCCAGGCGGTCGGCCAAGGGCGCGTACACGTCCATGGTCTCGCGAGCCTTAAACAGGCGACGATCCTCGCGCAGGGCTGCCAGCGTTCGCATGTTGTGCAGACGGTCGGCAAGTTTAACGATGATGACGCGAATGTCCTTGGACATGGCGAGGAACATCTTGCGCAGCGTGAGCGCCTGCTTCTCGTCCATGCTGTCGACTTCGATGTTGGTGAGCTTGGTCACGCCATCGACGAGCTCGGCCACCGTATCGCCGAACAGGCCGGAAACATCGGCGAGCGAGGTCTCGGTATCCTCGACGGTATCGTGCAGCAGCGCGGCGCACACCACATCGCAGTCCATCTTGAGATCGGCCAAAATGATGGCAACCTCGACGGGATGGTTAATGTACA
Source organism: uncultured Collinsella sp. (assembly GCA_900542905.1). Taxonomy (GTDB): domain Bacteria; phylum Actinomycetota; class Coriobacteriia; order Coriobacteriales; family Coriobacteriaceae; genus Collinsella. Next base: position 8,367 of record UQPF01000011.1, read on the forward strand.
TCTCGCCCGAGCGGCGCTTTTGGTTGCAGTGCTTCTCGGCGGCAAAGCAGTAGGCCTGCTCAACCTTAGAAAAGTCGTCCTCATTCATATATTTGAGGCACAGGCGCTCCAGCTTGTCGTAGCTGTCCGCCATAATCTCGGGCGGCAGCTCATCGGCATGCTTATAGTGCTCCATCTCCGAAAAAGGCTGGAGGGTAGAATCATGGGCGGTACGGGCTGCGGCATCCATCGAGGTCCCCTTCCCCTAGGCCCGCGGTACGATCGGGCGGTTAACTTTGGCTAGCATATCAGAAGCGCACGAATCGAGCGCCCAACTCCGGAAAGCCGAGAACTCCATGCGCGAGCGCAAGCCCTCCAAATAGCGAATTGACCTGCTCAATTGCACGCGGCCGGGGTTTTCGGCCATCGCGATGCGACGGGTGTCGTCAAACCCCGAAACGCGACAAAAACCAAGCTCTTCGAAGATTCCCAAGCCGCTTTCCACCGAGCGCTCGTCGACCGGCGTGCGAGCATCGATGGCAAGGCACATCTGCGCGATGTCGATATCGCTCGCGCTAAAGGAATCGTCCCCGGTCTTGCCGCGGTTGGAGCGCCACATGGTCTGCAGCGCGCGATAGAGCGTGACGAGCTCGTCGCGCTCGGGCGCATAGCAGTCGAGCAGGCGCTCGTTAATACGGGCGTCACGCGACGAATAGAGTAGATGGATCACGGCGGGTTGGCCATCGCGACCGGCGCGGCCGCTCATCTGGTTAAACTCAATGCCGCCAAACGGCATGTGATAGAGCACGACATGGCGAATATCGGGAAGGTTGACGCCCTCGCCAAAGGCGGATGTCGAGACGATGCAGCTGAGGCTGCCGTCTCGAAACGCCTCCTCTACGCGATGGCGGTCGGTGCGCGTAAGGCCAGCGTTATAGAACGCGATACGGGTCGCACAGTCGGGAACGCGTTTGCGTAGTGTCTTGGCGAGCGCCACGGACTGGTCGCGCGAATTGACGTAGATGACGGTCTTTTCCCCCGTCGCCACGATCGACACCAAACGGTTCTCGCGGCTCGCAAGATCTCGGTCGTCCTCGAGCTGCAGGTTCTCGCGCACCGTCTCGTCGACCACCGTGTGAGTGATCGGAAGCGTGCGGGCAAGCTCGGCCACGACCGGAGCCGTCGCGGTGGCCGTCGCGGCCATAACGACCGGGTCGCCCAGGGCTTTGAGGATATCGGGCATGTCGAGATAGGCGCTGCGGTCGCCGCCCTTGGCAAGGCCAGCGTGGTGCGCCTCATCGATAACGACAAAACCGATGCGCCCCGAACGCGCAAAGCGGTCGCGGTGAATGGACAGGAACTCGGGCGTCGTGAGCACGATGCCGGTACGGCCCGAAGCCAAGCCGGCAAACACGTCATCGCGCGCCGCCTCCACGGTCTCGCCGGTCAACACGCCGACGCCAATGCCGAGCGCGGCCATCGTCGACGAGAGGTGATAGGCCTGGTCGGCAACGAGCGCGCGCAGCGGATAGACAAAGATGCTCGCACGCCCGCGAAGAACCGCCTCGCGCGCGGCATGCACATGGAAGATGAGCGACTTGCCGCGCCCCGTTCCCATAACGGCCAGAACACTTTGGTGATCGGCCAGGGCATCGAGCACCTCGACCTGCGCGCGGTGCGGCTGGTTCGAGCCTATAAAGCTATGGATAAGCGAGCGCGTCAGCTCGGTATAAGAAAGCTGGGCGAGTGTCTCGCGCTTACGCGACTCCAGGCGCAGGCCGGAATCCGCCGGCTGCACGCCACGACGAAGCTCGCATGCCGGATCGTCGACGCTGGGCAGCGTGGTATCGCGGACCAGAACATCCTTGATCATGAGCTTGGGCTTCACACGCCCCTGCCAATGCTCGGCAACGGCCTCGAACACCAAGTCGACAGCGCTATCGCAGTTGATGAGCTTATCGATTTGCGGCACGCGGAACATAATGGCCGGCACGCTTGCGGCGCCATCGGTCGCCACAAAGCGCATGTGCTCGCCGGTTTTGCCCACCACGGCGCGATCGCACATCGTCACGCCCTCGGCGGCCAGCAGCGGCACCTTGTTGCCCTGGCCAAACGGCTCAAGACGGGAAATCTGCTCTATAGTCTCGATATTCAGCTCGGAAAGGTCGACCGTGGCGGCAACCTCGTCGATGTCTTCAAAGTCCTCGGCGGGAATCTCCGATAGCACGGCGGAAAGGCGACGACGGAATTCATCGAGCTTGGATGCCTCGATGGTCACACCCACCGCACCGGCATGTCCGCCGCGACGAATCAGCAGGTCGGAACAGCGCTCGACGGCGTCAAACAGGTTAACTTTGCCCACCGAGCGACCAGAGCCGCGCGCGATACCGTCCTCGATCGAGAACAGCAGCGCCGGCACGTGATAACGGTTGGTCAGACGGCTTGCCACGATGCCCTTGACACCCTCGTGCCAGCCTTCGCCGCCCACGACGATCGCGCGTCCGCCGTCATAAGTCTCCTCGACCTTTGCCATGGCATCGCGCGTAAGCTCCGCCTCGATCTCACGGCGCTGGCGGTTGATTTCCTCGAGCTCAGCCGCCAGCGCGCTTGCTTCGATGGGATTGCGGGCAAGCAGCAGGTCGAGCGCCAGCTTGGGATCGGCCATGCGACCGGCAGCGTTTAAGCGGGGAATGAGCGAGAATGACAGGCCGTCGGCCGTAATGGTAGAAAGATCGGCCTTGGCAAGTGCGGCAAGCGCGATATAGCCGGGACGGGCCGTCACGCGCATCCGCTGGATGCCCTCGGCGACCAGTGCGCGATTCTCGGGCGTGAGCGGCATCATGTCGGACACGGTGCCCAGCGCCGCGACCTCTATCAGCGAACGCCAATACGACGGCTTGCCCAAACGCTCGCCCAGGACCTGCACCAGTTTGAGTGCCACGCCGGCACCGGCAAGCTCGCGCGAGGGACCCTCGTCCTCGAGCTTGGGGTCGGTCAGGGGCACGCCCTGCGGCACCTGGTCGGAAGGCTCGTGATGGTCCGTGACCACCAAATCGATCCCCAGGCTCTCCAGATAGGAGACCTCTTCCTTGGCGGCAATACCGTTATCGACGGTCACAATCAGGTTGGGTTGGGCGAGCTCGTTGACGCGGTCGAGCGCCGCACGCGACAGGCCGTACCCCTCGTCAAAGCGGTGCGGGATAAACGGTGTGACATTGGCGCCAAACATCCGCAGCGCCTCGGTCAACAGACAAGTCGACGTTATGCCGTCGACGTCAAAATCGCCAAAGACGGCGATGCGCTCGTGACTGCGAACAGCGCGCTCAACGCGGTCGGCGACGACCGCCATGCCCGGAATAACGAGCGGGTCCGCCCAGTCGCGATCGAGCGAAGGCGTCAAAAACAGTTGGCCTTCCTCGATGGATGTAATGCCGTGCGCAACCATAATGCGCGCCACCAGCCCGGGTATGCCCAGGCCAGCCGAAAGCTCCTTTTCGAGCTCGGGGTTTTGCCGAGCGACCGCCCAGCGATGCGTCGTCTTAAGCGATGACATAGGCGCCCACCCCCGATAGGGGCAGGTCGCCGCGATACCTCTCACGGTTCATAGCGATGAGTCCTCTGTGTATGCCCGCTTCGGCAGGCAGATCTGTTGAACGGATTTATTATACCGTGCGGCACGGACGCAAAACGCCGCGGTGCGCCGCGGTTTCGGCAAACGATGGCGGTAATGGCCTCGAAATAATCGAGCGTTTCAGCCGCACGGACGCATACGAGCGTCTAGCATATCCATACAAACGAGTTCGCGGATAAAGGGAGTCACGGGACATATGAAGCAATGGGCTGGACTGGGAAAGTTCCTCGCGGGGCATATGCAGATCATCGTTCCGATTTGCGTGGCGCTCGGAGTGCTCTTTCCCCAGCAGATCGGCGTGCTCAAGCCCATTGTTCCCGCCCTCTTCGCCTTTATGACGTTTCAGGGCGCGCTCAGCAACACTTTTCACCAGGTAGCCGAGGTGTTCCACCGTCCGCTGCACCTGATTCTGGCGCTGCTGGTCTCGGCAGTGCTTATTCCCATCGCGGCGTATGCCATAGGGTCACTCTTCTTTGGCTCCAACCCCAACCTTGTCTGCGGCATCGTGCTCGAGTACAGCGTGCCCGTGGCCGTCACCGCTTTTATGTGGATCAGCATGTTCGGCGGCAACGGCCCGCTCGCGCTCACCATCATCCTGACGTCCTCAGTTATCTCCCCTGTGACGATTCCGCTCACGCTTAAGCTCTTGCTGGGTGCCACCGTCTCGATCGATGTGCCGAGCATGATGCAAGACATGGCCTTTATGATCGCCATCCCCGCCGTGCTCGGCATCGTGATCAACGAGCTCACGCGTGGATGGGGACACGAGAAGCTCTCCCCCGCGCTCTCGCCCGCCTGCAAATTCATGATGATGGGCGTTATCGCCTCCAACTCCACCGCCATGAGCGAGTACGTGCTGCACATGAACGCGGTGCGCCTGGAAGTCGCCCTCTTTATTTTGACCTTCGCCATCAGCGGCTTTGTCATCGGTTTTCTGGTCGCCCGTGCGCTGCATCTGCCATATAGCGAGACGGCTACCATGTGCTTTACCTGCGGCATGCGTAACATCTCTTCGGGCGCCGTCATCGCCACGCAATACTTTCCGGGCGAAGTCGTATTCCCCGTCATGTGCGGCACGCTGTTTCAGCAGGTACTCGCCTCGCTTATCGGACATCTCTTTGAGCGTCTAACCGACGAGGAGCGCGCCGCCCAGCGCAAGCGGGTCGAGGCCGGCCGCGACGCCATGGCACGCTAGACTGTCCGCAGTGTGCGGGCGCTCACTTTACGATATGAGCGCCTCCAGATGTGCACGGAGTCGCTCCGCATCGACATCGAGCGTGGTCTCAGCATTGACCTGGGCCAAACGATAGCCGACAAAGTAGGGCGAAACCACCCAACGCGGCAGCGCCTTGGCAATGGTCCGACCGCCCAGGTGATAGAAGAACAGGTTATACGACTCTGCGCGACCACCGTGGTGCTCGTTCAGGATATAGCGCAGAGCTACCTGGATCGCATCGGCGAAGAGATCCGCCTCGGCTTGGTCTCTCGTGTCATCGCTGGCAGCGATTCCCTGCGGGGCTGAAACGTTGATCTCAAAGAACCCCATGATCGGTTCGGTTGAGATGTTGACCGCGATTCTCCCCTGTTGCCAGAGATTGATGCCTTCGAAATTGGCAGAAGTCAGCGAAGTGTAGCCGTCTTCCTGCTCCAAACCCACAATCTGCATGTGCGGATGGACGAGGCTGCCGCCCGAAAGCGGGCCTTTGTTCTTGTACATGAGCACACTGCAGTACTGTTGGGAATCGATCATCTGCTGCCAACAGCCCAGGGCAAACCGCATCACATGATGCAGCTCATCCGGTTCATAGGTCACCAGGTCGGCGTCGTGATTGGCAGACTCGATCAATACGGTCTGACGTGTGGCCCGCAATGTCTTGAACTTATTCTCGAGCCAGATGCAGTCACCATCGCGCTGGATGATGTTGGCAAGCCCCTCCGTGTCGCAAAAGGGGCACGCGGTGCCAGGGCGACGATTATCGTCAGGCTTACCGCTCGCCTGCTGAACGTCAAATACCAGCGCCACGGGTTATACCTCCAGCGGCACGATCTTGGTGCCATGGAGCTCGGAGACGCCTAGCGCCGCCGCGACCGCGTCGCGATTTGCCGTAGTGATGCCGCCGCCGGGAAGGATGGTCAAACGATCGCCCGCATACTCGATTAAACGAGCCAGGTGATCGAAATTATCCTCGATCGACGTACCGGCAGCGCCGCCATGCGTGAGGATGCGCGTAACGCCGCAGTCGGCAAGTGTATCAATCGCATCGAGCTGAGCCTCGGGCGAGAGCTGGTCAAATGCCATGTGGAAGGTGATGTCGATGGGCTCACGCTTACATTCCTCGGCCGCGCAGCCCGCGGCCATCACGAGGGCGCCAAGCGTAAGTTCGTCGAGCGCCCATCCGCCAGCGCAGGGTTTGCAGCAGCCAAAGACCAAGCCGTCAACGCCCGCACTCACGACAAGGCCCAAGTCCATCTCCATCATGCGCAGCTCGTCCTGGTTGTAGTGAAAGTCGCCGCCACGCGGACGGATCATGCACATCACCCGTGCATCATGCTCATGGGCATAGTTGGTCGTAGCGCTGATAACGCCGGCCGAGGGTGTGGTACCACCGACGGCAAGGTTATCGCACAGCTCGATGCGCTTTGCACCGGCATCGATAGCCGCCGGCACTCGCTCAAAGTTCTCGGCACAAAACTCGTACAGCATAGATAGACCCCCAAAGACAGCAGATGTTTTCCGACGGGCATTGTCACACATCCCCATGAAGTTGCGGTGGAATAGGGACTCTTTTGGCCTCTGGAGCCCGTATTCAGTCCCCATTTCACCGCAACTTAAAAAGGGGCGCTGACTGAGATAGTCAGCGCCCCTTTTGTTAGGTGGGTTAGCCTCCGAGGTAGGCTTTGCGGACGTTATCGTCGTGCAGGAGCTCTTGGCCTGTGCCGGTCATGGTGATCTTGCCGGTCTCGAGCACGTAGCCGCGTGTAGCAATCGAGAGCGCCATCTGCGCGTTCTGCTCGACCAGAAGCACCGTGGTGCCGGCCTTGTGAAGGTCCTCGACAATCTGGAAGATCTGCTCAATCAGAATCGGCGCCAAACCCATGGAGGGTTCGTCGAGCATAAGCAGTTTGGGGTTGCTCATAAGGGCGCGGCCCATAACGAGCATCTGCTGCTCGCCGCCCGAAAGGGTGCCGGCGACCTGGCGACGGCGCTCCTTAAGGCGCGGGAACTGCTCGTAGACGCGCTCAAGGCCCGGAGCAACCGTGGACTTGGGCTGCGTGTAGGCGCCCATCTCCAGGTTCTCCTCGACCGTCATCTGCAAAAAGGCGCGACGGCCCTCGGGGACCTGGGCCAGGCCCTTACCCACCAGCTTGTCGGCAGGCGTATGGGTAATGTCCTCGCCCATAAACTTGATGGAGCCGGTCTTGGAGCGCAGCAGGCCCGAGACGGTTTTAAGCGTCGTGGACTTGCCGGCGCCGTTGGCACCGATCAAGGCAACGATCTCACCCTCGTTGACGTTAAAGGAGATGTCCTTGATGGCGTGGATGGCGCCGTACCAGACGTTGATGTTGTAGACGGAAAGCATCGGCTCTGCCATTTAGTTCTCCCCCTCATCCTGCTTGCCCAGATACGCCTCGATAACGGCGTCGTTGTTCTGGATTTCCTCTGCCGTGCCCTTGGCAATGACCTTACCAAAGTTAAGCACGCAGATGCCCTCGCAGATGTTCATGACGAGCGACATATCATGCTCGATAAGCATGATGGCGATGCCGAAGGTGTCGCGAATCTTGACGATGTTCGCCATGAGCTCTGCGGTCTCGGACGGGTTCATGCCGGCGGCAGGCTCGTCGAGCAGCAGCAACTTGGGTTTGGTGGCAAGCGCGCGGACGATTTCCAGACGACGCTGAGCGCCGTAAGGAAGCGAGCCGGCCTGTTCATTTGCCAGGTGCTCCATGTCAAAAATGGACAGCAGCTCCATGGCGCGCTCGTGGGCGGCCTTCTCGTGCTTCCAATACGTCGGCAGGCGCAGCACACCCTCAAAGCCAGAGTAGCGCTCCTGGTTGTGCAGGCCGACCTTAACGTTATCCTCCACCGTCATGGTGTTGAACAGGCGAATGTTCTGGAACGTACGGGCAATACCCATGCGGTTGACCTGGTAGACCGACTTGCCCGAGGTGTCCTCACCATCGAGCAGGATGGTGCCGTGCGTAGGCTGGTACACCTTGGTGAGCAGGTTGAAGACCGTGGTCTTGCCGGCACCGTTGGGGCCGATGAGACCGGCGATCTCGGTCTTGCCGATGGTCAGGCTAAAGTCATCGACTGCCTTAAGACCGCCGAATTCAATGCCCAGGTGGATGCACTCGAGCGCCGGGCGCTGGCCCAAGTCGCGGTCGGGAACGATGGCGCCAGAAGGATACGGGACCATCTTGCCCTTGTTGAACTCAAACTTACTGGGCATCGGCTGCCACCTCCTTCTTGGAAGCAAAGCGGTCCTTAATGCGTGCGAAGAACGCCTTGAGCTGTGGGTTGTTAGTAAAGACCATGACCAGAATCAACACGATGGCGTAGATGAGCATGCGGTAGTCCGAGAACTGACGGAGCAGCTCGGGGAGAACCGTGAGCAGCGCCGCGGCGATAACGGAGCCGCGCATGTTGCCCAGGCCGCCCAGGACCACGAACACCAGAATGAGGATGGACGTATTGAAGTCGAACTTAGTGGCGGAAAGCTGCGAGAAGTTACCGCCGAACAGGGCTCCGGCAGCACCGGCAAGGGCAGCGGAAACCACGAAGGCGATCATGCGGTACTGGGTGACGGAGATGCCCACGGACTCGGCTGCAATCTTGTTGTCGCGCACGGCCATAATGGCACGGCCGGTACGGCTGCGAACCAGGTTGAGCACGATCACGAGTGCGACCATGACCAGGATGGCACCGGCGAGGAAGGTCGAGTACGTCGACACACCCGATGCGCCCTGCGCGCCCTTGATGATGGCGGTGCCGTCCTCGAGCAGATGCAGGTCGTCGATCGTGGAGTTACCCGTGATGTTAAAGATCACGTGCAGGCCGCGCGAGTCGACACCCACGATAAGGCAGGTGACGATCTCTTTGATGATCTCACCAAAGGCCAGCGTCACGATAGCCAGGTAATCGCCGCTCAGACGAAGGACCGGGATGCCAATCAAGAAGCCCAGGATGGCGGCAGCGATGGCGCCGACCACGATACTGATGATAAGGCGCACCGGATCGGAGGGAACGGCGCTCTCCAGCGCGACGGCGGTGACGATTCCCGTATAGGCGCCGACACTCATAAAGCCTGCGTGGCCCAGCGACAAGTCGCCCGCGATGCCGACGACGAGGTTAAGGGATATGGCCATGACGATATAGGCCGTGATGGGAACCAGCTGACCGGCGATCATGCGCGGAATCATGTGGTTAGACTGCATAAAGAACACGATGGCGAAGGCCACGATGCACATGGCGTACGTGACAAAATCGTGACGCGTCTGCTTGTCTTTAAGAAACTTCATAACGCTCACCTACACCTTCTCGGGGACGTACTTGCCCAAGAGGCCGGCAGGCTTGACGAGCAGGACGATGATCAAAACACCAAAGACGATGGAGTTGGCAAGGCTCGTGGAAATGTAAGCCTGCGCCATCGCCTCGATGATGCCGATGAGAATGCCACCGACAAAGGCACCGGGGATGGAGCCGATGCCGCCGAAGACGGCGGCGTCGAAGGCCTTGATGCCAGGCATGGCACCCGTCGTGGGCTGCAGCACCGGCGAGTAGGAGCACAGGAGCACGCCGGCGATGGCGGCAAGCGCCGAGCCGATGGCAAACGTCATCGAGATGGTGCGGTTGACGTTGATGCCCATGAGCTGAGCGGCGGCCTTGTCCTCGGACACGGCGCGCATGGCCTTGCCCATCTTGGTCTTACCTGTAAAGAACATCAGGCCGGCCATGATAACCAGGCAGGCGACGATGGTGACGAGCGAGACGGCGCTTACGTTGAACTTGGCCAAGAACTCCGGCACCTGGAAGGTGACGAGCGAAGTGAAGTTCTTGGGCGTGGCGCCCCACAGAAGCTGCGCGGCGTTCTGCAGGAAGTAAGACACGCCGATAGCCGTGATCAGAACGGCCAGCGGGCCTGCTTGGCGCAGCGGCTTATAGGCCAGACCCTCAATGAGAACGCCGAGAACCGTGCAGACCACACAAGAAAGAATTACAGATACCCAGCCCGGGAGGCCGAGATACGACGTGGCACAGAACGAGACATAGGCACCGACCATGATGACATCGCCGTGAGCGAAGTTCAGCATCTTGGCGATACCGTAGACCATGGTGTAGCCCAACGCGATGATGGCGTAGACGCTGCCCATGGACAGGCCGTTGACCAGGTATTGGATAAAGACCGTCATGTTCCACATCCCCCTTTCGAATAGGTTTCCAGTTAATGTATGAAACAGGGACGTTACATCGTCCCTAGATACCAAGCAAGCAGGGAAGGCCAAAACCTCCCCTGCTTGGGATCAAAACCGCTCTATGTAAGGCGGCCAATTAGGCCTGTACGTACTTGCCATCGGTGATGACGTACGCCGTGGGCTCCTTCTGGACCTGGCCCTTGTCGTTCCAGGAGAGCTTGCCAGTCAGGCCGTCAACAGTAATGTTGCGCATAGCCTCGGGAAGCTTCTCGGCAACCTCGGTGGGATCGGCGTCGACACCCAGGCCGGCCTCCTTGAGAGCCTCGACCACAGCATGCACGCCGTCGTAGGCGTCGGCGGCAAACTGGTCGGGGGTATCGCCGTACTTATCTTTGTAAGCGTTGACGAAGTCGGCGTTCTTCTCGTCGTCGGCGGAAAACGGGGTCATGAGCAGCAGACCCTCGGCAAGAGAGGTGTCGAAGCCCTCAACGCCCAAGATGCCATCCATGCCGTCGCAGCCCATCATCTTGACGTCGTAGCCCATGTCCTTGGCGTTCTTGAGCAGGACGGACGCCGGCGTGTAGTAGATCGGCGCAAAGATCATGGTGGCGCCTGCCTGCTTGGCCTTGGTCAGCTGGTTGGTAAAGCTCGTGGCGGAGTCGTCCTTAAAGGTCTCCTCGTCGACAATCTCAAGCTTAGACTTAGCGGCCTGGGCCTTAAAGGAATCTGCGATGCCCGAAGAATAGGCGTCGCCGGAGTTATAGAACAGCACGAACTTCTCGTTCGCATACTTCTGCGCCAGGAACTTGGCAGCGTTGACACCTTGGTTGGGGTCGGTAAAGCAAACCTGGAAGACGCAATCCTTGCCCTTGGTAACGTCCTCGGAGGACGCGGACGGGGTAATCATGAACGTCTCGGGGTCGTTACCGCACTCAGCAGCAACGGCGACCGACGCACCCGTGGTGGTCGGACCGACAAGGGCCTGCATGCCCCAGTCGAGCAGGGTGTTGAAGGCGTTGACGGCCTTCTCGCCGTCAGCCTGGTCGTCCTCGGCCTTGCTGACAAGCGGCAGCTCCTTGGTCGAGAAATCCTTGCAGCCAAGCTCGACAGCCTGTGTAACGGACTTGCCGTAGGACGCGTTGGCGCCGGTCAGCGGGCCGATGGTGCCGATCTTAAACGAAGCGTCGCTCGAGGCGGAACCACTGTCGCCGCCGTTGGAGGAGCAGCCAGCTAGAATGGACATCGCCCCCAGACCTGCTGCGCTCGCGATAACGCTCCTGCGATTCATAACAGGGTTCAATGACTTACCGGTGAGGCTCGACATGCGGCTCTCCTCTCAAATCTCGTCGGGTTTCGGTTACCCGACAGGCCATCCTTCGCCGTGTTCGGCGTTCGCAAAATACTAGACGCTTTAGTTAAGGAAAGTGGCGATTATTTCAGCTTTTCTTTGGATTTGTTCATTTATCCATAATTCTGCGTATTTCTATTACTTTATGCAGTAATGCCACTTTATTGTGTGAAAGTAATGTTTCCGTTCTGTTACAGGCGTCCCTGCCCTGAATAAAATGGCCTCACCGGTCGCGCTTTATGCGCACTTAGGCGGCGATGTACTTGCCGTCCTGAATCACATAGGCCGTAGCGGGCTTTTCGACTTGGCCCTCGTCGTTCCACGTCAGCTCGCCCGTCAGGCCCTCGATCTTGATCTTGCGCATGGCCTTGGCAAGGTCGCCGGCGATGTCGGCACCGTCAGCCGTAATGTCGATGTCTGCCTTGTCGATGGCCTCGGCGATGGCGTGGACGCAATCGTAGGCGTCGGCGGCAAACTGGTTAGGCGTCTCGTCGTAGGCGTCCTTATATGCCTTGACGAAGTCGGCATTCTTCTCGTCGTCGACAGAGAACGGGGTCATGAGCAGTACGCCCTCGGCAAGAGAGGTATCGAAGCCTTCCACAGAGAGCAGGCCGTCCATGCCGTCGGTACCCATGAGGGTCATGTCGTAGCCCATGTCCTTGGCGTTCTTGAGCAAAACGGACGCCGGCGTGTAGTAGATCGGCGCAAAGATGAGCGTGGCGCCGGCCTCCTTGGCCTTGGTGAGCTGGTTGGTAAAGCTCGTGGAAGAGTCGTCCTTAAAGGTCTCGGTATCGACGATGTCGAGCTTGGACGCCTTGGCCTGCTCGGCAAAAGCGTCGGCAACGCCCGAGCTATACGTATCGCCGGAGTTGTAGAACAGGGCGATCTTGGCATCCGCGTACTTCTCGGCCAAGAACTTTGCGGCGCTGGCGCCCATGGTGGGATCGGTGAAGCAAACCTGAAAGACCGTGGTCTTATCCTTGGTAACGTCGAGCGACGAGGCCGAAGGCGTGACCATGAGCATATCGTCGGCGATCTCGCCCGAGACAGCGACGGCGGCACCGGTGGTGACGGGGCCGACGAGCGCCTGCATGCCCCAGTCGCACAAGGTATTGAAGGCGTTGATGGCCTTCTCGCCGTCAGCGACGTCGTCCTCAGACTTAAGCGAGAGTTTGAGGTCCTTGGTCGAAAAATCCTTGGCAGCGAGCTTGGCACCCTTCTCGGCCGAAACGCCATAGGTTGCCGCGGCGCCGGTCAGAGGGCCGATGACACCGATCTTGAAGGTCTTGCCGTCATCGGCGGAGCCGCCGTCCGAGCCACCCGACGAGCAACCAGCGAGTGCCGCGGTGCTACCGAACGCCGCGGCGCCAGCCAAGAAACTCCTGCGGTTAAGTACGTTGTTGATGCTAAACATGGTGTCCCCCTTTTCGCTGGCCGCGGTGCGGCCGTCTTGCGGTACAGGGCAAACCTTATGGTGCAAACGTTGACAGTTTGTTACGGAAGTTCGTTTGTAGCGAGCATGTTTCCAATGTTTCCGCAGCGTTTCGGGGGTGCCGTTTTGTGCGACTCCTGTTGCCTGGCGAGCACGCGCCCTCGGTTCACGCTAGAATGCACTCAACCTTTAAGCGGTTAATCCATCCATAAGATGCACGAAGGAGCTATCTATGAGCGAACCCCTGCGCACCGTGAACGTCGGCCTGATCGGTCTTGGAACCGTCGGCGGCGGCGTGGCCCGCCTGATCAAGAGCCACCACGATGAGTACCTGGCAGCCTACGGCATCGACCTTAAGCTGACCCGCGCCTGCGCGCTTGCTTGGGAGCAGGCCGAGGCAGCCGGTATTGAGCGCGAGGCCTTTACGAGTGACTGGCATGACGTCGTCACCGACCCCGCCGTCGATATCGTCGTCGAGCTGATCGGCGGCGAGCATCCCGCGACCGAAATCTTCACCACCGCCTTCGAGAACGGCAAGCACGTCGTCTCTGCCAACAAGGCCCTGCTGGGCCGTCATGTCGAGACGCTCGCCGAGAAGGCGCGCGCGTGCGGCGTGCAGATTAAGTGCGAGGCCAGCTGTGGCGGTGGCATCCCCATCGTGAGCACGCTCGAGCACGACCTGGTGGGCAACAAGATCCTGACCATCGCCGGCATTCTCAACGGTACCACCAACTATATCCTGTCGCGCATGGACGCCGAGGGCGCCGATTACGCCGATGTGCTTGCCGACGCGCAGGCCAAGGGCTATGCCGAGGCCGACCCGTCCGCCGACGTCGACGGCTTCGACGCCGCCAGCAAGACGGCAATCCTCGCTTCCATCGGCTTTGGCACCCGCGTGACCACCGACGATGTCTACCAGCAGGGTATCCGTACCATCGGCGCCGAGGACATTGCCCAGGCCCGCGAGCTCGGCTACACCATCAAGCTGCTGGGCATCGCACGCAACACCGACGCCGGCGTCGACGTCCGCGTGCATCCCACGCTGATCCCCGCCGACCACATGCTTGCCAAGGTCAACGGCGCCATGAACGCTGTCTACGTGGTAGGCGACGCCGTGGGCGAGACCATGTTCTACGGTGCCGGCGCAGGCTCCTTCCCCACCGCGAGTGCCGTCGTGGGCGACATCCTGTCGCTCTCCGAGCAGATCAGCCGCGGCGTTGCTCCTCTGCCCGAGATTGAGCCCTATGGTCACAACCTCGCCTTTAAGCCCATGGACGAGCTCCAGACCAAGTACTATGTGCGCCTGAAAGTCGCCGACCGCGTAGGCGCCCTGTCCGAGACGGTCGACATCTTTGCCAAGCACAACATCTCGATCTCGCTCATCAACCAGGTCGAGGACGGCAAGTCGGGCGTCAGCGATGCCTGCTCGGTCATCTTCCTGACGCACCGCGCGCTCGAGAAGGACGTCCAGGCTGCCGCCGCCGAGCTTGCCAGCGTCGACTGCGTGGCCGAGGTCGCCAACGTCCTGCGCATTGAGGACGTTGAGGCTTGGACCGAAGGCGTTATGGCCAACTAGCCCGATTCTCGGCAAATCAAATAACGCAAAAGGGGCTCCTATCCGATTGGATGGGAGCCCCTTTTGCTACATCCTTTGAGCGAACTGGTCGACTAACGTTTGAACAACTTGACCGTTCGTCAACAACCGTGGATACCGTTTGCCGATATGCGACGGCAGCTGTATTTTGCCGCCGCTATGCTGTGCCGTGTATGTCCGCCCGCGATGAGAGGAAGCACCATGTTGCTCGAGGGCAAGAAAGCAATCATCACCGGAGGCACGCGCGGTATCGGCTATGCGATCGCCTGCCGTTTTATCGAGGAAGGCGCTGCCGTCACCGTCTTTGGCTCGCGCCAGGAGACTGCCGACGCGGCCGTTGAGAAGCTGGCGGCCGCCTATCCCGACGCCAAGGTCTGGGGCCGCTCCTGCGACCTCACCTCACTCGAGGCCGTGACCGAGGCCTTTACGCAGGCCGCAGCCGACATGGGCGGTCTCGATACGGTCGTCAACAACGCCGGCATCTCCCAGCGCTCGCCCCTTTTGGATTACACGGCCGAGGAGTTTGCAAAGGTCATGGACCTCAACGTCGTCGCTGTCTTTAACGGTCACCAGGCGGCCGCCAAGATTATGACCGAGGCCGGCCACGGCGGCACCATCACTACCACGAGCTCGATGGTCGCCAAGTACGGCCAGCCCTCCGGCGTCGGTTACCCCACGTCCAAGTTTGCCGTCAACGGCATGGTCCAGTCGCTCTCGCGCGAGCTCGCCCCCATGGGCATCCGCGTCAACGCCGTTGCCCCCGGCGTGACTAAGACCGACATGGTCGCCAACCTGCCCGAAGAGGTTATTAAGCCCATCATCGCCACTATTCCGCTGGGTCGCATGGGCGAGCCCGAGGATGTCGCCAACGCATTCGTTTTCCTAGCGAGCGACATGGCCTCCTATGTCACGGGCGCCGTGCTCCCCGTCGACGGAGCCGCCCGCTCCTAAAGGTCGCAAGCCACGACTTCGAACCTCAACGAGGCCCAACGCAAAAGGCGCGCTGTCTGCATCAACCGCAGGCAGCGCGCCTTGTTCTGTTTGTAAGGGAAGCTGCGTCCCGGCATTTCAGCTCAGAACGGGGCACGGTTTCCCCAGGACCTCCTTGCGGAAACTGCACCCCGTTTTGAACGTCGATTCTGGGATACCGTTTCCGCAATGGGCCTCCTGCGGAAACGGTATCCCACTCCGGGCGCCCATTCCGGGACACAGCTTCCCAACGGCCCCTGTTTCGGAAACCACATCCCATTCCGAGCCTTCAAAGCGGGACGCGGCTTCCCCGAGAGAGTATCGACTACTTGCCGTCGTCGTCCTGGGCTTCATCGCGCGCATAGAGCTCCAACATGCGGCGGCGGTATTCGCGCACGGCGAGCTTGGCGCGCTCCAGGCGGCGACGCTCGCGCGGAGTCAGCTCGGACGGGTCGACCTCGTCTCCATAGGTCTTATCGGCAAGCAGGTGCGCAGCGTCCACGATGCGGGCATCGATGTGGCCGCTCGCCGCCTCGGCGGAAAGACGCTCGGCAATCGTATCGAGCGTAGGCAGGCCCTCGAATACGCGACCATGGCCATGCGAAGTCAGCAGCTCATGCTCGCGCGCGAGCAAGCTCGCTAGGTCGTGGTGGGCGCGCAGGATGTCGAGCGCATCGGATGGATGCTCGGCAACCTCTGCCACGGCGGTGACCGGCGCTGCATCGACCACGCGGTAGAAGAGCTGCGCGAGCAGCGGCATCAAGAACACCGTGATGGCGCCGGCAGCGACCATAACCGATGCGACGTCTTGCGACAGCGCGCCCGCGTTGACGGCAACGCTCGTCACGGCAACGATGATCGGCAGCGCCGTGGTGCAGTACAGGGCCACGGTAATGCGACCATACGCCGACACATCGCGCGTCGCAGGACAAATGCTCATGGAAATAAGAATGGGCACGGCACGAATAATCAACAACGCCACGATAAAGCCCACGAGCAGACCCGGGCGCGACGCCACGGCCGTCAGATCGATCTTTGCGCCCGATACGGTAAAGAACACCGGAATCAAAAAACCGTAGGCCAGACCGTCGAGCTTGGTCTCGAGCGTATGGTTGCCCTCGGGGATGATATAGCGCAGGACAAAGCCGGCGGCAAAAGAACCCAACACGATGTCGAGATCAAAGACAGCCGAGAATGCCACGAGCGTGACCAGGATGAGCACCGTCAGGCGCACGAAGGTCTGCGACGTGGTATCGGCGCGCTCCTCAACAAACGCAAAGAAGCGGCTGCCGACGCGCTTGGAGCGGCTCGGGACCACGGCCAGCAACACGCAAACCACCGCAAACAAGCCAAGGATAACGAGCGTTTGGATGCCAGTGCGGGCAGACAACAGCACCGACATGGCGAGCACGGGACCGAGCTCGCCCCAAGTGCCATACGCGAGAATCGAGTCGCCCACGCGCGTGCCGGTGAGCGAGCGCTCACGCATAATGGGCACGAGCGTACCGAGCGCCGTCGAAGTGAGGGCAAGCGTCACGGCGATACCGTCGAAATGACTGACTGAGAACCACGGGGTAAAGCGCACGGCAAGCCAGGCGATACCAAACGTGACGACCCACGTCGCCAAGCCGTAGCGCCCCTCGACGCCCGTGATGCTCTTGGGGTCGATCTCAAAGCCGGCAAGCAGGAACAAAAAGGCCAGGCCCAGCTCGGACACAAGCGAGACCTCAGCATCTACATGGATGACGCCGAGCATATGGGGTCCCAGCACCGCGCCGAGCACGAGCAAAAAGACCGTCTCGGGAACGGGTTTTCCGGGAATCGCCGAGGCGATAAAAGGACTCGCAAAGGCCACGAGTGCGATGATGGCGAGCGAAACGAATGCCATGTGATGCCTTTCTCTTGTTTGCGCTTCACTGTAGCACCCTCGCCGTCCTCAACGCGCCGCGAGCTGTCGTATCATAGTGAGGTTTACAAACATGTGGCTCAAGGCGACCGCAGGGCAGACCCCGCAAACCGACCGCTGCCGCATACCGTACCGTACGCCCAACCGATCAGGAAGGCAGGAACCAATGGTCTCTCGTATCTACGTGGAGAAGAAACCCGGGTTCGACGTCGAGGCTCAGCAGCTCAAGGGCGAGCTGACCGAAATTCTCGGCATCAAGGGCATCGAGGCCCTGAGGATCATCAACCGCTACGACGTCGAGGGCATCGACGAGGAGCTTTTCCGCTCCTGCGTGCCGACCGTCTTTAGCGAGCCCCAGGTCGATGTGACCTACGACGAACTCCCCGCAAGCGATGGCGCCGTCTTTGCCGTCGAGTTCCTGCCTGGCCAGTTTGACCAGCGCGCCGACTCCGCCAGCGAGTGCGTGCAGCTCATCAGCCAGGGTGAGCGCCCCGCCGTGCGCTCCGCCAAGGTCTATATGATCTCGGGCGCTCTGGACGAGGCCGCCATCGATGCCATCAAGCACTACGTGGTGAACCCCGTCGAGGCTCGCATCGCCTCGCTCGACCTGCCCGAGACGCTGTACATGGAGACCCCCGAGCCCCAGCCCGTCGAGGTGCTCGACGGCTTCCGCGAGCTCGACGAGGCCGGCCTTGCCGCCTTTATCGCCGATCGCGGCCTTGCCATGGACGAGGCAGACATCGCCTTCTGCCAGCAGTACTTCCGCGATGAGGACCGCGACCCCACCATCACCGAGATCCGCGTGATCGACACCTACTGGTCCGACCACTGCCGCCACACCACCTTCGGCACCGTCCTGGACGACGTGACGATCGACGACGCCGTGGTGCAGCAAGCCTTCGACCGCTACATGGAGATGCGCCACGAACTCGGCCGCGACGCCAAGCCCGTCTGCCTCATGGACATGGGCACCATCGGCGCCAAGTACCTTAAGAAGACCGGCGTCATGACCGATGTCGACGAGTCCGAGGAGATCAACGCCTGCACCGTCAAGGTGAAGGTCGATGTCGACGGCGAGGACCAGGACTGGCTGTTCCTGTTTAAGAACGAGACCCACAACCACCCGACCGAGATCGAGCCCTTCGGCGGTGCCGCCACCTGCGTGGGCGGCGCCATCCGCGACCCGCTCTCGGGCCGCAGCTACGTGTACCAGGCCATGCGTGTCACCGGCGCCGGTGACCCCACCGTCCCGGTTTCCGAGACGCTCGAGGGTAAGCTGCCGCAGCGCAAGCTCGTGACCACTGCCGCCGCCGGCTACTCCAGCTACGGCAACCAGATCGGCCTTGCCACCGGTCAGGTCAACGAACTCTATCACCCCGGTTACGTGGCCAAGCGCATGGAGGTTGGCGCCGTCGTGGGCGCTACCCCGGCAAACCACGTTCGTCGCGAGTGCCCCGCCCCCACCGACAAGATCATCCTGCTGGGCGGCCGCACCGGCCGCGATGGCATCGGTGGCGCCACCGGCTCCTCCAAGACCCAGAACACCGAGTCCATCGAGACCTCGGGTGCCGAGGTCCAGAAGGGCAACGCCCCGGTCGAGCGCAAGCTGCAGCGCCTGTTCCGCCGCGGCGACGCCTGCCGTCTGATCAAGCGCTGCAACGACTTTGGCGCCGGCGGCGTCTCAGTCGCCGTGGGCGAACTTGCCGACGGCCTGTATGTCGACCTGGACACCGTGACCAAGAAGTACGACGGCCTGGACGGCACCGAGCTCGCTATCTCTGAGTCCCAGGAGCGCATGGCCTGCGCCGTCGCCGACGGTGACGTCGAGGAGTTCATGGGCTACGCCGCCGAGGAGAACCTGGAGGCGACCGTTATCGCCGAGGTTACCGCTGAGCCGCGCATGCGCATGGCCTGGAACGGCGTCGCTATCGTCGACCTGTCCCGCGAGTTCCTCAACTCCAACGGCGCACCCAAGCACCAGGTCGCCCACGTGTGCGCCCGTAGCGTGTGGCAGCCCAGCTGGGCCGGCACCACGCTCGCCGAGCGCATGACCTCGCTCGTCACCGACCTCAACGTCGCTTCCAACAAGGGCCTTTCCGAGCGCTTCGACTCCACCATCGGCGCCGCGACCGTACTCATGCCCTTTGGCGGCAAGACGCAGCTCACCCCCAGCTCGGCCATGGTCGCCAAGTTCCCCGTGGACGGCGAGACCACCACGGCGAGCGCCATGGCATGGGGCTTTAACCCCTATCTGATGGAAGCCGACCAGTTTGCGGGCGCCTACCTGTCCGTGGTCGAGTCCATCGCCAAGCTCGTGGCTGCCGGCTTTGAGCACAAGCGCGCCTATCTCTCCTTCCAGGAGTACTTCGAGCGCCTGCGCACCGAGGCCGAGCGCTGGGGCAAGCCCATGGCTGCCGTCCTGGGTGCCCTCATGGCCCAGGTCGACCTGGGTGCCGGCGCCATCGGCGGCAAGGACTCCATGAGCGGTTCGTTTGAGGACGAGGCCGGCGAGCTCAACGTTCCGCCGACCCTGATCAGCTTCGCTGTGGCCGTGGGCAAGGCCGCCCGTGCCGTCTCGCCCGAGTTCAAGGGTCTGACGCACCGCGTCGTCCGTATCGCCCCCGCCACCTATGGCGAAGACTACCGCCCCGACGCCCAGCAGCTGCTCGCCGCGTTTGACGCCGTCGAGGCGCTCACTGCTACCGGCGACGCCCTGGCCGTCTCCACGCCCGGCTACGGCTGCGGCGCCGAGAGCCTCTTTAAGATGTGCGTCGGCAACCAGATCGGTATCGAGCTTGCCGAGGATGTGGACGTGGAGAGCTTCTTCACCCCGCTCTACGGCAGCTTTATCGTCGAGCTCGCCGATGACGCCGAGCTGCCCGAGGTCGCCGACGGCGTTGTCGTCGAGCCCCTGGGCACCACCGTCGAGGGCTATGTCATCGATACCGGCTCCGAGGTCATCGAGCTCTCCGAGCTCCAGGAGGCCTGGGAGAGCGGCATCGAGGGCGTCTTTGCCTACCGCAGCGCCGGCGAGACCCCCGAGGTCGAGACCATCGACTTCCGCGCCAAGGATATCCACGTGTACGGCGGCGCCAAGATCGCCCGTCCGCGCGTGATTATCCCGGTGTTCCCCGGCAACAACTGCGAGTACGACAGCGCCCGCGCCTTCCGTGCCGCCGGTGCCGAGGCCGACACCTTCGTGATCAACAACCTCACGCCCGAGGCCGTCGCCGAGAGCACCCACGAGCTTGCCCGCCGCATCCGTGCAAGCCAGATCGTCATGATCCCCGGTGGCTTCTCGGGCGGCGACGAGCCCGACGGCTCCGCCAAGTTCATCACGGCGTTCTTCCGCGCTCCCGAGGTCACCGAGGCAGTCCGCGACCTGCTCAAGGCCCGCGACGGCCTGATGCTGGGCATCTGCAACGGCTTCCAGGCCCTGGTCAAGCTCGGCCTGGTGCCCTACGGCGATATCGTCGACGCCACGCCCGATGCGCCCACGCTGACGTTCAACACCATCGGTCGCCATCAGAGCCGCCTGGTGCGCACCCGCATCTCGTCCAACCTGTCCCCGTGGCTGTCGCAGTGCAGCCTGGACGACCCCTACACCGTCGCCATCAGCCACGGCGAGGGCCGCTTTGTCGCCAACGACGAGGCGCTCGCCCAGCTGATCGCCAACGGCCAGGTCGCCACGCAGTACGTGGGCGAGGACGGCAAGCCCAGCATGGACCTTTCCGTCAACCCCAACGGCTCCGCACTCGCCATCGAGGGCATCACGAGCCCCGACGGCCGCGTCCTGGGCAAGATGGGCCATGCCGAGCGTCGCGGCGACAACCTGTACCGCAACGTGCCCGAGCATGTCCCCGGCGACAAGTTCATGCCGATCTTTGAGAGCGGCGTAGCCTACTTCGCTTAAACCTTTCCCATCAGGTACAATCCCTTCGGGTAACAACACCCGCCACCGACACATCCGGTGGCGGGTTCTTTTTTGCTTCGCGCATATAGGAAGGACATCATGGAAAGCCGCAAGCCGTATCTCGCCACCCTGCCCGGACTCATCCTGGGCTGTCTCGTTTGCTGCGCGCTCTGGGGCTCCGCCTTCCCCTGCATCAAGATCGGCTACGCACTCTTTGGTATCCCAGCGCACGATAGCGCCTCGCAGCTACTCTTTGCAGGTTTGCGCTTCACGCTTGCCGGCATCCTGGTTATCGTCGGTATGAGCACAGCTCAGCGCCGCCCGCTCGTCCCACAGGTACGCGATATCAAGCCCATCTGCATCCTGTCACTCTTCCAGACTATCGGGCAGTACTTCTTTTTCTACCTGGGACTCTCGCGCGCCAGTGCCATGTCGAGCTCCATCATCGAGGCCAGCGCCAACTTCCTCGCAATCCTCTTTGCCGCCCTGGCGTTTCGCACCGAAAAGCTCGATGCGGCCAAGGTGCTCGGCTGTGTACTGGGCTTTGCCGGCGTCGCGCTCGTCAACCTTTCGGGCGCGGACGGCACCTTTGGCTTTACGCTCGACGGCG
The DNA here is from genome assembly GCA_900542905.1 of uncultured Collinsella sp. Lineage (GTDB taxonomy): Bacteria > Actinomycetota > Coriobacteriia > Coriobacteriales > Coriobacteriaceae > Collinsella. Next base: position 30,166 of record UQPF01000011.1, read on the forward strand.
AGGGCTTTATCCTGGCCTCCACCGTCGCGGGTGCCCTGTCGACCTGCCTGATCGGCATCTTCTCGCGCGAGCACGACGGTGTCTTGCTTGCCGGGTGGCAGTTCTTGGTCGGCGGCCTGGTCCTCACCGCCATCGGGTTTTTGATGGGCGGCGCGCTCTCCCTCACCGCGATCATCCCCGCCATCGCGCTCATTATCTATATGGCACTCATCTCCGCCATCGCGTACTCGCTATGGTCGCGCCTGCTTGCCGTCAACCCCGTCAGCCGCGTCTCGGTCTTTGGGTTTATGAACCCCGTCTTTGGTGTGCTGTTGAGTGCGCTGCTGCTCGGCGAGGGCGCCGGCACGAGCCCCGTTACCGTTATAGTTGCCCTGCTGTTGGTCTGCGGCGGCATCATCATCGTCAACAGGCCTAAAAAGGCCTAGCGAACTGCCCTTATTTAGCAGAGGGGATTCACATACTTTAGTTTAATGGAATACATCGGAGAGCCGAGGGCCACCATGCACGCAAGCGTGCGCCCCTATTTCTAGCGTATCTGGACGCCAGCTTTCTTCTTCTCGTACTTTACGCGGTAGAGCTCCGCGTCGGCGGCGCGAAGCAAATCTTGCCAGGTATCGACACCATCACCGACCCGTGCATAGCCGATGGACATCCGCAACAGATACGGCACCTCGGCGCGTGCGAGTTCATCGTTGATTGCCGCGCACAGACGCATGATGTCCTGTTCCGCCGCTGCCTTTTGGAGCACCACGAACTCATCGCCACCATAACGTGCGATAAAGCCACCAGCCGGCGAACAGACATCCTTGAGCGCCGTCGCAACAACCTGAAGAGCATGGTCGCCCTCCACATGTCCATAGCGATCGTTAATCTGCTTAAAGCCGTCGGCGTCCATCATAAGCAGATATACATCTTCGGCCTGATCCACATTTGAGAAGAGCGACAGCATATAGGTCTCAAAACGGTTGCGATTGTTAAGTCCAGTCAACGGGTCGGTCGAGATGAGCTGCTCCTGGTAGATGATGTAGAGCAGCAACATGCTAATCATTATGCCGACACAAAGGCCGGGCACCGAGTATACGACCTGAAAGGTACCGCCCACCAGGGCCGGAATGGCGAAAAATGCCAAGGTTCGATAGATGGCCTTCGTCTGCAGGCTCTCGACCCTGCGAGATTGCACAAACGCATGTAGGGACGTATGTATAACGTAACAGTAGCTGACGATGGGCTGGATCATATAGGCAAAGCCGCGACGATACACGCCCTGCGAATCGATATAGAACAGGGCGTGCGTCCAGTAACTGGTAAACGCCAGCACGACCACCAGAGCCGTAGGCAACGCTACAAGCACCACCCTATAGCGCGAGGTCAAAAGGCGAGAACCCTGCACCGTCTCGGAATAGATAAACCAAATGAGACACGCGATAGCAAAGAGCGAAAACGAAACCGCGTTGGAAATCCAGTTGGCAGCAATGCCCAACGTGCCGTCCACACCGTCCGAAAGCGTCCAGATCATATCGAATAATATGTACGCAGCAGACGTGTAGCCCAGCATGCTAAACAAAAGCTGCTGGGTGCTCGAGAACAGGGAGCGACGGCTTCGTACGGCAAGCCCGATAAGAACAATCATGCATAGCACGAATATCTCAATCTTGAGTGCCTTAACCACTAGCGCCATCCCTTCAATATCCAAGTGGTCAGAATCGCCCAATTCGAATCAGGGCAATAAACACCCCTTTACTCCGCAGGGGTAAAGGGGATAATAGCAGAGCGCCCGAACATCACTGCAAAACAGTTTCTGTTCGGGCACCCATACGGCGCGAATTGCACACGCCGGCATCATTGATGGGTATCGATTGCTACTCGCCATCGATGTCAGTCGCGACAGCCTCCTCGATGGCCTCGACACCGACAGGCGACAGATCCTCCTTGCCTTGGCAGAACTTCTTGTCGACCCAGCCAGTCAGAATCGGAGCCATGATCGCCGTGATGATAACGGCGGTGGCGATCTGAGCGTACGCGGTGGGCGCAAGCTCGGCGTAGCGCGGTGCGACCTCGGCGAGGGCAACCGGTGTGGTCATAGCCGTGCCGGCAATGGTGGAGCAAGCCACAGCGGCCTTGCCATTGCCGCCGCACAGACGCTCAAACGCAAAGGTGATGGGGCCGACGACAAACAGCGTGACAAGGCCCAGCAAGATGCCGGAAATACCGCCGGTGATAAAGCTCGACAGGCTCATGGACGCACCGAGCTGAAATCCGATGACGGCAATCGCGGGATTGGCACCGGGAACCAGCAGGTTCTTGATAAACGGGAACAGGTTGCCCAGAACCATGCCAATAACGAGTGGCAAGATGGAGCCGATAATGGTGCCAATGGGAATGTTGGCGAGGCCGGAAACACCGAGGATGATCATCGTGACGGCAGGGCCGGCCGTAAAGAACAGGATACCGACGGCGCCCTGCTCGGACTCATCGCCAAACTCGCCCATGATGCCCGTATAGAGCGCCATGTTGCAAAACGTGATGCCGCCGATGATAGACACGGAACTCAGACCCAGGAAGTTGTCGTTAAAGAAATATGCCACGCCCAGGCCGAGAGCCGCTGCGACGACCAGCTTGGGGATCAGCACGACGATGCCGGTCTTGATGGCACCCGGCGTGGACTTAAAGCTGATGCCGGCGCCCACAAACAGCAGGATCGCGGCGACGATGGTATTGGAGCCACCGCGGCAGGCAGCCGTAAAGAAGCCGCCGATCTCAAAAACCTGCGGGCAGAAGGTGTTGAGCAAAAGACCGACGATCATCGGATAGATCATGATGTCGCCCGGGATGCGCGGGACCTTGAATTTCTTTTGCTCGTTGGCGGTCGCTTCCTGTGCCATGAAACCCCCATTTCCGCTGACGGGGTACAAAAGCCCACGTCACGCTTTGCTACAGTAAAGTTTGACCATGGTACCAGAAGAAGCAGACCGGCTCGGTGAGAAATTATACAAGTTGGGATGGAACGAGATTCGGCGCCCGCGACGCCACCCCTATATAAGGCTCAAGACGATATAGAGTACGATGCCCGAGACACAGCACCACAGCATCGATTTTGTCTTGACCGCCACGACCACGACGCCGGCGGCCGCAATCCAGGGAACCAAGGCAGGCCAGAGCCCTGCGTCGAACGCGCCGGGACTCACCAAGTCGTTGGCGACCAGCGCGGCAAAGGCAGCGGGCGGGATATAGCCCAGGGCCTCGGTAATGCGGGGCGACAGGGTCCGCCCGCGCAAGGCGAACGCCGGCGCGATGCGAAAGAACGCGATAGCAGCCCACGAGGACAGCCATAGAACCAAGAACTCGTTAACGGGCATCGCGGGCACCTCTTCCGTCAAATACAGCATCGCACGCCAGCGCAATGGTAATGCCGACCACGACGCTTGCCGGCACGGCAATATTCACGAGGCCCAAGAACTTGCATACGGCGACGGACACCGCGCCCGAAACCGCCGCGACAACGTTGCCGCGCGACAGCCGCTGCGAAAAGAGCAGGCAGATAAAGAGCGAGGTGCAGACAAAGGCTGCAATGGCGGTGGGAACATCGACAACGGCGCCGACGATGGCGCCCATCGTACACGATACGCCCCATGTTGCGATAAGGATCACGTTGAGCACAAAGGACTCGCGCGGGCCCCAATCCTCCCCTTCAACCAACTTGGCAAGCGAGATGCCATATGCCTCCTCGGTAAGTGTCGCGGCAACAGCCAGCGTCTGACGCTTCGAGGCACCCTTCAGATGCGGCGCGATCGATGCCGAGTAAAGCGCAAAACGCGAGGAGATGGCGGCAACGCTCGCGATAATCGAAGGTGCCGGTACACCTGCCAGCCAAAGATTGCAGATCATAAACTGGCCGCTGCCCGTCACAAACGTGTTGCTCAGGGCAAAGACCATCCAGGGCTCCATTCCCGTCTGCCCCATGATCATTCCGCACGGCGTGCCTATTGCAACATAGGTAAGCATCACTGGCCAGACGGTTCTAACGATTTTGAGCACCATACGCTTCTCATCCTGACAAGGTCTCCGAGCCGCATGTAGCGACACGGCAGAATCATCATCCGACAGCAACCGAGTTCACCTACAATTGCCACCGGATCGAAAGACACAACTTATTAGGAAGTCATTATGACAGCTATCGATCGAGACCGGGCGCGCGCGGCCTTCAAAAGCCACACCGATGCCTACGACGCCACCAACCCACGCATCGCGCTCAAAATCGAGCATACGTACCACGTGGCCGAGGCATGCGATGCCGTAGCGCGCGAGCAGGGCTGGTCGTCAGAAGATATTGACCTGGCATGGCTTTGCGGCCTGCTACACGATATGGGCCGCTTTGAGCAGCTGCGACGCTGGGACACCTTTAAGGACGCCGAGAGCATGAGCCATGCGGCGCTGGGCATCGAGGTCCTCTTTGGCGAGAATCCCGCCGATGCACCCGCCGTAACGAGCATCCGCGACTTTATCGATGACCCGGCAGAAGATGAGCTCATCCGAGCGAGCATTGCCTATCACAGCGATTTCCGTCTACCCGCGCAGCTCGACGTGCGCACGCAAAGCTTCTGCGATATCGTGCGCGATGGTGACAAGATCGACATTATGCGCACCATCGCCGACAGCACCGTCGACACCATCCTCAAGGTGGACGAGAAGACGTTTCTCGGCAGCCGTTTCTCGTCGCCGACACTTGCCGCCTTTGACGAGCACCGCTGCGTCGCACGCGATGAGCGCGATGAGCCCGCCGACTTCTTGGTGGGGCTTATCTGCTTTATGTTTGAGCTCGTCTATCCGGCAAGCCGTGCGCTGGCGCGCGAACAGGGCGATATCCACCGCCTGCTCGACGCGCCCTTTGGCATTATGCGGCCCTTTACCGACCCCGCCACGCAGGCAACCTGGAGCCGCCTAAAGGACGAGATGCGCGACTGGCTGGCGCGCGCCTAGCGCTCAAGCTGGGCTAGCAGCTCCTCGACGACCTCGACGGCGTCCCCAACAACCTTGTACTGGGCAGCACCAAAAATGGGGGCATCCGGGTCCTCGTTGATGGCGATAATGCACTCCGCCCCACCGATGCCGGCAAGATGCTGGATGGCGCCCGAAACACCGATACTCACGAGAAGCTTGGGCGAAACCGATACGCCGGTCTGGCCAATCTGATGGCGATACTCCAACCAGCCGGCCTCCACGACAGGTCGCGTGCAGCCAAGCTCGGCTCCCAGAGCCTCGGCGAGCCTTCGCATCAGCGGCAGGTTTTTCTTGGAACCAATGCCGCGACCCACCACGACCAGGCGCTCGGCATCGGCGATCGAAGCCTGCCGCCCCCACTCCTCGGCGGGAATCGAGATCTCGACACGGGCCTTAGCATCATCCGCAAGCGATATCTGGGTGATCGTGCCGGAGCGGCCGTAGTCAAAGTCGGGTGCCTTAAAGATGCCGGGACGAACGGTTGCCATCTGGGGACGATGATTGGGGCAGACGATGGTGGCCATCAGGTTGCCGCCAAACGCCGGACGCGTCTGTTGCAGCAGTCCCGTCTCCGTATCCATCGAAAGTACGGTGCAGTCAGCCGTAAGGCCCGTCTGCAAGCGCACGGCAACGCCGGGTGCCAGTTCGCGGCCAAAGGCGGTCGCACCGTATAGGATGGCCTCGGGTTTGCGTTCGGCTACCAAATCGCAGATCAAGCGGGCGTAGACCTCCGCATCGTTTTGGCGCAGGCGCTCGTCGCGACAGGCCAGGACTTCGTCGGCGCCTGCGCAAACCAGATGCTCCAGGTCACCGAGAGAACCCTCGGGGGCCATACCGACCAGTGCCACCAGACGGCAGCGGCGAGCATCGGCAAGCTCGCGGCCCTTGCCCATAAGCTCATAGGCAACGGGAGTCACCGTATCGTGCTCGTCGGTCTGCACGAATACCCAAATGTCTCGATATGTATCAAGGTCCACCGCACCAGCGGCCTCATCACGCTCGATCGAGATAGCGTTGACAGGGCAGGCGTCGACGCACCCACCGCATAGGATGCAGCCGTCGGTTACGTGGGCGCATCGGTTGGGTCGCTCGCCTTCCACTACGATGCCGCCCGAGGCACAGGCGCGAACGCAGCGACCGCAGCCGATACAGGCTTCGCTATCGATAATCAGTCCGCTCATCTATGCCATCCCCTCGATAATCTTGGCAAGTTCTACCGCCTGCTCGGACGCCGTCCCCTCAACGGCCTTGCACGTTTGGTCACGGTCGGGCACAAACGAGCGCACGACCTGTGTCGGCGAGCCGGCAAGGCCGCAGCGTGCGGGGTCGGCGTTCACGTCGGCAGCGTTGACCACGCACACGTCCGCCTCCTCGGCCGCACGAATACCGGCAATGCTCGGCATACGCAGTTGGCCAATCTCCTTGGCAGTCGTCATCGCGCACGGCATCTCCAGGCACACCGTCTCCTCGCCGGCATCGCATCCGTGGACGAGCGCCAGCGAGCCACACGTCGTAAAGCCCGCGCTTTGCACGCAGCTCACGTCGGTCACGCAGGGGATCTCAAAGGCGCCGGCCAGCTCGGGGCCAATCTGGGCCGTATCGCCGTCCACTGCCATCTTGCCGCAGATGAGCAGGTCAAAGTCCTCATCGAGTGCCTCGATACCGCATTTGAGGGCATAGGTGGTGGCTAGGGTATCGGCGCCCGCAAAGGCTCGGTCGGTCAGCAGCAGCGCGTCGTCGGCACCGCGGGCGATGCAGTCGCGCAGCAGCGATTCGGTCGCAGGGATGCCCATCGACACCACCGTCACACGCACGTCCATGCCAAAGCCGATAAAGTCGTCCTTCAGCGCCAGCGCGCATTCCAAAGCGCTCGCATCAAAGGGATTAATGACCGCCTGCTTGCCATCGCGTACGATGGTATTGGTCTTGGGGTCCATCTTGACCTCGGTGCTGCCCGGCACGGCCTTGACGCACACCACCATATGGAAATCGCTCATCTTCACGCGCCCCCCTTCTGGACGAGCTCATCCAAGAGCTTCTCCGAAAACAGGTTGCCGCGACCCAGCTGCCCGTCGGGATCGAGCTGGAGCTTGAGCCGCGCCGACTCGACCATGGCCTCGTGACCGTACATCGTCTCTAAGAAGCCCGCCTTGATCTTGCCGACGCCGTGCTCGGCAGAAACGGCACCGCCCATAGCCGTTACCTCCGCAGCCCACTGGGCAAACAGCTCGCCACCGCGACGGTAGTCCTGCGCATCGCGCGGCAGGATGTTCACATGCAGATGGTTGTTACCGATGTGCCCCCAGGCAGCAGATTCAAGCCCGCTTTCGGCCAGTGTGCGGCGATAGAGGGCCACGACATCGGCAAGGCGTGCATTGGGCACCGACATGTCCGAACCCAGTTTGGTGATGGTGGGATCCGTGCGGCGACGCTCGTCGATAAGCATATTGACGCTCTCGGGGACCGCATGGCGGAAGAACCGCTGGCACTCGCGATCGACCTCGGTGCGCGCGACCCATGTCGCATCGTCGCGGCCACCCGCAAACTCGAGCACCCATCCCAGGTGGTACAGTTCCTCGGTCGCCTGGGCCTCGTCATCGCAGTCGAGCTCCACGTAGACACAGACCTTGGCCTCTTTGTCGAGCGCCGGCAGCGAGGCAAACGCCGTCGACTGCTCGCGCTGGCGACGTAGAATATCCAGGGCGCCAGCATCGAAGTACTCGATGGCAGCCGCATGGGACAGGACGGGGCGCACGGAATCAGTAAAGGACACGGCCTTGTCTTCGCTATCGAAAAAGCAGCTCACACCCCAAACGACCGCAGGCGCCGCCTGCAGGGCGATCTCGAGCTCGGTGATAACGCCGAGCGTGCCGCAAGCGCCGATAAAGAGGTCGATGACGTCCATTTCGTCCGCAACGAAATAGCCTGAGGCATTTTTTGTCTTGGGCATGGTATAGCCGGGAAGATCGAGCTCGAGCGTACGGCCCGCTGCCGTCACGAGCGACAGGTGGCGGCCCTGGGCAAAAGCCTCGCCACGCTGAAGCTCAAGCAAATCGCCATCAGCCAGTGCGACGTGGAGTCCCGTGATATGCGGGCGCATGGGACCGTAGGCGTAGCTGCGGGCACCAGAGGCGTTACATGCCGCCATGCCGCCCAGACAGGCAGACGTCTCGGTGGGATCGGTGGGAAAGAACTGCTCGGGGGCCTCTTGGAACTCCTCGTAGGCCTCAAGCGATGCCTGGTCCCAACCAGCAGTCGGCAGCACCTTCTTGCTCAGCTGCTTGCGCAGCTCCGAGAGCACAACGCCCGGCTCCACGTGCAGCAGAAATTGGCCTTGTTCATCGCGGCGAAGGCCCAAGTAGCGATTCATACGGGAAGTATTGAGGATATGCCCGCCGTGGGGCACGGCACCGGCGGCAAGGCCGGTTCGGGCGCCCTGAACCGTTACCGGGACACGCTCGGCATGGAGCTTTTCCAAAATGGCACGGACCTCGTCTTCCGTTGTCGGAAACGAGATGTTCGAGGCCTCGCCCGATGCGCGAGACTCATCGCGACCATACTCTTCGAACTCGTCGGTGAAGGGTTTGATGGTTGCAGACACGCGAACTCCCCCTTTAGCTAACTACAGTGTTTGCAGGGAGATGTTACCGCATCGTTTCGTCGACGTGTTCGAGACCGTCTCCATAATTGGCGATTTTTACGTTCGTGCAATTCGGCGAGCGGCTTGATTTCCTCGGCAGACGATGCTTTTGACACATATGGCCCCGCCGTCGCCGACCGCGCGATTGTCACTCGAAAAAAGTTGGAGTATTTTTTGCCGCCTTTTACCTGCGGAGACACCAATCCGTCAAGCATTTGGTCAGCAATTGGTCAAGTAGCGGCTGATACCGTCGGCATCGACAGCCAAAACCGACAGAAGTTTTGGCCCCAGAAGCAGGGAGGTTCCCATGGCATATTACTGGCCCCAGTACGGCATCGCCATCGAAGTCGACGACGATCCCCATCTCCTGCCTTTCGACGAAGAGGCATTCCCCGATACGGCGGTCTACCACGTTACCACCGATGTGATCTGCGACCCCGAGTCATTCTCGGCGCTCGCCCACCACATCGCGCATATCCACGACATCGAGCTCCCTCCCGACTTCGAAGAGCTTGTCTACTCGCGCCGCCTGATGCTTCACATGCTCTTTGGAGCGGACCCGTCCACCTTTGCGCGCGTCTATACCACCAAGGATGCCGCATGAGCGCAAAGAAGCCGCCCCGCTTTGCAGACCTGGGTCGTCGCAAGAAGCTCATCGTTGCCTGCTTGGCCATCGTCTGCGCCCTTGTCGCCGTAGTACTATACGCTTGGCAGTCGCAGCCCGTACCCGAGGCGGGCGCTTCGGTCACGACGGCCGAGGGCAAAACGCGTCAGGAAATCCAAGATGAGCTCGACGCCATCGTCCGCGACAACATGATGACGATTTCGGTCGCGCCGGTCGCTCAGCTGCAGGAGGACGGCAAGCTGCGAGTCAACGTGCAAAACGTCCAAGACAATAAATTTCCCCAGCGATTCCGCGTCATCCAAAACGACGAGACCATGTACGAATCCGGTGTGGTCGAGACCGGCAAGACAATCGAGACGTGCCCCGCCGGCGACATCAAAGAAGGCGAGGCGTACATCGAGATCCAGGCACTCGATGCAAAGACCCTCGACAGCCACGGCAATCCGACACGTGTCAAGGTACGGGTTGAGCAAGCCGAGAACTAGCTTTCCGGCCGACGCGGCACCGCACGCAATTCACCAGCATTCGTCCAATCATCGCGGGGACGGCCCGCGGCGAATAGAAAGGAACGACCATGGACATCACCAGGAACATGAACGGAGCCAGAGCGCTCGTCGTGGGCGCAGGGCTCGCGCTCGCGCTCGCAATGGGCGCCGCCCCGACGCCAGCTATGGCAGCCGGGCGCGTTGGAACCACGAAGGTAATGGTCAGGACCGAGATCGACAACGTTGAGTTCAAAGTTCCGACGGTTATCCCCTTCGTCGCCAAGGCCGACGGCACGCTTCAGGGCCCCTCAGAAGACGCGACCACCATCGACAATCACTCGGCCTACGGCATCCATGTCACCAACATGAAGATCGACGCCATGAACACCTGGACCATTGCCGCCGACGCCAAGGCCGGCACCGCGCAGAACTCCATCGACTTTAAGGTCGGCCCCGACGGCGCACTCCAGAACGCCAGTGCCGCAATGCAGGGGACGGGCCTCGATCTTTCCAAGAACGCAGCCTTCGACATGGGCTACCAGGGCATTGCCGGCGGCACGGACAAAATCAAGCTCAAGACAAGCGGAAACGTCGCCCGCGTCACGCGCGACATCTTCCGCGTAACCGGCGAAGGCGATCAGGTTGCAACGATCACCTGGACGGTCGAGCCCGGTGCGCACACGGCATAAGGCCGTCGCCCTGGCCGCCGCCGTCGGCATCCTAGCGTTTGGGCCAGCCATGGCCTTTGCCCAGCAAGAACAGGCGCAGGCCGCCACGCAAGTGACGGTCGACCTCTCGGAGCTCGACCGCGGCGACCGCGAGGAACCGTTGGCGCAGACAGGCGACAGACGATGGCTCTTGGCAGCAGGCGCCACAGCAGCAGGCGCAGGAACCGCCGGCCTCGGTCTGCACATCAAACGCAGCCAGAAACAAAACATGGACAGGCCGCACTAAATTAGCTAAGGAGACCCCATGGCATCGAAGAACCTTTTGCCCGTCGTCGCACTCTGCGGCGCGCTCGCAACCGGAACGCCTGTCGCCGCTTGGGCGACTCCCGTCATGGCAGACTCCTTACCAGCAGCCCTAAGCTCCGCACCAAATCCGTCGAGCGCCATTGCGTGCAAGCGTTTTTCGTTCGCACAGGCCGCAATCTCAACCTCGGGATGCCTTCGTCGTAATACGGACGGCTCGATAGTCGTGGATATCAATCGTTCGAACAAGGCAAACGGCTCCCAGGCGGGGTGCGCCGTCTGCACGTGGCGCTCGGTTGTGCTCGATGCAGATGGCGATCCATGCAATTTAGAGCTGCGCATCGACATCGCTTCGGTCGATGACTCGGCGAACGGAGCGAAGGTCGCCTTCGACGGTGCGTTTTTCGAGAAAGGAGGCGGTATATGTCTGGGCTGCGCCGCCGCGAATGCAGACGATGTGCAGCCCAGCCTCTCATTCACGGCATCGTTGCGGCTGACCAAAGCCGACACCGATGCCATCGCGGCGGGAGAAGCATCCCTGCTGTTCTACGCCGTCAGCACCAAAGACACAGACATTCATTTCGAGAAGCCGGCCGGATCGCTCAGCCTTACACGAGGGACAGAGGCAGGCCCTATTGAAATCGATGCCCACGCCCAAAGCAGGCAACGCATTCTTGCCGACCCGGCGCTTCTCGAAATGGAGTGGAACGGATCCGGAGCCATCGGAATTCTCCCCTCCGCGCTTAACGCCAAGACGCTCCCCTCAAACGACGAACCCATCAACGCAACCATACAAGAAGGGAGCACGGACAAAGAAGCAGGTGCGGGCGACACGCCGTCGCCGACAAACAGCGCCCCAGCTTCTTTCGAAGCACCGAATGAGCCCGCTGCGGATCCAAACGATCCCGAGCTCGCGGACAGTCTGGGGCTTGCTGATCCTCAGGAGATCGATGAAGGTAACTGCTGCGTGCTTGCCGCCCTCGACCACACAGAGGTCATCGATGCTGCAAACATCGAAGTTGCCGCCGCCAATCAGCCCGTCCGCAAGTCGGCCATCATCGCGTTTCCCGAATCCATCGAAGTCGTCTTTTTGCCATCGGGCGAGGTCGTGGCCCCAACACTGCTCACCTTGTTGGGCGCCAAGAATACTCGAAACGAAATTAAAAAGGTCACGGTTGTCGACCCTGCAACCACCGCTAAACTGCGTCTATACGCCGTTGCCCCAGACGGAAGCAAGACCTTGGAATTCGATGGCGACACACTTCTAGCCTGGCGACGTCTGGACATTATGCAAGACGTCTCGTATCAGATCGAACTCGATGGGTTTGATCGTGCCCGCGATGCCAATATCATCGCCGCGGCTATTGAATCCCCACAGCGGCTTATGACACTGCGCTTTGACTACTATCCCTATGTCCCGACAACCACCTGAGGCTTAAATGCTGCGCATCATTCCTAATACCACTTATATAACGTATTAGATGAGTCGCGATGTGCCTCGCATTTCGTTCTGCTACGATTGCCACGTTGGCATCAATACAGGAGGGCTCATGCCGGGCTTGGGAACAATCATCAACGTTGCGCTTTTAGTTGCGGGCGGTCTTTTGGGATTAGCGGGCGGCCGCTTCATTACACCGCGCATCCAAGACACGCTCATGAAAGCATCGGGGCTGTGCGTCCTGTTTATCGGCCTGAGCGGCACCATGCAAAAGATGCTCATCATCGATGGAAAGGCGCTAGCGACCACCGGTACCACCATGCTCATCGTCTCATTTGCGCTCGGTTCGCTCATCGGCGAGGCCATCAACTTGGAGGCCGCCATCGAGAACCTTGGCGAATGGCTCAAGCGCAAGACTGGCAGTGAGGGCGATAACGAGTTCACCAACGCTTTTGTCTCGACTTCACTCACCGTGTGCATCGGCGCCATGGCCATTGTGGGATCGATCCAGGACGGCCTGCTCGGCGACTGGTCAACGCTTGCCCTCAAGGGCGCACTGGACTGCATCATCGTCTGCACCATGACGGCCTCGCTTGGCCGCGGCTGCATCTTCTCCGCCCTGCCCGTCGCCGTGTTCCAGGGGACGATCACGTTGTTTGCCGGCGCGCTCTTCCCCATCATGACCACAGCTGCCCTCAACAGCCTTTCGCTCGTAGGCTCCATGCTCATCTTCTGCGTCGGCGTCAACCTCATCCGTCCTCAGACCTTCCGCACGGCCAATATGCTTCCCTCCGTCGTCATCGCCGTCATCTACGCCCTCCTGTTCTAAATCTATCAACGCAGCGGTATCTCGAACATCTGTTTGATGCTGTGCTATGATATGAGGTCACCGTAGCTGTGTTCGAGAGGAGGAGCGGTGGCCGACCAGGACATCAAGATGCTCATCGAGCGCATCATGGCCGAGGCCCGGACCCATCAGTCCGCCCGCTTCTCAAACGAAACCTACGCAGACGAGCCGATTCTCAAAACCGGCCGACAGATGCAGAATTTCCTCCCCGACCAGTACCGTAAAATGCGCGAGATATCGCGCTGGCAGGATGACCCCAAGGGCGGTGCGGGCCGCTGGCTTTCGGAAGCCGAGCTTTTTTACCGCCAGGGCCTGCTGATGGCCGACTTTGAGGACGACTGTCCCTACAACGGCACCTTTAAGTCGTACTTTCCCACCTACAACGCCATGAGCGACCGGCAGCTGCGCGGCTACTTTACCTGGCGTGCCCAAGTGCGCCGCGGAACCGTCGAGGAAACGTCTACGTCTTTTGCCTTTCTGTATCTCTATGAGCTGATCTGCGGCATTGGCGTAGATAATCCACTCGATGGTTTTAACAAGATCAAGGCTTTTTGGGATGTCTATCGCGCCTTCGAGCCCGGCATCGACCGATTTGCACGCGTGTGGCTGCAGGATTACGCCGTGTTCCACGGGCTCGACCCCAAGCTGCTTCGCGACTCTAAAACCGTCATATTCGATAACGCCCTTATCGAGCTGCGGCGCGCGGCACGAGACCTTGTACCAGCACCGACGCCGTCTGACCCGGCACCCAAGCGTCGCAAAACCTCCGAGCCCACGCTCCCCCTTCCGCCCGATGAGGTGCGCGAGGAGCGACTCATGGCCGCCATCAACGCCCTCTCCACGTACAACCTAAGTAGCTCGCGGCTCGACCGCAGCCATCACCGCGATCTGCGCCACGTGGCGTGCGCCGTGTATGTCCGCATGGCGCGCTACTATGACACGCACCGAAAGACCGGCATCGTGGCAAGTTTATTTGGGGAGGAGACGGCAATGCCCTACACCATGTTTGCCTCGGCCGTATTCTTTGCGCCCGAGCGCCACGAGGACTGCGAATACCGTCTGGACCCCATCCATATCTACCGTTGCCAAAACGGTTTTTGGGAATGCATGCGGATTCACGGCAGCAGACAAAAGAGCAGCAAACTTGGCGAGATGATGCGCGCCTGCGACCAACGCCTGCGCCTAGCCCTGGACCCTGCCCATCCCCTTAAGGAAGAAAAGGTCCCCAAATATCTGGCCAAGATTATCGATGACGAGATTGTGGCATGGCTTTCGTGGGACGCCGCACACCAGCCCGTCAAGATCGATATCGATTTGAGCCAGCTGGGGCACATTCGGAGCGCTGCCGCACAAACGCGCGAAGCGCTTTTGATCGACGAGGAACGCGAGGACGGCGCGTCCGCAGAAGCCGAGGCAGCGGACTCAGGGCAACCGGAAGCCGAGCCCGTAGCCGACGCGACGGTCGAGGCGGTCGCGGCGGCTGCAGGGCAGGACGAGTCCGACGAGCCGACCATATCCACCGAACAGTTTGGTGTCGTGGCACCGCTTCTCGCGCCGACGCCCGCGTTCGCAGCTGCTGCGCCCGCTGACGCCACGAACGAACTCGCGCCCGCCGCAGACGCCTATCTCCGCGCGCTGCTCGAGCACAACGCAGTACAGGCGGAATCGGCGGTAGTGCAATCGGAGCAGAGCGAGGACATGCTCGTCGATACCATCAACGAGGCGCTCTTTGACCTGGTGGGCGACACCGTAATTGAATTTAGCGCGGCAGGGCCGCAGATTATCGAGGACTATGAAGCAGACGTGAGAGGATACCTAGACCATGAGTGATACCGCATCCGCAGCACCTCGCGTGCCCAAGCGCGTCGCTGCCGTCATTCTCAACTCGCTCAAGGGCGGCGTGGTCCCGCGCATCGGCCTTCCTTACATCACCGTAGGACGCGAGGTCGAGATCCGCGCCCTGCTCACCGATCTGAGTCTCATCGCCGACGGTGGCGCGAGCTTCCGCTTTCTGGTCGGTCGTTACGGCGCCGGCAAGAGCTTTTTGCTCCAGACTATCCGCACGCACGCCATGGGCGAGGGATTCGTCGTCGCTGATGCCGACCTGTCGCCCGAGCGCCGCCTGCAGGGCGGTCAGGGACAGGGCCTTGCCACCTACCGCGAGCTCATCCGCAATATATCGACCAAGACGCGCCCCGAGGGCGGTGCGCTCAACCTTATTCTGGATCGCTGGGTCGCCTCGTGTGCCGACGTCGACGAGTCGGTCGTCAATGCCCAACTGGCCCCGCTCGAGGAGATGGTCCACGGCTTCGACTTCACCCGCATGCTCCGCCGCTACCGTGCGGCCGTATCCGAGGGCGACGAAGAAGCTATGAGCCGTGTGACCAAATGGATTCGCGGCGAGTACCGCACCAAGAGCGAGGCTCGCGCCGAGCTGGGCTCCTCGACCATCATCAGCGATGACGACTGGTACGACTACGTTAAGCTCATTGCGCGCTTTTTGGTTTGCAGTGGCTACAAAGGCATGCTGGTGCTCATCGACGAGCTCGTGAATCTGTATAAGATTCCCAACGCCATCACGCGCCAATACAACTACGAGAAGATCCTGACTATGTACAACGACACGCTCCAGGGCAAGGCGCAGTACCTGGGCATGATCATGGGCGGCACGCCAACCTCCATCGAAGACCGCCGCCGCGGCGTGTTCTCCTACGAGGCCCTGCGCAGCCGACTCGCTCAGGGCCGCTTTGCGCGCGAAGACCTTAAGGACATGCTCGCGCCCATCATCCGCCTGCAGCCACTCACCTACGAGGAGCTACTGGTGCTCATCGAAAAACTCATGCAGATCCATGCCGGCTACTTTGGCTGGACGCCCACGCTTGCCGAGAACGACTTGGTGGACTTCCTCAAGATCGAGTTCGGTCGTGTGGGAGCCGACACGCATCTGACGCCGCGTGAAGTCATTCGTGACTTTATCGAGTTGCTCGACATCCTATGCCAAAACCCCGATGCAAATGTGGCCGAGCTGCTGCAAAGCGTCGGCGGCGACGCGCTGGCGCCGGCAGCCGCAACAGGCGACACCGGCACCGCAGGCGGCGACCGCAACTTCGCCGAGTTCACCATCTAACCTGCCAAAAAGGGACAGGTTTATTTTGGTAGGTTTTATCTGGGCAAACGTTGAGGCAGCAATGCAGCAAACCGTTGTCCGCCGCGTTGAGAGGTTCTGTTTTGAGAGGAGGGCCCGTGAACGCCTTTGACCGATATGCCCCGTTTATCCAAGACTTCATCTACTCCCACGATTGGGAGAGCCTGCGCTCTATCCAGGTTGCAGCGGCCGACGCCATCTTTAACACGCAAGACAATGTGCTCCTAACGGCGTCTACGGCTTCCGGCAAAACCGAGGCAGCCTTCTTTCCCATCCTGACCGAGTTTTGGGAGAACCCGCCCGCAAGCATAGGCGCCCTCTACATTGGCCCTCTCAAGGCGCTCATCAATGATCAGTTCGTCCGCCTCAACGACCTGTGCGAAGAGGCCGATATCCCCGTCTGGCACTGGCATGGCGATGTCTCGCAGTCGCACAAGGCCAAGCTCATTAAAAAGCCGAGCGGCATCTTGCAGATTACGCCCGAATCGCTCGAGGCGCTCCTGATCCATAAGCACATGGCTATCCCGCGCATGTTTTGCGACCTGCGCTATGTGGTTATCGACGAGGTCCATTCGCTTATGCGCGGCGACCGCGGCGGGCAGACGCTCTGCCTTATTGAACGCCTGTCGCGCATGGCAGGCGTACAGCCCCGCCGCATTGGCCTTTCGGCTACCATCGGCGACCCCGAGCGCACGGGCGCCTTTCTCTCGCAGGGAACGGGACGCGACTGCGTTATCCCCCGTTTTGAGGAACCGCGTCGCGTGTGGCGTATCTCCATGGAGCACTTCTACAACTCGGGCCCCCAGGCGCAGCAGCGAGGATTCGAGAGTGCAGGTCCCCAAGAGGCCGAGGTGCTTGCGTGCGAGCGTATTGAGACGGCGGCGCCCGCGGCACTGCCCGCCGGCACCCAAGACAGACGTCACAGCGGACAGCTCACGCAGGAGGAGCGCCGTCAGCGTCGCGAACAGGCACGGGGCAAGGCTACCTCCAGGGATCATCGCGCTTCCTCGGCCCCCGAGGGCGAAGTCGATATCCCGCGGGCGACCGAGCAGGCGCTTCTCAACCCCACCGACACGGCACCAGACAACGCCGATCCCGGTATGGGCTATATCTTTGAACATACGCGCGGCCGCAAGTGTCTGGTCTTTGCCAACTCGCGCGAGGAGGCAGAGGCCGTGTGCTCCATGTTGCGCAGCTACTGTGAAAACCGGCACGAGCCAGACCGCTTTCTCATCCACCACGGCAACCTCTCGGCATCGCTGCGCGAGACGGCCGAGGAACTCATGCGCGATGAGGAGCAGGCACAGACAACCGTCACCACCTCTACGCTGGAACTCGGTATTGATATCGGCCGTCTGGAGCGTGCGTTCCAGATCGATGCGCCGTTTACCGTCAGCTCCTTTTTGCAGCGAATGGGCCGCACGGGACGTCGCGACCTTCCACCCGAGATGTGGTTTGTCATGCGCGAGGAAGAACCCGAGCCGCGCACGATGATGCCCGAAACGATACCTTGGAAACTCCTGCAGGGTATCGCACTCGTACAACTCTATCGCGAAGAAAAGTGGGTCGAGCCACCCGAGCTCGATCGACTCCCCTACAGCTTGCTCTACCACCAGACTATGTCGACGCTTGCCAGCACCGGCGAACTCACACCGGCTGAGCTTGCCCAGCGCGTGCTCACGCTCAGCTATTTCCACCGCGTCTCGGCCGATGACTATCGCGTACTGCTGCGCCACCTCATCAAGATCGACCACGTCCAGGTCACCGAGGGCGGTGGGCTCATCGTGGGTCTCGCGGGCGAGCGCATCATCAACAACTTTAAGTTCTACGCTGTGTTCCAGGAGAACGAGGAGTTCACCGTCCGCAGCGAGTCGGCCGAGCTGGGCACAATCGTCAATCCCCCACCGCCCGGTGAGCGCATCGCCATCGCAGGCCATTGCTGGATTGTCGAGGAAGTGGACTGGAAGCGTCATACCGTCTTTGCCACGCAGGTCAAAGGCCGGGTGCCGGCATACTTTGGCGACTGCCCCGGAGACATCAATACGCATGTACTCGAGCGCATGCGCCAAGCGCTCAACGAGCACGCGGCATATCCGTACCTTATGGGTAACGCGCGGGCACGCCTTGCACAGGCTCGTCATACCGCCGAGATTTCGGGCGCGGGAACTAAGCCGCTCATTAACCTGGGCGGAGACACCTGGGCACTCTTCCCCTGGCTGGGCAGCTACGCCTTTCTGGCGCTCGAACGTATGCTCAAGATCAAGTGTGCCGCGGAGCTTGGCCTTCGCGGGCTCGATCCGTCGCGTCCATACTTTATGCAGTTCAAGATGAAGGCCGACGAGGAAACATTCTTTGAGGTGCTCGCCGCCGAGGCCGAGAAGGACTTCAACCCCATCGAGCTCGTCTACCCCGGCGAGGTGCCTTATTTTGATCGCTACGACGAGTACGTTCCCGAGGAGCTCGTGCGCAAGGGCTTTGCCGAAGGCGTGCTCGACATCGAGGGCATGAAGCAGCGCGTCCTCAGCTGGCGCGACCACGCCTAAGACCAGTCTTTTTGGGACGGAGAGACTTACTTGTCGTGAAGGACGGTGCCGAGGAAGTCAGTTTCGAAGGGCACGGCTTCGGCAAAGGCGTAGTCGCCGTCGCTGGCGATGAGCAGGCAGTTTTCCTCGCCGCCGAACTCCGCATCGCCACATGGGACCACCCAGGCATGGGCGAATACCTCGAGTGCCGTGGCAGCGCAGTCACGCAGGAACGTCACGTCGCTCCCCTCGTTTGCGCTCACGATATTGGCAACGTAGATACCCCCGAGGTTCAGGCTGCCTCGCACCAAACGCAGCGCCTCAACGGTCGCCAGCTCGCGCACGGGCTCGGCACCGCCAAAGCAATCGCTCACGATCACGTCGTAGCGACGATGGCCCACGCTCGTCACGCCCAGATACGAACGCCCCTCGGCGGTAATCACCCGCAGGCGATCGCCCACCGTGCACTCCAGCTCGTCCAGGTAGAACCACCGACGTGCCAGACGCGTAATCTCTGCGTCATACTCGATGACGTCCATGCGCAAGCCCTCGTGCGACATCAGCGCAAATTTGGGATAGGCAAACCCACCGCCACCTAGCATAAGCATGCGGTCAATGCCGTGACCATAAGCGTCGCGCATCGCATCCTCGGCCTCAAACACGTCGTCAAACGCACGATAGTACGCAAAGACGGGCTCTGCCCAACGCTCGCCAACGTAGCTTGCGCTTTGGTAGACTCCGCCTTGCACCAACACGCGAATCTCATCGCCGCCCTCATCGTGCACGCGCTTTACACGCGCCAGCCCGTTGCGGGTACGTGCGACCTGCAGACAGGCAGCGCGAACAGCGACGGCGGCCGCACCAAGTGCCGCGGCTCCCAGGGCAACGCCGGCAACGACACCAGCAGAAACACTCGGCTTGTTCATTTAGAGCTCCTTTTGCAGATAGAGTCCGTGGTCGTAGAAACCCAAATGGCGATAGTACTCGCGCGTACCGATCGCGCTAATCACGTTGATACGCGCATAACCCGCATCCCGGGCAATCTCGCACGCACGCTCTACGAGCAAACGCCCCAACCCGTGATGCTGCGCCGCCTGTCCCTGGTCGCCCACGCGTGCCGCCATGCCATACACGTGCACCTCGCGAATCATCGCCTCGTCCGGCGTCGCCGGCAACTCGTCCGCATGCGCGGCAACAAATGCGCGATCGGGCAGCGACAGCCGCAAAAAGCCGGCGATCTTGCCTTCGGGCGTCACCCACTGCAAAAAGCGTTCACGCGTCACCGGCGTCTCGTACGTCACTTCTTCGTCAAGGGTCAACTCGCCCAGGTCGGCGCCCGCCGTGCTGATCTCGCGATAGCGAATCTCACGCACCGTCGCACCCTCGCCGCGCGCCGCCAAGCGGTTTTCGACAAGCTGACGCAGATTGGGCTTCTTGTTACCCACCATAATGTCGTCGGAACTAAAGTCGCGAATCATACGGCTAATGCGGCAGAACGCCGGCGTCACCACGATGTCGTCGGCCAACACATCGAGCAGCTCTTCCTCGGTATAAGGGCGCCATTCGCCACGCTCATAGCAGCCCACCAGACGCGAGCCCTCGATGAGCGCACACGGATAGACCTTGACCTCGTCGGGCATAAAGGCGCCCTCGGTCATAAAGCGCTCGTAGTCGTGCTTGTCCCCCTCGGGCGTGGCGCCCAGCAAGTTGAGCATAAAATGCGCATGGATCTTAAAGCCAAACAGGCGCGCGAGCGAAAACGCCCGCTCGATCTGCGCCACCGAAATGCGGCGCTCGTTGATATCGAGCAGATGCTGGTCGAGGCTCTGGATACCCATCTGAATCTTGGTGCAGCCGAGGCGGCGGATAAGCGTAAGCGCCTGCGGCGTTACGGCATCGGGGCGCGTCTCGATAACGAGCCCCACCACGCGATGCTTCGCCGTCTCGTTGATGCGCTGCTGACGCTCGAGCTCCTCCATCGTTGCCGTCTGCCACTCGGTGACCTCGCCCCACGGCGTACCGGGGCCGTACAGACGACGCACCGCGCGGTTATAGCCGCCCACGGCAACATCCACACGCTCCTGCTCGTCGGCAACGCCGGCAGCGAGCTTGGCCTCGTCTGTCGCAATGCCGGCAGCCCGATAGCGCTCGCGGCGCTCTGTTACCACCGGCGGCAGGGCATCGGCGGGAGCGTCATCGAGCAGGCGCCCCGCCTCGGCACGGCTGATGCCCGGACGCGCCAACATGGGGTTTGCCGCCACGCCCGCCACCGCATCATCATTGAGCGCACGGAAGAGCTCCGACATAAACCATGCCTGATACCCTTGCGGATAGTCGCTCCAGGTACCGCCGAGCACGATGAGCTCGATCTTATCGGTCGCATGCCCCATCTGCGAAAGCGCCGTCAAACGGGCGCTCACCTGCAGATACGGATCGAAGCAGTTTTGCTCCGCACGGGCGCACGCCGGCTCGGCGTGCAGGTAGCTTTTGGGCATGCGCAGATCGTTGGGGCAAAACAGGCAATCGCCCGAGCATGGCCAGGGCTTGGTGATGACGGTAATGGTCGCCACGCCCGAAGCCGTGCGACGAGGCTTCATCCTCAGCACCCGCAGCAGCTGGCGTTCCAGATCGGCATCAACATTCCACGCAGCCCACCGAGCCGGCTCCTCGCGTTTAACCCGCTGGTAGAATGGCAGCAGGCGGCGCTTGGCCAGGTCACGTTTGTCGGCACCCTCACGGCGCGCCTCGGCATGTATCAATTTGACGAGCGCTTTGTCGTCCACGGTCTCGCCGCGACGCAGAGCCTCGAGTATGTTCAAGATAATCTGTTCCATGCCCCCATTGTAAAGGCAAAGGCGCCGGAGCCGATCTCGGCTTCGGCGCCTTCATCAAACAGCGCGTCTATGTCTTCGCCTAGGCTTTCGTCTGCCTCACTACTCCGAATCAAACGACATGTCGCCCGAATCGACTTCAAAACGATACGTGGCAGACTTATCGCCGTTATCGAATTCAAGATTCAAAATGGTCTCGCCGTCGTAGCCAAGCGGAAGGAAATCGCTCTCGAAGTCGCCACTGCCCAAGGTGAGGCTCGCCTTAAAGCCCGTAGAGCTCGGAACCGTCATCTCCACATCGCCCGAGCCCACGCTCACGTCCATCGACTTCGCGGGGGCCTGGTAGAGCTCGAATGTCACATCGCCCGAACCGACCTCGGCATTCAGAGTGTCGGTCACGGTGCCCGCAAACGCGACGTCTCCCGAGTCCAACGTCAAATCAAAGTCGTGGCACGCAATGTCCGCGACCGTCAGGTCTCCCAACCCCACGTTTGCCGTAATGCCCATCATGTTATCGGCAAGCTCACGCGGCAGTTCAATGGTGACCTTACGGTCATGGGCGCGCTCGTCATCGCAGTCGAACTGGCTAATCTTGAGTGTAGAGCCCTCGATCTTAACCAGATTCTGAGTGGCGGCATCGGAAGCAGACGTCCCCTTTGCAACGCGCCCGCTTTCGATGACACGTACCGGTCCGCCAGAGACACGTTTAACCTCGACCGTCCCCGACGTCACATCCAAGTCGAGCGATTGGAACGCGTCTTCGTCAAAAGTCGTGCTCGAAAGCTGCTGAGGCCGAGCGGAATAGTTACCGCCATCCAAAAGATCGTCCTCGTCAACCGCATCGTCCATACCAGAGAAGCCGGATACAACATCGTCGAGATCCCACGGACCATCAAAATGAATCAATGTCCGCGAAATGCCAAAGACAAGCCCGATGATGAGCACGAACGCTCCGATGCCAACGCCCAAGCGCACCTTGGATTCATGCGAAAACTTCATCATTCACCACCCTCTTTGGCAATCGGCTCAGCGGCAGTCGCGGTGGCCACGTCAGTGTCAACCGCAGCGGAAGCATCCCGCACCTGAGTCCTAGCCACCGGCGCCGGACCAACCTGAATATCCCCGCGTGCCCAATCACCATCGAGCGCACGCGCCACCCAGTGATAGATGGGGATCGTAAAGAAGATCAGCGCGGCAAAGGGGCCGGCACCAAACGGGAACATCAGCAAAAAGAACAGCAGCCAGCACACGGCCCAATACGGGAACGACTGGAACGGGCCTTTCACCGGTGTCGAGCCAACCGCGCCGCCACTCGTCACCTGCGCCGTAGCGGCATTGGCGGCCTGTGCACTCCAGCTCGCCGCTTGCGCCGCCTTGGCGGCGGCATCACTCGCCTGTGTTGCCGCCTCGGTGGCACGTGCCGCCGCCTCATGGGTGCGTGCGCGCTCTGCCGCCTCGGCCTCGCGCTGGCGGGCGCGGTCCTCGTTCTCAAACTCGATATCGTCCTCGATCTCATCGCTCGGATTGAGCAGCTCGTCCAGGCTCACGCCATAGAGCTTGGCGAGCGAGATCAGGTTCTCGGTATCGGGCGAGCTCTCCGCACGCTCCCATTTACTGACCGCCTGGCGCGACAGCCCCAGCTTTCGCGCCAGCCCTTCTTGGCTAAAGCCCTTGCTGCGGCGAAGGTCGGCGAGCCGCTGCGCAGTTTCTACATTCATGGTTCCTCCTATGTGATGCCAGCCGTGCCGCCGGACCGTTTTTGTTCTTAAGGCGCCTTGCACAGTTAAAAATCTATCCGCCACCGCCAAAAGCATGCCACCTATTCTAGTGAGATTTTTGACAACCGGCGGTTGCGGGCACATATGAGCTGCGGAAATGTGTCCAAACAAAGCAATGACCCGTAGCTCGGTTGTCCCCGTTGCGGCGTTAACGGTAGTATGGTCGTACTGTTTATTCCGCACCGCCAACGGAGGGAGTTCCGCGCCGTGAACCGCGATTTCGCCTCATCGCTCATCCAGCTCAACAACACGTTCTATCGCGAGCACTCCGCCTCCTTCTCCGATACGCGTCAGGCCCCGTGGCCCGGCTGGGTGCGCACCATGGACATCGCACTCGAACAGCTCGACGTCGCCACCATCGAGCATCCCGTCCGCGTCTTCGATCTTGCCTGCGGCAATATGCGATTCGAGAACTTTGCCGCCGGCGGCGCACTTGCCGCCAAGGGCGTCGACGGCGCAAACCCCTCGGCAGATGCCAGCTGCCCGTTTGAGTTCTATGGTGTTGACTCGTGTCAGGATTTGGCTATCGATGCGCACGGTCACGCCCTGCGCATTCCCAACCTGCACTTCCAGGAACTCGACGTGCTCGACGCCCTCATGAAGCTCAACCCCGCCGAGACGCCCGACGTGCTTTTCGACGCCCCGCTCGCCGATATCTCGGTCTGCTTTGGCTTTATGCACCACGTGCCGTCGTGCGAGTACCGCGTACGCGTGCTCGACGCCCTGGTGCGGCAAACGAGCCCGGGCGGCATCATCGCCATCAGCTTTTGGGAGTTCATGAACGATGAGCGCATGGCGCGCAAGGCCGTTCGAGCCGAAGCCCGCGCCGAGCTCACCCCGCCGTTTGAGGGTTACGATTCCGCGCAGTTTGAAGCCGGCGACCACCTCATTGGCTGGCAAAACGACCGCCACGCCTACCGCTATTGCCATCACTTTGACGATCAGCAGATTACCGACCTTGTGCGCGGCGTCCGTACGTTCTACAAGAGCGGCGAGGTCCCCGTGCGTGAGCTTGAGCGCTTCCATGCCGACGGTCGTAGCGGCGAGCTCAACCGCTATGTGATTCTCAAGCGTCTGTAGGCACCGACGACTCGCCGCCGAGCCGCACCGCATCTTTCGGGCAAACTATGCCCACCTTTTTTCAACCCATTGACGGAACGCGCAGTTATGCGTTCCATACTTATGACCAAGGAGCCTCATGGGAGCCGTCCACGTTCGCACGCCTAAGAACTTTGTGCTCGAGGAGCGCTTGGAGCGCTACGCCGATGCGATT
Organism: uncultured Collinsella sp.; assembly: GCA_900542905.1. Lineage (GTDB taxonomy): Bacteria > Actinomycetota > Coriobacteriia > Coriobacteriales > Coriobacteriaceae > Collinsella. The sequence goes on from UQPF01000011.1 coordinate 54,719, forward strand.
GAGACGAACCCCGAGGCATATGCCGGGGATTGGCGCGAGGCCTGCGCGCCAGTTGGCAGCAAGCCCTTCGAACACCTTCACCTGGATCTTGGCTGTGGCAAGGGAACGTACCTGGTAGAGCGCGCCACCCGCGAGCCGAACACGCTCTTTGTCGGTATGGACCAGGAGCCCATCTGCATCGCCTATGCCGCACAGAAAATCTGCGAGCAGGAACTGACCAACGCACTCGTCCTGCCCCGAGGCGCCGCATCGCTGCCGCAGTTGTTTGCCGCAGGCGAGCTCGATGCCATCACCATCAACTTTCCCACGCCGCAGCCCAAGGCCAAGTACGCCAAAAAACGACTCGTCCATGTCGACCACCTAATGCTGTACCGTCCGCTCTTTACAGCCGGCGCTACCGTCACGCTGCGCACTGACAGCAAGCCGTTGCGCGACTACGCCCTGGGGCAGTTTGCCGCGGCGGGCTACGACACACTTTGGGTAAGCGATGACGTGCGCCGCGACCATCCCGAGCATCCCGAGACCGAGTACGAGTGCCGCACGCGCGAGATGGGCGCCGCCGTCTATGGCATTTGCGCTACGCCCGGCGCGGAACCCATCGAAGAGCAGCTCGCGGCGGGCCGCGCGCAGGAGCAAAGCCTTGCCTGCTACCTGCCCGAAAACCTCGATGAGCTCACCTACGTGCCTCTCGGCATGGAAGAGGCCGTCGAGAACTTCAGAAACCGTGCCCGCAAGGGCAAGAAGCGCCTGCCGCAAGAGTCCTAGGGGCTTCTGATGGTCGCGGCGTCAGCAAATAAGCGCGAATAGGCGCCAGCAAACAACCCTCAAACCTAAGTGAGTAGACTTTTTTGCAATAGCCAAGCACAACCCGCATAACGAAAACTAAAACCGCAGATAGAACCCTTGTGCAAAATCCATGTGCTCGCGACATCGCAAAAAGTCTACTCACTTAGCTGGCAACTGCACCAAACGGCCGGGCAGAACGCCCATTTCCTGCATTTTCTTGCCTGCAAACGCATCGATGCGCCGCTACGCCATAATAGTTGGCGGACAATCGCGAGAGAAAGCAACCACATGGCACAGACCACGACAGATACCGCCGCCAGCACCGTCTCCGGCGCCGGCGCCGCCAGCTCATTCTCGGGCGGCACGGGAACCGAAGCCGAGTTTGGCTCGCTCGGCGCGCTCTCCCCCACCTGGTGGGAGCCCGAGGACGGCAGCGAGCCCGAACCGTGGCTCACGCCCGATCAAGCCTTCGAACGCTTCTTTGAATGGACGAGCGATCGCGGCATTGAACTGTGGGATCACCAAGAAGAGGCCCTCATGGACCTGGCTGCCGGCGATCACGTCATTTTAGGCACACCGACCGGATCGGGTAAATCGCTCGTCGCGCTGGGCATGCTCTTTATGGGCATGGCGCAGGGCAAGCGCTGCTACTACACGGCTCCCATCAAGGCTCTGGTCAGCGAGAAGTTTTTCGACCTTGTGCAGGTGCTCGGCCGCGATAACGTAGGCATGATTACCGGCGACACGCATATCAACACCAAGGCACCCATCATCTGCTGCACGGCAGAGATCCTTGCCAACGACGCACTGCGCGAGAGCGAAGATGCCGACGTGGGCTGCGTGGCCATGGACGAGTTCCACTACTTTGCCGACCCCGACCGCGGTTGGGCTTGGCAGGTGCCGCTGCTCACCCTGCCCCACACGCAATTCATGCTCATGAGCGCCACGCTCGGCGATGTCACTGCCATCGCCGCCTCACTCGAGGAACACACCGGTGCTACCTGCGACTTGGTCGTCGATGCCCCGCGCCCCGTGCCGCTGAGCTACGACTACGTGACGACCTCCCTCGAGGGCACGGTCGAGCTCGCCATGCGCCGCGGCGAGGCCCCGCTCTATATCGTGCACTTTAGCCAGGATGCCGCCCTTGCAACGGCACAGTCGCTCGCCAATTTTGGCATCGCCAGCAAGGAGCAGCGCGAGGCCATCAAAGAAGCGGCAAAGGGGACGAGCTTCTCCACGGCCTTTGGTAAGATTCTCAAACGCCTGCTTGGATGCGGCGTCGGCGTGCACCATGCCGGCATGTTGCCGCGCTATCGCCTGCTGGTGGAGCGCCTGGCGCAGCAGGGCCTGCTGCCCGTCATCTGCGGCACCGATACGCTCGGCGTCGGCATCAACGTACCCATCCACACCGTGGTACTCACCGCGCTCACCAAGTTCGACGGCTACAAGATGCGTCGCCTGCGCGCCCGCGAGTTCCATCAGATTGCCGGTCGCGCCGGCCGCTCGGGCTTCGATACCGAGGGCATGGTCATCGCCGAGGCCCCGGAGCACGAGATCGAGAACGCCAAACTCATGGCCAAGGCGGGCGACGACCCCAAGAAGCTCCGCAAGATTAAAAAGAAGAAGGCCCCCGAGGGCTTTGTCACCTGGAACAAGCAGACCTTTGAGCGCCTGATCGAGACGCAGCCCGAGACGCTCAAGCCGCGCCTTCGCATCACGCACTCCATGGTGATTAGCGTGGTCGAGCAGGGCGGCGATGCCCGAGTCCGCGTACACGACCTCATCGAGACGAGCTTGCAGACCCCCGAGGAAAAGGCCAAGCTCGAGGTTCGCGCCGACGAAATCTTCGCCACGCTCATCGATTCCGGCGTCGTCGTTCGCACCGAGGTGCCGCCCGCGCCCGACGCCCCGACTGACGCCGCGCCAGACATCGACTATGCACTGACGGTCGATCTGCCCGAGGACTTTGCGCTCGACCAGCCGCTCTCGCCGTTTTTGCTTGCCGCGCTGGAGCTGCTCGACCCCGAGAGTGAGACCTATACCATGGATCTGATCTCAATGGTCGAGGCTACGCTCGAGGATCCCAAGCAGGTGCTGCGCGCGCAGGAGCGCGCCGCGCGCGACCGCGCTATGGCCGAGATGAAAGCCGACGGCGTCGAATATGAGGAACGCTTGGAGCGCATCCAGGATGTCACCTACGAAAAGCCGCTCGAGGATTTGCTCGATGCCGCCTTCGACAAGTACTGCCAGGAAGTACCTTGGGCCAACGACTACCAGCTCTCGCCCAAGAGCGTCCTGCGCGACATGTTGGAGAGCGCGAGCGACTTTAAGGGCTATATCCAAAAGCTCGGCATCGCCCGCTCCGAGGGCATTCTGCTGCGCTACCTAGCCGAGGCCTACCGCTCCCTCGATCGCACCGTGCCCATTGAGAAGCGCGATGAGCGCTTGCGCGACATCATTTCGTGGCTCGGCTTTGTGGTGCGCTCGGTCGACTCGAGCCTGGTGGACGAGTGGGAGAACGCCGGCAACCCGGCGGCCCTCGACGCCGCGCCGCCGCAGGGCATCGACGAGGTCGTTGCGGACCGTCGCGGCTGCACGCTGCTGGTGCGCAACGCACTCTTCCGCCGCGTGACCCTTGCCGCCCGCGAGCACGTTCGCGACCTGGGCGAACTCGACGAGGACTGGGGCATGAGCGAGGTCCGCTGGCAAAAGGCGCTCGATGCCTACCATGAGCAGCACGAGGAAATCCTCACCGACGGAGATGCCCGCAGCGCCGCGATGTTTACCATCGACGGGAGCGACGAGAAGACCGATCACGTGTGGCACGTGCACCAGATTTTTGCCGACGAGGATGGCGACCACGACTTTGGCATCATGGGCGATGTCGACCTGGATGCCACGCAAGACGGCGGCGAGGTCATCTTCAAAAACTACCGCGTCGGCTTTATCGAGGACCTGCTCGAGGACTAGCCGTACATACTGGAACGAAGCGGGGCCGTTGGCAATATCGCCAGCGGCCCCGCTTTTGCACTATACGCTATCCCCTACTCGGCATCCTCGACCTCATACGAATCCGCCTCGGCGGGCTCATCGTTTGCCCCTGTCGCAGCCCCGCGCGCCTCGTCAAACGCCGCCTTCATGGTCTTGTTGCCCCAGGTGAGCTTGCGAATGGTAAGATCGTCGGCCTTCTTGTTGGCTAGACGTAAATTGTTCTCGGAGGACAGCAATGCCTCCTTGGTTTTCTGCAGATGGCTAATCGTCTTGTCAATCTCCTCGATCGCCGTCTGGAACTTACGGCTCGCAAGCTCATAGTTGCGGCCGAAGTCGTTCTTGAACTTCTCCATCTTGGCCTCGAAGTTCGTGACGTCGATGTTCTGTTGCTTGTACTCCGCCAGCTCCTGCTTATAGCGCAGCGAACCCATGGCGGCGTTGCGCAGCAGCGTGATCATGGGAATGAAGAACTGCGGGCGGATCACGTACATCTTCTCATAGCGGTAACTCACGTCGACTATCCCTGCGTTATAGAGCTCGCTTTCGGGCTCGAGCAGTGTGCAGAGCACCGCGTACTCACAGCCTTTCTGGCGACGATCGTGATCGAGTTTCTTAAAGAAGTCCTCGTTTTTGTGCTTGGTCGCGGTCTCGTCGTTCTCGTTTTTCATCTCGAACATAATCGAAATGACCTCGTTACCGCTTGCGTCGCACTCGCGGAAGATAAAGTCGCCCTTGGTGCCCTCGGACGCATCGTTATCCTTCTCGAAGTACGCGTTAGGAAACGCCGTCATGCGCAGACGGTTAAACTCGGTCTCGCAGTGCTGCTCGAGCGACTCGCCCACCATCTTGGTGGACAGGCGGACCTTCATGTCCTTAAGGCGCTCAATCTCTTCGTCCTTGTAGCGAATCAGGTCATCGCTCGCGCGCTTGGCCTGCGCAAGCTCGAGCTCGTGTGCCGCCTTGACCTGTTCCTCGCGAGAATCGCGCACCGCCAGCTCGCTCGTCAGTTTGGCACGCGCCTCATCGCGCTCTCGCTCCGCCGCGGCGACCGCCTCTGACAGGTTCATTTTTGCCATCAGTTCCTGCTCGCGCAGCTGGGCACGCAGGCCCTCGGCCTCTTGCTCGGACTGAGCCTTTGCGGCGGAAAACTTCTCTTGCACCTTCGCGCGATAGTCAGCAAACGCGCGCTCGGCCTCGCTGCGAGCGGCATCGAGCTCACGCTGCGACTCTGCCGCGGCAGCGGCAAGCGCCATCTCCTGGGCCTTGTCCGCCGCGGCAAGCCTGGCCTGCAGCTCGGCAATCTGAGCGTCGCGTGCAGCCAAATCGTTTTGAGCAGCGTTGCGCGCCGCCGACTCGGCAAGCTTTGCTTCGTCATCTTTGCGCCCAAGCTGCGCACGCAGGCTATCAATCTCACGCTGGAGTTCGGCATTCTCTTTTTGAGCATTGGCTCGTGCCTCAACCGCCGCGCGCTGGCTTGCACTCTCGCGCTCTGCGGCAGCGCCCTCGAGCTTAGCGCGCAGCTCGGCAAGCTCAGCATCGCGCTTGGCAACCTCTTGCGCCAGTTTCTGATCCGCAGTGTTCTTCTGCTCGACAAGCTGAGCGTCGCGTTGAGACTCCGCCTCCTGCAGGGCAGACGCCGAACGCGAACGCTCAAGCTCCAGCGCCTGCTCGCCCTCGCGTCGAGCCGCCGCTACGCGCTCATCAAGATCGCGCGAGAACTCGGCATCGCGCACTTGCTTGACGATATCCGCATAGCCGGACGCATCGACCTTAAAAACTTCGCCGCAATGCGGGCACTTGATCTCGTTCATAGCAGCTCCTCGATGGACGCAAATTTCAACCGCCTACACTCTACCGCGCCACGCGGACAAAAAAGGCGCCGCCGCCATAATGGCAACGGCGCCAGAACCACCACAAAGGTGCCTGTCCCCTTTGTGGTGGTTCGAGAATTACAGTCCAAAGAAGCCCAGGATTTGATCGCGGCTTACGGGTCTGTAGTCGTTGGCATCAAGGCCAACGTCATAGCGCAGGATCGGGCGCTCGCGATCGCGGTTGCGTGCGTTGGTGCGGTCACCCCTGCTGTGGATATGCCCATGCAGCATAATGGCGCCACGTGCCTTGCCGTTCCAGCTGAGCATGGGGTAGTGGCTCATAACCAGACGATGGCCCTTGGCATAGCCGGGAGCAATCTCCAGGTAATCGCGCACGTCTTCCCAAATTTGCGGGGCGTCGGAATCTTCCCAGTCGCCGTCATGGTTACCGCGGATGAGCGTCGCATTCTTGCATTCGATACGCTCGCGCAGGCGCACCGCCTCCGCCATGGGCAAGCGATACGTAAAGTCTCCCAGGATATAGAGGCGGTCGTCCGCAGCCACGCACTCATTGATGGCATCGATGACCTTGCGGTTCATCTCCTCGACCGAATCAAACGGTCGATCCATGTCGTGCAAGATATTCGTATCGCCCAGGTGCAGGTCGGCGGTAAACCACATCATCGTCTATGCCCTCATTTCGCAATGCATCCAACTCGTGCTAAGTATACAGACACAGCGATGCGGCGGTTAGCCAAAGAGCCCGCCGAACAGTCCGCGGCGGCGCTTGTCTTGCTTTTTCGAAGCGTCACCCTGGGCGTTCTTGCCCTGCCGCTTCTTACGATCCCGCTCCAACTCATCGTCATCGAGTAGCGTATCCCACTCAAACGGATCGTCTGTCAGATCGAACAGGTCATCGTCATCAAACATGGCAGTCTCCCATACCGATTAGCGAGCATCCACCACATAGAGCCCAACGCGCACCTGATGCCACGGGCTGCGCTCGGGGGCAACCTGTTGCACGCGGGCCTCAAATACGTCCTCGTGGCCGTAATACATCATCAAGGACAGTGGGCCAACCTCGTTTCCCGGAACGTAGCCAAGTTTGGTCTTGCCATAGTAGATCGCAACTGCCTCGGGGTCATGGGGATTATCGCGCTCGGCACACAGCGTCAGTTTATCGCCCGCTTTAAGATCGCCCAAGACCAAGGCGCCATCGGTATACTGAAATCCTGCAATGTGAAATGACAGAAGAACACGCGAAGGCTCGTACATAGCAGCTCCTCTAACGGCCGGATAAACCGGTGTGTAACCTTATTGAGAAGTCTACGGTCCCGTGCGGACACAAATACATCCTGTCTGCGTCCTTCAATCGTTTGCCTCAACGCTTGCGCGACAGAACGCTTGCAGATAAGATAGGAACACGGATGGCACCCGTTGCCGCGGGTCTTGCCAACTCCGATACACGTTTTCATCGTGAGAAGTGGCCGTCTTCGCTTACGCGGGGGCGGCTATTTCATTCGGCCGATAAACAGACCGAGTTCGATAGCCGCAATCAACAACGCCAATAACGAAATAACATCGCTTACGTTCATACCAAATCCCTTCTAAAGGGAGTTGGCCCATCCGTGCTCCATAACAGTAGTCTAACGCAAAATGCAGGTAATAGGAACACTTGTTCGTATTACCTGCGCCCTTTTCTAATGCACAAACATGCGCACGAACTTGTGCTTCCAGCTTGCGTAAGGAGCATAGCGGAATGGCACGTCCAGCCACGTTGCCTTGTTCACGATGCTCTTCTTGTGGCTAAACGTATCGAAGCTCTCGCGTCCATGGTACTGCCCCATACCGCTCGCACCCATGCCACCAAAGCCCATATGGCTCGTAGCCAAGTGCATAATCGTGTCGTTGACGCAGCCGCCGCCAAAGGGCACGTAACGCACAAAGCGCTGCTGAACTGCGCGATCCTGGCTAAAGATATACAGAGCCAGCGGCGTCGGACGATCCGTAATAAACGTCTCGGCCTCGTCTAGGCTCTCAAACGTCAGCACCGGCAAGATGGGACCGAAGATCTCCTCCTGCATCACGGCGTCATCGGGGGTCACGCCGTCTAGGATCGTCGGCTCAATCTTGAGCGACGACTCGCGCGCCGCGCCTCCCAGCACGACCTTATCGGGATCGATCAGCCCGCGCACGCGCGCAAAATGCTTAGCATTGACGATATGCCCGTAATCCTCGTTATCGAGCGGATGCTCGCCAAACATACGGCGGACCTCTTCCTTGATGAGGCCCAGCAGCTCGTCGTGCACGCGCGTATCGACCAGCAGGTAGTCGGGCGCCACGCAGGTCTGCCCTACGTTGAGCCATTTGCCAAAGGCGATACGCCGTGCCGCGACCTTCAAGTTTGCCGTCGCATCCACGATGCAGGGGCTCTTGCCGCCCAGCTCAAGCGTCACGGGCGTGAGGTTTTTACTCGCGCGCTCCATGACGAGCTTGCCGACCGGAACGCTACCGGTAAAGAAGATCTTGTCCCAGCACTCATCGAGCAACGCTTCGTTCTCGGCGCGCCCGCCCTCGACAACCGTCACCAGGCGCGGATCAAATGCCTCTTCACAGATTTGCTTGAGCACCGCGCTCGATGCCGGAGCATAGGCACTCGGCTTGATGACCACGGTATTGCCCGCGGCAAGGGCGCCGGCGAGCGGCTCGAGTGTTAGCAAAAACGGGTAGTTCCACGGAGCCATGATGAGCGTGACGCCATAGGGCACGGCTTGCGTTTTGCACGCGCTCACGGCGTTGGCAAGGTCACACGGACGCAGGCGCGGACGACTCCATCGAGCCACGTGAGCGATCTGATGACGAATCTCGGAAAGCGACGTGCCGATCTCGCACATATATGCCTCGTCATGCGACTTTCCCAAATCGGTCTTGAGTGCATGGGCAATATCGGCCTCGTGCGCCCGTACCGCATCGCGTAAACTCACGAGCGCGCGACGTCGGGCATCAACATCAAACGTAGCGTGCGTTTTAAAGTAAGTGCGCTGATCGCCGACGATGCGCGCAATTTCCTCGGTGTTCATGGCACCCTCCTAGTTCTCGTCCTCAAACATACCACCCGCGACGACCTCGTACATACGCTCGAGCTCCAAGCGGTCCATCAAAAGCGGAACGGGGTACAGCGGATTGGCCTCGGCATCGGCATGCGCCGCCATCTCGGGAATGTCGGAGCGGCGAATGCCCGAGACATATTTGGGGATTCCCAGGATCTCGTTCATGCGGTCGACCCAATCGAAAAAGGCCTCGGCCGCAAGACTATCCTGCGCGGTAGCCGGCGCAATGCCCGCCATGCGAGCAAGATCGGCAAGCTTGGGGGCGGCGGCGTCACCATAAGCGCGAAGCATGTGCGGCAGGATGATCGCGTTGGCCAAACCGTGCGGAATTCCGTATCGGCCGCCCAGACTGTGCGCGATGGCATGCACATATCCGACATAGGAGCGGGTAAACGCAACGCCCGCCTTATACGCCGCCGAAAGCATATTGCGACGAGCGCGCATGTCGTCACCATGCTCATAGGCCTCGAGCAAATTGTCGTGGATAAGCTGCACCGCCTGTCGCGCCATCTTGCGCGTATAGGGCGTGGTGCTTCGCCCGATAAAGGCCTCAACGGCATGCGTCAGGGCGTCCATGCCCGTCTGCCCCGTAATGGAAGCGGGCAAGCCGCACGTAAGCTCGGGGTCGTGGACTGCAAAACGCGGGATGAGCACAAAGTCGTTAATGGGGTATTTGTAGTGCGTCCCGTCATCGGTAATTACCGCCGCAAGCGTGACTTCGCTTCCCGTACCGGCGGTAGTGGGAACGGCGATGAGCAGCGGCAGGCGACGATGAATCCGCAGCAGGCCGCGCATCTTGTTGATGGGCTTGTTTGGCTGCGCAATGCGTGCGCCCACGCCCTTGGCACAGTCCATGGCCGAGCCACCGCCAAAGCCGATAATGGCCTGGCAGGCGCTCTCTCGATACAGGGACGCCGCTTCTTCCACGTTTGAAACCGTGGGGTTTGCACGCGTTTCGGCATAGACCGTAACGCCAATCCCCCTGCATGCGAGCGCCGTCTCGAGCGGTGCCGTGAGCCCCAGACGGGCAATGCCGGGATCCGTCACGATAAGGACCTTCTGGATCGAGCGCTTTTGAAGCACCGCGGGCACATCCTCGGCATGCTCTAAAATGCGCGGCTCGGTATAGGGCAGGATCGGCAATGCAATGCGAAAAACCGTCTGATATGTTCGGCACCAGGCACGACGGGCTAGATGCATAAAGGAAACTCCTTCATTTGTTGATAGGTCAACATTTGCTCGCCCGATTGTACTCAGCAAAGATCGCAGACGGCCTCCCAATCGTTAATCAATCAACATCTTCATATCTCGAAATTGTTTTATTAAAAATCATTCCTAATAGGCTTCACATTTGGTTGCATTTATGGATAATAGAACTCGTCAAGACGCACGTCCGGAGAGGGCCCTTACGGGACCGGACGAGCGCACAATCGCCATCGATCGAAAGGATCGAATCATGAAGTTTGTTTGCCCCGTTTGCGGTTATGTGGAAGAGTTCGACGGCGACCAGCTGCCCGAGGACTTCAAGTGCCCCCAGTGCGGCGTTCCCGGTTCTCGCTTCCTGAAGCAGGAGGAGGGTCAGCTCGAGTGGGCTGCCGAGCACGTCGTGGGCGTCGCCAAGATGGAGGGCGTCTCCGAGGACATCGTTGCCGACCTGCGCGCCAACTTTGAGGGCGAGTGCTCCGAGGTCGGTATGTACCTGGCCATGGCTCGCGTCGCCCATCGCGAGGGTTATCCCGAGATCGGCCTGTACTGGGAGAAGGCTGCCCACGAGGAGGCCGAGCACGCCGCCAAGTTCGCTGAGCTCCTGGGCGAGGTCGTGACCGACTCTACCAAGAAGAACCTCGAGATGCGCGTTGAGGCCGAGAACGGCGCCACCGCCGGCAAGACCGATCTTGCTAAGCGCGCCAAGGCCGCTGGCCTCGATGCCATCCACGACACCGTGCACGAGATGGCTCGTGACGAGGCCCGCCACGGCAAAGCTTTTGCCGGCCTGCTTAAGCGCTACTTTGGCTAAGCCAACCGCCTGAGACATAACCTCAAGCTCGATGAGGCCCGGACCGTATTGGTTCGGGCCTTTTTCGTGCCTCACGAACTTGTTAACGCCCTGAAATAGGACCGCCTTCGGCATCGGCTTCTCGTCAAAAACTAAGTGAGTAGACTTTTTGGAACTTGCCGAGCACACCACCCATATTGCTTTATAAAGCCGCAGGTAAATGACTTGTTGCAAAACGGCCTGGTCGCCAAAGTGCCAAAAGTCTACTCACTTAGAACCGCAGCCGTCCACGATTGAGCCGTTTTGTGTCTAACGGGCATCTTCCCGTCGATTACTCCCAATTTTGTCCAGTCAACGAATAGTTCAGACCGGAGTAATGTCTCAGCCCTTTGCTCATCTGAGCTTTTATCACGATATTCAGCATCGAGCATCCTGCATATGGCCTTAACGATCGCGCGGAATCTATCCTCATCGGATATCTGTCTGTGTGTCAGGAGAAGTACATCGTAGCCCATGGCCTGAAGGGCCGTCATGCGGTCAGCGTCACGCAAGCCATCCCCTGCGCGTCCGTGCGAGGCTTTTCCCTGACATTCAATGGCCACCTGTCGCCTGCCGTCCGGCGAAGAAAGAAGTAGGTCGATATATACACGGGACTTTTCCACAATCGCTCGAGCACTTGTGTTTAGCATCACTTCAACATTAAGCTCTATGCCGCAAAAACCTTCGCCTCCCAGGGCTCGCGGCAGTCCAAGCAACAAATACGCCTCGACCTCAAAAGGCGACGCGGCACCCAATGGAACGAGTTGCGATACCGCCATAAATCTATTGCCGCAACGCATCCCGCAAACATCTGAACAAAAACGGTCAAGGTCTCCGCCCAAAACCAAAGCGTCTCGACGCCATAAATTTGAGGCGATGCCGTCCTCGGACGGGCAGCGCACCCAACCGAACGTTGTCGAAATCGCGCCCGAATCAATTGCACGCGAAAGCTCCGCCTCAAGTGCCGCCGGCAGGGCACACACCGCAAACAAGCCACACATCTCCGCCAATACCAAAAGAAGCTGAAGATCCGTCAGATGCCGCGACATGATGAATGTCGTCAGTAGAGGAGATGTAACCAAAAACCCATGCTCCGTTTCCAGCACGGATTCCCTGGGGAGCTCACCAAGAAACAGCCGCTGCCTAATGCTGGCAGGACAAGTCCGTTTGTTTCTCGTCCGAACCAATGTATACAACGGAAAACCGAGCGCGACCGCAGCCGTCGGGTTGCGGGCGAGATCATATCGCTGCCGGTCTTCTTCCGGTCGTGGAAGCGGCGGACACAAAGCGCGGACTTGAGGAGGCAAACGCCAGTACCTAAAAGCCGATATGTCACAAAGTAGATCCTTCATAGGCACAGGAAAACACGAATTTCAACCCAGTCAGTCACGCATTGGCGCGAACGCACCAAAAATGGCGCCGAACGGACTGCAAAGTTTTCAACAGCCCTCCCCAACTGGCCAAAAGCTTGCCAAGAGCTGGACGAAGCCCTGTTGAAAACCCCATTTTTTTCTCATGCAGGAGCTTTGCGCGGCAAGTGAGTAGACTTTTTTGAACATCCCGAGCAGGCCGGTCATCCTGCTTTTCAAAACCGCAGGTAGATAGCTTGTTACAAAACTGCCTGGTCGCCAAAGTTCCAAAAGCCTACTCACTTAGGTTGCAGAGTGCTCCCATTAGCTGCGATTCCAAGGTATTTAGCGCTTTTGAACTCAAATCGTCATACTGAACAAGAATTTGACTTGAGTTTTCAGGGACAAATGCGCCATCGGCACACCAATAACAGTCACTGATATCGACAAAAGGGATACTCGAGCGCGTGAGGGCCCGCACAAAAGAGCTTCCGCCCGCTCCGCGCTCCGCAACCACGGTGCAGTAAAGGCCCGCGTCTGCATGTTCGATCGAGACCTCCCCTGCCGGAAACGCTTTCCGCACAAGCGACGTCAGGCCATCACGCGCCTCGCGAGCACGAACGCGCACGCGGTTCACATGTCGCTCGTAATCACCCGATTCCAGCAAACGCGCCAAAGCGACCTGGTCAACAGAGCTCACCGACGAGGCGTAGAAACCAAGGTTGCGCCTAAACCGCTCCATTAGCTCATCGGGCAACACCATATACGCCAAACGCAACGCCGATGAAAGGCTCTTCGAAAACGTGTTGGTGTAGATAACCGACTGGGCGGCATCGATCGACGCGAGCGCGGGAATCGGCTTGCCGGCAAGGCGAAACTCACAATCAAAGTCATCTTCGATGAGATACCGACCTGGTCGCTCGGCGGCCCAGCTCAGTAGCGCATAGCGACGCGCAATACTCGTCACAAGGCCGGTCGGATACTGATGAGACGGCATCAAGTGAAGGACATCGGTCCCGCTTTTCTGCAGAGTGCTCAAGTCCACGCCCTCATCATCCAACGGGATATGTCGTACTTGGCAGCCCATAGCCTGATAGATACGCGTCAGACGCAAATAGCCCGGGTCCTCAACGGCATACACCTTGTCGGCTCCAAGCAGCTGAACCAACATGGTATCGAGCAGCTGGGCGCCTGCACCGATAACAATGTTGTTGGGGTCGACATTCATGCCCCTTGTCCCACGCAGATGGTGAGCAATTGCGCGTCGCAGCCGAGCGGTGCCCTGCGCCGGTGCGGGCGAAAAGATTTCGCGCTCATCTTCGGATGCCAGCGTCGCCCGTAGTGCGCTTTGCCAAAGCCGCGCCGCCTCCAAAGCGGAAGGAGAAAGTGCATCGAACAGCTCGACCTGTCCGTTGACATCATGCGCGCTGAGGCCCACAGAGACGGTATCTCGGTCGATGCCCTGCGAAGCCAAAGGCAAAACCGGTGCATCCGGAAGCTTGCAAGCGTAGTAGCCACGACGCGGCATTGAGCAAATATAGCCCTCGGCAAGTAACTGGCTATATGCATTCTCGATGGTAATGACACTGATTCCCAGATGACTGGCAAAGGCGCGCTTAGACGGAAGATGCTCCCCCGCCACAATACGTCCAGCAACAATATCATCTCGAATTTGCTGGTAAACATACTCATAAAGCGATGCTTCGCCGCGTTTTTCCAAATTGTAGTCAAGCATGAGTTTGCCACCTGACCTTATCGAGCTGTTCAATCTGGTATTAGGCTGACCTTATTATTATCTCGAAAACTGAGTATTTTGCCATACCCAGCTCCCCGATAGGATGTTCCGTCAAGCAATGCACATGCCAACCAAGGGAGCAACCATGGCAGAACAGACCAGCAAGGCCGATCGCGTCAAACTCAATCGCGAACTCGCGCAGATGCTCAAGGGCGGCGTCATCATGGACGTCACCACGCCCGAGCAGGCACGCATCGCCGAGGAGGCAGGCGCCTGCGCCGTCATGGCACTCGAGCGCATCCCGGCCGACATCCGTGCCGCAGGCGGCGTCTCGCGCATGAGCGACCCCAAGATGATCAAGGGCATCCAAGAGGCCGTCTCCATCCCTGTTATGGCCAAGTGCCGCATCGGTCACATTGTCGAGGCGCAGGTCCTGCAGGCTATCGAGATCGATTACATCGACGAGTCCGAGGTTCTCTCCCCTGCCGATGACGTCTATCACATCGACAAGACCCAGTTTGACGTGCCATTTGTCTGCGGCGCCCGCGATCTGGGCGAGGCGCTGCGCCGTGTTGCCGAGGGCGCCACTATGATTCGCACCAAGGGTGAGCCGGGTACGGGCGACGTCGTTCAGGCCGTGCGTCACATGCGCAAGATCCAAAAGCAGATCCGCGACGTTGTTGCCCTGCGCGACGACGAGCTCTTTGAGGCAGCCAAGCAACTGCAGGTTCCGGTCGAGCTGGTACGCGAGGTCCATGCCACGGGCAAGCTTCCCGTCGTGAACTTTGCCGCCGGCGGCGTAGCGACCCCGGCCGATGCCGCGCTGATGATGCAGCTGGGTGCCGAGGGCGTCTTTGTCGGCTCGGGCATCTTTAAGAGCGGCGACCCCGCCAAGCGCGCCGCTGCCATCGTCAAGGCCGTGGCAAACTTCACCGATGCCAGGCTCATCGCCGAGCTTTCGGAGGACCTGGGCGAGGCCATGGTGGGCATTAACGCCGACGAAATCGAGATTATCATGGAAGAGCGCGGGCGCTAGTCCAGCAGAAAGGATCGCACATGAGCGATTATGCAGACCAAACGGTTGCCGTGCTGGCGGTCCAAGGCGCTTTTGCCGAGCACGAGGCAAGACTATTCGAGCTTGGCGCACACTGTATTGAGCTGAGGCAGGCGGCTGATTTGAAGCAGGACTTTGACCGTCTGGTACTTCCCGGCGGCGAGTCTACCGTTCAAGGGAAGCTGCTTGATGAGTTGGGCATGCTCGAGGAGCTTCGTGCCCGTATCGCTGAAGGTATGCCCGTCCTGGGCACCTGCGCCGGCCTGATTCTACTGGCTCACGACCTTGCCGCCCATGACGATAAGGGCACGCCGCGTCTGGAAACCATGGATGTACTTGTCGAGCGCAATGCCTACGGCAGGCAGCTCGGCAGCTTTCGAACCAAGGGGCAAATAGCCGGCATCGACGGTGAAGTGCCGCTGACGTTTATCCGCGCGCCCCGCATCGTCGAGGTCCACGGCGACGCCAAGGCCTTAGCGAAAGTCGACGGTCGTATTGTCGCCGCCCGTCAGGGCAACCAGCTCGGCGTAACCTTCCACCCCGAGCTCGACGACGATACCCGCCTCCACGAACTGTTCCTACAAATGTAGGCAGAACAGAAACGAGAGTGGATAATCTCCCACTTTGAGCCTGAATGCGAGCCCAAACTGGGAGATTATCCACTCTCATGCTATGTAGTCGTTGGGGACGTTCTTGAATGACTAGTCAAACAAGAACGTCCCCAACGACTAGTCATTTAAGAACGTCCATTACAGTCGAAATTGTCAGCCCGGGCCCGTCTCGGGCTACGATTGAGGCGCGCCCAGAACGGGCCGCCGACCGGGCGCCCGCGCACGGCCGGCGGCCCTGCCCCCGAGAGGGCCCGTTGGGTGCTGCCGGCGCGGGACGCGCCGCCCCCGACGGCTGATAGGAAAGTGCCGGGCAGGTGCCGCGGCTGGTAATGTGAGTGCCGAGGGGGAGGCCATCCGGTC
>UQPF01000012.1 GCA_900542905.1 uncultured Collinsella sp.
GCAGGGCTACGGCTTCCGCAACATCGACAACCTGATCGCCCTCGTGATGCTCAGGTGCTCGGACCTGAAGCCGGCCCTGCCGGGGCGCGAGGCGTAGGGACTACCCACACGAACTCACGAAGGCTCCAAAAAGGGACAGGTTTATTTTGGCAGGTTTTATCTGGGCAAACGTCACTTCCACCACAAAGGGGCCAGGTACCTTTGTGGTGGTTTTGCTTTGTTAGATGTGTGGGACATGCCTTACAATCTACCAAGTAGTTCATGACGGGCGAAAAACGGAGAGAAGGGGCTTGATGCGTCCTTAATGTTTCATGCGGATAGATTGATTTGACAGACGGTGGCGAATGCCCGCCGTCCGCATTCGTATGAAACAAGGAGTCTCCATGCTCGCCTCTCTTTTCTCAAAGCCTCAATCATCGCTGTCCGTGCAGGCCAAGCGCCTGGTTGCGATGCGCTTTCTCATCTACACCGGTTTTCAGACTAGCTACTTCATCGGCGTCATCGGAACGCTCACCTATGCAGACGATGCCTCGGTCGTCGCGACATCGCTGGCCGTCCTGTTTATGAACGTATTCGTGATCTTGGGATCCTTTGCGGGCGGCGCGGCACTCGACGCCTGGGGCCCGCGCCGTCATTTCTTGCTGAGCATCGTCGGCACGCTGGCAACTGGCGCGGCGATCATCGCCTTTGGCAGCACGACCGGAACGGTCCTTGCCGGCGCGGTACTCCTGGGCTTTGTGATGGGGTTCGCCCAGCCTATCGCCACATCCTATCCGGCCTACCTCACCGACGATCCTGTCGAGCTCAAAGACATCAACTCTGCCATTGCCATGTTCTCAAACGTGAGTATCATCGTCGGCCCCACGCTGGGCGGCTTTGTCGCGGCTGCTGCGTCGTCGCGCGCGGTGTTCGTGCTCATGATGATTTTTACCGTACTGGCGTTTATTGCCGGCTGGGGCTTTAGACCGCAAGCAGTTCGCGTCGCCGCGCGTGAAAGTACTCCCGCGGACAGCAGTACAACGGCAATCACTGCCAGCCAAAGCCCCGACCCCAACGCGTCTTCCCGCGTCACCTTCGCGACCAGCATCAAGACGGTCTTCACCAACAGCGTTCTCGCCCTGCTGTTTTGCATCATTTTCCTTTCGAACTTTGGCTACGGTGCCTTCGATCCGCTGGAGTCGTTCTTCTACCGCGATGTCCTGCACGTCGGTGTCGAATGGATGGGCTGGCTCTCGTCGGCCAGCGGTGTGGGCGCGGTGCTGGGCGCCGTGGCCGCGCTCCGCTTGCCTCCGCACCTGGTCAACCTTAAGACGCTGCTTGTGGCGCTCATGTCCGTGGGTCTGGGAAGCCTGCTCTACGTGGGAACGCCGTACGTGGGCGTAGCCCTTGTCGGCCAGATTGCCCTGGGCGTTGCCTGGGGTGTCGTCAATCCGCTCCACAACACTATCGTGCAAACGACGGCTCCTCTCGAGCAGCTTGGTCGCGTGAACTCGGTCATGGGCTTTGGCAACATGTTCGCCGGCGTGGCGCCGCTGGCGATTGCCCCGTGGCTGGCGGCGACATTTGGCGTGCAGCAGACGCTCGTAGGGGCGGGCATGGTTGTGACGGCGGTTCCCGCGGCGTTGCTGCTGTTTGGACGCCGGCATTTTGATCGTGCCGCAAGGCAGTAAAAACCATCACAACATTCGATGAAAACCGCGTTTTTGCCGAAAAACGTCGAATGTTGTGATGGTTTGCGCTCCGGTCAGGCCACCCTTCGGGTCCGGCCACCACAAAGGGGCCAGGCACCTTTGTGGTGGTTTTTGCTTTGACGGGCCGCGCCTGCGCCTTGGTATACCATGTACGCCGTTCACGAATACACCCCACACCGCCGCACAACCCAGAAAGGCCCCCATGGACACCACCTTCAGCCACATCAAAGCCGTGTTCTGCGATATCGACGGCACGCTGCTCACGAGCCAGCACACGGTGTCCCCGCGCACCGTGGCGGCGATCCGCGCCCTGCGCGAGCGCGGCGTGCTCTTTGGCCTGTGCACCGGGCGCGACGCCCACGCGACCGAGGCCATGTACGAGCTCTGGGGCATCGAAGGCCTGGTAGACGTGATGGTGGGCTGCGGTGGCGCCGAGGTCATCGACCGCGCGCACGACATCAACGAGCTGAGCTATCCGCTGCCGGGCGAGACCATCGCACGCATCTGCAAGCACATGGCGGACCTTCCGGCAACGCCCGTCTGCCCCCGAGACGGCGTGTTCTACGTGCCCGAGAGCAACGCGTGCGTCGAGCACCTGTCGCGCGTCGACGGCGTGCCCTACCAGGTGGTCGATTTTGCCGAGTTCTTGCGCGAGCCGCAGCCCAAGGTGATGTTTACCATGGCGCCCGAGGTAATGCCGCGGGTGATTGAGCGGGCGTCGACGTTTGCCGATGACACTGTTAAGGCGGCGGCTCTGCAAACCACGCAGCGGCTCTACGAGTTCATGGATCCGCGCGTGTCCAAGACGCGCGGCCTTGTGCGCGTGGCGGAGCTTAACGACATGGAGCTCCAGAACATCTGCGTGTTTGGCGATGCCGATAACGACACCTGCATGGTGGCCGACGCCGGCGTGGGCGTGGCCATGGCAAACGGCAGCGACGCCACCCGTGCCGCCGCCGACTTTGTGACCGCGAGCAACGACGAGGACGGCATCGCGATCTTTATCGAGGAGCATCTGCTGTAGCGCCGGAGGAGAACCACCGCAAAGGGAACAGGCACCTTTGCGGTGGCCTCAGGCGATTTGGGCGAATTGATACCTAAAATCTGCGCGCAAATTCAGATATGGTTGTCTGAACATTACGCTTCTAACTACCGATAAGATAAAGTTATTCCCATCAGTTTAGTAGTCTATTCCTCCCGATTAATGACCTACCGTTCATGGTCGATTTTCGACCGTTCGCAGGATGCATGCTCTTGAGCAAAATGTTGTGCAAATAAATATAATGCTATTAAAAAACTGATAACTAACTTAATTACCAGTAGAAACAGATATTTCAGAGCGAATAAACGAAGGCAAATCTGAGCAGATGTCAAGAGAATTGAGAACTGGCTACAAAAATGTCGGTTTTGTTGCTCGGATGTTTAAACAATAGTTACAATAGTATTACTACGCGAGCGCAATTACAGATTGCGCAGATACGTTTGATAGTGAAAGAGCAAGATCGCGGTCTCTTGGGGAGGAGACATCGATGAAAGCGAATTCAGAAAAAACTAAGCAGAGTAAAAAAGCGACGCGCCGTGTACTGGCAGGCGTTTTGTGCGGAGCCTCCGTTTTGAGCCTGGTACTGTCGCTCGTCATGCCTCCGATCTCGCGGGCCATTGCCAACGATGCCCAGGTAGATTCTACCGAGGAAACTGTGATGGGGGGTTCCTCAAGTGAGTCTACTGATGTAGGTATCACCAGCGAGGATGCCGAAAACCAGAATAACAACGAGACCGATGACGGCGAGGCTGACTCTTCAAATAGTGTTGAGCAGGCTCAGAGTGCGAATGCGGCTTCAGCGAGAGCGACGGCCACCGTGGGGCCGGGTATTTACGTTCCCACGTCTATCGGTGTCGGCACGGACGTCACCACCGCGCAAAACGATCCCGGCGTTGCCACATTCGTTGGAAGGGACATGTACGTAGGAGGCAAGCCTACGGACCCCTCCTACCTCAGGTCCGACAACGTTGCAGGTTCATATGCCGTCGAGGCCGAGGGCCTTACCGTCGTGCAGGGTAAGCTTGCGCTCAATCCCCTCAAGGAGAGCTGGCCTTACACGGATGGTAAGAACTATACGTCTGGCGCGGGATTTCGCTTCGGTACCGTTGGCTTTGGTGCGCAGTTTCGTCCTTCTGCGGGCAGCGTCGTTCTTGCGGTTGCGGGCCTGAGTAACGCGACCTCTATCAACGAAATCCAGGTTGGTACAAAGGAGCCCGCCTCGGCGACCGTTGGTGCCTGGAATAAGGGCGCCTGGGTTGGTAGGCAAAAGAGATCAAATAACGCTGAAGCCATTGGCTACGACTATACCGCGGCAATCGCGGGAAACCGTACAACCTGGATGAACAACGCCGATCGCCAGTCTGTCGTGAAGATGCAGGGCAACTGGTCTGACGATGGCCTGTTCTCGGGCAACGATGATGGCGCGAGCATCATGTCGAGCATCAACGGTAAGAATTACACCAATTTCCTGGAGTCCGAAGTAAAGGCGAAGATCTCCGAGCCTCTCGCAAAGCTTAAGCCCACCGGGAGTTGTACGGTCGATGTTGCCGAGGAGAATTCCAACTACACCATTGCAAAGTACAACAAAGACAGTAGGGCGACGTACGGCCTCAAGTTCGACAACTCCATTAAGAAGTTTAACCGCAAGACGAGTTACACCGATGTAACCGGCAACAGCGTTTCCGGCGAGGTGACCCTTGTCAACAACGAGAAGCTCATCACGTTTACCGGCGATGCGGACGATAGCGGCAAGGGCTCTTCGCTTCAAGTCTTTAACCTGAAGGCGTCGGATCTTACCAACTCCTATGAAGGCAAGATCTACCGTGGCGTGGACTTCAGCTTCAATAAAATACCCGTGGGCGCCTCCGTGGTCGTCAACATCATCGATGAAGGGGGGACCCCGGTTGAGTTCAACACCGGCTGGCGCTTCTGGTGGAATGGTGAGGAAATCTCCCGTGGGTACGAGAGCGGTAGCAACGACAAAACTAAGTCTGAGTACTCCATTGCCGCCCAGAGCATCCTGTGGAATTTCGCAACGGCCAAGCAGGTCACCATCCGAGGTGGTATGGCCCTTGAGGGCATTGGTGGTGACGAGAAGTGGACAGACGACGACCCGGCAGCCGCCATGTTGGGCAGTATCGTTGTTCCCAACGGCAGCTTCGAGGATCACGTGACCACCAACGGGCGTGTTTATGTTGGCGATGACTTCCAGATGTACAACCCCACGGTCGCGTGGAATTTCGGGGATATCGAGGGTAACTCGGCTTCCGTCATCGATATGGATCAGGAGCGCCACAACTTCCCATGGTCCGGTACTTACACGCCCGACGGGTCCGCGGTTGCGTGGGGCAAGGTTGACGCTGCAGACGACACCACACCGCTCGCAGGTTCTGAGTGGGCGATTTACGCGAGCAAAAAAGATGCGGAGAACGATCGGGACCGCATCGTCTCTATTGTGGATAACGGCACGAATGACTCCGATTCTACCGTTGGCACCATTCAGTACGACTACCTGAACCAAAAGGCCACCATTGGCGACACGAACTACTTCACGTACTACATTCGCGAGGTCAAGGCGCCGGAGGGCTACCAGAAGTCAGACACCATCTACTACGCCACTATGAACGATACTGGCGAGAAGCCGAACTATGTCCAGGGTTATGTGGATAAGAACGGGAACCAGGTTCCGTTCGAGAATAACCCCACAGGTACCATTCCCAACACCAAGATCATCACCGGTACGGTGTCTTGGACCAAGGTGGTGGAGGGCGACGCAGATCACACTCCTTTGGCTGGTTCCGAGTGGAAGCTAGCGAAACTGGGTGCCGATGGCTTGGCTGAGGAGAAGTCCTGGACCGTGAGCGATCAGTCGGCTTCGAGCGAAACCACTTGGGCCGATACCGACGACACGAATGGCAAGTTCACATTGGCCGGTCTGCTGCCGGGCACGTACACGCTCACGGAGACCCAGGCTCCGTTTGGCTACGAACTGAACAAGAACACCTACAAGTTCACGGTGGACAGCACAAACGGCTCCATTGCGTGGAAAGAGAACGAGCAGCTGAGCATCGTTAGTGGCACTACGTACATCTCCGACAAGTGCAGTGCTACGTCCGTGAAGATCCCGGTGACCAAATCCGTTCGCAATACGGACTGGCCGAAGGACGATAAAGGCAAATATGTGCCGTTCGAGTTCAGCATTGAGGCTACCGGTGACTATGCAGCCACAGCCCCCATGCCCGAACCCATGCCCGAAGCGTCCAAGATTTCTGTTGCCCCAGAGGCAGGGGAGACCGACGCCGCCAAGCTCAACAACATCACGGCGACCTTTGGCGCCATGACGTTCAACAAGTCGCACCTGTCCGATACCCCCGGTAAGGCGGGTGACTACGCCAGGACCTACACCTACACGGTGAAGGAGATCGCGCCTACCACCGGTGCCATCGATAAGCTCCGCTACTCCAAGGCCGAGTACCAGGTTGCCGTCACGGTGAAGGCCGTCATGAATGAGACCACTGGCAAGTACACCGGTCTTACCACCTCTACCACCGTTACGCAGATGAAGGATGACATGGGCAACACCCTTGGCGAGAACGGGCAGGGCGTCGCGGTTCAAACCTCCGCCGGTGCGGACCCAACCATCATTCCCGTCTCCACCTTTACCAACACCTACTCCACCACTCTGCCCCTTTCTGGTATGTCGGGCGTCACTCTGACGTACCTTGCCGGCGCGGCGGTGCTTTGCGCTGCTGCGGCCTGGATGCACATTCGTCGCAAGGCGAATGCGAAGGGAGGTAAGCGTCGTGAATAAGAAAGTTTGCTCCTTCCCGATCTTGTTTGCGCTGCTTGCCCTCCTGATCGGCACCTGCGCGGTTGTGTTCCCCGCTTCCGCGCAGGCCGCGCCGACCTCGACCGGTTCCATCACGGTGAGCGGCACCGTGGCGAGCAGCTACGACGCCTACCAGATCTTTAGCGCCAACGTCGTCGACGGCGACGGCGACGCCAAGATCGCCACCGAGCTCGCCTGGGCAAGCGACGCCGTGCGCGACGCCGCGCTGCCTGTGCTGCACAGCGCCGGCATGCCCAAATCCCAGACCACCGCGCGGGAAGCTGCCGAGTGGCTCAACGCCGATTCCCACCTTACGAGCGCGCTGAGCGCACAGCTCGCTCGTTCCCTCCAGAGCTCTGGCGCCGTGCCCGTGACCCTTAACGCGGGCGCGGCGGCCAAGCTGCCCTGTGGCTACTGGCTCATCGTCGCCGACGACGACTCCATCGCCCAGGGCGAGGCCGGCACCGCGCCGATCATGGCGCTGGTGGGCGGCAGCGCCGTCACCGTCAAGCCCAAGGCGGCGACCCCCAAGGTCGCCAAGCACGTGCTGGAGGACAGCACCGCCGCCTGGCAGAAGGCCGCCGACGCCACGGTCGCCGACGACCTGTACTGGCGCCTCTCTGCCACGGTCCCGGCGGGCCTTGCCGCCTACGACACCTATACGGTGCGGTTCGTCGACACCATGAGCGCGGGGCTCGACCCCTCCAAGGTGGCCGCGAGCATGCGCGTGTACGCGGCGGCGGGCGCGGACGGCGGCTTTGGTGCGGTCCAGACCGACAAGGACGGCCGCGCCGGCACCGAGCCCGCGAAGGGCTGGACCGACATTACGGCCCAGTGCGCCACCAAGGTAGCGGCCGACGGTAAGACCTTCACCGTGCGCACCGGCGACCTGATCGCCGCGCTCGGCGGGGCCGACGCCTTCACCGCGGGCGCCCGCGTGGTCGCCGTGTACAACGCGCCGCTCAACAGCGCATGCAACCACGGCATCGCGAAGGGCAACCCCAACGAGGTCTACCTGCGCTACCCGCGCTCTCCCTTTGCCGACCAGTCCGGCGACGCCGGCTTCACCCGCACGCCGAGCGACGACGCGTGCGCCTACACCTGGGATCTCGCGCTCACCAAGCGCGGCAGCGACGGCGACAAGCCGCTCGCCGGGGCGGTCCTGAGCATCGCCGACGACCGCGGTCGCACGCTGGCGGCCGACGGCACGTGGGATGCAGAGGGCAAGGCCACCGTCACCACGGGCGAGGACGGCCGCGTGGCCGTCTCGGGCGTGGACTCGGGCAAGCTGGAGGTCCGCGAGCTCAAGGCGCCCAAGGGCTACACCGCCTTTGAGGGCACGCGCTCCGTGACGTTCAAGGCCGAGGGCCTGGACGTCGACCAGGTGGCCGCCGCCAAGCCCAAGCTCACCATCACGGGCGAGTCGCCCCTGCGCGCCGACAGCGCGGACGGGTCGACGGGCAGCCTGGAGGCGTCGCTCATCAACACGCCCACCGGCACACCCCCTAGCATTACCACCGGAGGCTTTATGCCCTCGACTGGCGATATGGCAATGTGCGCCGCGGCCGCCGCAGCGGTCGCCGGAGCCGCGCTCATCGTGGTCGCGCTCCTGGTCAAGCGGGGAGGTGGCAGCCATAAAGAGTAGCTGGCAGCCCCACAGAGAGCGGGGCGAGACATAGCGAAGCAGATGCTAAGACACAGACAGACGATGACCGATCGAATGAGAACCAACCGGAAAACGGAGGAAAAGAAGATGAGCATGAGCAAGAACATCGCACGCCTGGCAGTAACCGCCGGCCTCACAGCAGCGTTGAGCTTCGGCGGAGTTATGGCCCCGGTGACCATGGCGTTTGCTGCAGAGGGCGACAACACCATCACCATCACGCAGAACGCGAACAACGGAGCCACCAAGTTCAAGGCGTATCAGATCTTTAAGGCCGATGTCTTGGACAAGGACGGAAAGAAGGTCGTGTCCAATGTCAGCTGGGCGAGCGATGAAGCGGAGGATGCCGTCCTGGGGGTCCTTAAGGGCGAGAGCGGGTCGGGCATCTCCGATGCCTCGACCGCGCAGGAGGTTGCCGACTACCTTTCCAAGACGATTGCGGATACCACTGCTACCACGGTCGTGGAGAAGGATAATCTTCTCAATAAGATTGCCCTGGCTGTCGAAAAAGCCGTGCCCCCGACCGGTGAGGCTTTTGATGCCGGCGCCGCCTTTACCGCCACGAACAAGGGGTATTACCTGTTCATGACCGACGCCGCATCGATTGGAGCCAAGGACAATTACGCCGATAAGAAGCAGACCGGTACCTCGCCGATTTTCGCCGTCGTGGGCGGCAGTGCTGTGGAGGTTGCCGAGAAGACGGACATCCCCACGGTCGAGAAGAAGGTCATGGACGACAAGTCCAACAGCAATTGGGCCGACAAGGCTGACTCCCAGATGGGCCAGAATGTTGAGTACCAGCTTACCGGTACCGTCGCTAAGAACGTCGATACATTCGATACGTATTACTATCAGTTCCATGACGAGCTCTCTGCCGGCCTGACTGCCAATCAGGCTTCTGTTGAGGTTAAGGTCGATGGGGCTAAGATTGATCCTGACAAGTACGCTGTTTCCTACGACCAGGAGAACGGCAATAACCTTCTGACTGTCACGTTCGATGATCTTAAGAGTTCGGGCGCAACCGTCACGCCGAATTCCAAGATCGTTGTGACCTACACCGCCAAACTTGATCCCGCCAAGGCTAAAAAGGTCGTTGTCGGTGGCGAGGGCAATGAGAATACCGTCAAGCTCATCTACTCCAACAACCCCGGCCATGATGGCAAGGGCGAATCCGTGCCCGACACCGTGCGCGACTACACCTATGCACTCAAGCTCGTCAAGGAAGACTCTGCTGATTCCGACGTTAAGCTCTCGGGCGTAAAGTTCACCATCCAGGCGACCGGTGCCGACGAGGGTACTGGCATCCAGTATGTCCAAGAGGACGGCTCTTTTGGCGATACTGCTTATGAGTTTACGACTGATGATAAGGGCGAAATCAGCGTCAAGGGCCTCGATGCTGGCACCTATACGGTCAAGGAGACCCATACGCTCGACGGCTATAACACCCTGTCCGATTTCACGTTCACCATTACTGCCACGGGTCTTGATCAGAACGAGGGCGCGAATGCGCTGCAGGTGACCACATCCAAGAATGGCTCTGACCTCGTCGCCACCCCCTCCTTTGATAGCGGCACCGTCACTCTTACCGTCCAGAACAAGAAGGGCTCCGGCCTCCCGCTGACCGGTCTTAACGGCGTGACCTTCACTTGGATCGCTGGTGGCGCGGTGCTGTGCATCGGCGTGGCGCACCTCATCCGCAGCCGTAAGCAGGCTGAGGAGTCCGAGCAGGAGTAACGCTCACTCACCCATCCCTTTGGCAGGTGGGATGTGATGGCCATGAGACTTGCGGACACTTTTCTCGTCTATCCACGTTCTTGCTTTGCCATTCACTTTTCGGGGCAGACTCCGCACTGGAGTTTGCCCCGTTCTTTTTGAACAGCGCAGCCGGGGCGCCGTCGCTCGTATGATCGAGCGTATGATTAGCGAACAAATGTTTGCAAATATTGCGTTTACCAGCTGTAAGTGCGAGTGCTCGCAGTAAAATACCCTTACGACGCATTCCGTGCGCGGGCGGCCGACGACTCGATCGGAGGTCCCCAAATGCTGAAATTCCTTAACGCGCTCGCCGCCCTCGCGGCGGTAGGCTCGTTCGTCATCGCGTTTCTTGACTCGTATGAGGTTCGGTTTAAGGTCCGTAGGCGCACGCGCGGTGCGGACGGTAGAAGGCATTTGCGCTGCAACAAGCGCAAATAAGAATGCCCGGGGTTAGAGGCCCGGGCATTTAACAAAACCAGAAAACTAGGCCGCCCGCGCTTTCGAACACTTACGCGGGATGCGTCGTTTCCTGTAGCTATTGTATCCTGAATCGCCCCGCCGATCCGGGACATTTTGAAAACGCAAACACGTCGGGCAAACCCGGACAATGCGGCCAGGCTCCGCTGGATGAGGAATCGTGTTTGTAACTATCGAACAAATGTTTGTCAAAATCGCGTTTACCAGGCGTGGTGCGTGCAATCACAGTAAAATGGCTTTGCGACGCATTCCGTGCGCGGGCGGCCGACGACTCGATCGGAGGTCACCATATGCTGAAATTCCTTAACGCGCTCGCCGCCCTCGCGACGGTGGGCACGTTCGTCATCGCGTTTCTTGACTCGTATGAGGTTCGGTTTAAGGTCCGTAGGCGCACGCGCGGTGCGGACGGTGGACGGCATTTGCGCCGAAAGCGCAAATAAGAATGCCCGGGGGTCGGATCCCGGGCATTTAACAAAAGCTGAAAACTAGGCCGCCCGCGCTCTTGTACACTTACGCGGGGTGCGTCGTTTTCTATTGACATTGTATCCCGAATCGCCCCGCCGATTCGGAACATTTTGAAAACGCAAATGCTGGCTTATCCTCGACTGGACGGTGCAGCCTAGCGGCGTTGTCCGGCGCGGAAGCTCGCTAATCGGCTATTATTTGTTTAGACAACTTGAGTTGTAGAGGAGTGACCGGCGATGGTGCAGGGCGCCAAACATATGAAGAGCAATAACGCCGCGGACAACGGCGGCTCAAGCCCTCAGCCCAAACCTCAACCAAAGCCCAAGCGCCGCCGTAAGCGACTGCCGCGCTGGGCCGACCGTCTCATCACCATCGCCATCATCCTTATTGGCGTGGGCCTTATGACCTGGCCGTGGATCTTGGACCGGCTCGAGGCCTCGGGCGTGTTCAACCAGATCAGCACGGTGTCCAGCACCGTGGACGCGCTGTCTGCCGAGGAGCGCGAGCGCATCCTGCTCCAGGCGCGCTCCTTTAACGAGCAGCTGGCGGGCGAGGCCACCGAGCTTCCCGCCGACCAGATCGAGCCCTACGCTCAACAGCTCATCTTTGACCGCGACCCCATGATGAGCTGGGTCGAGATCCCCTCCATCGACGTGAGCATGCCCATCTACCACGGCACGAGCGAAGAAGTCCTCATGGCGGGCGTCGGCCACCTGGAGGGCACGAGCCTGCCGGTGGGCGGCACCTCGACGCATTGCGTGCTCACCGCGCACTCGGGCATGCGCAACCTGAGTATGTTCGACGACGTCCATTCGCTGGAGCCCGGCGACCTAGTGCTGCTGCACACCATGAATAAGACGCTCGCCTACAAGATGGTGGACTCCGAGGTGGTGCTGCCCGAGGAGATGGAGTCGCTGACCATCGAGCCCGGCGCCGACAAGGTGACACTCGTCACCTGCACGCCCTACGGTGTGAACGACCATCGCCTGCTGGTGCATTGCGTACGCACCAAGTACAACAAGAAGGACGTCGATAAGCAAAAGTCGCTGGCCGGCCGCCACTGGGGCAAGCGCGAGTTTGCCGTGCTTATCGTGGTCGTGGCCATTGTGCTGTTGCTGCTGGACATCGTGATCCACGCGGTCCGCAAGCGCCGCAAGGCCAAGGCCTCGGCATAAGACGTTCTTCAGAACCACCGCAAAGGGGACAGGCACCTTTGTGGTGGTCGGGGCTTCCAAAGCATCACAACATTCGATGAAAATCGCGATTTTGGCGAAAAG
This sequence comes from uncultured Collinsella sp., assembly GCA_900542905.1. GTDB lineage: Bacteria > Actinomycetota > Coriobacteriia > Coriobacteriales > Coriobacteriaceae > Collinsella. The sequence goes on from UQPF01000012.1 coordinate 12,200, forward strand.
TGTCGAATGTTGTGATGCTTTTCGTTGCAGGCGGGATGCTTTTCGTTGCGGGCGAGACGGTTTTCACTATGGACGGTGCGGTTTCGCTGCAGAACCGCCAGCCCACCGCCTGCCAACCGCCGCCCTCGTTACGTTTTCGCTGCATTTAGGTAAAGCACCTGCTCCAAGCGGCGTTGCCTTGTATACTAGAGCGGTTTATCTGTTATGCGGAAGGGAGCGCCTATGGCACTCAGCGAGAAAGACGTGCGCGGCATCGCCGAGTACGCAAAGATCGCACTGACCGATGACGAGCTCACCCAGATGACGTCCTACATGAACGACGCCGTCCAGATGCTCGAGCCCGTCTTGCAATATGACTTGCCCGACGTGGAGCCCACGTTTCATCCCATCGGAAGCCTGTCCAACGTGATGGGCGATGACCTACGCGAGCCCGAGCGCGACCTGCCGCTCGACGTCGCGCTCGAGAACGCCGGCAGCGCGCGCGACCGCTACTTCCGCGTGCCGTCCATTTTGGGAGAGGGGGAGAGCGAGTAATGGCGCTAAGCTTCGATTCCCTTACCGCCGCCCAGATCGCCGTGGGCGTTGCCGCCGGCGACTTTACCGCTACCGAGGTGGCCCAGGCCTCTCTTGCCGCCATCGAGGCGCGCGAGGGCGGGGTCCAGGCATTCCTGCAGGTGGCGCCCGAGCTCGCGCTCGAGGCCGCTGCGCGCGTGGATGCCGACCGTGCCGCCGGAAAGCCGCTGCCCCCGCTCGCGGGCGTGCCGCTGGCCATCAAGGACAACATGAACCTCGTGGGCACGCGCACCACCTGCGCTTCCCGCATGCTCGAGAACTACCAGAGCGTCTACACCGCCACCTGCGTCCAGCGCATGCTCGATGCCGGCTGTCTGCCCATGGGCAAGGCCAACATGGACGAGTTTGCCTTTGGCAGCTCCACCGAGAGCTCGGCGTTCCACCGCACCAACAACCCCTGGGATACCGAGCGTGTGCCCGGCGGCTCTTCGGGCGGCTCCGCTGCCGCCGTCGCCGCGGGCGAGGTTGCGCTCTCGCTGGGCTCGGATACCGGCGGCTCCATTCGCCAGCCGGCGTCGCTGTGCGGCGTGGTGGGCTTTAAGCCCACGTATGGCGCCGTGAGCCGTTACGGCGTGGTTGCCTTTGGCTCGTCGCTCGACCAAGTGGGCCCCTTTGGCCGCACGGTCGAGGATGTCGCGTTGGCCATGAACGCGCTTACCGGCGCGGGCCACGATCCATACGACTGCACCAGCCAGGATTGCGCCGTCGACTTTACCGAGCACCTCAACGACAGCATTGAGGGCAAGCGCGTGGGCATCATTCCTGCGTTTATGGAGGCCGAGGGCCTGACGCCCGAGGTCAAGGCCGCTGTTCAGCGCGCCGCCCAGGAGCTGCAGAACCAGGGTGCCGAGCTGGTCGAGGTCGACCTGCCGCACCTGGATGCCGCTATCGCCGCCTACTACGTCATCGGCCCGGCCGAGGCATTTTCCAACCTGGCCCGCTTCGATGGCATTCGCTACGGCTATCAGGAGGAGGGCTGCGCCAACCTGTCCGACCAGAGCTCGCTTTCGCGCGCCCACGGCTTTGGCGCCGAGGCCAAGCGCCGCCAGATGCTCGGCGCCTACCTGCTGAGCTCGGGCGTGTACGACAAGTACTACTACGCCGCGCAAAAGGCCCGCACGCTCATCACGCAGGACTACGACGCCGCGTATGCCAAGGTGGACACCATCCTCATGCCCGCTTCGCCGCGCACGGCCTTTAAGTTTGGCGAGATCAGCGACCCCACGCAGATGTATCTCTCTGACCTGTACACCATTTCGCTCAATATTTGCGGTAACGGTGGCATCTCGGTGCCGCTGGGCCTGGGCGAGGACAGCAAGCTGCCCGTTTCTGCCCAGCTGGTGGGACCTGCCTTTAAGGACCGTCAGCTGCTCACGTTTGCCCGCGCCCTGGAGCGCGGCTTTGCCGATGCCGCCACGGGTGCGCCCGTGCTTTCCGTCGCGCCCGATTTTGCCGGGAAGGGAGGCGAGCTGTAATGAAGGAGCTTTCCGAGGTCCTGCAGGATTGGGAGGCCGTGATTGGCCTGGAGATCCATACCGAGCTCACCGCACTCGACACCAAGATGTTCTGCAACTGCAAGCTCAGCCACGATGACGAGCCCAACGCCAACGTGTGCCCGGTGTGCCTGGGCCTGCCCGGCGCCCTGCCGGTGCCCAACAAGCGCGCCATCGAGAGCATCGTCAAGGCAGGTCTCGCCACCAATTGCGAGATTCAGCGCCACTCGATGTTCTACCGCAAGCACTACTTCTATCCCGACATGGCCAAGAACTTCCAGACCACGCAGGGTCCGGTCGCCTTTGCCATGTACGGTCACCTTGATCTGGATGTGACCGGTCGCGGTGCCGCCGAGCGCCCCGACTGCGCGTTTGGCGAGGCCGAGGCTCAGAGCCTGGCGAGCGCCTCGGCCAACGCCGAGGGCCTGTCCACGTCCATGACGTCGACCATGCGCGAGGGCAATCAGCGTGCCGGCCATCTGGCCAGCTACGACGCGTCCAACCTGCAGATGCCTGAGCGCCGCGAGGACGGTTCCTACACGGTGCCCATTCGCATCCTGCGCATCCACATGGAGGAGGATGCCGCCAAGATGGTGCACGTGGGCGGTGCCGAGGGCCGCATTACCGCCGCTGCCGAGTCGCTCGTCGACTACAACCGCTGCGGCACGCCGCTGATTGAGCTCGTCACCGAGCCCGACCTGCGCACGCCCGAGGAGGCTCGCCTGTTTATGGAGAAGCTCCGTCGCATTTTTGTGACGCTGGGCATTTCCGACTGCTCCATGGAGAAGGGCTCCATGCGCTGCGACGGCAACGTGTCGCTGCGTCGCCGCGGCGAGACCAAGCTGGGCACCAAGACCGAGCTCAAGAACCTCAACTCGTTTAAGAGCCTGCATGACGGCCTTGCCTACGAGATTTGCCGCCAGGCCGAGGTGCTCGAGGAGGGCGGCATCATCTACCAGGAGACCCGCCACTGGGAGCCCAGCCGCAAGCGCACCGTGGTCATGCGTGTGAAGGAGACGGCAGACGACTATCGCCTGTTCCCCGATCCCGACCTGGCGCCGTTCGACCTGGACGACGAGTTCATCGACCGCTGCCGTGGCGAGATTCCCGAGCTGCCCGATGCCAAGCGTGCCCGTTTTGAGGCCGATTTTGGCATTAAGACGGCCGATGCCGAGCAGATCGCCGGCGACCCGGAGTTTGCCGAGTTCTTTGAGGCCGCCGCTGCCGGTATGGCTGGCAAGGAGGCCCAGACGGTTGCAAACTTGCTGGTGAACGAGATGATCGCCTACCTTAAGGGCGCAGGCGTGTCGCTCACCGAGTCCGGCATCGCGCCGGCTCAGGTGGCAGCCCTTGCCAAGCTGCTCGCGACCGATACCATCAGCTCCAACCAGGCACACGAGGTCTTTGAGGCCATGGCCCAGACCGGCGACGACCCCAACAAGATTGTCGACGAGCGCGGTATGCGTCAGGTGAGCGACGCCGGCGCACTGCAGCCGATTGTGGACGAGGTGCTGGCAAACTGTGCCGATCAGGCGCAGCAGTATCGTGACGGCAACCAGAAGGTCATCGGCTTTTTGGTGGGCCAGTGCATGAAAGCGAGCCGCGGCAAGGGCAACCCGAAGCTCTTCAACGAGTTGCTGAGAACGTCGCTCTCGTAAGCGGGAACCCGGGAGCCCCGGCAGGGCGGGTGCTTGCTCAAAATTTCGAACAGTCCTGCGCAAGACGAAGGCCACATTAAGTGGCCTTCTTTGCGTGCGGAACTCATTTTGAGCAAGCACCCGCCCTGCCGGGGCTCCCGGGTTCTGCAACGACTCGGCCGTTCGGGTCAGGTAGGCTGAATTGAATAGAGTGAATGGGCGCGCCGTTGGCGCGTCCATTTTTGTGCGGGTGACAAAGGGACTGTCCCTTTGTCACATTGCAATAAATGTGATGAAAGTGTGGCGAAATGAGCTTAAAACTTCCGTAAATGTGATAAATGTCACGTTTTACCTAGGGTAAAATGTGGGAAATATCACGTTTACGGAAGTTTCTTTGCGGGAGGTTCGGTCATGCAGCGAGATATCATTGCCAAGCTTAACGCTTGGAAAGCGTCAGAATATCGTAAGCCGCTTATCCTTAAGGGGGCGCGCCAGGTTGGAAAGACGTGGGCGCTTAAGGAGTTCGGCCGAACCTCGTACATCAATTATGTGTATCTGACGCTCGAGGAGCCGTCACCTGGGGTACAGAGCGAGTACGCTCAGTTTTTCGAAGGTACGCGCGATCCTCGACGGATCATCTCAAATCTTTCCCTGGCACTTGGACAGCCTATCGATCCTGGCGAGACGCTGCTTATTATTGATGAGATCCAGGATTGTCCTTCTGCAGTCGGTGCCCTTAAATACTTCTGTGACGAGGCCCCCGAGTATCACGTCGCATGCGCAGGGTCTTTGTTGGGCGTTCGCTTGTCCCGTGAGACCAGCGCTTTTCCGGTGGGAAAGGTCGAGTTCATGGAGATGCGCCCCATGAGCTTTTCCGAGTTTCTGAAAGCCGAGGGCGCTGCAAACTACGACGAATACCTTGGCGGCCTGGATCAGATCGAGACAGTGCCCGATTTCTTCCATGTCCGTCTCGTCGAGCATCTTCGTCGTTATTTTGCATGCGGCGGCATGCCAGAGGCTCTTGGCCGGTGGGCGGAGACGGGCGATATCGTTCAGGTCGATAAGGTGTTGTCTGATCTCTTGGATTCCTACGAGCGCGATTTTGCCAAGCATGGTGGCCGTGCGCAGTTCGCCAAGCTTTCGCAAATATGGAACTCGATTCCAGCTCAGTTGGCGCGCGAGAACAAAAAGTTCGTTTGGGGTGCGGTGCGCGAGGGGGCTCGTGCTCGAGAATACGAGGATGCTCTGGAATGGCTTGCCGATGCTGGGCTCATCACGGCGGTTCGCCTTAATGCTGCCGGTGGTGTGCCGCTCTCTGCGTACGATGACCTCAAGGCATTTAAAGTCTACTGTCTTGATGTCGGCTTGCTGCGCCGCATGGCAAGGCTGGATGCGTCCGCTTTTGCCATCTCGGATGCGCTATTTTCGGAGTTCAAAGGTTCGTTCGCCGAGAACTATGTGCTTCAGGCATTACTTTCACAGTTAGATGCTGCTCCGCGTTATTGGACAAACGAGAAGCCGAAGCACGAAGTCGATTTTTTGATTCAAGTCGGAAACGAAATCGTTCCCGTCGAGGTCAAATCGGGAGAGGTCGTTCATTCCAAGAGCCTTAAGTACTATGCCGACAAGCATGCGGAGACGACTCCATTGAGGGTCCGCTACTCACTTAAGAACCTAAAGCTCGACGACGGGGTGCTCAACATTCCGTTGTATTTGGCTGATCGATCTGTCCCTCTTATCAAAAAGGCGCTTGATTGTGCGCATCTTGACGTTTAGATCCTGGGTGAGCTGACGGGCGGCGGCTAATTAATCGCTCCGTTACGGCCAGGGAGCTTGGGCCTTAGCGATGCTTGCTTCGCCAAGCGGTGGGGGTGGTGCCGGTGTATTGTTTGAAGGCTTGGGCGAAGGCGGCCTGTTGAGGGTAGCCTAGACGCTCTGCCACCTGCGCTATTGTGAGCGCGCTATCGGCCAAAAGGTCCTTTGCTCGCTCCATACGGCGTCTGCGAATGTAGGTGCCCAGGGACTCGCCAGTTTGGGCCTTAAAGGTGGCGCATAGTTTGGAGCGGCTTGTGTAGAGCCTCTCGGCCACCTCGTTGATACCCACACGTCTGCCTTTGTCGAGCGCGCGCTCAATCATTGCCGTTGCTTCTTCGGCAATGGTTATGCTGACGCGTGTGTCTGCCGCCTGCCGCGCCTGCTTGTGGGCCGCGCGCGAACAGGCGAGCTCCGCGACCATGGTCTCCACGATGCCCTGCATATAGACGTGTCCGCCTACGGTGTGAGCGCGGTCCTCGTTAATCCGGCGCAGCGTGTGGCAGATGGCAGACGTCGCTTCCTCGTGCCATGGCTCGGCAAACGCCTCAAAGATTCCCGCGAACTCGGTGGGATAGCGGTGCTCCAGTTCGTCAAAATATCCAGGCAAAAAGAGCACCGAGCGCGAGTGATAGAGCTCCCCCGCAAACAGCGGGCTTAATTCCTCGCCACAGTTATCTTGGATAAAGCTGCAAACGGCATTGTTTGACCACGGTCCATGCAATGGTTTGAGGTTCGCGGGCGTTATGCCAGCCTCGGGCATGCATGTAAGTGTGGGCGCGCTGACCTCGCTCACGCAGGCATATGGCTCGGGTGTGTATTCGGCCAGGTACATATCGTGCGTCGGGGTGATGAAATGCTCCATGACGATGCAGGCAGGGGAGAGGGGCATGATCCATGCGCGTCCGTGCGCCCGATCGTTTGCCACCTCGCCGGTAAAGACAGCGCCCTTGCCGGAAAGCTCCAGGCCAAACTGCTCAAACTGTGGTGCGTAGAGCTCGGTTATGTCGGTCGCTGCCCGCCGTATTTGCAAAAGCGTTCCTTTCCTTTGCAGAAACGTCCACGCCTGGCTTGATTGTGAGCCATGGCTAACACATCAATGATAAGTTCATTACGGTTAACTCTCAAGCCGTTAGAAAGGAATCTCATGGCAAAGGGATCAAAAAGGGAAGGTGGAGGCATCGGCGAGTTGCTCGCGTATGCCGGTGACCGTAAATTCCTAACGTATTTGGGCATGGCGCTCTCGGCGCTCTCGCAGCTGCTGAGCTTTGGCCCGTACGTGTGCATTTGGCTTGTCGCTCGCGACCTGATCGCCGCGGCACCTAACTGGAGCGAAGCCTGCGACATCGCGATGTATGGCTGGTGGGCCGTGGGGTTTGCGCTGGCAAGCATCGTAGCTTATTTCGTGGGGCTCATGTGCACGCACCTGTCTGCGTTTCGCTGCGCGTCCAATATCCGCAAGACTACGAGCGAGCACCTGCTTAAGCTGCCGCTCGGCTACTTTGACACGCACGCCACCGGTGAGCTGCGCCGTATTGTAGACGGATGCGCCGCCTCCACCGAGACCCTGCTCGCGCACATGCTGCCCGATATCGCCGGCGCCGCCGCCATGGTCGTGGGCTTGCTCGTGCTGCTTTTCGCCCTCGATTGGCGCTTGGGCGCGGCATGCCTTATCTCGGTCGTCGTTTCGTTTGGCGCCATGGCCACCATGATGAGCGGCGAAGGCGCCGAGTTCATGAAGGCCTACATGGGAGCGCTGGTCAAGATGAACAAGACCGGCACCGAATACGTACGCGGCATCCCCGTGGTCAAGGTGTTTCAGCAGACGGTCTACTCCTTTAAGGCCTTCCACGATGCAATCGCCGAATACGCCGACATGGCGCAAAACTATGCGGGCACGTTCTGCCGAGGTCCGCAGGTACTCAACCTTACCGCGCTCAATGGTCTTGTGGCATTCCTGTTGCCCGTGGCGTTGCTGTTGGCGCCAGGCGAGACGGACTTCGCGCATTTTATGACCAACTTCACGTTTTACGCGATATTTTCGGCCGTGGTACCGACGGCCATGACCAAGCTCATGTTTGTGGGCGAGGCCTCTCAGATGAGTGCCGATTCGTTGGCTCGTATTCGAAGCGTCATGGATTCCAAGCAGTTTTCCGTGCCCGCACAACCCAAGCACCCTGCCGGCGGCGACGTGCGATTTGAGGACGTGAGCTTTACGTACGAAGGTGCCGAAGCACCTGCCGTTAGCCATGTAAGTTTCAGCGTTTCCGCTGGTAGCACCCTCGCCCTGGTGGGTCCCTCTGGTGGCGGTAAGTCAACCTGCGCAAGCCTGATCCCGCGTTTTTGGGATGTTTCCTCGGGTCGAGTGCTCGTAGGCGGTGTGGACGTTCGCGATATGGATTCGCACGAGCTTATGGACCAGGTCGCCTTCGTGTTCCAGACCAACCAGCTGTTCCGGCAAACACTTGCCGATAACGTGCGCGCCTCCAAGCCTACGGCCACTGACGACGAAGTGCGTGCGGCCCTCTCCGCAGCTCAGTGCGACGACATTGTGGCCAAGCTCCCACAGGGCATCAATACCATGCTCGGTGCCGGCGGAGCATATCTTTCGGGCGGCGAGGTCCAGCGCGTGGCACTCGCCCGCGCGATCCTTAAAGACGCGCCTATCGTGGTGCTCGATGAGGCCACGGCGTTTGCCGATCCCGAGAACGAGACGCTCATCCAGCGCGCCTTTAGCAAGCTGGCGGCTGGTCGCACAGTCATTATGATTGCGCACCGACTCTCGACTGTAGTGGGCGCAGACCAAATCGTGGTGCTCAACCAGGGCAGCGTGCAGGAGTCGGGTACCCATGCCGAGTTGCTGTCCCAAGAGGGTCTGTATGCCAAGATGTGGGCCGAATACGAACAGGCCGCGAGTTGGAAGATTACTGCTACGACCGCGGATACCGCCGTCGCGAAGGGAGGCGAGGCCTAAATGTTCGCCTCATTCCAAAAGAAGTATTTCCTATCCGATAAAGGCGTCGCCGGCGTAAAACGCGGCATTTTCTGGACCACGCTCACCAATCTCATTACCATGGCCGGCATGGGCTTTCTATTCCTGGTTATGGCCAGCTTTGTCGAGCATCTCGCCAGCGGGGCTGACCTGCCGGATGCCCTGCCGATCGTGGGCGGCCTCCTGGTCTTTTTCGTGATGCTCTTTGCCTCTAACTGGCAGCAGTATTACTACACCTACTGCATCTTTTACGAGGAGTGCGGCAAGCAGCGTATGGAGATCGCCGAGCGCTTGCGCAAACTGCCGCTGTCGTTTTTTGGTCGTCGTGATCTGGCCGATTTAACCGAGACCATCATGGGCGACGTCCAGGCTATGGAGCACGCCTACAGCCACGTGCTGGGAGAGCTTTGGGGTGCCATCATCGCAAGCGCCATTGTGTTCGTGGCGTCGTTGTTCTTTTGCTGGCAGCTGGCGATCGCGGCGTTTTGGAGCGTTCCCGTGGCCTTTGCCGTGCTGTATCTAACACGCGGCCCCATGACCCCGGTGTTCGATCGCGTGCGTGCCGAGAAGGTCAAGGTTACCGAGGCAATTCAAGAGACGCTCGACTGCGTTCGCGAGATCCGTGCCACCAACCAGGAGGCCCATTATCTTGAGGGACTCAACGCTGTGATCGATGCCGAGGAGCGCGAGACCACCAAGGGCGAGCTCGCTAACGGGCTTTTGGTCAACTCTGCCTTTGTCATCCTGCGTCTGGGCATTGCCACCACGCTGGTTACGGGCGCCGCGGTGGTCGCCTCCGGGCAGGTCGACTTTTTGGTGATGTTTGCCTTCCTGCTTATGGTGAGCCGTATCTATGCGCCCTTTGACCAGGCGTTAATGTTAATGTCCGAGCTGTTTGCCGCCGAGTCGTCTGCCAAGCGCATGCGTTCCATCATGGAAGAGCCTGTGGCGTGGGGCAGCGAGAAATTTGAGCCCGTGGGCCACGATGTGGTGTTCGATCACGTGGCATTTGGCTATGGTGCGGGCGAGGACGGACGCGCCGGCGAGAAAGTTCTTACCGATGTGAGCTTTACCGCCAAGGAAGGCGAGGTCACGGCACTGGTCGGTCCTTCGGGTTCCGGTAAGTCTACGGTGTGCCGCCTGGCCGCGCGCTTTTGGGATGCCACCGAAGGCACGGTCACCGTGGGTGGCGTGGATGTTGCGAGCGTGGATCCCGAGGTGCTGCTGCGTGATTACGCCATTGTGTTCCAAGACGTGCTGCTCTTTGACGACACGGTGATGGGAAATATCCGCCTCGGGCGTCGTGATGCCACCGATGAGGAAGTGCTTGCGGCCGCGCGTGCCGCCAACTGCGACGAGTTCGTGAACCGCATGCCGCAGGGCTACGACACCATGATTGGCGAGAACGGCTCCAAGCTGTCCGGCGGCGAGCGCCAGCGCATCTCTATCGCCCGTGCGCTGCTCAAAGATGCGCCTATCGTGCTGTTGGACGAGGCGACGGCGAGCTTGGATGTGGAGAACGAGACCGTGGTGCAACAGGCGCTCTCCCGTCTGCTTGCAGGCAAGACGGTTATCGTTATTGCCCACCGTATGCGTACGGTGGAAAATGCCGACAAAATCGTTGTGCTCAAGGATGGTGTGGTTGCCGAGCAGGGCACTCCGGCACAGCTCAAGGCGGCAGGTGGAGAATTCGCCCGCATGGTTGCGCTGCAAAAGGAAGCGGCTGCCTGGCGGCTATAGGAATGTGACAAAGGGACAATCCCTTTGTCACATTGAGTTCATCCCCATAGTTTCCAAAAAGTTAGCCATTGTTGACCAAATAGTTATACTAAACTATTTTCAAAAGCGTGCTCGAGCAAACTAATGAACTCGGGTGCTAAGGCACCATGCCGCGCTTGTGCGGCAAAAGGGAGAAGCAACATGAAGAAGTCGACGTTTAACACCCTGCTTGTCGGTGGCGGTTTTCTGCTTGGTACGGCCGGCATCAAGCTGCTTACCAGCGCTCCGGTAAAGAACGCCTGCGTGCAGGGCATCGCGTGCGGTATGCGCGTCAAGAACTGCTACCAGGACATGGTCGAGCAGGCCAAGGCCAATGTCGATGACATGGTTGCCGAGGCTGCCTACATCACCCAGAGCGAGGCCGCTGCTGACGAGGCAGCTGAGTAACGCTCCCAGGCACAAACTATGAGATTCTCGATTATTAGCGAGATCCCCGGCAGGACCCGTCTTCAATTGGCGGGTCCTGTGCCAGAGAGCGATCTCGATGCACTTCTTAAGCTTGGCGGCGACATCGATGGCGTGCACAAGGTGCGCGTGTATGGCCGCATTGGCCAGATGGCGCTGGAGTACGACGAGCCGCGCCGCGCAAGCGTGCTCGACGCCCTGGGCGCACTCGATGCTCAAGCTATCGCCGATGCCAAGTCGGGCTACGTGATGCAGCTTGAGCCACGCAAGCACAAACTCGTTATGGACCTGGCGACACTCGTCGGTGCCCATTACGCACGTCGCTGGTTCTTGCCGACGCCTCTGCGTGCGGTGTTTGTCGTGGCCGGTTACATGGCATTTTTGCGCGCTGCCCTCCGTGAGCTCGCGCAGCCACGCCTGACCGTTCCTGTGCTCGACGCTTCGGCTATCGGCATTTCGTTCGTCAAGCGTGATGTCGACACCGCGGGCCAGACGATGTTCCTGCTCAACGTGGGCGAGCTGCTCGAGGACTACACCCGCGCCATGAGCGAAAACGAGCTCATCAACTCGCTGCTCGATGTGCCCGACAAGGCGCAAAAAGTGGTCGGCGACACCGAGGTGAGCGTTGCCGCGACCGAGCTCGAGCCCGGCGATCTGGTCGCCGTGCGCACTGGCATGTCTATCTGCATCGACGGCGTGGTCGAGCGGGGGAGCGCTATGGTCAACCAGGCGACCCTGACCGGCGAGCCGCTGGCCGTCGAGCGCAGCGCGGGCGACGACGTGTTCGCCGGCACCGTCGTGGAAGACGGCAGCATCTTGGTGCGCGTGCGCGCCAATACGGCTCAGACCAAGCTGCGCTCGATCGTCTCGCTCGTACAGACGGCCGACTCGCTCAAGTCCGAGGGCCAGTCGCACATGGAAGACCTCGCCAACAAGATCGTCCCGTGGAACTTTCTGCTCGCGGGCCTGGTCGCGCTTACCACCCGCAGCCTCATCAAGACCTCAGCGGCACTGATGGTCGACTACTCGTGCGCGCTCAAGCTCACGGGTTCCGTCGCCGTTATGACCGCCATGAGCGATGCTGCCAAGATGGGCGTCATGGTCAAGGGCGCGAAGTACTTTGAGTCGTTTGCCAAGGCCGACACCATCGTGTTTGATAAGACCGGCACGTTGACCGAGGCGCAGCCGCGCCTGGCTTGCGTGCTGACGACCGACGGCTGGAGCGAGGACGAGGTCCTGCGCCTTTCCGCCTGCCTGGAGGAGCATTTTCCGCATCCGGTGGCGCGTGCCGTGGTCAATGCGGCACGCGAGCGCGGGCTCGAGCACCGCGAGCGCCATGCTGCCGTCGAGTACATCGTGGCACACGGCATCGCTTCGTCCATCGAAGGACGTCGCGCGATTATCGGCTCGGCACACTTTGTGTTTGAGGATGAGGGCGCGCAGCTCGAGTCCGACATAAAGGAGCGCATCGAGTCCCAGATGCAGGGCCTGTCGCCGCTGTATCTGGCGGTCGACGGCACCGTTGTGGGCGTGCTCGGTATCGAGGACCCGCTTAAGCCCGGGGTCCGCGAGGCCATCGCCGACCTGCACGCGTTGGGCGTTAAGCACGTGGTCATGCTCACGGGCGACTCGGAGCGCACGGCCGAGCGCATTGCTCGCGAGGCAGGTGTCGACGAGTTTAAGGCCGAGCTGCTGCCCGAGGACAAGTACGCGTATGTGGAGCGCATTAAGGGCGAGGGGCGCCACGTTGCCATGGTGGGCGACGGCGTCAACGATTCGCCGGCGCTGGGCCTGGCCGACGTGGGCCTGGCAATGGGCGGCGGCAGCGATATCGCCAAGGAGGTCGCTGACATCATCCTGACCGACACGGATCTGGCCGCAATCGTGCGCCTGCGCCGCATGAGCCAGGGCCTCATTGATCGTCTGACGAGCTCCTACTCTAAGGTGATGCTCACCAACTCGGCGCTCCTGGCGCTGGGCATTACCGGCGCGATTACCCCGCAGGCGTCGTCGCTGCTGCACAACGGCTCGACGATCGCCTACAGCCTGAGCAACGCGAAGGCTTACCTGCGTTAGCAGACGTGTTCGCCCACGTTATCTGGCCTGCGCCCAGACGGCATCGGTGTCGTCTGGGCGCAGGCCTTTTGCGTTTGACCATGTGCTAGCTTGTCTATATAGTGTTGCTAGCAGGGCTAGCAATTGAAGGGAGCGGAATCGACGTGGGTGCTGTTAGCGGCATGGCGCAGGTGAACGTTCGCGTGGATCGCCAGGTTAAGAACCGTGCCGAGGAGGCGCTGCGGCTTTCGGGCGGGTCATTGCCCGAGCTCATCAAAAAGGTGGTGGCCAAGGTCGCGCAGGGTGGCGGGCAGTGCGAGGAAGTGCTTGCGGCCGTCGACGACCGGCAGCAGACCGTCGCGCCCGATACTCCGTTTGCCGCGTCGTGGGCGGCGGCAGACCGGCTTTATGCAGATTTGGGCATCGCTACGTCGCCCGTATCCGACGATCGCGGTTGGGACACAATCTATTCCGAAACCATGGACGAGCGCTATCGCCAAAAGGGGATGATCCTGTGAGCGGAGCCCCTCTTAAAATCATGGTGGATGCGAATGTGTGGGTTGATTCGTTTTGCGTTGACCATGCCGAGTCGCTTGCTGCGCGTGCGTTTATTGGGCAGGCGACGGAGGTGGGGGCATTGCTGTTCTTCCCGGTGCATATCGCTAAGGACGTGCTGTACGTTGTCCAACACGAGCTGAAGCGTAGCGTTCTTGCCAGCGGGGGAGCGCTCGACGAGGCTTCTGCCCGCGCGATTGGCGATGCGGCGCTGGCGTTTGTTCGAAATATGACCGAAAACGCCACGGCCGTGGGAGCAGACGCATCCGATCTGTGGCTAGCCGATAAATATCTGACGCTCCATCGCGATTACGAGGACAACCTGGTACTCGCCGCATGCAAACGCGCCCAGGTCGATTACTTAGTGACCAACGATCACAAGCTGCTCGAACATGCCGATCTTGCAGCGAAGACCCCGCGCCAAATGATGCCGATTCTCGCGCTGGCAGAACGCGGTGGGCGGGTGTCCTGCTAGCGCCTGGCTGTCTGTGTGGCCTTCGGAACGTCGGCGCTCAGAAGGCCACGCATCCTTTAATTACAAAAGCGCTGCCTTAATGGCGGGACTTTCTGCGAGCTGCTCGGCTGCCTTTTCGTCGGAGCTGTTGAGTGCGGCTAAGCTGCGGTAGACCCACTCGTTGACCTGGGTGTTCTTGACGCCCGCGGTCTGCATAAGGGTGCCTACCTCGCGGATTGCTGCGAGCAGGTCGGCTTTGGGACCCGCGAGCTCGACCTCGATGCCGTGGTAGGCGGTCACGCCGCGGTTCTCGCTCACGTGGTCGATAAAGCCCTCGACGGTCTCAAGCTGCTGGGCGAGAGCTGCATCATCGTCGGCGTTCAGCGCAACAAGGGCGTTCGAAACCGTGAGGGCGGGATGTCCGCAGGGGACAAAGCCTTCGATGACATCCATAGCTTCGGTAATGGTTGAGCCCAGGCCTGCGAGGGCATTGACGAGTTGCTGCTTGGTATCCATAACGGTCCTTTCGACGGGTCAAGTTTGCTTGGCGAAAATATACGTGACGCGATCGGTGGCAAAAGTGCGAAGTGTGGTGCACATTAGGGTCTTCACAGCTCGTGCATAGAACAGCTGTCCGCTTTCAGAACGTGGTAAGATAACACTCCACAAGCGGGATTCACCGCGCGTGTTCCTTGAAAAGTCGACGGTTATCGGGTGTTTGCAGGCCCGATACCATCCAGACTTTCCCAACATTCGGGGGCGACTGGTTTCGACACGATAGCTCTGAGAGAGGAAGCAAGCCGAGGTCTCCTCGCCTCGTTAAACAGGGGTACCGTCAAATTGAATTGACAACAACTCTTCTTTTGAGCCTATGGCTCTCGCTGCTTAGTTTATAGCGGCGCGTCAACCCGGTGATTTCCCCGACACCGGCGCGACGTCATTTTAGGGGAATGCTCCTGCGCACGTAATCGGTATGGCGCAGGCTAAGACCGAACCGGTTAGGACGCCGCGAGCGTGTCGCTGCGCGCAAAGCGTCCGAGACTAAACCAGCGACTGAGCTTGGAGATGCCAATCAGGGGGCTTTCGTGGACCGGAGTTCGATTCTCCGCGCCTCCACCATAAGTAACAGGCAGGTAGATATTCGTATCTACCTGCCTTTTTATTTCTAGTCCGTACCGCGGAGAATCGAACTCTGTGCAGGGCGCGAGCGTTAAACAAACGCGGAGCGTTTGTAGCGAGCGGGCGAGGGCGGCGGCAGCCGACCGAAGCCGGTGCGTATTTGCGAAGCAAATACGCGGATTCTCCGCGCAAAGCCCCAACCCAAAACAGATGCGATGCCGATCGGATGACAGCCGACAATGCTCCCGCGCCAACGTCATCTCTACCCGCGGAGAATCGAACTCTGTGCAGGGCGCGGGCGTAAAGAAAATGCCGCGTCAACGCAGGCCGGGACACGCTTTCCCAATGGCGGCCCAGGCGGAAAGTTCATCCCGGAATCCCGCCTCAAACTGGGGCACACTTTCCGCTTCACCTGCCGCCTCGAAAAACCTGCGCGCCCTCCATCCCAAAACTGGGTAGAAGAAAGCCAAAACGCAATCGCAGGAGGTCAATATGACTGCAGAAGATAAGGCAAAGAACGCCGGCAAGGTCGCGCTCGTCTTGGAGGGCGGTAGTTTTCGCGGGCAGTTTACCGCAGGCGTGCTCGACGTTCTCATGGAGGCTGGCGTCGAGATTCCGGCTGTCTACGGTGTATCGGCCGGCGCCCTCAACGGCGTGAACTACAAGTCGCACCAGATCGGCCGTGCCAACCGCATCAACCTGGCTTTCTGCAACGACAGCCGCTTCATGGGCGCCGCATCGTTTGCGTCCACGGGCTCTATTGTTGGTTACGACTTTATCTTCAATGATGTCCAGGACCGCCTGGATCCCTTTGACAACGAGACGTTCGACGCGAGCCCCATCGAGATGTACGCCGTCGCTACGGACATGCTCTTTGGAACCGCCACGTACCTCCCGGTCAAAAGCGCCGTGCTCGACCTCGATGCCGTGCGCGCATCGACGTCGCTGCCGCTGGTGACGCCGCCGGTCGAGATTGACGGGCACAAATACGTCGACGGTGGCGTAGCCGATTCGGTTCCCATCGAGCATGTGCTCGAGGAGGCGGGCTTCGATCGCGCGGTTGTCATTGTCACGCAGGACCGCTCGTACGAGAAAAAGCCCTACGAGTTTATGCCCGCCGCACGAGCCCGCTATGCCGACTACCCCTATCTGCTCGAGGCTATCGAGACGCGCCACGACCGCTACAACATGCAGCGCATGCACCTGTGGAAGTATGAGCGCGAGGGCCGTGCGCTGGTCGTCGCTCCGCAAAAGCCGGTCGAGGTCGGCCATGTCGAGCACGATTCGGCAAAGCTTTTGGACCTGTATATCCAGGGCCGTCAGGAGGCAAAGCGCCTGCTCGCGGAAATCCAAGAGTTCGTTGAACGCTAGCGACGGCGAACCCTCAAAAAATGGCAACAGCTAAAGAGCTGGAAAAATCACGGCTCGTGGATGACATGTGCAGAAACTCTGGTCGGAGCCAAAATACCTGTTGACTCGGACGGCGAGCGGGGTAATATGGACGGGTTACTTGCAGAGCCCCGTGAATCTCTGTAACAACACGTACTGTACATGGAGGAGTCTAAGTGATTTCGAAATCGACTCACTACGCCAAGCAGGGCGAGGTCCAGCGCAACTGGGTTCTCGTCGACGCCGATGGTGCTGTCCTGGGCCGTCTTGCCACCCAGATCGCAATGATCCTGCGCGGTAAGAACAAGCCCCAGTTCACGCCCAACAGCGACTGCGGCGACTTCGTTGTCGTCATCAACGCCGATAAGGTCCAGCTTACCGGTAACAAGGCCGACACGAAGACCTATTATCGCCACAGCGGCTACAACGGCGGCCTCAGGGCTGAGAGCTTCCGCCAGGCTATGGAGAAGCACCCGGAGAAGGTCATCGAGCGCGCCGTTCGCGGCATGCTGCCCAAGACCACCCTCGGCCGTGCCCAGATGACCAAGCTTAAGGTCTACGCTGGTGCCGAGCATCCGCACGCTGCCCAGAACCCCACGAAGATTGAGCTGGAGGCTTAAAGATGGCTGAGAACACCGTTGTCTACCAGGGTACCGGCCGTCGTAAGAACGCCGTCGCCCGCGTCCGTCTCGTCCCCGGCACCGGCAAGGTGACCATCAACAAGCGTGACGCCGAGCAGTATTTCGGCCGTCATCAGCTCGTTGAGAACGCCCTTGCTCCCTTCAAGGTGACCGACACCGCCGGTCAGTTCGACGTTATCGCTCTGTGCGATGGCGGCGGCATCTCCGGTCAGTCCGGCGCTCTGCGCCTGGGCATCGCTCGCGCTCTTCTGAACGCTGGCGACTACCGTGCTGACCTCAAGAAGGCCGGTTTCCTTACGCGCGATGCTCGCGTGGTCGAGCGCAAGAAGTACGGCCTCAAGAAGGCCCGCCGCGCTCCCCAGTTCTCCAAGCGCTAAGGTTTTATCTCCTTTCGAGATACAATGTACAAGCGGGGCCTGCCGATTCCTCGGCGGGTCCCGCTTTTCTTTTTCGACTAGGGCGGGCGGTTGCATATCGCCTGCTAGGGAAGGAGCGATCCTATGCCCCAGAACATCTTCGGTACCGACGGCGTCCGTGGCGTCGCCAACGCCGATCTTTCGTGCGACCTCGCGTTTCGCCTGGGCCGCGCGGCGACCAAGTTTCTTGGTCCGGACATCTGCATCGGCCGTGACACGCGCCTTTCGGGCACCATGCTCGAGAGCGCTCTGACCGCCGGCATTATGGCCGAGGGCGGCCGCCCGCATTGCTGCGGCGTTATCCCCACGCCTGCCGTGGCACTGCTCACCGTTCAGAACGAGCTCGACGGCGGCATCGTCATCTCTGCTTCGCATAATCCGCCGGAGTTCAACGGCATCAAGTTCTTTAGCCGCAAGGGTATGAAGCTTCCTGATGCTGTCGAGGAAGAGATCAGCGCCTGGGTCATGTCCGAGGAAGCCATGGCTGCCGACACGCTGCCGACTGGCGCCGGCGTGGGCCACATCATCAAGATGAAGGACGCCCGCAAGGCATACGTCGACCACGCCATCGATACGCTTGATGGCCTGAGGCTCGACGGCCTGGTCGTTGCCGTCGACTGCGGTCACGGTGCTTCCTGCCAGACTACGCCCGCCGCGCTGCAGCGCCTGGGTGCCACGGTGCACGCTATCAACACCGATTACTGCGGCACTGACATTAACGTTGAGTGCGGCTCCACCCATCTTGAGCCCCTGCGCGAGCTCGTGCTGCGCACCCATGCTGACATCGGTCTGGCCCACGACGGCGACGCCGACCGCGTACTGTTCGTGGACAGCGAGGGCAATGAGATCGACGGTGACTACATCCTGGCTATCTGCGGTTCTGACCTCGCCGCTCGCGGCAAGCTCGCTAACTCCGAGATCGTTTCGACCGTCATGTGCAACCTGGGCTTCTCCATCGCTATGAAGGAGCAGGGCTTCGAGATGGTCCAGACCGCCGTGGGCGACCGCTATGTCCTCGAGCGTATGCTCGAGGACGGCGCCGTCATCGGCGGCGAACAGTCCGGCCACATCATCTTCCTGGAGCACAACACCACCGGCGACGGCCTGGTGACGGCTCTGCAGCTGCTGGCCGTGCTCAAGCGCACCGGTCGTACCCTCACCGATCTTTCCGGCATCATGAAGAAGTACCCGCAGGTGCTCGTCAACGTGCATTCCGACAACAAGGCCGGCCTGGACGATTGCCAGCCCATCTGGGATGCCGTCGCTGCTGCCGAGAAGGAGCTTGACGGCCGCGGCCGCATTCTGGTGCGCCCGAGCGGTACCGAGCCGCTGGTCCGTGTGATGGCCGAGGCTGAGACGCACGAGCTGACCCAGCGCGTTGTTGACGACATCGTCGAGGTTGTCAAGCGCGAACTTCCCTAATGGTCAAAAACCGTTGCCAAGTGGTAAACTGTTAAGGTTATTTTGATTGATTGGTATGTCCGAGGGGGAGCATGTTCACTAAAGTCCTAAGGTCTTTTGGTATGCGTGGTCGAGTCCTTACGCTGGATGCTCCCATCTCGGGCGACGTCATTCCGCTTTCCGAGGTAAACGATCAGACGTTTGCCACCGGCCTTTTGGGCCAGGGCGTGGCGATTCAGCCCACCGGAACGCGTGTGATTGCACCGGCTGACGCCAAGGTCGAGGCCATTTTTCCCACGGGACACGCCGTTGCGCTTAACACGGTCGATGGCTTGGACGTGCTCATCCACGTTGGTTTGGACACTGTTCAGCTCGAGGGCAAGCACTTTACCGTACATGCGCAAGTGGGTGACATCGTCCATAAGGGCGATGTACTCATTGAGTTCGATCGCGAGGCAATTGCTGCCGAGGGCTACGATGTGACGGTTCCCATCTTGGTGTGCAACTCCGTTGAGTTCTCAAGCATCAAGGGCTCCGTTGGCGTGCATGTCGAAGAGATGGACCAACTCATCGTTGCTCGCGAGCGCTAGCAAGTGCACGTGGCCATTAGCCTACAATTCAAACACGTTTACGGAGGGCGCCCTTGAAAGAGGACGCCCTCCGTGGCAAGATGGGAAACGTCCGAGGCTAAACAGCTTCGGGTCACCGTGGACGGGCAGGGGCCTCGACGCGGCTAGACACGAGACACATACATTACGCGACCTCGCCCTGGTGGCCGCACACGTTGGTTGCGGCCGACGCGGGCCGCGGGCAAGTGCTTGTAAGGGAGCCTTGCCTCTCTTGTACGAGAAAGGACGCGTAATGAAGATCATTAAAGCTAAAGACTACGAGGATATGAGCCGCAAGGCCGCCAATATCATCTCGGCGCAGGTTATCCTCAAGCCCGATTGCGTGTTGGGTCTTGCCACCGGCTCCACCCCGATCGGTGCCTACAAGCAGCTTGCTGCTTGGTACGAGAAGGGCGACGTCGACTTTGCCGAGGTCAGCACCTACAACCTGGACGAGTATCGCGGCCTTTCGCACGACGATCCCCAGAGCTATCACTACTTCATGCGTGAGAACTTCTTCGATCACATCAACATCGACCTGAACAACACGCATGTGCCCGACGGTTCCAACCCCGACGCCGCCGCTGCCTGCTCTGAGTACGACAAGATCGTCGCCGAGGCCGGTTACCCGGATCTGCAGCTGCTCGGTATTGGCAACAACGGCCACATCGGCTTCAACGAGCCCGATGACCACTTCTCCAAGGGTACGCACTGCGTCGACCTCACCGAGAGCACCATTCAGGCCAACAGCCGCCTGTTCGACAGCATCGACGATGTTCCCCGTCAGGCCTACACCATGGGTACCCAGACCATCATGTATGCCCGCATGATCCTGGTCGTCGCCAACGGCGAGGCCAAGGCTCAGGCCGTGCATGACATGTGCTATGGCCCGGTTACGCCCGAGTGCCCGGCTTCGATCCTGCAGCTGCACACCAACTGCGTTGTCGTTGCCGACGAGGCCGCCCTTTCGCTTTGCGAGTAGCGCGAATCCTGCAGCTCGACATAGCCTTGCCTAAGGCCTCCGCTTTGCGGGGGCCTTTTTGCTATCCTTTTTTGCCCACTTGACCAAAAACTTGCCGCAAGCTTGACGAATGCCGGATGTCCAACAGCTTGATTCATTCTATACCAGATTCTATGCAAAAATGCCACTAGAAGGTCGTAGACGGTAGCGGGTGCTAGGCGAGTTGAATGACATGGCTTAACCTTGTTCATCTGCGTTACACTGCCGCTTAGATGGGACAAGCTGACAAGCTCATTTACCTGCTTAAAGACCGATTAGTCGGGGGATTAATAACAATCGGCCCTCGCTGTACAAAAACTTGCCGCTTGCGTACCAAAAGACAACCTAAAACACAAGGTCGCTCTATTCATAGCGCGGCTTGTATGGTCTTGCGGCTACAGTGTCCATACGGTCGAGTTGAGGAGCGGGCATGGTAAACGATTTGAGCAGTATAGACGAGCTCGAGCTGATGCCGCTGGGCGGAGGCTATATGGTGCGACGCGAACGCTTGATGAATGAGCTTATCGCCAAGGGCCGAAAGGCCGGCATCGTGGTTCTTTATGCGCCCGACGGGTTTGGGAAGACCTCGGTGCTGCTGCAGTACACCCATGAGGTTAAATGCGACCCGACGCGAGGCCCCGTGCGGATTATCGAGGCCGATCGCGCCACCGGGCGCGAGGTGTTTATGCAGCTCGAGGTGGTTACCGAAGAACTCAAAGACAAACCGCACTCCCTTATCGCGATTGATAATGTGCCAAACCTCGATCAGCACGATACCGAAGACCTCATCGACAGGATTCGCGGCCTGCGCGCTATGGGGGTTGGGGTCTTTATCTCCTGCCGTCCTTCAAATCGTCAGCTGATTCATGGGCTGGGCGATTCGGTTAAGATCAATGCGCAGATGCTCAAGGTGCATGCCTATGAGTATTCGGCGTGGGCATCGGCGTTTTCGATCAGCACATCGCTCGACTTCTATCAGCTCACGCAGGGCGTGCCCGAGCTGGTTTCGGCATTGCAGACGGGTCTGTATGGCCAAGGCGACGTAGCCGGCCTGCTCGAAAACGAGATCGTCAACGTATATGGCGCGGCACTTGTCGATCTGGCTTCGCTCGACAACAATGCGCTGTTTTGTGTGGCATGTCTCATGGTTTTGATGGGCGAGGGCAATATCGCAGAACTCGAGGCTTGTGGGATGAGGCTGTCGATGGTCGACCAGTCCTACTTTGTACGCGACTACCCGATCTTTGGCTTGGATCCCGCCGAGCGGAGTTTTACGTGTCTGGGCACGGAGGATAACGGACGTTTGCGTTTGCGTAAGTTGGTGGCCGAGATTCGCCCCGAACTTGTTCCGAGGGCGGCCCGGATTTTGCTTAAGGCGGGCCGATGCGATGCGGCGATGGGCCTGGCGGATGCCTTTTTGGACCGTGAGGCGGTCCTTGAACTTGCTGGGCAGTATGGGGTCGATCTTGCTCTGACGGGGCACGGGGCCGATATCTGCCGAGCAGCGCTGGGCACGATCGATGCCGACGATCCGGCTCCAGAGCCAACGCCTGCCGAGGCGCTCGGCGTATATCTGGCAGCGGTCAGCGTGTCCAATACAAAGCTCGCTCGCTATATGGCATCGGTTATCGAGCGCGGGGGCGAACGGGCGGCCTGCGAAATAGACCCTGTTTCATGGAGGGTGGCCCAGACGCTGACGGCTGTTTGCTATGGGGACAACGGGCTTGGGCTTCCTACGAACCTGGCCGTGCCAGAAATCGAGACATCCCATACCGCACTCGATATGTTGTCTGCGCATATCGAGATCAAGCGGTGCCTGACCGAGCGGGGAGATGACGGCGGCGTTCTACAGCAGCTCAAAACGAGCAAGGCCTACGATTGCGAGCTCGACATCGCGGGGATTGTTATACGGGCCGATAGTATGCTGGTGGAGCTCTTTGACGGGTCGTTTGCGGGAACCGACGAGCGTGACGACGAGATGACGGTGGTGCGGGAGGCGCTCGACGTACGTGGGCTTAAGGCGATGGCTATCTGGGTGCGCATGGTGTTGGCGGCACGGCGGCTCCTTTCCGGCTTGCCGGTAACCGACGATGCGGCGTTCAACGAGCTCGATCGTTTTGCCGTGCGCATGCGCGACAACCAGATTCAGCTGTTTGGCCTGTTGCTAGAAGGTTGGCAGTCGCTGGCAGAGGGACGGCCGGTTAATGCAAAGTTCCGTGCGGTCCAAGTGCTCAAACTTGCCGAGGAGTCGATTGCGTATATGCGCGATAACGCATTGCTGCTGGAGCGCGCGGCATATCTGCGTAACACCTCGATGGTTTCGGTTCGCGAGGAAGCGGAGCTACTCGATATAAGCCAGACGCAGGTTGGTGGCGCAGAAGCCTGGATGGTGGCGCTGCATTTGGCCTGTGCGGGCCGAGACAGCGACCTTGCGGCCTGGATGTCCATGAATCGCGCGGGGATTCTGGAACCGTCGTATCGGCTCTTTGCGCGCCTTGCCATGCATTGTCTGGGCGAGCCGGCGACCAGGATACGCAAGAAGCTTCCCGTGCGCGAGCTGTCGCGGTATTCGCTGCGCGACGATTTGGAAGGGGAGGGCGAGCGCCTGTTCCAGGCCGGCGAGGTTGAAGCCGTTGATACCATCGACCATATCGAGATTCGTATGTTTGGGGCGTTTCGCGCCGAGCGCGACGGGTTTCCCATCACGGATAAAATGTGGCGCCGCAAGAAGGCGGCGACACTTGCCGAGCGGCTTGCGCTGGGCATGGATGCACTCGTCGATCGTGAGACGCTGGCCATGGAGCTGTGGCCCCATGCCGAGTTCAATAGCGCCCGCAACAACCTGTACTCGACGATATCGCGCTTGCGGTCGGCCTTGGGGCCGACGCCAGACGGCAAGTCGTGCGTGCTCATCCAAAATGAATGCATCGGACTCAACGGCGACTACGTCAAGACCGATGTACGGCTGTTTGACCAGATAAGCCGCGAGGTTTTGGGAAATCGCACGGGTGCGCGCGGGCCCCATTTAGTTGAACTGTGCCTTAAGATTGAGCAGCTTTATGCCGGACCGCTGTATGTTCCCAATGGCTGTAATCCCACCTACTTTTTGCGTATGCGACGCATTATGCAGTCAAAGTACATCGATTGCATGATTAAGGGAGCAAATGCCGCTCTAGAAGAAAACGATCTGCAGTCGGCGATTTGGCTGGCGGAGTCGGGGCTTCGGCAGGAAACGGCGCGTGAGGATATGGTGCGCTGCGCCATGCGTGTCTACAGTGCGGCGGGGCGGCGGCGCGATATCGTCGAGCTGTACAGCGGGCATATGCACCATCTGAGGGAGCAGGTCAATGGCGTGCCCGAGCCCGAGACGCGGCGTCTATACGAGCGCTTGGTGGAGGGGCGGCTCAATCGCGTGCTGGTCGAGCGATAAAAAACGGGCGCCCGAAGTACTTGGGCACCCGTAAGCTTGCTATATGTTGGCTCGCCGGATCATTGGCTCTTAGACGAGCTTGATCTTCTCGATGTCCTTGCGCGAGGACTCGCGATACAGCGAGAACTTGCGGCCGATGACCTGGACGACCTCGGCGTGGCAGCGATCGGCGAGCTCTTCGGCGGCTTCGCGGGCGGAAAGACTGGAGCCATCGAGCACGGAGCACTTAACGAGCTCGTGCTTCTCCAGGTAGGCGACCGTCTGCTCGACGGTGCCCTCGTTGACATCGGACTTGCCGATGATGATGGCGGGGTTGAGGTGATGGGCCATGCTGCGAAGCTGCTTGACCTGGGCTCCTGTCAGTGCCATGGGTTCTCGCTTTCTGTGTATGGGGCGCCCCGCGACGGGGCCTTAATCTACGTGAGCTGTCCCACGATAGCGCAGGAACGGCGCGGTGTGGAGCGCGTTTGCCCAGTTCAAAAAGAATGCGGATGCCGAGTGAGTGGGCAGTGCGGGCTGCGAACAGGCTATGAGCTGGGCGCAGAGACCGGCTCCCATGCAATAAACGCCCAACGAACCTTGCGGACATGATCGAGCATGTAGCGCCCCTGCGGCACGCCTTTGGAGCCCGGCTCGCCGGCATGGGGGTTCTCAATCATGTGTTGAGCGATATAGTCGCGCAGGCGGTCAACCTTATCTTCGTTACCGTGCTCGAGCATGCGGGAGAAGTCTGCCACGCCCGCTTCAAGGCTATCGAAAGTATCGCGACGAGGCGATTCAAAGTATGTAACCTGCGGCAATGCACCCATCTGAATGAGGATATTAAAAGCATACACAAAGCCATTACTGCAGGTAACCGAGGCGCCGATAGCGTTCATCAAGTGCAGGTCATAGCGCGGGCTGGAGTTAGCGACCATCGTGACAGCACAACGCCGACGAGCCGTACGGTCAAGCTTGGCAAGTGCACCTTTTAGATTGGTCGTCGTAACCGATCGACTGGCAAAGGCAACATCTACCGCTTTCGCGACCGGTCCAACCAAATCCCAGTCATCATCCCAAGCAAGCTCAAGCGGCGTAATGCGATTCTCGAGTCCATAGTACTCAATGCCGGCATCAAGGGTGCCCAACATGGCAGGGGAAAAATCAGCGGCAATCACGGGATGTCCGTCTTGCGCAAGCGGAATAGCAATCGACCCAGCCCCACACCCCATATCGAGCACCGACTCGCCGGGCTCAAGCGCTAGCAGTTTTATAAAATCCCGAGCATAAGGGGCTGTTTCCAACGGCCGAAAATGCCGAGCCCGCTTATCCCATTCAAAAGAATCATCAGCCCGCCGCCGAGCAGCTTGCAGGCGCATCCATTCGCCATTCCAATCAGCAGAAAGCAGCTCAGAACGATTCTCCCCATCAACCACGGGCCAACCTCCTAGCAACAAAAAAGCGACTCCTCCCAAAAGAAGAGCCGCAACCAGCATATATCAGAAAGAACCGATCCAACGCCAAACCGCCGCACCAGCCAAGTGGTGCAGGAGCGAAGCAACTGCAACCGGGATAGAACCCAACTGAGGTCCCGTTGTGCGGGAGCCCCGGGGAGGGCAAATATATAAGGTCGATCGCGAGTTCCGCACGAGCCGGAGAGCACTTAATGTGCTCTCCGTGCGAGTCAGGACTGTCCGAGCAGGCGACCTTATATATTTGCCCTCCCTGGGGCTCCTCGCCCGAACCCCTCAGCTAGTTCTTGAGCGAGTTCAGCGGTGCCGGGAATCGACCACCACGGTGGGCAAGCACGGTGCCGGCGTTGGGGTTCACCGGCATGATGGGCGCACGGCCGAACAGGCCGCCGTACTCGACGCAGTCGCCCACGCCCTTGCCGATGGCGGGAATCACGCGGACGGCCGTGGTCTTGTTGTTGATGACGCCGATGGCCATCTCGTCGGCGATGATGCCGGCGATGGTTTCGACCGGGGTGTCGCCGGGGATGGCGATCATGTCCAGGCCGACGGAGCACACGCAGGTCATGGCCTCGAGCTTCTCGAGCGAAAGCGCACCGGCCTCGACGGCGGCGATCATGCCGGCATCCTCGGACACGGGGATAAAGGCGCCCGAGAGACCGCCCACGCTGGAGCTGGCCATGACGCCGCCCTTCTTGACGGCATCGTTGAGCATGGCGAGTGCGCAGGTCGTGCCGGGGCCACCGCAGGTGCCAACACCGATGATCTCGAGGATGCGCGCGACGGAGTCGCCGATGGCGGGTGTGGGAGCCAGCGACAGGTCGACAATGCCTTTCTCGACACCCAGACGGCGGGCTGCCTCACGGCTCATGAGCTCGCCGGCACGGGTGATCTTAAAGGCGGTCTGCTTAATCTTCTCGGCGACCTCCATCATCGATGCGGAATCGGGCAGCGTCTCCAGGGCTGCGGCCATAACGCCGGGGCCCGAGACGCCTACGTTGATGACGGCGTCGGCCTCGCCACCGCCGTGGACGGCGCCCGCCATAAACGGGGAGTCCTCGACCATATTGGCAAAGCAGACAAACTTGGACGCGCCAACGGAATCCTGGTCGGCCGTGAGTTTAGCGGCATCGATGATGGTCTGGGCGGCCATGAGCACGGCGTCCATGTTGATACCGGCGCGCAGGCTGGCGACGTTGACGCTGGAGCAGACGCGGCTCGTGGTGGCGAGCGCCTGGGGGATGGACTGGATGACGCGGCGGTCGGCGTCGCCGATGCCCTTCTGGACGAGCGCGGAGAAGCCGCCCAGGTAGTCGATGCCGAGCGTCTCGGCCGCGCGGTCGAGGGCATGCGCGATGGGGGTGAGGTCCTCATCCTTGCAGCATGCGGCGATCTGCGCCACCGGGGTGACGGAAACGCGCTTGTTGACGATGGGGATACCGTACTCGCGCTCGAGGTTCTCGGCGGTCTCGACCAGATGCTCAGCCGTGTGCGTCACGTGGTCGTAGATCTTCGTGCACATGCGGTCGAGGTTCTCGTCGCCGCAACCCATGAGCGAAACACCCATGGTGATGGTCCTGATGTCGAGGTTCTGTTCCTCAACCATGCCGCGGGTTTCCGCGATTTCTGCGGGCGTGATCGCCATCCTTGCGCTCCTATCTGCCAAAACGAGCATAGTCTTATCTATTTTAACGTGCCGCACGTGCCAAGTGGCGCATGCGGCACGTTTTGGTGCTCGGTTGTTTCCGTTGTGTTACTGCCCAAAGACCTCTTCGGCGATACGAGCGCTTTCGGCGGCGTCCTTGGCGTAGTAGTCCGCGCCGATCTGCTTGGCGTATTCGGGGGTGAGTACGGCGCCGCCTACGATGATCTTGACGCCCGGCACCTCGGCATGAAGCAGCTTGATGGTCTCTTCCATGGCCACGACGGTGGTAGTCATAAGCGCCGAGAGGCCGACGAGCTTGATGTCACGCTCCCGTACGGTCTTGAGCACCTCTTGCGGGTCGACGTCGCGGCCTAGGTCAAAGACGGTGTAGCCGTAGTTATCAAGCAGCATCTTGACGATGTTCTTACCGATGTCGTGGATATCGCCCTTGACGGTGGCCACGCAGATCTTGCCCTTGTCGGCGATCTCACCGGCGGGCATCAGCCGCTTGATGGTGTCGAAGCCCACGCGTGCGGCCTCGGCCGAGGCCATGAGCTGCGGCAGGAAGAACTTGCCCTGGTCAAAGAGGACGCCCACCTCGTCGAGGGCGGGGATAAAGTGGTTGTTGATAAGATCCATAGCGTCGTGGTCGGCCAGCAGGCGCTCAGTCTCGGTCGCGATCTCGCCCTTACGGCCCGAGACGACCATGCGACGAATTGGGTCGTCGTTGCCGTCGGTGCCGGCGGTGCCAGCAGCGGACACGGTGTCGGTCGATGCGGCCTGAGCTGCTGCCGGGTTTGCGGCGATCTTGTACGGATCGGTCCAGCCGGCGTAGCGCTCGATGTATCCGGTCGAGCCCTCGTCCTCAACGCTCAGGACGCGATAGCTGTAGACGGTATCCATAAAGCGCTTGGAGCCCGGGTTCATGATGGGGGCGTCCAGGCCCGCGCCGAAGGCGGCGGCCAAAAAGACCGAACCCAGCAGCGGGCGGGCAGGCAGGCCAAAGCTGATGTTCGACACGCCGAGCGCGCATTTGACGCCCAGACGCTCCTTGCACAGGGACATGGCGCGTAGGATCTGCTCAGCCTGGCGTTGATTAGTCGAGGCGGTCATGACCAGACAGTCGATGAGGATGCGGTCCGGGCCGATGCCGTAGCGGGCGGCCTCGGCCACGATGCGCTCGGCGATGGCGAAGCGGGCCTCGGCGGTATCGGGGATGCCGCCTTCGTCGAGCGTAAGGCCGACAACGTTGGTGCCGTAGTGGGCGACCAGCGGAAAGATCTCATCCATGATCTGCTGCTTGCCATTGACCGAGTTGATGATGGGCTTGCCGGCGTAGCGGCGCACGGCGGCCTCGACGGCTGCGGGGTCGGTGGAGTCGATCTGCAGCGGCAGCAGCGTGGAGCCCTGGAGCTGTTCGGTCGCCTGTTGGATGATCTTGACCTCGTCGATCTCGGGCAGGCCCACGTTGACGTCCAGAATGTCGGCGCCCTGTTCCTGCTGGCTGATGCCCTGGCTCACAACGTAGTCCAGGTCGCCGTCGCGCAGGGCCTGCTGCAGGCGCTTTTTGCCGGTGGGGTTGATGCGCTCGCCGATGACGGCGATCTTGTGGCCGTCGCAGGGAAGGTCCACGACCGTTTGGGCGCTCGTGACCGACATGCTGGGCTTGCGGCGGCGCGGGCTGGGCGTGTGGTTGTCGATAAGCGTGCGCAGGGCCGCCATGTGCGCCGGCGTGGTGCCGCAGCAGCCGCCCACGACGCTCACGCCGTCGGCGATCATGCCGGCGACGGCCTCGGCGTATTCGGGGGCTTGGATATCAAAGACGGTGTTGCCGTCGTCGTCCACATGGGGGAGTCCTGCATTGGCCTGCACCATAATGGGCTTATCGGTAACGGTGAGCATACGTGCGGCGAGCCCCCGGAGCTCGGCCGGTCCCTGGCTGCAGTTGATGCCCAAAACGTCGGCGCCGATGGCATCGAGCGTGATGGCGGCCACCTCGGGACTCGTGCCCAGGAAGGTGCGACCGTCTTCCTCGAAGGTCATGGTGGCAAAGACGGGCAGGTCGGAGTTCTCGCGGCAGGCGAGGACCGCCGCCTTGATCTCGGCCAGGTCGGTCATAGTCTCGATAATAAAGAGGTCCACGCCCGCGGCGACGCCTGCGCGCACTTCCTCGGCAAAGAGGTCGTAGGCCTCGTCAAAGCTGAGGGTACCCAAGGGGCGAAGCAGCGCACCGATGGGGCCGATATCGCCGGCGACGTAGCGGGCACCAGCCGCGCGGGCGCAGGCGACAGCGGCGGCAAAGACATCTGCCACGGTGGCGGCGCCGTCGAGCTTGTGGGCATTGGCGCCAAAGGTGTTGGCGGTGATCACGTCGCAGCCAGCCTCGACGTACTGGCGCTGAATGTCGGTAATGACCTGGGGCTCCTCAAAGTTGAGCAGCTCGGGCAGGGCGCCCGCCTTCATGCCAGCGGCCTGCAACATGGTGCCCATGCCGCCGTCGAACAGCAGGTGCCCCGTGCCCTCTATGGCCGCACGCAGGCGATCGTCCTTAATGCGCAGATCGTCGATCGTGCGCGTCTTGTACGTGGCACCGTTGCGACGTGCGGCATCAACGGGTGCCGCCAATGCAGTGCCGTCAGAATCATGAGTGATAAGCGGAGTAAACATCGGGGGCTCCTAATGGCTGGAATAGCAGGTGGTGTGGGCGGCACGGAAGCGGCAGTTCTCGCGCATGAGGCAGATATTGCAGGTGGGGCGGCTTTGGGCGTCGTGGACCTCGCCGTCAAACAGGCCGATCACCGCGGTCACGCTTTTGGTGGGCATGAGCAGGCTGGTGGGCGTGACGGTCAGGCCGATGAGCCGCGTGGCATTGAGCGCATTGACGATCGAGCGCTGGGCCGAGAGCGGGCAGTCGCCGTAGCCGGGACTAAAGCGCCAGTTGCCGGCGAGCCCATGAACGGCGGCGTCCGTCTTGACCTGCTGGTCCATTTGCTCAACGGCGGCTTCCACGTAAGCGGAGCACGCGGCGTCGAGCACGGCGCCCTCCAGGGGATGTTGGGCTCCCGTGATGCGCAGGCGACGCTCGGCGTCCATGCCGAGGGTGCATGCCATGAGTGCGGCAAAGCGGGCGTCTTTGAGATGTCGATAGATATCGCGACCGCGCAGCTCAACGTTGGTGCCGACCAGGCGGATGCAAGGCTCGCCCTGTTCGTCGACGCCCGTGGCATCGATGGCAAATACGCGGCGCACGCCACGGGGCTCAATGTCCAGTTCCAGACGTTCAACGACAAGCTCAATACGTCGTGACAGTTCGGGCTCAATCTGCTGGCCGCCGTAACCCAGATACCGCAGCATCTCGGCACGGTCGACACGGGGATGGTGCGCGGCATCGATACGGTAAAGCGCCGGCGACGCAAGGTCGGCCGGCACTTCGACAGCGGTTGTATCGATGTGCGGTTTTTCCATTACCCCAGGCGCTCCATAATGGTCGCGGCGATCGCAGGACGGTTCATAGTGTACAGGTGCAGGCCGTCGGCGCCGTGCTCCTTGAGGTCGCAAAGCTGGCGGGCTGCATAATCTACACCAGCTGCCTGCAGGCTCTCGGGGTCATTCTCGTACTTGGCGAGAATCTTGATGACGGGGGAGGGCAGCGACGCGCCGCACATAAAGACCATGCGGCTGATCTGTGACTTGCCCATAAACGGCATGATGCCCGCGGTAATGGGCACGGTGATGCCGGCCTTGTCGGCAAGCTCGCGAAAACGGTAGAAGCACTCGTTATCAAAGAAGAGCTGCGTCACAAAGAAGCTCGCGCCGGCGTCCTGTTTTTGCTTGAGGTGTTCGACCGAGAGGTTGAGATCCTCACAGGCAATGTGGCCCTCGGGGTAGGCTGCGGCGCCCACGCAAAAGCCGGCGTCGACGAGCTCGGGGATGAGGTCGCGGGCGTAGGCGTAGTCCGAGGCGGGCTTGTCGTCCTCGGTCGCGCCGGCAGGGAGATCGCCACGCAGGGCCAGGATGTTTTCCACGCCGGCGGTGCGATACTCGTCGATCTTGGCGGCGATATCGGCGTGCGACCGGCCCACGCAGGTAAGGTGTGCCACCGAGGGTTTATCGAATTCGCTCGTAATCATATGCGCGATGGGGGCGGTGGTGGCACCGTTGCCCGAGCCGCCGGCCGAGCAGGTGACCGAGACAAAGCTCGGCGAAAGCTTGCACAGATTGCCTGCCACTTCGCGAGCCGTATCGAGGGTAAGCTCGCCCTTGGGCGGGAACATCTCAAACGAAACGGGTGCGGTGCCCTGGGACGCTGCCTGCTTAAAAACCTCGTCGACGCGCATATCGTGCTCCTCTAGATACGTAATAGTGTGATGTGTTGTAAGGATTCTACAGCACCACTGTGTCACGGCGGAGTTTCACTCGCTATTTGGGGATACCAATCAAAGATGCCTTGCTATCGGCATTCCCTATAACAGAGCGGCTAATCTAGGCACGGACTATAAAGACTGGTATCTGATGCAAAATACCAGTTAATAGAGCTCCATCCCAAATTGACTACCCTTAAACCATGGGGAGAGGTCTGCTATTTATGCAGTTGATTGGCTGTTGAGGGTGGCAACGCCGCCTCGATAGGGTAACCTCATTGATTGGTTTCGCGACAGCAACATAACGGTAATGTCGCGGAAACACGGCGAGTCTAAGCTATGACTCGTTCGTTAGTAGTCAACACCGCTTCTCACGCGGTGCCGATACGAAGGGAGTTCCGTATGGCCGATCTTACTGACCGCTTCGGGACCATGGTGTTCTCTGAGGAAGTCATGAAGGACTACCTCCCCAAGGACATTTGGAAGCGCCTTGCTGCAACCCTCGAGGGCGGTGAGCCGCTCGACCTGGATGTGGCCAACGCCGTTGCCCATGCCATGAAGGTCTGGGCCATCTCCAAGGGCGCGACGCACTACGCGCACTGGTTCCAGCCGCTTTCGGGCATTACTTCCGAGAAGCACGACAGCTTCCTGGAGCCCAACCACGACGGCACCGCCATTACCAAGTTTACGGGCAAGAACCTCATCCAGGGCGAGCCCGATGCCTCGAGCTTCCCCAACGGCGGCCTGCGTGCTACCTTCGAGGCCCGTGGCTACACCGCTTGGGACCCCACTAGCCCCGCCTTTATCAAGGACGATGTCCTGTGCATCCCCACGGCTTTCTGCTCCTACACGGGCGAGGCCCTGGACAAGAAGACCCCGCTGCTGCGTTCCATGACCGCGCTCTCGCGTGAGTCCAAGCGCGTTTTGGCGCTGTTCGGTAAGACCCCCAAGAAGGTCGTTCCTTCCGTGGGCGACGAGCAGGAGTACTTCCTGATCAAGAAGGACGCCTACCGCAAGCGCAAGGACCTGGTCATTACCGGCCGCACCCTCTTTGGCGCCGCTCCCTGCAAGGGCCAGGAGCTCGAGGAGCACTACTTTGGCGCTATCCGCCCCACCGTCTCGGCCTATATGAAGGATCTGGACGATGAGCTGTGGGCGCTTGGCATTCCCGCCAAGACCAAGCACAACGAGGTCGCACCCTGCCAGCATGAGCTCGCCCCCGTCTACGGCGAGGTCAACGAGGCCATCGACCAGAACCTGGTCATGATGGAGAAGATGAAGCTCATCGCCTCCCGCCACGACTTGGTCTGCCTGCTGCACGAGAAGCCCTTTGAGGGCATCAATGGTTCGGGCAAGCACAACAACTGGTCGCTTGGCACCGAGTCCGAGAACCTGCTCGATCCGGGCGACACCCCGCTCGACAACCTGCAGTTCATCGTCTTCCTCACCGCGGTGATCGAGGCCGTCGATAACTATCAGGAGCTCCTGCGTGCCTCTGTTGCCTCGGCCGGCAACGACCATCGTCTGGGCGCCAACGAGGCTCCTCCGGCGATTATGTCCATCTTCCTGGGCGACCAGCTTACCGAGGTCGTCGAGAAGATCATCGATGGCAAGGCTTCCGTCCATGCCACGCGCGGCGTGCTCGACCTGGGCGCCGATACCCTGCCCAAGCTGATGCAGGACAACACCGACCGCAACCGCACCTCCCCGTTCGCCTTCACCGGCAACAAGTTCGAGTTCCGTGCCTGCGGCTCCGAGCAGAACGTCTCCGACTCCAACCTGGTGCTCGATGCCGCCGTGGCCAAGTCGCTCAAGTCCTTCGCCGACGCGCTTGAGGGTACGCCCGAGGATGAGTTCCAGGATGCCGCGCTCGAGTACTGCAAGAAGGTGTTGACCGATCACCAGCGCATCCTGTTCTCCGGCGACGGTTACTCCGACGAGTGGCCCATTGAGGCCGAGAAGCGCGGCCTTGCCAACAACAAGACCACGGCCGATGCCCTGCCCGCCTTTGTTTCCGATAAGGCTATCGCGCTCTTCGAGGAGACGGGTGTCCTGACCAAGGCCGAGGCTCAGTGCCGCTACGACTGCAAGCTCGAGAAGTACAACAAGCTCATGAACATCGAGGCTACCACGATGGTTCGCGAGGCGCGTCGTACCTATCGCCCGGTCATTACCGCCTATGCCACCAAGGTCGCTAAGGGCCTTGAGACTATTCGTGCCGCCGGTGCCGAGGCCGCCATGCAGTGCGAGCAGAACACGCTCAACAAGCTCTGCAACGGTATCACCACCATCAACGACTCCATCAAGGCGCTCGACGCCGTGCATCAGAAGGCCGAAGCCCTCGATGGTCAGGAGCAGGCCAATGTGTATGCACACGAGGTCGTTCCCGCTATGGATACGCTGCGCGCCGCCGTGGACGCCATGGAAGAGATCGTGGCAGCCGACTACTGGCCGGTCCCGACCTACGACGACATCCTGTTCTACGTGTAGAGCGTAACTGACATATCGTCACGGCATTGAGCCGGGGTCCGCATCGTGCGGGCCCCGGTTTTTGTTTGCGAAGGACGCTTTGAAGCCCGTTTTGCCGCCGACTTGCCTAGGTATAAAGGGTTGTGGACAAAAAACGTCAAATATGAGTACTGTCACAAGTCCTGTAGCATTATTTATTTGCAAAATATGTAGTGTTACGCAACATATGTACAAGTACTTAGCCGATAAACGTCTGCAATTCTTCCGCCGTAGGACGCCTGACGTCTAAATCGACTTCTAAAGGCATGAAATCGCTGTTACTAAAATGGTAACAGTACTCATATTTGCTATTTTTTGCCCACTGGCTTTGCGATGATGCCGTGATCCGCACCCTGCCGGGTTCGAATCACGGCACATGGGTAGCAAAAAGCCCGCCACCGCGAGGGCAACGGGCTTCTCAGTTTAAATGGTGCTCCCAGCGGGATGTCCGCGTGCGGCTGACGCCGCCCGCTTTCGCCGCGTCGCTTCGCTCCTTGCGTGCTGCGCTGGAAAACGCTCACGCGTTTCCTCAGCTCCGCACCCTGCCGGGTTCGAATCCCGGCACATCGGTAGCAAAAAGCCCGTCGCCGCGAGGGCAACGGGCTTCTCGATTTAAATGGTGCACCGTTTGCGCATCTCCTCGAACCGAGGTGTGCGCCGTCGGCACAGTCATCTTCGTTAGGATACCACGAGCGGCCTAGGAGACAACCAGGCGCATGCCGGGATAGATCAGGTTCGGGTTTGAGATGCCGTTCTTGGCGGCGAGATCCTGGTAGGTCGTGCCGTACTTGGAGGCGATGCCGGAAAGGGTGTCGCCGCTCTGGACAACGTAGACCTGCTCGGTAGTGGCCTGCCCGTTGATGATCGCCATAACCTCGTCGTAGCGCGGCCCCAGCACGGCCTTGCGGCGGCTGCCGTTGCCGTAATCGCCAGCCCAGGTCTCCTTCGCAAGATCCTCGGCGGATGCCGTGAGGATGTGGTTAACGAGCGCCTGCACCTCGGAATAGCGGTCGTCGAGCGCGTGCTTGCGATCGTCTCCGTCGCCGAACTCGCCCGCGAGCACCTTCGCCGCGAGGTCTGCCGTGGGCGTCTCGTCGATGCCGTGGATAAGCGAGCTGGGGTCTCCGTTCGAGCCGCCAGCCATGGCCTCCCACTCGGTGCGGGAGATGTAGCACTTGTTGATGTCGAGGTTGCCCGCCCAGCCGTCCAAGCGCCCGCATGAGGAGTACTGGCGGACGGCGCAGTCGTAAGCCCCCTCGTTCCAAGGCTCGTCCTGGTAGCCCGTGGGGTTCATGTCGGCGTACTGCGCCACCCACGTCTTGGCCGTGGTGAGGTTCCACGGGAACACGCTCTTGCTGGCGTAGATGCCGATGCGATCCATGCCCACGCCAAGAAGCTCCGCCAGGCGCTCGGCCATGGCCTTGAGGTATGACGCGTCGCCCCACGCCTTGTTGCCCTTGTCCTCCCAGTCGATGAAGAACGCGGCCTTGCCCACGTAGCCCTTGCAGTGGTTATAGAAATACTCGGCCTCCGCCTTTGCATCGCCGCCGTTGACGTAGTGGTACGCGCCCACGAGCTTGCCGAGGCCGATCGCCTGCTGGATCTGGCGGTCGCAGTCGGGCGAAACGTAATGCGCGCCCTCGGTGGCCTTGCAGATAACGAAGTCGAACGGGACGGCCGCGAGGTTGATGCCGTTCTGCCAGTTGGAAATGTCGATGCCGTTCATTATTCAGCGCTCCCTATAGCTATGAAGTACGCCCACTGCACGCGGTCGTACTGTTCCTTGTCGAGTTTGACCACGCCCTCGTAGGGGTCGTGGAACGTCGCGGTGGTGCCGTCCCACCCGCAGAGCAGGACGATGTGCCCGCCGTAGCTCTTGCCGCCTTCGCGCAGCCGGCCCGTTAGGCTGCAAAACACCATCCATCCGCTAGCCGCCTCGTCCAGTGCGGCATCGGCGCTGTCATGGATCGGCGTGTAGCCGAGCGCCTGGTCGTGCGCGTTCATCCAGCGGCAGAACTTGTCCATGTCGTTCACGCCGTCGGTTAGGCACGACTCGCCAACGAGGCCGAGCATCTGCGCCGGTGTGCAGGTTTGGCCGTAGAGCCATTCCCACGCCATGGCCGCGCATGTGAGGCCGCAGCCCGAGGTCGCGAGATCATCGCCCGCATAGGAAAGCCCGCCCCAGCGCCCGTCTGCTTGGAGGTAGACGGGCACCTCGGCGGGCTTGTCGAGCGGCTTGTCGTAGATGACGGGCAAAGGCTCCTCCTCCGGCACCTTCGGCACGTTCGAGGCGATCAGCGCCACGTCGGCGAAGGCGGTGAGCATTGCCAGCAGCGAGATGGCGGCGGCCATGCGCACAAGGCGCTTGCCGCCCATGCCTAGTCGTCCTTCTTCTGGGCACCAATGGCGAGCAGGGCGTCGAGCCACTTGTCGGTCACGCCAACGGCCTTGAAGGCGGCGTAAGCCACCTGCACGCCGCCGACGCACGCGAAGATAGCGGTGACCCAAGCGCCGGGGTCGGTCGGGATGCCGTTGGCGATCGCGGTGAGGGCACCGAAGAGCGCCGAAGCGGCGATGGCGAGCCAGCGAGCGGCGTTGCCGCCCATGGCCTCGGACTTGATCGCCTGGATGATGAAGGGAAGGATTACGGAAGAGATTACGGCGAGAGCCGCCTGAATCGTGGTCATGGTCTGCTCCTTTAGTCGATTACGGGCATCTTCATGGCGTCCTCGTAGAGACGCGTTCCGGTGCCGTTGCCGCCCAGCCCGTGGTAGGCGGCGTAGACGTTTTCGAGGTGTTTGCGGTCTGCGACCGTCAAGCCGCCTTGACGGACTGCCTGCTCATGGATGTTCTTCAGCTCGCGCCAAAGCAGCGCACGCACCCCCATCCTCAAGGCATCGTCAGCTGCCTTTTCCGCCTCGGTGCGCTCGACAGCCTTGCGTCCTTGCGATTTGAGTGCCGCCACCAAGGCGGATACCACGGAGCCGACGAGGCCAGACACGATGGCGGTGACCGCCACGGTGTACACGAGGTCGTTCACGCTAAGCCCCCGCGTACTCTTCGCCGGTGATTTCCTTGTACTCGTCGGCGGTGATCCACTTGCACTCGACAGCCTTGTAGACGCGCGCCTTGCTCCAAAGGTCTTTGTCGTAGTACTTCTTGACCTTCGCGAAGTGCTTGGAATGCTCAACGGTTTTCTTCGTAGCCATTACTGGTCACCTCCCACGGTCATGAGCAGGTAGTCGATGTTCGCCGTGTTGGTCTCGGTCTGCGTCGGCTGGGACGCCTGCTCGTGCATCTGTTCGAGCAGCGCCGGGAGGTCGGGCACCTCGCCGTTGGCGTAGGCGGCGAGCGCGGAGGTGTAGGCGAGCTTTCGCGCCTTCCGCTCCACGTACTCGTCATCGTCGATAACGCCTGCGTCGTGCGCCGCGTCGGGGTCGCCGATCTGCGACAGCAGGTCGCGCAGGGCGTTGACCTCGGCCAGGGTGCCGTCTCGAAGCTCGTCGGGGCGCGGCATGTCTTCCTCAGTGTCCATGCGGACTCCTTCCTTATCGGGGAATGTGCCGCCATCGTATTAGCGCCGTGAGATTGCCTGGCCGTTTGGGCGGGTTTGGGCGGGCGCGAAGAAAGAAGGCGCGCCGCAGCACGCCTTCGCTGTCTTGGTTATTTCGTTTTCGACCCGTCTAGGCCGCCGTTTTGAGTTGCCGCCCTTCCGCTATGGCGAGGGCGTTCCGCCCGAATCGTCTCTCGGGCTTGGTTGCATTGAGCAACCCCCCCCGCGAGATTTTCGAACAGGCTGCGGTACAGCGCGTCCATGGCCAGCACGCTGCGGTGCGCGTCCAAGTGAGCCATGCCGCCGCGCCAGCTCTGGTAGCTCTGCTGCACCTGCTCGGGCGTCATGACCCCCTCGGCCACCATGCGGGCCATCTTCTTCAGCTTGCGTCGCTCGCGCGTGATGGAGTCGCGGCACGGCCTCATGACGATGCGGCCCGTTTCGGTGTAGAAGATGCGCTTCTTCAGCCACGTGAAGCCGCGCGTCAGCTTCACCACGCGGGTCTTGCGCGGGTTCAGCGCGATGCCGAGCTTCGCGCACTCATGCTCTATCAGCAGAAGGCACACTTGCAGGTACTCCTTGGACTCGTGGATCAGGTAGAAGTCGTCCATGTAGCGCCCGTAGGCCTCGGGGCGCAGCATCTCGGCCACGTAGTGGTCGATGCGGTTGGGGTGCGCCACCGCGCATATCTGGTTTGGCTCGCTGCCCAGGCCCAGGCCGACCTCGCCCTGCGCGTCTATCAGGCGGTGCTCAAGGGCGACCACGCGCGGGTCGAGCAGCGCGTCGGCCACCTGCCGCTTGACCGGCTCGTGGGCAATGCGCGCGAAGTAGTCGGAGAAGTCGCCCAGCAGTATGTAGCCCTCGCGCCCATGCCGCCGCCAGTGGTCGGCCAGGTGGCGCTTGAACAGCTTAAGGGCGTAGTCGGTGCCGCGCCCCTTGATGTTGGCGGAGTTCGCGGATACGAGCGTGGGGACTATCGCGGGCACGAGGGCGTTCTGGGACAGCGACTTCTGCACCACGCGCTCGGGGAAGTGCACTGCACTGATGTGGCGCAGCTTGCCGCGCTCCCACAGGTCGAAGCGGATGAAACCCCGGCATATGTCGCGGCCCTCCAAAAGGTCTTGGCGCGATTTCACGGCGTTTCGCAGATAGTCCTTCATGTACCGCTGCGTCGAGGCCTTCCACATGACGCCACGCGCAGCCTGCTTGGAAGCCTTGCACAGGCTGTTGAGGTCGGCCACCGTCTCAAGGGTGCACGCCTTGACGCGCTCGGCCTTGGCCCTGGCGCGCTTCTCCTCGCGGCGCTTCCGGCGTGCGGCCCGCCTTTGCTCCGAGTTCATAGAAGGCACCCCGCACGGCTTGCAATGTGGCTCTGACAGCCGCTTGAGGTATGGCCATGAAACGCGGCGAAGCCACGGAGCGCCGCGCCATGCAAGCAGCGTCCGGCCACCCTCGCGGGGTGCGTATTTACGGGCTCGCGCCCGATGGTCGCGCCTTCCTTCCTCTCCGCGCTCTGCTTTCGGCCCGCTGGCCTACTCGGTCTGGCAGTAAGGGAATCCGGGGCGGGGGCGAACCCAGGTGTTCGTCGCCGAATTGTAGTTGGCATTGCCGTTGTTGTTGACGTAGCACACGTTGGACGAGGAGCCACCCATGACGGAACGCAGCCACCAATTGTACTGATATACAAGGCGGGACCGCCGCCCATTATAACGAACGCAGGCGCTCTAGCTCGGCCTCGGCCTCGGCTATGCGCTCGTCGGTCGTCCTCTTGCCGGTGACGCGTACGTTCTTGCGCGCGCCCTTGAGCAGTTTGATCTCCTCCTCGACCATGCCCGCCAGCGCCTCGAAGCGGTTGGCGTTCACGGGCAGGCCGATGTCCATGAGGCATTGCATGTCGAGCATCAGCTGCTCGCAGTCGGCTATCGCCAGCGTCAGGTAACGCTTGCGCTCAAGTGCGTTGAACGAACTGTTGGGGTAGAAGCAGTCGGCGCGGTTGACGTTGTATACGATGCTGCGCGCGGTCTCCACCGTGGGGACTGCGTTCAGCAGCCTGTAGGCTTTCGGCACGACCGACGAGGAGGCCATGAGCTTGTTGACCTCCACGCGGATGGCGATGGCCTGCGTGAAGAACTTGTACTCGGACACCTCGCGGTTTCGCTGGTAGACGCCGCTCATGGCACCTCCCGGAAATAGTGGCGAAAAAAACGGCCCGCTGCGCGGGCAGGGATGCGACCGCGCAAGGCGGTCGCATCGAAAGAGAAGTATAGAGCACTCGGCTGACTAGCCGACGAGGAAGCCGGGGCGGGGGCGAACCCAGGTGTACGCCGCCGAATTGCAGGCGGCATCGCCGTTGTAGTGGACGTAGCACACGTTGGACGAGGAGCCACCCATGACGGAACGCAGCCACCAACTGCACTGAGTTCCGTTGAGGCGGTGCGCCGTGTCGCGGAACAGGTCGAACTGGCAGTCGAAGCCCACGCTGTAGCCCTTGGTACCCCACACCGGGCAGCCGTACACCTCCATCTCGGAGGGCGACCACACCTTGCCGATGTCCTGCCAGCTCCAATTGTTGGAGTCGGTAAGCGCACCGCTGGCGCTGTAACGCTCCTCAAGCAGCACGCGCTGGGTGAGCAGGTACTTGGTCAGCCCCTCGGGCAGGCACGCCTCGAACAGCCTCTCCCACGCCTTGAGGTTGCTGTTCAGGTACGGGTTCTTCACGTCTGCGGTGCCCTGGTTGGTGTTCGCAGTGTTCCACATCAGGTAGCTGTCGTTGGCCACGCCGGTGACGGTCTTGGCCACGGCGACGGGCGCGGACGCGATGAACGCGATGTGGTGGCCCTTGGCGCTGTCGCCGCACTGGTAGTACGGGTCGAAGTGCGCAAGCAGGAAGCGCACGGACTGCTGGGCCGCCACGTTTGACGCGCTCACGAGCGGCACGTCGATGTAGTCGCCCACGCGCATGCCGCTGAAGTTCGCGGCCTGCACGCGCTTGTGCAGCGCGTCGTAGATCGTGGTGGAGCCGGACACCTCGCCCGCGAGCAGCGTCGCGAGCGACTGGCCCGGGTACTTGCCGATCAGGCCCTGTCGGTTGTACTCGGTGTTGTTGAGCGCCGTTGTGGTGGTAGTGCGGGCGGTGTCGTCAATCATCTCGTAGTTGGTGCCGCCCACGGTGAGGATCTTTGCTTGCGCCATTTCGTTTCCTTCCTAGTTCAATGTGATGGTGTTGCCGCTCGCGGAACACGTCGAGCCGAACGTCACCGTTGCCCCGCTCGCCGACGCCTTCGACGCCGGGCAGTAGACGGTTCCGCCCATATAGATGAACTGCCCCGTGGAGTTCGCCAAGAGAGTTGCGAGCTTCGCGTTCTGAGCACGCAGCTCGGCGATGTCGGAACTTCCGGCGCTGCCTTGGGCAACTGAGTTGGCGATCTGGAGCGCCTGGTTCGCCGCCGCGTCTGCACGAGACGCCGCGCCGTTCGCCGCCGCAATGGCATATCTTGATGCTTGCTGGTCGGCGACGTGCTCGTCATGCCGCTGCGCTTCGGCCTTCTTGCGCTCGTCTTCGGCGTCCGATCGGTTTTTCTCGTTATCCTGGCGGGTTGTCTCGTTGTTGCCGCGAGCTACCTCGTTGTTGCCGCGAGTGGTTTCCGCGTTCTTTCGCAACTTCTCGTTGTTCTGGCGGATTGTCTCGTTGTTGCCGCGAGTGGTTTCCGCCGTTTTTCTTGCGTTCTCGTTCGCAACGCGCGTCTTCTCTGCGGTATCGGCGCTGTCTGTCGCGGCCTTGCAGTTGGCCGCTGCGGTCTTGGCCTCCTCGGCGGCCTCCATCGAAAGCGTCGACTCGATGCGGAAGATCGAGCCGTCGGTCGTTCTGGCGCGGTCGATGTTGCCTGCTTCGTTGAGCAGCAGCGCCGCGCCCTGGTTGGTATCTGCCATCGCACCTCCTTTACTTCGCTAGCACGCCTATGACGATGGCGTGCGGGCCGATTGCCTGGATGATGCATCGGTCGCCGGCCTTGGCTCCCGAGCACGCCGTGGTGTAAGGGAGCTTCAGGGAAGCCCCCTTCACCGATACAGCCATCGACGCGCCGGACACAGACTTCACCGTTCCGTAGCACGCCTGCTGGCCGGGAGTGTTGTTCGCTGCCGCATCGGCCATCGCGGCGCCGTAGCGGCGCATGGCCGATATGAGTTCATCGCTCATACCTCTTCACCTCCATCTCGATTGGGCATCCTCCCACGAGCGTGAGAGTCGCAGTCCTCACCGCGAACTTGCCGCCGATGCCGGCGCTCGCCCAATCGACCATCACGGCATCGCCGCACGCGACGGGCGCATACGTCCGCTTGACCGTGACCCTGCGTATGGCGCTCTGCTGCGTCCTCAGCATCTCTTTCGCCTTGGCGTCTGCGGCCTTCTGCCTCTCGGCGTCGGTAGACCCAGCGGGGAGGTCACTGTAGCTGTACGTGGCCGTCTTGCGCCAACCGCGCGAAACCGTGGAGTAAGGGCTGCTCGGGTCTGAGTCGATAGCCGTACCGCGGTAGAAGGCGTCCTGCGTCTCGTAGTCGCAGTGCACCACGTTGGCGACGCCCGAGCGATCAAGCTCGTCGACTACCTCGTTGATGAAGCGTGCGCCCGCCCCCTCGCGCAGGGTCATGGACACCGGCCTGTCTTGCGGCTCCCTGTACCTGCGGAGCACAGGCCTGCCGTAGGCGTCCTCGTCCACGGCGCAGAACCCGGCGACGTCGAGCAGCGCGTTGCAGGCCGCAAGGCGCTTCGACAGCTTCATGTCGCCGGAGTCGATGCCGAGAGTCCAGTCTTGCGCGAGCTTGTAGCTGGAATCGTCGGAAATCACATCCGAGAAACCAGCAGCCTTGAGCAGGCCGACAACATAAGGCACCACGGCGGTTCCCGCTGAAACGGTAAACGGGGCGTCGAACTCGTCTTCGGCGACCTCCGAAAGCCTGCCTGACAGGTCGGCGGTGCCGGTGGAGTTGACTCCGCGCCTAGTTCTTTTCGGAGCCGAGACGATGAAAGTGCCGAGCGCCTCGCCGGCTGATGTGCCGCCGAAGTCGGCATCGAGGTACACCCGCAGCAGGTCTGCCCCGAGATCTAGCGTTCCCGAGTAATCGACATGCCCCGTGGTGTAGTCCTTGTCCTGGTTGCGCTCGATGCACCCGCCGCTCTTTATGTTCATAATCCTCTCGACCTCGTTGCCCGTAGCGCGATCTACGCGCATGAAGCGGAACGAGGTGATGAACGGTTTGCCCCAATCAGCCATTTATGGGCTCCTCGAAGACGTTGTGCGTGATGCTCGCAGACCCCTTCCAGATGCCGGCTGACTTTACCGACATGTCGAACTCCATGGGGCCGTAGGCACGCTCGCCAGCATGGCCGCGCCACCAGCCCTTGCACTGCTCGTCCATGACGCGCATGTACTTGTCGTGGTCGTCGCGCTTCATCTCCCACGAGAGCGATGTCTTCTTGTCAAGCTCGTCGAGCATGTACGACATAGGGAGGTCGCCGTTCTCGCCGCCATCGGCAAAATGGTATGTCTCAACCGATCGCTTGGAGCTTGTCGAATAGTCGCCGTTGCAGTCGAGCACGAGCGCCACAGATGCGTCTTGGCCAAAGTTGAGGGCCATCCCGTGCGCGAAAACGTTTGCGCCTGTTGCGACTTGCGAGGACGTGCCGTTGTCGGCATAACCGGTCACCTTGTACTCGTAGTCGGTGTTGAGCGGCGGGATGCGGTCGATCGTCTCCTGCGAGTCGAGCACGCCGGATGCTATGACGGCATCGCCACCGTACGACACGCGCTCCACCGTGAAGGAGGAGCATCGCGAGGCGCTGCCGACAACGAGGGCGTTTCCGTCTACCGTGATGGTACCGAGCATGGAAAGCTCGTTGCTCACCTCGTCGACCGTCATGGGGCCTACAAGCGTCGTCTGCTCGACCTCGTAGGACGAGAGGCCGTTGCGCACCTTCACGTGGCACGCCAGCGTATCGTCGTACGACAGCGACACTTCTGGGATGGCAGGCTCGGCCCAGTGGGTCTTGAAGCGGCGAGTGGCGGTTTTGGACAGCCCCGAACCGCCCTTGACCGTGAGCGTGAGCAGGTAGTCGATGCCGTTGCGGATGGTTGCATAGCTGCCGAAGCTCACAGGCTTCAGGTTCGTCACGTCTGCGGTTGCGATGGCCGCGCCGCCGACCTCTGCAAGTGCGAGCGTCGCCTGGGCGATGCCCGTTTCGTCGGTGGCGGCCACCTGCACGGTGAGCGGCACCGCATCGACGAGCATGCCGTCGGTAGCGGGGGAGGCGACCCAGCACTGCGGATAGTCGGCCACGGTGATCGCCACGTAGCCAGACCACGCGCCCCAGTCGGCATGCAGGCCCTTGGTGCGCACGCGCACCTTCCAGCTGCCCTTCGCAAGCGAAACGGATGCGCTCTTGGTCGTCGTATACGATTTGGTGATCGTCTCGCTTCCGCTGAACTCCACCTGTGCAGCGCTCTGCACCGAGCCGTCCTGATGGTTCGGCACCCATGAGACGGTGACGGCAGTTCCGGTAGGCACGACGGAATCGGCGGTCACCTTCGGGGCGAGAGGAGGCATGATCGTCGTGACGGAGTTCGACTTGACCCATGCGGATGCGAGGCTGCCACGCTTCGCCCTGACCCTGTATACGACTGTTCCCGCAGGAGCAGCCTTGTCGTGCAGGTCGAGCCACGCTGGGTCTTCGCCCTCGGTGCTGGCCGTTATGGCGGCCCACGTGCTGCCGCCGTCGGTAGAGCGCTGGACTTCCCATGCGTTGGCGTAGGCCCATGCCCCGTAGACGCGAAGCGTGACCTCGGTTGCACCCGCCTTGACGGCCTCCACGCGCGACGGGGCGGAAGGCGTGGTGTAGCTCGTGCCGCACGAGACGTGCGTGGAGTTTCCGCCTGGGCCGTGGGCGCAAAGGCGGTACTCGTATTTGTGACCGGGCTTCGTGGAGTTGTCGGTGTAGTTGGTGACGTCCCACGACACGTCGGCGATGTTCACCCACGAGCCGTCGTCGGTGCGCCGATCGACGTACACGCCAGCCCAAGGGTATGCGCCGTCCATGCCCGTGTAGTCGACGTCCCACGTGATCTTGTGCGAGGTGTCGGATACGCGGGCCAGTTTCGGATTCCTGGGCGGATGCGGCTGCGAGTATCCGCGCT
Organism: uncultured Collinsella sp.; assembly: GCA_900542905.1. GTDB lineage: Bacteria > Actinomycetota > Coriobacteriia > Coriobacteriales > Coriobacteriaceae > Collinsella. The sequence goes on from UQPF01000012.1 coordinate 56,667, forward strand.
GTGGAATCCAAGCGTACTCCGTCGCCCAGGCGTCGCCGCCCGCGCTGCCGTAGTAGTTGTTGTATGTCTTGCCGTAGACGTGGATCTGCACGGCGCAGTTCCAACCGCTGGCCCCGCGCCCGACGTCCACGGTGAAGGTCACGGCGTCGCGCGTGGCCCAGTTGCCGTAGTTGTTGAGCAGCACGTCGCGCGACCTGTAGGTGGTGCCGTTGACGATCACGTCATAGTGCGTGCCGTACTGCGCGGCGTACTTGTCTTCGAGCGCGGCGGTGACTGTGATGCGCGAGGTGGTGTCGTTGACGGTGTTCACCGCATCGACCGAGATGTAGCCGCAATACCAGCGGTTGAGCCCCGCGATCTGGATCTCTCTTGTATAGGTTCCCATTGGCTACCTCCCCGACCTTGCGGAGCGCTTGGCTGCGGAGACTAGAACGTCAACCGCCTGCATGATCCGCTGATCTGCGTTTACGCTTCCGCCGTTGACTGTGACGTTGTAGGTGGCCCCGGCTGCACCAGCGCCTGCAACCGCAACGGATGGGGCAACTGTGATGCCGGAGCCGATAAGCGAGCTGGCCGACGCGAGCGCAGACGTGATGGCGGAATTGACCGCGCCAGTGCCGTTGCCGATGCCCTCAGCCCATCCCTCCATGAGCGCCTTGCCCGAGTAGGTTGTGTAGCCGTGGCCCGAGAACGGTCCGCGCTTCGCGGGCGAGAACGGGAAGAACGAGCGGATCTGAGAGACGGCGCCGGACACGGCTGAGACAGCACCGCCGATGGCGCTCTTGATGCCGCTGACGAAGCCGTTTATCAGTGATCGGCCGGAGTTGACTAAAAGCCCGCCAAGATCGCCGATAGCTCCGATCACCCTGCCTGGAATCGAAGCCACGAACGAAACCGCGGCGTTGAACCCGCCCTGGATGCCGCTCAGGAAGCCTTGACCAGCTGCGCTCGCCTTTGCTCCGAGCGAGCTGACGAGGCTTGCCGCGTTGAAGATGATTTCCGAGAACCATCCGGCAACGCGGCCAGGCATCTGCGACAGGGTGGCAGCGATGTTCAGCAGGAAGTCGGAGCCTGCCTGCAACCCCTTCGCCGCCATGTTGCTGACGAACTCGCCAGCGTGGTTCACCGCCTGGTCGAAGAACCCCTTGAGCTTCGTTGGTATCTGCGATCCGAGCGCGGCGATGCCCTCGCCGATGCTCGTCACGAGCGTCCCGCCGAGCGTCACCCACTGGTACGCGGTGAATGCATCCCAGACCGCTTGTAGGATCTGCGGTATGTTCGCCAGCAGCGTGGGCACGGCGTTTACCAAGCCGGTGCCGATCGCGACGATTATCTGAAGCCCCGTGTCGAGTAGAACGCCAGCCGCTGCGGAGATTCCGTTTGCGATGTTGCTCACGATTTGAGGCCCCTGCTCGATAAGCGATGGCAGGCTGTCCATGAGGCCCTGAACGAGGCTGAGCACGAGCTGACCGCCCATCGAGACGATCTGCGGGAACCCGGTGAGGAAAGCCTGCGACAGCGAGGTGAGGATGTTAAGCCCCTCGCTCACGATCTTCGGCACTCCGGCGCGGATGCCGGAGCCTACGCTTTGCACGAGCTGGTTTCCCTTCTCAAGGAAGGCGGCTGGGTCGGTGAGCAGAAGCTTGGCGGCGTCCATCGCGGCGTTGATACCCGAGAGCATCTGGGAAGAGTCGACGTTCGGCAGGTGGATGCCGATGCCTGCCAGTGCATTGACCGCGATGTTCCAAGCGGTTGAAAGCGCCTCGGAAACAACAGGGGCGAGCACCGTGCCAAGCCCTGAGAGAACAACGGGAAACGCGGTGATAATTCCTTGGCCGATCTGCGCCACTCGCGGAGCCACGTTGGTTGCCACGGTTCCGACGGACTCAAGAAGCTGCTGCGTGAGCTGCGAGAAGTCCACATCGTCTCGACCGAGGCCGGTGATGAAGTTCTCCCACGCGGCCTTCGCCATGCCGATAGAGCCGCTGATGGTGGTAGCGGCCTCCTTGGCGGTGGTGCCGGTGATGCCCATGTTCTGCTGCACGGTGTGGATCGCCTCGACCACATCGGCGTAGCTGTCGATCGTGAGGTCGGCGTTCTTGCCTTGCTCCTGGCGCAGCTTGTTGGCATCGGCGATAAGGCGCTTCATCTCAGCCTGCGTGCCGCCGTAGCCGAGCTTCAAGTTGTCCAACATCGTGTAGTTCTGCTTCGCAAAGCCTTGGTAGGCGTTCTGCACGTCTGTCATGTCGGAACCCATCTTGTTCACGTTGTCCGACATGTCGCCCATGGCCATGTTCGCGTAGTCAGCCGCCTTGGCGACATCGCCGCTGCACGACGAGACGAGCGAGGCCGCGAAGCTCGTGGCCTGCGTCATGTACTGGTTTGCGGACATTCCGCATGTCTTGTATGCCTCTGCGGCATATCCTTGCAGGGTCTGCGACGCGGAGCCGAACAGCGTGTCGACGCCGCCAACCAGCTGCTCGTAGTCTGCATATGCGGAAAGGGCCGCGCCGCCAATCGCGGTCACGGCCCCTGTGAGCGCTGTGAACCCGGCCACCGCCGCAGTGGCGGCGCCCTTGGCTACGGTTCCAAGCCCGGTCAGGATGCCCGAGGACTTCTTGGCCCCGCCGTCGATGCCGACGGTCATGGAGTCGCCGAAGGCCTTGCCTGCGGCGTTGCCCTGGCTGCCAAACTCCTTGCCGATCTTGCTCGCAAAGCCATCCATCGACGGCATCAAGGACACATAAGCCGACCCGACGCTAGTCGCCATCTTCCCCTCCTATCCCCAGGATCTTGTCTATCTCTTCCTTGGCTTCCAGCGCGTTCGCGCGGTGGCGCTCAAGCTCTGCGAGCTGCGCCGGCGTCTTGATAGGCTCGGGAGGCTCCGCGCTCCTGTCCTTCTTGTCGGCCATTCCCCAGGCGATGCACCGAAGCTGGTGCTCGATGCGCCAGAGCATGTAGTCGGTCGTGCTCCACCTGAGTTGCGGGTACTGCGCCTTGGCGAGGCGCGAGTCGTCGGGGAGGTGCTGCCAGAGGAGCGCCATCCGATCGAGGTCTTCTGGCGCTCCATCCAATGGCAGGGCTATGCCGTAGAACTGCTGGAAGTCTGCTATCGCTTCGCCGCGCCTGTTCTCAAGGTCGCTGGCGAAGCCGACTAGTTTTTTGCCTTTGCCGCCTCGAAGGCTGCGTCGCACAGGCGGCGCATGTCGTACGACGTGCCGCCGAGTGCTTCGATGTACTCCTCGTCGCGGCCCATGAAGATGCGCTCCATGGCGTCCATCATCCCCGCCGGGTCGGTCTCGCTGCGGGCGAACTGCTTCACGGTCTTGTAGGACTTCAGCTCGTCGAGGTCTGCGGCGAACTCGCCGTCAACGCCATCTACGGAAAACTTGATCTCGGTCATATGCGTTCCTCCTAGGCGCCGGCGGTCTCGGTGGACTCGATGTAGTCGTAGCAGGTGTTTCCGTTGCTATCGACCAGGTACTTGAACGTGATCTGACGCCCGGCAAGCTCGCTCACCGCGAGCTTGAGGTCGTCAAGCTCGGAGGACTTGGCGGAGGGCACGACCTTGCGCCAGCGGCGGCCGTTCTTGAGCACGAGTTCGAGCACGATCGACCACGCCTCGTCCTTGTTGCCGTTGTGTTCGACGGTGATAACGCCATCGAGGTCGGTCACGTTTTCGGCGCCGTACATGACCTTGAGTGTTTGCGCCTTGATCTCCGCGAGCGTGAGCTTCGCAGACTCCACGCGCGAGGTCGTGGCGGAGTCCATGAGGTCGCCGTTCATATCCTTCAGCTCGTTGGCATCGGTCTCCTCGGACTCGGTGTAGCCGTCCTCGGAGATGAAGCCGAGATTGAGGAAGGCTTCGGCGAGATTGGTATTGATGTCTGTGGGGAGGGTGGTGCCGGCCGGAGCCACGAAGATGTATCCGCCCTTCACGCCCTTGGTGGACGAGACGTTCTTGGTCTCGTTTTTCTTGAAAAGTGCCATGTCGGCTCCTATTCGCAAATGGTTACGTTTACGTTGGTCTGGTATCGACGCTGGCGGCTGTCCGGGTCGTCCCAGCGGTACGTGCCTTCGCACGTGGCCTCGAACACGCACTCCTCGTCCATGAGGCTCGGCACTGCGTGCTCCACGGCTTCGGCAATCTCCGCGGCGCGTCTGCGGGTCTTCGCCCATGACTGCGCCACGAGCTGCACGCGGTTGATGCAGCCGCTGCGGTTAGATCCGGTCTGCGACACCGATATGAACTCGCTGGGCCTGTCGGCTGGTACGTCGAGCACGGCTTTGATGCCGGTCTCGTCCATGATCCGCTGCGCCACCATGCGCTCCGCGTCCATCACTCACCGCCTCCGAACATGGATCTGAGGCGGTTGTGCTTGCGCTCGCTCGCATGGGCATGCGGAGTCGCCGTGGCAACCACGAAGCCGTTTGCGAACTTGCCCTTGAACTTGCGGACTACGTAGCCGGCGCCCTCGCCGGGGTGCCGGGAGAAGGACGAGTTGCACGATGCCGCTGCGGCGTCTGCCTTCTTCTTGAGAAGCGCCTGCACCGCGCCTGAGTTCATAACCTCGGCATAGCCGCCGCGCTTCCAGCCCTTCCACTCGAACTTCACCTTGCACTTAGCCATCGGTGCGCCCCACTTCCACGGTGAGGTTCCAATCGCCTGGGGTGTTTGCCGGGTCGTAGCGCTGCGGGTCGCCTATGACGCGGTACTCGGTGCCTCGAACGTTTACGCGGCACCCCTTGAGCGATGCGGTGAAGCTCTTGGGGAAACACAGCGTGTAGGCGACCTCAACGCCGTCGGGGCGCGATGCATCGAGTTCCGAGGTGGCCCCCGGGAACACGACCACGCCCTCTATGGCGGTGTCCACGCTGCCGCGCTCGATAGGCTCGCCGAGCGAGTCGAACTCGACCACGGGTGTTGCGACCGTCACCGATTCGGTGCTTATGAGTCCCATTCGGCATCACTCCCAACCGGTTGGAGCGCCCCGATGCGCTGGTCGAGCAGCCCGAGGCGCTTCAGCTCCGTCTTTCCCAGGTACATCTCGCCGAGGGCAGACCCGTACGACACGCTGGCCGTGTAGCCGCCTGCGCCCTGGCTGTACTGCATGGCGCCCGCCAGAGCTGCTGGCGCAGACAAGACCCTGTTGACCACGAGGCAGCACACCGCTGCGGCAGACCGGTCGAAGGCGGCTAGCTTGCCGCGCTCGTAGTCGCCCACGTTTGATTCGTAGGCGCTCATGAGCAGGTCTGACGCGTCGGAGAGCAGGGTCGCGGCGCGTGCCTCGTCGGTTGGGTCGCCGTACCTCGCCCTGTAGTCTTCGATGGTCGCTAGCGGCTCCATGCGCCTACTCCTCGCTGGCAGGCTCTTCGGCCTTGCCGGAGTCAACCGGCTTCGCGGTATTCTCGTCGGCCTTCTGCTCGGACGCCTCAGGGGTCGCGGCCATCATGCCCGCGTCGACGAGGCACTTGACCACCTTGGCGATGGTCGGGTTCGCGCCAGGGTTTGCGGCCTGTTTGGAGATGCCGACAGGCTCGCCATCGGCGGTCACGAAGCAGACGTGCTGCGGGAGGATCGGGGATGCCTTTGATGCGTCCTCGACGATGAACTTCTGCACAAGGTTCGCCATGGTTACCGCCCCCTAGGCCGTCTTCAAGACGGCGAAGGCCTTGGGGTCGAGAACCGCGTATGCAAGGACTGCCTCGGTGCGGTACGCGACCTGGTTGTATCCCTTGAGGTCTTGGCCGGTGTTGTCGGGGTCGCCGTATTCGATGATCTCGGAGGTCATGTCGCGCACCATGCCCCACTTGATGGTGGAGAAGTCGCCCATGATGCCCGCCACCTTCGGGTCGATCTTGCAGCGGCGACCGTTGACGGTGCCGGAGGTCGCGGCGGGGATGCCGTCGATGTTGCCGGCGTTGAGGGACAGCGGGATCTCCGGGTAGAGGCGCTGGCCGGTGGCGGGAATGCGCAGCTTGCGGAGGTCTGCGGCGAACTTGCGGGAGAGCGCGAAACCGTTGATGTCGTAGTCGATAAGCGCGTCGGCCAGCGCGTCGATGTCGTCGACTGCGGATGCCGAGGCGGTTACGGCGTTGGCCCCTGCGGTGAGCGCGGTGTAGCCATCGAGCGCGGTGCCCGTCTTGGGGGACACGGCGTGGTAGACCACGTAGTCGAGCGCTCGGCCGATCGCGGCGGTCTGGTCGGCGATGATGTTGGTCACGATCTCAAGCTGGTTGTCCTCGTCGGCCCAGCGCAGCTCGTCGGAGACGCGTGTGGTCGTGACTACCTTCACGCGCTTTGCGACGATCGGCGTGGTGGAGACCTCGGAACCGCTCTTCTTCGCGCCCTCCGCAACTACCTCGGCCTCGGTTGTCGGGTTGAACACGATGTAGGTGGTGTCGGAGAACGTCTGCGGGGTGCTGGGGGACAGCGCCGCGATGGTGGAGGTGTCCTTTGCCTTGTTGATGATGGAGGTCACTACCTTGTGCGGGAGCTTGACCTTGCTGGTGTCGTTAGCCATTTCGGCTCCTTACTTGTCTCTAGTTGTTACCGAGGAGCTGGCGCGTGAAGTCGCGCAGCTCAGATTTGTCGCCGTCGCCCGGCTTCGGGAAGCTTCCTGGCTTCTCGACCTTGGGCGCGGGCGGCTTTTTGAACGCGGCGAGCATGTCGTCTGCCCACTTGGACATGCTTTCCTCGTCGTCGCCGACGATCAGGCTCGCCGGCACGCCCTTCTCCTGCGCGACCTTGGCCGCGATCTTCGACCGCTTCTCTTCCTTCTCCTTGTCGTCGAGCCTCTTCTTGAGGTCGGCGATCTGGTCTTCGGCGGTCTTGTTCGCGTTGTTGGCCTCCTCAAGCGCCGCTGCTGCGGTTCTGTTGGCCTTCGCCTTCTTCTCCCACTCGCGCGAGTGCTTCTTCTCGGCCTCGTACAGCGCCTTGTAGTCGACGGGCGGCTCCTGGTTGGCGCCATCTCCGCCTTCCGCTCCCGGCACTTGCGTGGGTTCGTTTGCTTCTGCCATGTCGCGTCCTTTCCCGTGCCGTGCGGCACGCCTGAGCTGCCGTGCGGCTGCTCAACGGTCATCAGTTGGGCCGTGCGGCCCGTCCGCGACAGTTTCTTATGAGCGTGAGATTCGGGGTTGATTTCCGATCTCAGCCGAACACATTGAGCAAATAGGCCGTTCCCGCACCTAGCCGAACGCCCCCGCTGCCCCTCCCGGGGCCCGGGGGCGCCGTTTTCCCAGTTGAAGGAACGGTGGAGATG
>UQPF01000013.1 GCA_900542905.1 uncultured Collinsella sp.
CATCTCCACCGTTCCTTCAACTGGGAAAACGGCGCCCCCGGACCCCAGGAGGGGCCGCGGGGGCGTTCAGCTAACTGCGGGAATGGCCTATTTGCTCAATGTGTTCGGCTGAGATCGGAAATCAACCTGGAAAACAAAAAGCTAAAGATTGTCCTCACCTGCAGGAAGATGCACCGAAGCGAGTTGACCGCAAAAATCGGCAGTTATCTAAATTTCAGAGAAATAGAGCTGGAGCCTCTAACCGCGGAAAATATAGAAGCGATACTCGAGACCGAATACAACATAAAAAACATAGCACTGAGGGAGAGAGTATCGGCAATCGCAAACGGAAACCTGCGCTTGGCTATCATGGCAGCAAGCCCCATAGCAGACGGCAATTTCGAAGCCATCCAAGAGCCATACGATCTTCTGAACATCTATATGAATTCCGCCTTAGCTGGGTACTCCAGCAGAGAGCAACGTCTCGCAGAGATCCTTGCAATCTACGACTGCTGCGATCTTATTGAAGGAGACCCTTGTTATGAGGATCTCTTGGGCTTGGGGTACGACGACGCCGAGATTCGGGATTTTGCATCCAGATTGAACGACCAGGAAATCGTCACGATCCTTACCTCAGCCGGTGGCGTGCTAGCCATAAGGATGGAAGAGCAGAATCTTCGCGACTTCTTGATATGCCGCCACTTCGCAAAAGAAGGGAACGGCAGTTTTGCAGATTTCATTCTGCATACCGCAGAAATGCCGAACGCGCCGTATCTCAAAGCCGCCAAGTCAATGGCTGAAGTATGCGGAAGTGCGAGCGTGTACGACTATCTTCGAAGGGAATGCGAGAAAGCTTGGGATGAAATAAAGAATCGGGATGAGCGAATTGCCGATCAGTTCATAATCACATTCAATCAACTCCTCCCCGTACAGGCGCTCGCCTTTGCCTCAAACCGCATCGAAAGTGCTGCTTGCGCTGACGTATCGGAAGAAATTCTCGGCATGAATTCGACATCGGACGGATCTATGCCCCTGCATATTTCCGTATCCCTGATGAACTCGAGCGAGTATTCGCAAACAGCCTCCGAGTTGTTCGTGAAGTGTGTAGAAAGAGGCACAGAGCGGGCGGCCGAGTACAACTGGGCATGCGGGCAAGACGGCGCTTTCGCTTACGATTTCGATCGTACGGGATTCGATTTGGAAAACAGCAAACTCGATGCCCTCGCTCAAAAATATCAACAATCGCATTCCCGCAATGTTGCAGCATGTCTGATCGTCTTGACGAGTTCATACCTCTCTTCAAGGGTCCAGCGCGTTCGGCAAAACGGCATAACGTACACATACAACACCCTGATCTTTAATTTCACATCAGAGCTGGCCGAGCTCCACGCCCATTGCTTCCGGGCGCTCTCCGTTCTAGTCGAAACCGAATTCAGCAGGCAAGTTAGATCCACCTTTCGGCAGCACTTCTCGTTCTATGGCAAAGAACCTGAAGCGGAGCATGCAGAAAACATGCATTCGGTGCTCTCGATGATCGAAGATCTATTCCCCAAATATATAAGCGAAGACTCGACAATCGATCTCTCATGCAGCTTAAGCATCAACCAGATTTACGAAACATGCGCGCAGAATCCCCCTCTGAGCCTCGATGGGTTCCGCCAGAGCACATTCGACGCACTTGGCCTGGAGAACTCCGAGTCTCTCGTAGAGAAAGAACCGAGGATATCCGCGGAAGAGTTACCGCTAGAACGACTGACCGAAGCCCTGGGAAAGCTAGCCGAAGATTATGAGATTTCCGATAAAGAGTGGGAGTCGGGCAGGGCTATCGGAAAAGTCCTTCTGGAAATCGCCAAAAGGACCCCAGATACTGCCTCAAGCATAATCGCACGCAATATCGCTTCGTCGCCCTCGACGATCCCCGTCTCGTACGAAGCACTTGACCATCTTGCTGAAACCATCGGCAGGAAGGTCCTTAGAAACGAGCTGGGCGCGGTGATCGACGTGAGTGACCATCCGGCCCTGTTTGACTATCTTGATTTGCTAGCAATAAAGAACGGGCCCGACAAGGAGGAGCTCGACGAGATCCTCGCAAGACTCGATGACGGCAGAACGCATCTCTGCTTGGAAGATTTGGAGATAGTCGAGCCAAAGCATCCTGGCTATATCCTCAAATATGCTTCTAGGTTTTCCGAACGCACTCACAATGATGGGGTTTGGCGGTTTTTCGGCAACTGCGGAGACGAAAAGCGCGTCTCCGCTCTAGATTCGTACTTCGGATCCAATCCCTTACCGGCTATCAACCTGTATTTTCTCGCACTTGAAGGACGCCCTTCTTTCGACTATAACCTCGCTTTCCTACGCTGCCTTTTACGCCTTGACAGTTCAATGATTGACCGTTTTTTGGAATACGCTGCCAGCCTCGACTACCGACAAAGGCACGATCTCCTGCGAAGAATCAGCTCGTTTTGGACCGTCCAGGACAATCGTGCTTGGAATCTGCTGAAAGCATTGATCGATGAAGTGCTGAGCGAACCACTCGGTAGGTTTGAAATAGCCGCTTTGTTTCCCGTTCGTGACGCAAATGCGCTCTCGAGCGATATTGTTTGGGAGCGCCTGGAATATATCATCCGCGAAAGGATCGCCGACGCAAATAGTCTCGATAGAATTAGCTGGGCCTTGTCCGATTGCAATGACGAGGCGAGGGTCAGGGCTATCACCCTCATTCTGTCGCTCGATAAAGACGGGATATCGATCAACGATTTGGATCTCCGTCGATCTTCAATGAGCGGGTCTCCAGAAAAAGGCTTTATTCCAGCAAAGCTCAAGGAGATTGAGGCGATTGAATCGATTGCTGCTCAGCTGCCCGCAGGTGTTGAATATTTAAAACACAGAGAATGGCTGTTAAAAGTGAGGTCTTCAATTGAAAGAGACATCGAAGACGAAAAGTGGAGGCTATTCCACGGCAGGCAGTAATCGACTTTAACACCTAGAATTAGGAAAAGCCTCGGGGGCTCCTGCCTAGCCCTTCGACCTGCACTGCGTGCAGAAGACAGTCGAGGACGAACCGTGGTGCAGCTCCATGAGCTGAGCTGCATCGCCCTGATCAGGTCGTCGAGCTTGTTCAGCAGCCACTCGTCGATGTTTGTGTCAACGGCCAGCTGAATACTGTTCAGTTTTACGCTACCACTGACAGCGAGGCCGAAGTGGCTCGTTGCCATTTCGAAGCCGCGCGCGCGGCGCGGAAGGGCGGCGTGGACCCCGAGTCCACTGCCTGCAAGCTCGACAAGATGATTTGGTTGCTCTGCACAGGCGACTTCTACCGCGAAGGGGGTCTAAAGCTCTTTTCAACCAATGCACTTGTTGAATCGAACCTGAGCGCCTATTCGGGGGATGGCATTTAAATTGGAGCCACTTTCAGAAAAGCGGCGCTGCAAACGCATGCCAAAACTGGCAAATTATTATGAAAGGTAATCTTATGGTAAACGCAGAGGAATCAACTAAGGCCGGTCTATCGCGCTTGCAAGACGACGCAAGGCCGACTATTTGCAGCGACTCTCTCGAACTTATTTCGAATATCGCAGAGGTTGGCCTGGACGAAATTCTCCAAAACGAGTTCTTGAAGGACATCCCCGTCATCTCAAGCCTAGTGAGCATCTACAAAATCGGAAACAATATCCACAATGCGCATCTGCTGAAGAAGTATGCGTGTTTCCTCGATGAGTTCAACCGCGACTCTTTTGAAAATGGCTCATGGAACAAGTACAAGCAATACTTTGAAGAGTCAAATAGGAAGCGCGATATTGAGTACCTGCTTATCCTGCTCGAAAGATACATTGAGGAGGACAAAGCGCGGCGACTAGCAAAGATTTATGAGGCCTACCTAGATAAAGAAATTAGCTGGGACGATCTTCGTTTGTTTGCAGAGACTTTGGACAGATTTCTACCTGGAGACTGCGAAATGCTTCGAGAAAAGGAAACTTTTCAGACGCTCAGAGGCAGAGATGCAGAAGTTCTTCTTCGATTAACCGGGCTGGGATTGCTGATTGAGGATATCCATCGGCAGCAGTGGGACGTAGTAGATACGACGCTCATCTTCGACGATCCCGACGAAATTGAGAAAGAAGAAAGGGTTTATCGTAGGACCGAATTTGGAAACAGGATGGTATCTATACTTGGCTAGCTACTGCAGACAACAATCTGAGCGCGCTCTTGTCGTCTTGGTTAAACTGCTCGGATCTACCAGTGATTTTTACTGCATTAGGCATTCGGAAAGGGAATCGGTTCTTCACGATTCGCATCCTTTCTAGTGCTGCCTTTATTTAATGATCGAGATATGCTCGGCGACTGCGGTGTTCTGCCCCTTAGGTTACAGACGGTTGTTTCTATTGAGCTTCCAGAGGAAATACATGGGGTTCTCTTTTGCCTTGGCTTCTCGCAAGAAATCTGCGGATTGAGATGCAACGGCCCCTATGCCGGCAGCCCCGAGGAAGGCCATGGCATCAGAAGGTGATGCGATTCCGTATTGCCCCAATGTAAAGCTCGCAATTCCGATAGCGGCTTCAATGCCTGCGGAGGTGACTAATCGGGATCGCTCGTTTTTCATCACTAAAGATATCTTGTGAAGCTCGGGCTCTATTAGGTCGTTCTTCAGGTCAGCTAATGTCGAGGTGTCGATGGGCCTTTCGCTCAGGCCTTTGGACAAGGTATCCCTAAACACAAGAAACGACTCTTCGTTTCTAATGCGGCAATCAAGGATGCTACGCAACGTTGCATTTTCAGCAATGGGGAGGGGGCAAGATAACCGGCGAATGGGTATGGTCTGATCTTTTCGAGGATAAAGGGTGGAAGTTGCGGACTCGAGGAACTCAATCTGAGCTGGACGAGTGGTTAAATACGAGCTATTCGAAAAATAGGGATTGACGAGGGCTTGAAAGCAATCGTCCAACAAAGGCAGTAGGATAGTCGAGATGCCGCCTTTCTCCAGCATGTCTCTATCCAATCGCGTTTCGCCTTGGCTTGCATAGAGCGATTCGTATTCAGACGGGATTACCAGGAAATCGACATCCATCTCATCATGGGACCCATATGCATCCATTCCCTCAATCGCTACACACAGATTCCCATCTGGTGCTTGTTTTAAAGTGCACGAGGTAGAGGAACAGAATTGTCGTACGAGTTCATCCCAATAACTCGATATCAATCCTTTTGCTTTTGATTCTCTTTCGATTTGTCGCGCTAGGCAATCTTTGCAAAGAGGAATGTAATTGCTCGAAAATCCGAGTATTCCAGCTTTGACTATGTCTTCGACTCGCATGGTCAAATAGATCCCGAATGCAAGTTCATCGACTGAGGCATAATCATCGTGCCCCATTTCGAATGCCGATTCTATAGGGCAATGAATCAGTGTTTTATCTGCATACAATGCTGAGAACTTTGCCAAATGGTAAATGTTTTGCTCTCGACAGGCATAGTCAGTGCAGGGGAATTTGCCTCCTTCAAGGGTGGAGTCAACAGAAAAATTGAACAGGGATTGATTTTCGATTTTTTCGATTGGGATAAGGGGTGCAAGGCCCCTAATAAAGGCGTCGAACCTCCTTTGCCCCAGTTCTTCTAGGTACGCAATTATTTCGGCAAGAGAGCTGTTCTTGAATGCGGCTAGATAAGAATAAAGGTCATCGTATGCATGAGTCGCCATTTCGCTCACCTACACTTTCGGAAAGAGTTTTGCGTCGTTATTTCCGAGGCGTCGTTGGGCTCGCAATCGACTCTAGTGTGCAGCTGCTTCTCGACGTACTCCCTCATGTTCTGCCTCCACATGTAACTAATTGATTTGCTATGTGCCATTATGAATGGTATATAGCAAATCAATTAGTTAGATTTAATGGAGCATTGCGAGCGTGGCGCGCGCAAAGAAGAGTCGTTGTATGGAGGCTTCCGGCAACGGCCTTTTGTACGTCCGTGACTGTTGGGTGCTATCGCGGATGACGTCATTGTTGCCTGTACTCTCGATCCAAGGATGTAATTACGGAAGTGCGGGGAAAATCGAGAACCTTCGAGCACAACGCGATTTTTAGCACCAAAACCGCAGTTCGCGGAAGCGAAAACTGGGGCCTGGTTAGCATTTCTTCGATTTTCCCCGCACCTCCGAATTTGACCCCTTGCCGCACCTTGATCACGTCTTCAAGTGGCTGGTTCATCGCTAATGGAGTTTTCTGCGGTGCTTGAATTGCGGTGTTGTGATTAGGGCAAAAGGCTCTTGGCTCCGGGGAGGCTCATCGCACGAAAATTCAAGTTGCTGCTGAAGTAGGGCTTGCTTCGGCAGCGCTAACAATAAGGGCGGCTCTGCTAGTCTCGGGAGACCGCGGCATTCGGCGGGCCTGCCGAATGCCGCGGTCAGTAGCGGTCAGTAGCGGTCAGTAGCGGTCAGTAGCGGTCAGTAGCGGTCAGTAGCGGTCAGTAGCGGTCAGTAGCGGTCAGTAGCGGTCAGTAGCGGTCAGTAGCGGTCAGTAGCGGTCAGTATATTCTTCGGAGCCGTTTCTCTGGGCTTCGGCGGACTTGCCAACTCGCGCTTGGGCACTACTCAGTAGATTACTCAGCAGTGCCCAGTAGATTACTCAGCAGTGCCCAGTAGATTACTCAGTAGTGCCCAGCAGGGGGAGGGCAGCAAACGCAATGGGCCTGTTTCCCGGCTAGGACCTGCAGCCTCAAACTTCGCTTGGCATCCTGTAGAACTGGTGCGGGTCTTTCGGGCTTTTCCCTACCCATTCCAACAGGCCTCGACCGGCAAGGTCTTTCAGAGTCTTCGAGGCCGTTTTCCTACCGACATTGGACTCCCGCGCGAGGTCGGAGGTCGTGATTTTCCCCTGAGCGGCGGCAATTGCCATCGCTGCTCGTTCGCGCTCGCTGAGGAGCGGTCGGTTGTCGGCCGCGGTTCTCCTGAAGGCCGCTTTCTGCAACCCAGGACGCTCGAAGACGACGACGGTGCTGTTGACGGTCTGCTCGAAGCGGAACCTCACGCCGGCTGCCTCGCAGGCCTCCTTGATGCGCGGTATGCCCGTGCCGTACTGCTCGATGACGCCGGCGCGGAACAGGGTGCGCGCGATCGCGGGGTTTCGGAGGCCGAACTCGCTCGCGGTACCGTCTAGGTGCTCTTGCGGCGAGTCGCCCTCGGGGAACAGGCCCGGGCTCACGATCTGGACGGTGTCCATGAACACGTTGACCTCGACGGCGGTGCCGGTGGTGTAGTCGCGGTGGCACAGCGCGTTGGCAACCGCCTCGCGGATGGCCTCGGCCGGGATCTCGGGGATCTCCTTGCGGTACATGCCCGTCTCGCCGATGACGAACTCGCGCCTGATGTTCGACGTCACGAAGTACTCGGCGAAGTCGAGCAGCTTGAGCATGGTGCCGCTCTCGCGGCGCAGGTCGAGGATCTTGGCCTTGGTGTTGCCGCCCAGAAGCCCCAGCTTCATCCTGGGGTAGGTGTCGGATCCCTCGCAGAACAGCTCCACCGCGGCGTTTCTTAGGCTGCCGTCGGGCGCGACGAGGTCGAGCCTTGCCAAGGTGTCCTCCACGCCGGCGAACCCGCCGCCCACGCGTCCGGCCCTGCCGCCGCGCGCGACGAAGTCACGCACCGCCTGCTCGTCGGCGTCGGAGACGGGCCTGCCGGACGGCAGCGAGTCCCACGGGCTACGGGCGCGCTCACGCTTGACGACCATGGCGCTCAGCTCCGAGGCCGACAGCGCTTTGTTCGAAGTCCCCACGCGGGTGAAGTAGCGTCCGTCGGCGGAGTAGGGGGCGTCGGCACCTGAGAAGGCAATTTTGATGTATCGCAGCCCATCATCGGCGTCGAGGCACTCGACCGTCGGGAACACCGCGGGCTCGATCTTGTCGGACACCCACGACGTCACCTGGCGCAGCGTTGCGTCGCTGACATCCTGGCCGATGACATCGCCGTTGTCCTTCACGCCGAAGTAGAGCTCGCCGCGGCCGTGCTTGTTCAGCATGGCGCTGATGGCTTGCAGTGCTTCTTTATGCTCGCCAGTGGACTTCTTGAACTCGACGGTCTCGCTCTCGCTGCCCAGGTTCATCCGCGCTGCCTTTCCCGTTCGTTGCTTGTCTCGTTGGATTATACCGTGGTCACCATGGGCGAAAACGTGGAAGCGCGCTTGCTTGCCTCTACCATGTTCTCATGCGCCTTAATGCCCTTTGTGAAGAATCATCCCATTGGGAAACGGGTCCCTATGGAACGATTTTGGTATCAGGCATAGGGGGGCGCTATCGTGGATGTCGTCACCATTGCCTGCGCCCTCGATCCAGAGATGTAATTTCAGAAGTGCGGGGAAAAATCGAAAACCTTCGAGCACAACGCGGTTTTTTTGTATCAAAACCGCAGGTCGCGGAAGCCTAAAACGGGGGTCTGGTCAGCATTCCTTTGGTTTTCCCCGCACTTCCGAATTTGGCCTCTCGCCACATCCCGATTACGTCTTAAAGTGGCGCAAAAAGCCGTGTGCTCTGCTTGATTTTGCTCAGGAATTATGCCTGAGGGGTAGTGGATTCGCCTTTCTCCGCCGTGCAGCGGCACGTGTAGGGCTCTCTGGCTCAGGCGCGAGTCGCTTCCCGTCTGAAAAAGTTCTTAAAACAGCTTTAAAGTTGCCTTTGGCCTACATTGACAGCGTACAATATGCATGTTTACCATGGCAAAAGCTAAATTTGGGGAGGGGGAGCGCACGGTGGAAGTGCTGGTTGTTGGCAATACCGTGTATGTCGATGACGACTTTTGTGCCAAGGCGTTTCCCGGTGACCATGTTCAGGTCGTGGCGGCCAACGAGGCGCGCCGCGACGGGTCGTCGCTCCATGCGTCTTGGAAAGAGCTGCTGCAGCACCTGGACCAGGCTTACGAATTCGACCGTGTGGTCTACCTCTCTACCTATCTCACGCCGCATACCGAGGCCGTTGGCGACATCGAGCTGCTGCGCTCCGTCTTTCGAGCTTGCATGGGTCGCCAGATTCAGCTGCTGTTTGTGACTGGTCCCATGGGAGCGGACGGTGCGGTGGACGCTGCGGGGCAAAACGGCAAGGGCATCATTGCCCGTGCGGCCAACGACCTGTGCCGCTACTATGCGGTCCGCGACGGCATTCAGGCCAAGATCTTGCGCGTGCCGTATCTGTACACCGCCTCGCCCACGCTGGAAGACCCGATTTTGACCCCGCTGTTCGAGGCGTGCTCGCAAGGCTCTGCTGTCATGAGGGCTGGGGCGGACTCACCGCTCGGTGCCCTCTGCGCCGAGGAGCTGGCCGTTCTGGTGCGTCGCATCTTCGACAGCTGGGATGCCACATTCGAGGAACTCGAGGTTCCGGATAGCTTTGCCCACACCGTGGGAGACCTGGGCGAGGCGCTCAAGGGCTTGTTCCCGGGGCTCGACATTACCTACGACGGGGACGCCGTCGTCTCCATTGCTCCGAGCGATACCGTCCGCACGCGCTACGGGTGGTTCCAGCGCTATGACGTGCTGCGCGATCTTTCGACCATACACGCCCGCTGGGAGCAGACCCTCGCGGGCAAGCGCCATCCGCTGCGTGCCGCCATCGACCGCATGCGCGGGCGGACACTGCCCATCAAATGCCTGGAGACCGCGCTGGCCTGGGTGCTCTTTGAGGGCCTGGAGCTGGTGTTTTCGCAGTCTGCTCAGCTTAACGTGCTCGACTACCGCCTGCTGTACGTGGTACTGATCGGCACGCTGTATGGGCTCGATTTTGGCCTGGTTGCGGCGCTGCTGGCGTCGGTGGGTTTGGCCGCGAGCTACTTTACCCAGTATGGCTATACCTTCCAGGGTCTCTTTTACGAGCCGTCTAACTGGCTGCCGTTTATTGCGTACTTTGTTGTGGGTGCCGTGTGCGGCTATGTGCAGCTGCGCAACAGCGAAGCCATTAGGGCGGAGCGCGATCAAAACGAGCTCGTGCGCAACCGCAATACGTTCCTTACGCAGCTCTACCACGACGCGATCGAGGACAAGCGCGCGTACAGGCGCCAGATCGTGGGTCGCCACGACAGCTTTGGCAAGATCTTTGCCGTGACGCAGGAGCTCGACGTATTCAACCCACGCGACATCTATCGCAAGTGCTGCGAGCTTTTGGGCGAGATCCTCGAGAACGATTCGGTGGCGATCTACCATGTTTCGGGCGGGGCATTTGCACGCCTGGTGGCAGCAAGTCCCGCGATTGCCGAAGATGCCGCGCGCTCGCTCACGCTTGAGCAGCTTGCACCTCTTTTGGGCGACGGGGGTCGTTCGAACCTGTGGGTGAACCGCGAGCTGACGCCGGGGCTTCCCATGTTTGGATACACGATCGAGCGCGACGGGGCACCCGCTGTGTTGATCTTTGTGCGTAGTGCGGCCGAAAACCAAATGACCCTCTATTATCAAAACCTGTTCCGCATCTTGTGCGGGTTGGTCGAAAGCGCGCTGGGCCGTGCCTTTGACTATGAGGCGGTGGCGCAGGATAAACGCTGCGTTGACGGCACTTGCGTGCTCAAGCAGGCTGCCTTTGGCCAAGAGCTCGCGGCGGAGCAGGCGCTGGCAGATAGCAAGATGGGGAGTTTTTTGCTCCTGCGCGTGGTACCGGGCATGGAGCCTGTCGGCGAGCTGGTGGGCGCAATTGGGTCGGCAATCCGCGAGAGCGACGCGGCGGGCTTGGTCGACGGCGACGTGCTCTACCTGCTTATGCGCCAGGCAAAGGCATGCGATCTGCCCATTATCCGCGAGCGCCTGAGCGCAAAGCAGATTGCGGTGGAGCCCGTCGACGGCGAGGACATCGTGGAGCTGCTGCAGCACATCTCTTACACCGGTGACGGTGAGGGGGGTGCCGCTTGATCTCGCTTGTCGTTGCTGCCGTCTTGCTGCTGATTCATGCGCTGGTTTGCCTGATGCTGTGGACGCTCATGAAACTGGGCCTGCTGCCGGTGCGCGGGCACATGCTGGCTGTGATAGTGCTGGTGCCGCTGTGGGGCCCGTTGCTGGTGGTTTTGCTATCGGTGTGCAGCGCGGTGTTTGGCGAGGGGCTGAAAGGGTCTGCGCTGGAGTCGCTGCGCTTCAACGATGACCTGCATCGCAGTATGTCGGTACCGAGTGGTGAGGACGATTCAGGCGTAGTGCCGCTCGAGGAGGCACTCATCGTCAACGACCCGGCATACCGGCGCCGCCTAATGCTCTCCATGCTCACCGAGGAGCCCGACGCGTACCTGGCGCAGCTGCAGGCGGCTAAGCTTAACGACGACGTTGAGGTGGCGCACTATGCCGCGACGGCGGTGGCGCAGATCTCCAAGGAGTCCGACCTTAAACTGCAGCAGCTGGAGCGTGCCTTTAAGACGGACCCGAGCGCTCAAAACCTCAACGAATACTGCGATTTTCTTGGTGAATACTTGTGCTCGGGCTTGGCTGAGGGGCGCGTGGCTCAGATTCAGCGCCAACAGTACGCGCGCCTGCTTGCGCGTCGCTGCGAGCGCGAGGATACCCTTGAGCTGCGCATTCGATACGCGACGGCGCTGGCCGATGTCGGACAGATCGACGAGGCGCAGGCCGTGACCGACCAGCTGGTGATAGACGTGCCCGAGGAGCAGGAGGTTTGGATGCTTTGCCTGCGCCTGGCCGTGATGCGCCGCGACGGTGACGAGGTCCACCGTGTGATCGATGCGATTGACAAGCAACATGTGTATTTGAGCGCCGACAACCGCGAAAAGTTGGCGTTTTGGCGCGACGGGGAGGAGGCCAGATGAGCGTGGCGCAACATATCCGCGACCGTGCAGGGCGCTTTCGTTGGATGGGACTCCTCGTGGTGTGGGCGGTCTTTATTGTCATGGCCGCTGTGCTGCTGGTGGAGCGTGCCGGCGTGCAGTACAGTGCGGGCCAGCATAAGCTGGGGATGCTGGCCGCCAACGATGCGGTGCCGGCCTCCTCGGCAATCTTTGGCCAAAAGCCCACGTGCCTGGTCATTACCGATTCCGATCAAGCTGGCGTCGAGGACGTAAAGGAACAGTTCGACCAGATCCTGCTCGACATGAAGATCGCCCATCGCGATGTTGATATTGCCACCGACGGTGCGGACGCGATCCCATCGCTCACGTCGTTTGATCGCGTGATTGTGCTTATGCCCTCGCTTGACGGACTGGGTACGCATCTGACCGATCTGATGAGTTGGGTGAGTGTGGGCGGCTCACTCATGCTGGGCATGACGCCAGATAACTCGAACTGCCTGCAGGCTATTGCTTCCAAGCTTGGGATCGAATCGGCCGGATATGACTATGCGAAAGCCGAAAGCATTGTGCCGAGCGATGACATTATGTTGGGCGGAGGAGAGCGCTACGAGTTCTCGGATCCCTTCGATTCTTCGCTTTCGGTTTCATTGCGCGAAACGGCGCACGTATGGGCAAAGACCGGTGACGCGGGCACGCCGCTCATTTGGTCTAACGATTGCGGCAGTGGTCACACCGTGGTGTGCAACATTGGTATCTACGACAAGGTCATGCGTGGGTTCTATGCTTCGGCCATAAGCTTGCTGGGTGATGCCTCGGCCTATCCGGTCATCAACAGCGCCGTGTTCTATTTGGACGACTTTCCTAGCCCCGTGCCCTCGGGCGATGGTACTTATATCAAGCGTGACTACGGCCTTTCCATTGCGGATTTTTACACCAAGGTCTGGTGGCCCGATCTGCAAAAGCTTGCGCAAAAATACGGCATTCGCTATACCGGCGTGATGATCGAAAACTACGAGGACGCGGTCAACCAGACCGAGCCCGCGCGCCAGGCCGATACCACGCAGTTCCGCTATTTTGGCGGCATGCTGCTGCAGATGGGCGGAGAGCTGGGCTTTCACGGCTACAACCATCAGCCTCTGGCGCTCTGGGATACCGACTATGGCACGCTGTATGACTACAAGACCTGGAAGAACAAGGAAACGCTCGTCGCTTCGCTCAACGAGCTTATAGCCTTCCAGGACGAGGTGCTGCCCAACGCGCACGGCTCGGTCTACGTGCCACCGTCGAATATCCTTTCGGCCCGCGCGCGCCAGCTTATCGGCACCGATGTTCCGCGCATTAAGACTATTGCCAGTACGTATTTTGAGGACGGTACCGACCTGCCGTACGTGCAGGAGTTTGGCGTGGCGAGCGATGGTATTGTGGAGCAGCCGCGTATTGTCTCGGGCGGCATGGTCGACGATTCCTATATGCGCCTGGCTGCCGTGTCCGAGCTCAACATGCACTACGTGAGTACGCACTTTATGCACCCGGACGACCTGCTCGATCCCGATCGCGGCGCCAAGGAGGGCTGGGAAGTCTACAAGGGCGGCCTGACCGACTACCTGGACTGGCTTACCAAGTCTGCGCCCGACCTGCGCCGCCAGACGGCGTCGGAGTGCTCCGGTGCCATTCAGCGCTTTTCGTCGGTTACGGTGAGCGTGGATACCGGTGCGGATGCCTGGACGCTCAGCCTGGGCAATTTCCACGACGAGGCGTGGCTCATGTTCCGCGCCAACGACGGCGTGCCGGGAGCGGTCTCGGGCGGCGAGCTGACGCACCTAACGGGCAACCTGTTCCTGCTCAAGGCAAACGACAAGACGGTGACGATCGAGCGCAAGGAGGGTGGCGATCGATGAGAATCTGCTTGGTACTCGAGGGCTGTTACCCCTATGTGCATGGCGGCGTTTCCACCTGGATGCACGCCTACATTACAGCCATGCCCGAGCACGAGTTTGTGCTGTGGGTGATTGGCGCCCACGCCGAGGACCGCGGTAAGTTTGTCTACGAGCTGCCCGATAACGTCGTCGAGGTGCGCGAGGTGTTCCTGGATGACGCGCTGCGTCTCTCGGGCGAGCAGCGCGAGGCCAGCTTCGACGACCGCGAGCGTGAGGCACTGCGCCGTCTGGTGTCGCTGTCCAATCCGGACTGGGACGTGCTCTTCGATATTTTTCAGCGTCGCCGCGTGCATCCGCTCTCGATTTTGCAGAGCCGTACGTTTATGGACATCTTCCGCGATGTGTGCCTGGCGGAGTACCCCTACATTCCCTTTGCGGACGCCTTCCACACCATGCGCTCCATGCTGCTGCCGGTGCTCTACCTGCTGGGCAGCGAGGTGCCGGTGGCAGACGTCTACCACGCCATATCGACCGGTTATGGCGGCCTGCTGGCAAGTTTGGGCTCCAGCATGAACGACGCGCCGGCGCTGCTTACCGAGCACGGAGTTTACACCCGCGAGCGCGAGGAGGAGATCATCCGCGCCGACTGGGTGGTGCCGTCGTTTAAGGACCGCTGGATTCGCTTTTTCTACATGCTGTCCGAGGAGATCTATCGTCGCGCCTTTCGCGTGACGAGCCTGTTCCACAATGCGCGCAAGACGCAGATCGACATGGGCTGCGACGCGTCCAAGTGCTCCGTCATCCCCAACGGCATTCAGTTTGATCGCTTTAAGGACATTCCGCTTAAGCCCGACGACGGCTGGGTGGACATTGGCGCGGTGGTGCGTCTGGCGCCCATCAAGGACGTTAAGACCATGATCTATGCCTTCTTTGAGCTGCACGAGCGCCTGCCCAAGGTGCGCCTGCACATTATGGGCGGCGTGGACGACGAGGAGTACGGCGCCGAGTGCCACGCGCTGGTCGACACCCTGGGCGTGCGCGACCTGATCTTTACCGGCCGCGTCAACGTGGTCGAATACATGGAAAAGCTCGACTTTACCATTTTGACGAGCATCTCCGAGGGTCAGCCGCTCAGCGTGCTGGAGTCGCTTGCCGCGCGTCGCCCCTGCGTGACGACCGAGGTCGGCTGCTGTCGCGAGCTGCTCGAGGGCGCCCCCGGCGACGACTTTGGCGTGGCGGGTTTTGTGACGCCGCCTATGTATCGCAAGGGCTTGGCAGATGCCATGGAGCGCATGTGCACAAGCCGCGCCCGTCGTATCGAGATGGGGGAGCGCGGCCAGCGTCGCGTTGCCACGTACTTTTTGCACGAGCAGATGCTCGCCAACTATCGCGCGCTGTATGACGAGACGGCGCGTGCGTTTGACTTGCCCAGAGAGGGGGAGTAGACGGTGGCCGGAATCGGTTTTGAGCTCAAGCGCCTGTTTAGGCGCAAAGGTCTGTTTGCCACGATGCGCGCCTATGGCTACGCCGGCATTGTGTGCACGGGTCCTATGCTGCTGGGCGTGCTGCTCCAGGTGGGTATCTTGGTGCTGTGCGGTCTGTGGGGTGTGGGACGTGCCAACCAGGATCTGCTGGTGTGCATGGTGACCTATACGCTGCTGGCGTCGCTTACGCTCACGAGCTTTTTCTCCATGCCGGTCACGCGCTTTTTGGCCGACATGCTGTTTGCCGAGCGCGAAGAAGAGGTCTTGCCCTCGTTTTGGGGTTCCAACGCCATCATGCTCGTTGCGGGCACGGTGCTCTACGGCATCTTTTTGCTGTTCTCGGGCGCCACGCTGCTGCAGGGGCTGCTGTGCCTGTGGCTCTTCAACATTATGATCGTCAATTGGAACGGCATGAGCTATCTCACGGCCATCAAGGATTACCGCGGCATTCTGTGCAGCTTTGCCGCGGCCATTGGCGTGGCATGCCTGTGCGCCCTGGTCGCTCTGGCGCTGGGGCTGCCACCGGTCGAGGGCCTGCTGGCATCAATCGCCCTGGGCTACGGTGTCATGCTCACCTGGGACGCGGTGCTGCTGTACCGGTATTTTCCGCAGAGCGATCGCAGCCCCTGGCTCTTTTTGCAGTGGCTCGATCAGTTTATGCCGCTGGCGCTCACGGGCCTGTTTACCAACCTGGGGCTCTTTGCGCATCTGGTGATTATTTGGACAGGGCCCATTGGCGTGCAGGTCAAAGGCCTGTTTTACGGCGCGCCCTATCATGATGTGCCGGCGTTGCTTGCGTTTTTGACGATCCTTGTCACGAACGTCAACTTTGTGGTGTCGGTCGAGGTCAACTTCTATCCGCGCTACCGCGACTACTACAGCCTGTTTAACGACGGCGGCGTGGTGGGCGACATCGTGGTGGCCGAGGAGGAAATGCTCGCCACGCTCAACCGGGAGCTGTGGTTTTGCGCGCTCAAGCAGCTGTTTGTGACGGCAGCAGTCATCTCGCTCGAGACCACGGTGCTCTCGGCCCTGCCACTGGGCTTCAACAACCTGATGCACGGGTATTTTCGCACGTTATGTGTGGGCTATGGCCTGTATGCCGTGGGCAATACGGTGATGCTCATCTTGCTGTACTTTACCGACTACAAGGGGGCCGTGTTGGCCTCGGGCCTGTTTGCCGGTGTGGCGGGGCTGGCGACAGCCGTGTCGCTGCTCTTGCCGCAGCAGTTTTACGGCTTTGGCTTTTTGTTGGGTGCGGCGGTGTTTTTTGTTGTGGCACTCATGCGGCTCGATACCTATACCGCCAACTTGCCGTATCGTATCCTGAGCCAGCAGCCCATTGTGGCGACCGACAAAACGGGTCGCTTTACGGAGCTGGGCCGCTTGCTCGACCGTTTCGAGCAGCGCTATGAGGAGCTGCGTTTAGAGGACGAGCCGCATGGTGCGTTTGAGCGCATGGTGGTTCGCGTGTATCGCAATCGTTGGGGAGGTCCTGATGACCGATAAGTTGATGTCTCGCCGCTGTCTGATCGAGGCGGCTGCCGGCGCGCTGCTGCTTTCGGGCTGCTCATCTCAGGACGAATCCTCGACAAATAAGGTAAAAAAGCAGGACAAGATTAAAAAGGCCGAGGCCTCCGACCAGTCCAAGCATCTGCGCGATAAGGACGAGCTGTACGAGGTCTATGATGACTCGGGCATTGTGACCATGTATCTGACGGTCTCTCGCGGCAACAGCTCCGAGAACACGGACCATAGCTGGGCCGAGATCAACACGTACTCGGTGTATGACTATGCCGACATGGGCGTGACGCGCTATCAGGTTATGGGCCTGCTGCAGGCGGGCGACGAAGACGGTCCGGTGGCCGGCGAGGTTGGCTATGGCGAGGAAACGCCCAATGCCACCGTGCAGGTGCGCGGTCAGACATCGAGCATGAACACGCAAAAGAATTACAAGGTGGAGCTCAAAAAGGGCAAGGGTACCTGGCGCCAACAGCGCGCGATTGCGCTCAACAAGCACATGGGCGAGGGTATGCGTTTTCGCAACAAGATGGCCTACGACCTTATCCGCGGGATTCCCCAGATGATGGGCCTGCGCACGCAGTTTGTGCATCTGTGGGTGTGCGACCAGACCGAAAAGTCCAACGATACCTTTGAGGACTACGGCCTGTTTACGCAGGTGGAGCAGCTCAACAAGACGGCGCTTAAGGCACATGGCCTGGATAAGAGCGGGCACCTGTATAAGGTGAACAGCTTTGATTTCCATCGCTACGAGGACACCATTAAACTTGCCGACGATCCCGACTACAACCAGGCAAGCTTTGAGGGCATGCTCGAGATTAAGGGCGATTCGGACCACACCAAGCTCATCGAGATGCTCGACGCCCTCAACGACGAATCGCAAAAGATCGATGACGTGCTCGACACCTACTTTGATACCGAGAACCTGGTCTATTGGCTGGCGTTTCAGATTCTGACGGGCAACTGCGATACTCAGAACCGTAACTGTTATCTGTACAGCCCGCTCAACTCAAATACCTGGTACTTTTTAGATTGGGATAACGACGGCATGCTGCGTAGGCTTGAGCTGAGCCTGAAGGGGTTCTCGGACTATGCGAGCTGGGAGCGCGGCGTAAGCAACTACTGGGGCAACGTGCTATTCAATCGTGCGCTGCGCAGTAAGGCGTTTCGCAGTGAGCTCGACCGCGCCGTAAAGGATCTGCGCTCGTATATGACCGAGGTACGCCTGGCCAAGATGATTAAACATTATCGTGAGGTTACCGAATCGCTGGTCTTTGCTTTGCCCGATATCGACAACCTGCCTGTCACCAAGGACCAATACGAGCAGATTGCCACGGCGATTCCCTCCGAGATCGAGGAGAACTACAAGAGCTTTCGCGAGAGCTATAAAAAGCCCATGCCGTTCTACATTGGCGTGCCGCAGATCGATAACGGTAAGCTGCGCATTAACTGGGATGCGTCCTACGACTTTAAGGCGCGTGACATTCGCTATACCGTGGAGCTGGCGCGCGACTATGCCATCAAGGACGTACTTTTTAAGGCCGAGGACGTGCTGCTGCCCGAGGTGACCTGCGATGCACCCGATGCCGGCCAGTATTTTGTACGCGTGCGCGCCACCAACTCAGACGGCTATACGCAGGATGCGTTTGACTACTATGTGACCGACGATGGCAAGCAGTACGGCATGAAGTGCTTTTACGTGCAGGACGGCGGTAAGGTCGTGGAGGATACGTATGAGGAGGTCTAGCGCACTGCTTGAGCGCTTGGCGGCTCCGCCTGTGCGTGCCACGCAGGAACGTTACCGCCACGAGCTCAAATATCTCATTAACGAGGGCGAGCACGCCGCGCTTGCCTGCCGCATGGCGCCGGTTTTTAAACTAGACAAGCATGCGCAGGCGGGCGGTTACACCATTCGCAGCCTGTACTTTGACGACTACTGCAACTCGGCCTACGAGGAAAAAGACGCCGGTATTCTCATGCGCAAAAAGTATCGCGTGCGCATCTATAACGGCAGCGACAAGGTGATTAAGCTCGAGCGCAAAAAGAAGTACGGCAGCTGGATCTACAAGGAGGACGCGCCACTCACGCGTGACGAGTTTGAGCAGATTCTGGCTGGCGACTACGACTTTTTGCTGAGGAGCCCCTATCCGCTCTGTCGCGAGTTCTACATCGAGTGCATCTGCAATATGATGCGCCCGCGGACCATCGTGGACTACGAGCGCGAGCCGTGGGTGATGGACGAAGGTACCGTGCGCATTACCTTTGATAGCAACGTGCGTGCGGCGGTGGGAAGCTTTGACATCTTTGACGCGACGTTGCCCGCGTTGCCCGTGCTGGAGCCCGGCAAGCTGGTGATGGAGGTTAAGTTTACCGAGTTTTGTCCGCAGCTGGTGCGCGATATGGTGCCGCCGGGTGCGGCCGAACTCACGGCGGTCTCTAAGTACTGCCTGTGTTATGACAAGACCGCCTACCTGCGCGGTTTTAACTACTGGGAATCGGATTTTGGGAACCGAGGGGATATTTAAACCATGAGCACCAGGGACTTTTTTAAGAACTCCGTCTTGGAGGCGTTCGGTCAGGTCGACCCTGCCAAGATTGGCCTGTCGCTGCTCGTGGCGCTCGCCATGGGCATCCTGATCTATTACGTGTACAAGCGCTTTTTTACCGGCGTGGTGTATTCGCGCAGTTTTGCCGTGACGCTCGTGGGCATGTGCGTGCTCACCTGCATGGTCACGCTCGCGATCTCGACAAACGTGGTCATCTCGCTTGGTATGGTCGGTGCTCTGTCTATCGTCCGCTACCGTACGGCGGTCAAGGACCCGCTCGACCTGCTGTATCTGTTTTGGGCCATTACCACAGGCATTACGGCAGGCGCCGGCATGTATGCGCTCGTGGGGCTCACGGCAGTGGTGATCGTGGTGATGATCGCCAGTTTTGCGAGCCACCAGGACAAGGCGCGTGTGTACATGATGGTCATCCACTACACGGGTCAGACCACCGGCGACGATATCGTGCGCGCGTTTGGGCGTACCAAGTTCACCGTCAAATCCAAGACGATGCGCGGTGACAAGGTCGAGATGGCCGTCGAGGTGTTCTCGGACGGTGTGGATATGCCCTACGCCGATGCGATTCGCGCGCTCGACGGCGTGGAAGATCTAACGTTGATCCAATACAACGGCGAATATCACGGCTAGTTTGGTTCAGTTTTATTTAAGGGGCGGTGTCGCGTGGATGTGCAGCAGCTTGAAGAGACCTGGGCCGTAAGGGCCGGCGCACGTGAAACGTGCCTTGTTGCGGCCTCGCATGTGCCGGCGGCGCTGTCGATGCTGGGGATTGTGCAGCCCGGCGATCGCTTGGTGACCTTTGCGGACGACTTTGCCGATGCGTTTGCCTGCGGCTTTGATGGCTGCGATGTTGCGCTGGTGGGGGAGCCCGCGGCTGCGGCGTTTGCTGCTGCGTCCGAGGGCTTTGATGCTTCGTTTGATGCCGAGGGGCCGCACCTGTGGTGGTTTGTCAACTCCATCGGCGGGTTTGGCCTGCGTGTGCCCGACCTTCGCGCTCTGGGCCGCGCGGCTCGTGAGTCGCATGCGCTGCTCGTGGTTGATAACACTGTGTCGGGCGTCTTTGGGTGCAACCCGCTGCGTCTGGGCGCCGTGCTTTCGCTCGAGGCGCTCGACCGCGTGTGTGCCGGCGTTGCGCCGCGCAAGCTCGTCGCCGCTTCGGTGGCGCGCTCGCAGCTTAAGCGCCATCGCGTGGATGCCGCCGCCGAGTGTGCGCATGCGCTTCTTGCGGATTGCGGTGCGTCTGCACTCGACCTTTCTGTTAATGAGACTTGCATGCTGGAGCGGGGGCTGTCTTCGCTCGACGCTCGCATGCAGGCCCACTTCGACCGCGCCCGTGCGCTGGCCGAGTATCTGGCCGCCAACGAGATGGTACGCAACGTGCGCTATCCCGGGCTGACCTCGCATCCCGACCATGCGGTTGCAACGGGAATCCTCGAGCACGGCTTTGGCCCCGCAGTTGAGTTTGACCTTATCGAGCGTAGCGCGGGTGATCTCTTCGATGCTTTGCCGGGGGAGTTTCGCACATCGCCCGCCGGCGGCGCAACGACGCGCCTTTCGGCTCCACGCGGCAAGCAGGGGAGCACCACCCGCCTCTTCGCCGGTACCGACGATCCCCTGCAGGTGGCTGCCACTCTCGATAACGCCCTTCGCAAGTAGCTAATCGGGGTCTGTGTCACGAAAACGGCCTATTTACTACGTTTAAGCAATAGGGTTCGACCAC
The DNA here is from genome assembly GCA_900542905.1 of uncultured Collinsella sp. Lineage (GTDB taxonomy): Bacteria > Actinomycetota > Coriobacteriia > Coriobacteriales > Coriobacteriaceae > Collinsella. The sequence goes on from UQPF01000013.1 coordinate 20,895, forward strand.
ACCCGCCTATTTTGAAAATTACCAAGCTGTTTACCAGCGGTTTCTTTTCATAATGTCCGGTATGGTCGTGGGTATTCAACTAAACGTAGTAGATGGGCCCGTTTTGTGGCGCGAGCCTCAACCCGAGGGCGCTGTGGGCTAAAAACCGCCTAAAAGGACTACTCTGCATTGATGCTGGCGATGAGGTCGTTGGCTTTGGTGGCGATGACGTTGTTGATGTCGGTCTGCAGCTCCTCGTAGACCGCTATGGCCCGCTCGCCGGCGGGGGTGAGGGTGGATCCGCGGGCGCCGTCGCGCTCGATGAGTTTGCAGCCCAGCTGACCTTCGGCCTCGTTTACGATGCGCCAGGCCTTGGAATACGCCATACCCATGCTCTTGGCGGCACGGTTGAGCGAGTGCTCGCGGGCGATACCTTGCAGCAACAAGACGCAGCCGTGGCCGAAGACGCCCGGCAGGTCTTTGTCGCACGCTTGAATGACCAACTTTGCCGTCGTCTTGTACTCCATGTGCTCCGCATCTCCCCGCTAAAGTGTTTGCTGGGTAAACGCAAAGCCTGCGTCAAACCCTCGTGTGCTCTTCTTAAATCATGCATTGTAGCAGTCAAAGTGCGTTAAGATACTTCCCCAGTATTGGGCGCCCAAGGTTGGGCTGGGTCCTATGAGGCCTGCAGCCGACCGGTCGCATGGAAAAAGGAGAAACATGGCTACGTTCTTTCCCGGTGAGTCCCACACGTTTTCGGAGTATCTGCTGGTTCCTGGCTATTCGTCCTCGCAGTGCATCCCCAACAACGTCTCTCTTAAGACGCCGCTAACCCGCTTTAAGCGCGGTGAGAAGCCGGCAATCACCCTGAACATCCCCATGGTTTCCGCCATCATGCAGTCCGTCTCGGGCGTCGACATGGGTGTCGCGCTCGCTACCGAGGGTGGCCTGTCCTTCATTTACGGTTCTCAGACCCCCGAGTCCGAGGCCGCCATGGTCAAGGCCGTCAAGGATCACAAGGCCGGCTTTGTTCAGTCCGATTCCACGCTGACCCCCGACATGACCATGGAACAGGTCATCGAGCTCAAGGAGAAGACCGGCCACTCCACCATGCCGGTCACCGACGACGGCACTCCCAAGGGCAAGCTCCTGGGCATCGTCACCAGCCGTGACTATCGCCCCAGCCGCGATGACCACCAGAAGAAGGTTTCCGAGTTCATGACCCCGCGTGAGCAGCTCATCGTGGGCGACAAGAACATCAGCCTCAAGGTTGCCAACGACGTCATTTGGGACAACAAGCTCAACGCCCTGCCGATCGTCGACGACAACGATCACCTTATGGGCATCGTCTTCCGCAAGGATTACGACAGCCACAAGACCAACCCCAACGAGCTGCTCGATAACGACAAGCGCTATATGGTCGGCGCCGGTATCAACACCCGCGACTATGCCGAGCGCGTGCCGCTGCTCATCGAGGCTGGCGCCGATGTCCTGTGCATCGACTCCTCCGAGGGCTTCAGTGAGTGGCAGAAGCGCACCATCGAGTGGATTCGCGCCAACTACGGCGAGGACGTCAAGGTCGGTGCCGGTAACGTCGTCGACGCCGAGGGCTTCCGCTTCTTGGCCGACTGCGGTGCCGACTTCATCAAGGTCGGTATCGGCGGCGGTTCCATCTGCATCACTCGCGAGACCAAGGGTATCGGTCGTGGCCAGGCCACCGCGCTGATCGACGTCTGCCGCGCCCGTGACGAGTACTACGAGGAGACCGGTGTTTACGTGCCCGTGTGCTCCGACGGCGGTATCGTATACGACTACCACATGACGCTCGCCCTTGCTATGGGTGCCGACTTTATGATGCTGGGTCGCTACTTCGCCCGCTTCGATGAGAGCCCGACCGAGCGCGTCAACGTCAACGGCCAGTACATGAAGGAGTACTGGGGCGAGGGTTCTGCGCGTGCTCGCAACTGGCAGCGCTACGACCTGGGCGGCGCGGCGAAGCTCAGCTTCGTCGAGGGCGTTGACTCCTACGTTCCCTATGCCGGTTCCCTCAAGGACGGCGTGGGCGGCACGCTCTACAAGGTCAAGTCCACGATGTGCAACTGCGGCGCCCTCTCGATCCCCGAGCTCCAGGAAAAGGCACGCCTGACCCTGGTCAGCTCCACCTCCATCGTCGAAGGCGGCGCCCACGACGTTGTCGTGAAAGACTCTCAGCAGTCTGTGTCTTATCGATAGGATAAGAGCTGCACATAAAGGTTGAGTATCAACCACGTTATTTAGATAAAGCGAGATGCCTGCAAGTCGCAGACATCTCGCTTGTTGTATTTGCTATCATCATGCGAGTCAACCTTAGGGTCGGGCGGCTTAGCTTTGTTCGCTACAAGTTCCGCACGCAAAGAAGAGCACTTAATGTGCTCTTCGTCTTGCGCAGGACTGTCCGCAGTAGCGAATAAAGCTAAGCCGACCGACCCCATTAAAGATTAAAGGAGCTGATATGTGCGATTGCACAGATCATAAGGATGAGATCCCTGCCTACGACGCGCAGGCCATTGAGTCCAAGTGGATGAAGGCCTGGGAGGACTCCAACCTCTTTGCCGTCGACACCGACGACAGCAAGCCCAAGAAGTACGTGCTCGAGATGTTTCCGTATCCGTCGGGCGACCTGCACATGGGCCACGCGCGCAACTATACCATCGGCGATGCCATGGCCCGTCAGGCCCGCATGCGCGGCTACGATGTGCTGCACCCCATCGGCTTTGACGCCTTTGGCCTGCCTGCCGAGAACGCCGCCATCAAGCACAATACGCAGGCTGCCGCCTGGACGTATAAGAACATGGACCAGGCTCTCGCCACGATGAAGCGCATGGGCTTCTCCTACGATCTGGATCGCATGGTCAAGACCTGCAGCCCCGATTATTACCGTTGGGGCCAGTGGATCTTTGAGAAGTTGTGGGAAAAGGGCCTGGTTTACCGCAAGAAGAACCCGGTCAACTGGTGCCCCACCTGCAAGACCGTTCTGGCCAACGAGCAGGTCACCGAGGGCAAGTGCTGGCGCTGCGGCACCGAGCCCGAGAAGCGCGACCTGGAGCAGTGGTACTTCAAGATTACCGAGTACTCTCAGGAGCTGCTCGATGACCTGGAGAAGCTCCCCGGCTGGCCCGAGCGCGTCAAGCAGATGCAGGCCAACTGGATCGGTCGTTCCGAGGGCGCCGAGGTCGACTTTACCCTGTGCGACCAGGATGGCGAGCCCATCGAGGGCGACGAGGGCAAGATCACCGTCTTCACCACGCGTGCCGATACGCTCTTCGGTGTCTCCTTCTTTGTCCTGGCTCCCGAGTACGCGCGTCTGCACGAGCTCGTCGCGGGTACGGAGTACGAGGAGGCCGTGACCAAGATCGTCGAGGACTCCAAGCATATCTCCGCCGTCGAGCGTGCCCAGGGCACCCTCGAGAAGCACGGTGCCTTTACCGGCCGCTACGTGGTGAACCCGGTCAACGGCGAGAAGGTCCCCGTGTGGGTTGCCGACTACGTTGTTGCCGACTACGGCACCGGCGCCGTCATGGCCGTTCCCTGCGGTGACCAGCGCGACTTTGAGTTCGCACGCAAGTATGATTTGCCGATCGTGCCGATCATCCTGGACGATGACGACCGCGCAGCCGTCGAGGCCAGCGGCGAGACCATCGATACCTTCCATGCCGAGACCGTCGACTGGGATTGCGCCCATGCTGCCGAGGGCACGCTCGTCCAGTCCGGCAAGTACACCGGTATGCGCGGCGGCAAGCACTCCGAGGGCGAGGCTGCAATCGTTGCTGACCTCGAGGCCATGGGCTGCGGTCGTCGTAAGGTCGAGTTCCGTCTGCGCGACTGGCTCATTTCCCGCCAGCGCTATTGGGGCAACCCCATCCCGGCCATCCACTGCGAGCACTGCGGCATCGTGCCCGTGCCCGAGGACCAGCTGCCGGTAACGCTGCCCGAGAACCTGGACCTGGGCGCCGGCGAGACCCTCGCCGAGTGCAAGGAGTTCTACGAGACCACCTGCCCGGTCTGCGGCCGCCCGGCCAAGCGCGAGACCGATACCATGGACACCTTCACTTGCTCCAGCTGGTATTACCTGCGCTATACAGACCCGCACAACACCGAGCTGCCCTTCTCCCGCGAGGCCGCCGACCGTTGGATGCCCGTCGATAACTACATCGGCGGCATCGAGCACGCCATTCTGCACCTGCTCTACAGCCGCTTCTTTACCAAGGCGCTGCGCGACCTGGGCCTGCTGAGCGTGGACGAGCCCTTCACCAACCTGCTGTGCCAGGGCATGGTCAAGGACGAGAACGGCGATACCATGTCCAAGTCCAAGGGTAATGTCGTGCCCCCGAGCTCGGTCATCGAGCCCTACGGCGCCGACACCATGCGTCTGGCGATCCTGTTTATCGCCCCGCCCGAGAAGGACTTCGACTGGGATCCCAAGGCCGTCGAGGGCGCCAACCGCTTCATCAAGCGCGCCTGGCGTATCGTTTGGCAGCTCGTCCAGTCCGGCGACGCCAACGTGGCCTTCGACAAGTCCGCGCTCGACGAGGTCGCGATGAAGCTCTATCGCGAGCGTCACCGCACCATCGCCAAGTGCACCGAGGACTTCGATCGTGGCCAGTTCAACACCGCCATCTCGGCCGTCATGGAGCTCGTCAACGCGGCGAGCGCCTACCTCAACGCCACCGAGGGTGCCGCCCGCGACAAGGCGCTGTGCTACGGCGTGGCTAAGGATATCGTGAGCGTCCTTGCCCCCATCTGCCCGTTCTGGGCCGACGAACTGTGGCACGAGGCCCTCGGCTGCGAGGGCAACGCCTACACCGCCGCCTGGCCCGAGTTCGACCTGGCCGAGTCCATCGAGGATACGGTGCAGATCGTCGTCCAGGTGCTCGGCAAGGTCCGTGGCCGCATCGACGTCGCCCGCGACGCCTCCAACGAGGAGATGCAAGCTGCCGCTGAGGAAGCCGTTGCCAAGTGGCTTGAGGGCAAGACGGTCGTCAAGGCCATCTGCGTGCCCGGCAAGCTGGTCAACCTGGTGGTCAAGTAAGCGCTGCGCGTAAAGCTGACATGCAATAAACGAGGGACGGTCCGGTTGGGTCGTCCCTCGTTTTGTGTTGTCTGCCCTGCTTAGTCAGTGCGTCGCACCGTCTTCTACGGGATGTGTACCAGGTCCCTAAAGTAAACGTTGCCCGTTGCCTCTTCGAACATCCAAATGTTGAGGTAGATGTCGTTGAGGTCGTTGTTCACATCAAAGTCCGGGTCGTCGAAGGTGCCTACAAAGGTGAGCATGGCGCGCGTTTCCTCGCCCGCTGCGACCTGCTGGCGCATGCGCACATCGCGGACCACGCCGTTGACGTAGGCATAGGAGTCCACATCGCCAAACATCATGTCGACATCGGTATTGTTGGTCACCGTAAAGACGAGCGCCGCGTCTCCGTAGCCGTCGGTGTCCTTGCCCACGCAGGTAACATGGACGTTTTCGTCTGCCTCAAGGTCGATGGGGAACTGTTCTTGGGGGTCGGGACCCAGGCCCTGGGGATCGACGGTGTCTTCGTTTATTTTGTCGAAGCTCTCCGATAGCGTCGTTTTCTCGATGGCTTTTGTGCTGCCGAGATCCGGCTCGCATGTTCCGGTTTTGCCATTCGTGTTGCCGCAGCCCAAGAGGGCCAACGAGCACGTTGCGATGACGAGTGCAGTCATGCAGGGGGTTCCTAGGCGTTTCATGTGTGCCTCCTTGCCGTAGAGGATTTGGAAAGGTTCGTCGTTGCGCGACTTGCTGGCCGGCTTGTTACAGAATGTCCCTTAGCGTAAGTCTGGTCGATAGGGGCTCGGGGAGGAATGCCCTTGGGGTTCGAACGGGCCTGTGGATTGGGACGCATGGCCCGTTTTGGGGCTGTTGAGGGTGCGCCGCATGGGGTTCCTCGGCCAATTGTCCTATTCTTGTGGAGAAGCTGTGCGCACGCTGACCTGCAGATTCGTACGGTGCTTGCACGTTTCCGCAGCTATTGGTATAGTTTGCTTGCAAATGAAGTTGTAATTGAAAGAAGTGGGGTTTCGGCCCCGCTTCTTTTTTGTATGGATGGAGGTGCCGCAATGGTCAAGACCAAGACCGAGCAGGCGATCATCGACGCGCTCGAAGCCGTCGCTCCCCAGCACGATGTCGACATCGTCGACGTCGAGCTCGTGGGTGCCACCAAGGCCCCCTGCGTGCGCGTGCGTATCGAGGGTGCCGAGGGTCAGAGCCTGTCGCTCAACGACGTCACGGCCAATACCAAGTGGGTCGACGACGCGATTGAGGAGCTCGACCCCATCTCTTCGAGCTATACGCTCGAGGTATCGAGCCCGGGCATGGCGCGCCCGCTGCGCCGTCCGCGCGACTTTGCCCGCTTTGTGGGCGAGGACTGCGAGCTCACCTCCACCGCCACCGAGGGCCGTCGCAAGTACGCCGGCAAGATTGCCGCCGCCACCGAGACGAACGTGACCCTCGAGCTCGAGGACGGCGAGTCCGTTACCCTCGATTTCTCTGATGTTAAAAAGTGTAAGTTGAAGCCCACCTACGACTTCAAGCCCGCGAAGGAAGGAAAGTAAGATGGCAGCATCCGACATGATGTCCGCCCTGATGGAGCTTTGCCAGGAGAAGCACATCGACCAGCTCTACCTGATCGACCGCCTTGAGCAGTCGCTCGCCAAGAGCTATGCCGAGATCCTGCATCTTGAGTGGGGCGCAAAGGTGACCATCGACCGCACCACCGGCAAGATCTACGTCTACCGCCTGGAGCCGATCGACGATTCCATGGACGAGGAGGGCAACTTCACCGAGTTCGAGGAGATCGACGTCACCCCCAAGAACACGAGCCGCATCGCTGCCCAGCATGCCAAGGCCGAGATCAACGCCATCGTGCGCAACTCCGCCCGCGAGCAGATCTACGAGGAGTTCTCCGGCCGTATCGGTGACCTCATCAGCGGTACCGTGCTGCAGTCCACCCCCGACTTCACGATCGTCAAGATTCGCGAGGGCGTCGAGGCCGAGCTTCCGCACTTCGATCAGCGCCGTTACGAGAACGAGCGCAACGAGCGTCCGATGGGCGAGCGCTACCTGCACAATCAGCACATCAAGGCCGTGATCATCGATGTTCGCGACCCCAACTCCAACCTGCAGCCGGTTCGCGGCGAGCACAGCCGTCCGCCGATTGTCATCTCCCGTACCCACCCCGAGCTCATGCGTCGTCTGTTTGAGCAGGAGGTGCCCGAGATCTATGAAGGCACCGTCCAGATCAAGTCGATCGCCCGCGAGCCTGGCCAGCGCTCCAAGGTCGCCGTCCACTCGCTCGACGATCGCCTGGATCCCGTTGGCGCCTGCGTCGGCCCCAAGGGCAGCCGTGTTCGCGCCGTCGTGGGCGAGCTCCGTGGCGAGCGCGTCGACGTTATCTTGTGGGATGCCGATCCGGCCGTCTACGTCGCCAACGCCCTGTCGCCTGCTAAGGTCACCCGCGTCCTCATCGACGAGGAGAAGGCCTACGCCGGCGTTATCGTGCCCGATGACCAGCTGTCCCTCGCCATCGGCAAGGAGGGCCAGAACGCCCGCCTCGCCGCGCGCCTGACCGGCTGGCACATCGACATCAAGTCCGAGACCCTTGCCGCCGACATCCTCAAGAACGTTCCCGTTCACGAGGAGCCCGCCGCCGACCTGATCGGTGACGAGGAGGACGAGGACGTCCGTCGCTGCGAGTTCGTGTCCGAGGACGGCATCCAGTGCCGCAACCAGGCCCGTCCCGGCTCCCGTTTCTGCGGTGTCCACGACACCGACGCCTTCGATGATGCGGAGGACCTGATCTAGCGCGCGGTCGCGCCGGGCAGGTCCCGGCGCATCTCCCACGCTCGTTCAGTCTCTAGGCACCCAAGGTGCCAGAAAGGGTAGGTGAAGTCATATGGCAAAAGTCCGTGTGTCCACCCTGGCCAAAGAGTTCGGCATGACCTCCAAGGAACTGATGGGTCATCTCGCCGAAATGAAGATTCCCGCTAAGTCCGCCTCCTCCGCCCTGGAGGACGCCTATGTCGCCATGGTCCGCAAGCAGCTCGCCTCGGTGATCGAGGCCCGCGCCCAGGAAGTCGAGGCCGCCAAGCAGGCCGAGGAGCAGGCTGCCGCTGCCGAGGAGGCAGCACGCGCTGCCGAGGCCGAGCGCGAGCGCATCGCCGCCGAGAAGGCACGCGAGGAGGAGCGCCGCCAGTTCGCCGCCGCCCAGGCTGCCGAGGAGGCCGCCCGCGCCGAGGCCGAGGCCAAGAAGAAGGCCGAGCAGGAGCGTCTTGCTCGCGAGAAGGAGGAGGCTGCCCGCGAGGCCCAGCGTCGCGCCGTTCCCGCTTCCGACTCCGGTTCGCGCTTCCGTTCGCTGCTCGACCAGATCGCCGCACAGGAGACCGTGCTCAAGGAGAAGAAGGACGCCGAGCAGAAGGCCAAGGCCGAGCGCGCTGCCGAGCGCGGCAACCGTCGTGGCGGCAACAACGACCGTCGCGGTGGCCGTCGTAACGATCGCAACGCCTCCGACAACAACTCCGAGCGCAACGCCTCCGAGAGCCGTCCCCACAGCCATCGCACCAATGCCATCAACAACGTCGCTGCCGGCATGGACTTCCCCAACCCCGACAAGCAGGGCAAGGGCAAGAAGCGCAAGGGCGGTCACAACAACGAAGAGGACCACTACAGCCGCATGGCTCGCGAGGCCGAGGAGTACAGCCGCGAGAAGGTGCTCGAGGAGGCTCGTGCCGCCGTCGAGGAGGCCTCTCGCGAGTCCACTGGTCGCCGCAAAAAGCGCAAGGAGAAGCGCGAGCGCGAGGCCGCAAAGGCTCAGGAAGAGCGCAAGATTGAGGAGGCGCTGGCCCAGGGCGTAAACCCCGAGGACCTCGACGCCATCAAGGTCTCCCAGGGCGTTACCGTCCAGGAGCTCGCCGAGGCGCTCGACGTTCCGGCCAACGACATCATCAAGCGCCTGTTCCTGCTGGGCACGCCGCTTACCATGACGCAGTCCATGTCCGACGACCTCGTCGAGCTCGTTGCCGACGACCTGGGCCGCCAGATCAAGATCATCACCCCCGAGGAGGAGAACACCTTCTCGTTCTACGACGATCCCGCCGACCTTAAGCCGCGTGCCCCGGTCGTCACCGTCATGGGCCACGTCGACCACGGCAAGACTTCGCTGCTCGACGCCATCCGTCACACCGGCGTCGCTGCCGGCGAGGCGGGCGGCATTACTCAGGCCATCGGCGCTTCGCAGGTCATGATCAATGACCGCAAGATTACCTTCATCGATACCCCCGGTCACGCCACCTTTACGGCCATGCGTGCCCGCGGCGCCAAGGTGACCGACATCGTCATTCTGATCGTGGCTGCCGACGACGGCGTCATGCCCCAGACCATCGAGTCGATCAACCACGCCAAGGCCGCCGGCGTCCCCATCGTCGTCGCCGTCAACAAGATCGATAAGCCGGGTGCCAACCCCGACCGCGTGCGCCAGGAGCTCACCGAGTACGGCATCATCCCCGAGGAGTGGGGCGGACAGAACATGTTCGTCAACATCTCCGCCAAGCAGAAGATCGGTATCGACGACCTGCTCGAGACCGTCCTGCTCCAGGCCGACGTGCTCGAACTCAAGGCCAACCCCGATACGTTCGCTTCGGGCAACGTCCTCGAGGCTAAGCTCGACAAGGGCCGCGGCTCGGTTGCCACGGTGCTCGTGACCCGCGGTACCCTGCACGTGGGCGATACGCTGGTCGCCGGCCTTACCTACGGCCGCGTCCGCGCCATGCTCGACCCCAAGGGCAACGCCGTCACCGAGGCCGGTCCCTCCGACGCCGTCGAGATCCTGGGCCTGCAGTCCGTCCCCAACGCCGGCGATGAGTTCCGCGTGTTCGAGGACGAGCGCGAGGCTCGCGCCCTGGCCGACGAGCGTTCGCTCAAGGCCCGCATCGAGGAGCAGAGCCGCGTGAAGCATGTGACGCTCGAGAACCTCTTCGAGACCATCGCCGACGCCGAGGTCAAGGAGCTCAACCTGATCATCAAGGCCGACGTCCAGGGTTCTATCGAGGCCCTTCAGGACTCCCTCGACAAGATGGACCAGTCCGAAGTGCGCATCAACACGATCCACTCCGCCGTTGGCGCCATCAACGAGACCGACGTCGTTCTGGCCGACGCCTCCAACGCCATCATCATCGGCTTTGGCGTCCGTCCCGACGGCAAGGCCCGCTCCGCCGCCGAGCGCGAGGGCGTCGAGATCCGTTGCTACGACGTCATCTACAAGTGCCTCGAGGACCTCGACGCAGCCCGTATCGGCATGCTCAAGCCCACCGAGGTCGAGGTTTCCACGGGTACCGCGACCGTTCTGGACACCTTCAAGGTGCCCAAGGTCGGTATCGCCGCCGGTGTCCGCGTCGAAGAGGGCGAGATCGCCGCGACCGATTCCGTGCGCCTGGTGCGCGACGGCATCGTGGTCTTCAACGGTAAAATCGCCTCGATGCGCCACTACAAGGATGAGGCCAAGAGCCTCAAGAGCGGCTCCGAGGGCGGTATTGGCCTGGAGAACTTCCAGGACATCAAGCCTGGCGACACCATTGAGGGCTACCGCATCGACCAGGTTGCCCGTACCGAGTAGGGGGTAGCGCTATGAAGCAAACGCAGGCAACCCGCCGTTTGGGCGAGCAGCTTCGCGAGAAGCTCGGTTATATCCTGCTCTTTGAGGTTTCCGATCCGCGTCTCGACCTGGTCACCCTGACCGCGGTCGAGGTCGCGGTGGACCGTTCGTTCGCGCGTGTGTACGTGTCGTGCGACGCGAGCCGCTACGACGAGGTCATGGAGGCGCTCGCCAGCGCCAAGGGCCGCATCCGTAGCCTGCTGGCCCGCTCGCTCGATTGGCGCGTCACGCCCGAGCTCGATTTTCGCATCGATCGCTCGACCGATGAGGCCGAGCGCATCACGCGTGCGCTGGAAAACGTTCCCGCCACGCTTGCGATCGAAAAGGACGAGGACGGCTATCCAATTGCGGATGCCGCCCAGGAGGCAGCTTTAGATGAGTAATTCCGCCGACCTCGCATCGTGCGAGTCTGCAGATATTCAGCGACGCATCCTTGAGCTCATCGAGGGTGCGTCCTCCATTGCGATTTCGGGACATACGTCTCCCGATGGCGACGCCCTGGGCTCCGTGCTAGGCCTGGGCCTCTCGCTTAGGAAGTTCTTTCCCAACAAGGACATTGCCCTGCTGCTGGCAGACGATGACCCGGTTCCGCGCATCTACCGTTTTATGGAGGGCGCCGACCGTCTGGTGCCGGCATCTGCGTATACCGGCAATCCGGACCTGTTCATCTCGGTGGACGTGCCGGTCGTCGAGCGTCTGAACAACTCCGCCGAGGTGCTTCGTCGCTCGTCGCATGTGGTGTGCTTCGATCACCATCCGGCGCGCGAGGAATTTGCCGAGCTGAGCCTGAGGTGCGTCGACGCCGCGGCCTGCGCCATGATCATCGACCGCTTTTTGGACAATTGTGGCATTGTGGCTCGCGATGGTGTTGCGACCTGCTTGTTATGCGGCCTGGTGACCGATACCGGTCGTTTTCAGTATCAAAACGCCGATGCCGCCGCGTTCCATGCAGCCTCGCGTCTGGTTGCCCACGGTGCCGATCCGGCGCGTGTGGCACTCGAGGTTTACCAGAGCATGCGCGTTGAGTTTTTGCACCTCAAGTCCATCGTTATGGGCCGTATCAAGACGGTGGCCCACGGGCGCGTCGCGTATAGCTACGCGTACCAGAGTGACCTTGAGGCCTGCGGTGTCACCTCGGATGAGTGCGACGGTCTGGTTGACGTGGTGCGCTCGGTGATGGGCGTCGAGGTCTGCCTGTTCCTGAAGGGCATTGAGGGCGATACCAAGGTGCGCGGCAACCTGCGCTCCAAGGGCGACCTCAACGTGTCCGAGATCGCTGCTGCCTTTGGCGGAGGCGGACATCCCGCTGCCGCCGGTTTCTCCAACAACGGAACGATTCTCGAGACGCTCACCGTGGCACTTCCCATGCTGGCCGAACTGGTAGGGGAGGATCCCGCTTCGGTGACCGTCGAGCTTTAACTTTTTGGATGGTACATGGCTCGTCGTACGCCTTCTCAACTGAATATGCTGCTCGCCGTCGATAAGCCGGTGGGCTGCACGTCCCACGATGTGGTTTCGAAATGCCGACGCGCCCTCCATGAGCGGCGCGTCGGCCATGCCGGCACGCTCGACCCCATGGCATCGGGTGTCATGGTGGTGGGTGTGGGCCAGGCCACCCGTCTGCTGGGCATGCTAACCCTCGATACCAAAAGCTATGTCGCCGACATTTCGTTTGGCGCCGAGACCAATACCGATGATGCGGAGGGCGAGGCGGTCCGCACGGTGGCTGTTGCCAACGAGCTCCGCTATCCTGCCTATGCCCGTGAGCGCTTGGCCGCTATGCTGGGTCCGCAGATGCAGGTGCCGCCGGCGTTTTCGGCTATCTCGGTCAATGGCGTTCGCGCCTACAAGTCTGCTCGCGAGGGCAATGCGGTGGACCTACCTCCGCGCCCCGTCGAGGTCTATGCCGCCGACCTGATCGCCGTGGGAGGCGAAGGTGATACGTGTGTGTGGACCGTGGCGTTCTCAGTGAGCAAGGGTACCTATATCCGTGCGCTCGCTCGCGATTTGGGCCGCGCCTGCGAGAGCGCCGCGCACATTTCCGCGCTGCGCCGCACGGCGTCCGGTGTTGTTTCCATTGGCGCTTGTCATGCGGTCGAGGAGCTTTCTCCCGAGTCCGCGGCTGGCTTTGCCCTGGATCCCATTGCGGCCCTGGGCGCCACGCGTGTTGACTTGCCGGGCAATCTTGCCGACGATCTGCTCTGCGGCCGACGCATTCCCGTTGAGCGTGCGCTTGCCGATTTCGATACCTCGAAGTCGCCTTTTGCGTTGGTGCTCGATGGGGGACTCAAGGCGCTAGCCCGCATTGAGAGTGGCCGCTTTGTCATGGAGCACGTGTTTCCGCAGGCAATCGGCGGTGTTCGATGATGTTGTCCGCTCGCGAGCTCGCGCGTATCTTTTTCGAGGGCGAGTCGGACGAGGCTCGCATCGTTGCTGCCGATACGTTTGATGAGTGCGAGCACTTGGGTGCCGCATCGATTGCCATCGGCGTGTTCGACGGCGTTCACCGTGGACACCAGGAGCTCATTGCGGCGCTTGTTGGCGATGCGCGCGCCCATGATTGCAAGGCGGTCGTGGTCACTTTCGATCCCGATCCGGACGTTGTGGTGAGTCCTTCGCCCGCTCAAAAATTGATGACGACGGCCGACCGTCTACATGCCTTGGCTCAGACCGGGGTCGATGCGGTGGTGGCCGTTCCCTTTACGCCTGAGGTTGCGGCACTCGACCATGTCGGTTTTCTCACACTGTTGTCACGCGTGGTCGACATTCGTTCGATTCGCGTTGGCAGCGATTTTAGGCTGGGTCGTGGCGGTGCTTCTGGTGTTGACGAGATGCGCACCTGGGGTGCCGAGCGCGGCGTTGACGTATACGGGCACGACCTGCTTTGCGAGGGCGGTGAGGCCATTTGCGCCACCCGCATTCGTCATGAGCTGGGACAGGGCCATGTGGAGCTTGCTGCTGAGTTGCTCGGCCGCCCGTATATGCTGCGTGGCGGTGTTATTCGTGGCCGTCACGAGGGTTCTGACATGGGCTTTCCCACGGCTAACCTGCAGGTTCCCGACGGCATTCAGGTGCCTGCCGATGGCGTGTATGAGGGCCTGGTGCTCGTTGATGACACCGTATGGCCTGCTGCCGTTAACGTCGGCCTGCCGCCGACGTATGCCGACGATGCCGCTTCATCGCATCTCGAGGCTAACTTAATTGGTTATACGGGCGACCTGTACGGCGCTTCCGTTTCGCTGGCGTTTACGCGCTGGCTGCGTCCCTCGCGTGTGTTCGATTCGCTGGATGAGTTGATTGCGACCGTCGAGGGTAATATCGAGGACATTCGTCACAACTTGGGTGAGCAGGGGGTGGGCATCCGTGATTAGCGATGAGGAAAAAGACCAGGTACGCGCTGCGTCCGACCTAGTTGCCATCGTGCAGGAAACGGTTGAGCTCAAGCCCCGCGGCCATGAGTTTTGGGGCTGCTGCCCCTTTCATGGCGAAAAGACTCCGTCCTTCCACATTATTCCCGCCACGCAGGTGTGGCATTGCTTTGGCTGCGGCGAGGGTGGCGACGTCTTCACCTATATCATGAAGCGCGAGAACCTGAGCTTTCCCGAGTCAATCCGTTATTTGGCCGATCGTGCAGGTATTGAGCTGCACGACACCGGAGATCGCCGCGAGCGCGGTACCAAGCGTGCCCGCATCTACGATCTGTGTGCCGAGACCGCCCAGTTCTACCACACCATGCTTATGCGCGGTAAGGATGGCCGTCCACGTGAGTACTTTGCCAGCCGCGGCATGGGTGGCGACGTCTGCCGCCGCTACTGCCTGGGCTTTGCGCCGGGTCGTAATATGCTGGTGGCTCATCTGTCGCAGGCGGGCTTTACTCCGCAGGAGATGATCGACGCCAACGTTGCCGTGAGTCGAGGGCGCGGGCAGCTTGCCGACCGCTTCTACGACCGCGTGATGTTCCCCATCTTTGACGAGCAGGGTCACAACATCGCCTTTGGCGGGCGCATCATGGGTGACGGCCAACCCAAGTACCTCAACACCGCCGAGACGAGCGTGTTCCATAAAAAGCGAAACCTCTATGGCTTTAACTGGGCCAAGGAGTTTATCGTCGCGCAGGATACGGCCATCGTGGTGGAGGGCTATACCGATTGCATCGCCTGCTGGGAGGCGGGGATCAAAAACGTTGTCGCCACGCTGGGCACCGCGCTCACGGAGCATCACGTCAAGACGCTCACCCGCTTTGCCAAGCGTATCGTGTATATGTTCGATGGCGATGCCGCGGGCCAGAAGGCCGCCCGTCGCGCGATTCAATTTATCGAGCAGGATTCGATGGACCTGCGCTGCGTGGTGCTGCCCGACGGCAACGACCCCATGGAGTTCATCACGGCGCATGGTGGACAGGAGCTTCAGGCGCGCATCGACGCTGCCGAGCCGCTCATGGACTTTGTCTACCGTTCGCTGCAGGAGTCGAGTGACATCACCACGCCGGGCGGTCGTGCCAAGGCGCTGGAAGATGCGCTGACGCTTATCTATCCGCTGCGCGATAGCTATATGATCGATACGTACTTTATTCAGATTGCCGATCTGCTGGGTTTGGATCTGGAGGCGGTTCGCGTGAGTTCGGGTCGCGTGTTTCGCGATGTCGCCAAGCGCGAAGATGCGGAACGACGTCGTGAGCAGAACTATGAGCGCCAGCGGGCACAGGCTGAGCGCTCTGGTAGCGCGGGCGGTCGGACGTCTGGTTCGCAGGGGGCATCTCGCGGTGCTTGGGCATCGGGCGCGACGCCGCCTGTGTCCGCGCCGGTCGAAGAAGAGCCGTATGACTACGTCCCGCTCGATGCTTACGGCGCCGCGCCCGTGGAGGTCGTCGATGACCTGCCGCCGATCGACGCGCCTGATGGTATGGGTGCTGTACCTGCGACTGATGGTTCGGGTGCTCCGGCTGCGGCGGCGCCGATGGTTCTTACTGATCTTGAGCGTAAGTCCTTGGCAGGGGAGCGTGAGCTGCTGACCATGCTCACGAGCTACCCCGACCTGTTCCGCACGTATGCCGACCGCATCTGCTCTATCGAGTGGGTTGACCCACGTCACGAGTCCATCGCATGGGCCGTTCTGGCAACGCCGCCGGGAACCGATCCTGCAGCCTGCATGGATGCGGCGCGCTCGGTCTGTCCCGAGGCGGCAACGCTTGTGAGTGCCGGGCGCATCTCGGCGACGAGCAAGCACCCCACCGAGACGAACATCGTGTTTATGCTCGATACGCTCGAGCTCTACACCATCAAGCGCCGCATGCGTGCCGCACAGGCCAAGCTGCGCCAGGACCGTTCGCTCGACGATGAGGCCCGTCGCGCGCTGACCGTGCAGGCCGCGCAGGATTCGCAGCGTCAACGCGAACTGCAAAAGTCGATCGGCGGCGTGGCGGACCCGTTCCGTTTGATCGGTCTGGAGGCCGCAGACGCCGAATAGGCCTAGATGTTGTGGTCAACCAGCGTATTCTCGCCTATATCCTGTCCTCTTTTTGGGTATAGACGTCGATGTGTGTGCTAAAGTATTGAGTCCTGTGGACTATGAAGGGAGAATCTGTGCCAAAAAAGACTGAGAGCACGGGTACTGGGCTGGAATCCTACGTTGCAAAGCTCATGGGCAACGGCTCAAACAGGACTTCGGTAACCGAGGACGAGATTCAGGTCGCCCTGAAGGATATCGATGTTTCTGACGAGCAGCTCACCGCGGTGTATTCCGCGCTGCGCAACAGCGGCATCCAGATTATCTCCGCGAGCGGTAACGACGACGCCCCCATGGACGTCGACGATGACGATAACGATACCGATACCGACGATTTCGATGACGACGACGAGCACGATTCCGGCTCGCTTGACGATCACGAGCTCAAGATGGCCCGTCAGGCCGATGCCGAGATGGGTTCTTCCAAGAGCAAGAAGAAGCGCACCGTGCGCACGTCCCGTTCACGCTCCCGCGTGCGTGGCATCGATGCCTCCACGGTGATGCTGACCGGCGATCCGGTTCGTATGTACCTCAAGGAGATCGGCAAGGTCGACCTGCTGACCGCCTCCGAAGAGGTCGATCTGGCCATGAAGATCGAGGCCGGTCTTGAGGCCACCGAGAAGCTCGAGGCTGCCGATGCCGGTGAGCTCGAGCTCACGCGTGCCGAGATGCGTCGTCTTACGCGCATTGAGAACGTTGGCCTCGAAGCCAAGCAGGCGCTCATCAGCGCAAACCTGCGCCTGGTTGTCTCCATCGCCAAGCGCTATGTCGGCCGCGGCATGCTGTTCCTTGACCTGATCCAGGAGGGCAACCTCGGTCTGATTCGCGCCGTCGAGAAGTTCGACTACCAGAAGGGCTTCAAGTTCTCCACGTACGCCACGTGGTGGATCCGTCAGGCCATTACGCGCGCTATCGCCGACCAGGCCCGTACCATCCGTATTCCCGTTCATATGGTCGAGACTATCAACAAGCTCGTCCGCGTGCAGCGCCAGCTCCTTCAGGATCTGGGTCGCGACCCGACCCCCGAGGAGATTGGTGCCGAGATGGACATGAGCGCCGACCGCGTCCGCGAGATCCAGAAGATCTCGCAGGAGCCCGTGTCGCTCGAGACCCCCATCGGCGAGGAAGAGGATTCCCAGCTGGGCGACTTCATCGAGGACTCCCAGGCTATCGTTCCGCCCGATGCTGCCAGCTTCTCCATGCTGCAGGAGCAGCTCACCCAGGTGCTCGACTCGCTTGCCGATCGTGAGCGCAAGGTTATCGAGCTGCGCTTTGGCCTTGTCGACGGGCATCCCCGCACGCTCGAGGAAGTCGGCCGCGAGTTTGGCGTCACGCGCGAGCGTATCCGCCAGATCGAGTCCAAGACCTTGGCCAAGCTCCGCCACCCGAGCCGCAGCAGCAAGCTCAAAGACTATATCGAAAGCTAGTCAAGCAAGAAGCGCCCTCAAGCACATCCGCTTGGGGGCGCTTTCATGTGGTCATTGGGGACGTCCCCAATGACTAGGTCGGAAAAAATCTCAAAAAAGTTCTTGCCCTAAGCTGATTCGTCCGTATAATAAACTTCGTTGCTTGAGAGCACGCACCTATTCCTCGGTAGCTCAATGGTAGAGCACGCGGCTGTTAACCGCGCTGTTGTAGGTTCGAGTCCTACCCGGGGAGCCAGAATTTCTCAGCCCATTCAGCTGGGCTTTTAAATTCCTCGGTAGCTCAATGGTAGAGCACGCGGCTGTTAACCGCGCTGTTGTAGGTTCGAGTCCTACCCGGGGAGCCAGGTTGTAAAACCCGTCGCTTATGCGGCGGGTTTTTTAATGCAGCGACCACTTGACTCGAACGTTGCCATATCAACATTTCGTGTCGAGGATGTAATCCCGCGACCCACCACCTCAACATGGCGCGGTCGTTGTAGAATATTGCAATGATTGCTCCCACGACATGGTGCCGCGAGCACCAGATAAGGAGATTCTTGTGTCTGAGACCATTAACGGCAGCCTGAGCGTCTCGAACGACGTTATTGCCGATATTGCCGGTTATGCCGCGATGACGTGCTACGGCGTTGTCGGAATGGCTGAGCAGCTCCAGGGCGCCGAGAGCGTGCGCCTGCTTGCCGGCCAGCGCCTCCGCAAGGGCGTGCTTGTCTCCGCCGACGAGAACGGCCTTACGGTCGATCTTCACGTCGTGCTCGAGAACGGCGTCAACATGAAGTCCGTCTGCCACAATCTTTCGAGCTCCGTTGCCTTCACCCTGCAGGAGATCGCCCAGATCGATCCCGCCAGCCTTAAGATCGGCATCCATATCGACGCGCTCAAGAGCCGTCTGAACTAGCATCCGAAAACGGAGATTCAAATACCCATGATTGCAAAGACCATTCGCACCTGTTTTCCGATCGCTGCGGCTGCCGTTTCCGACAAGGCCGAGGAGATCAACAAGCTCAACGTCTTCCCCGTGCCCGACGGCGACACCGGCACCAACATGTCGCTCACGCTCGCCTCGGTGACCAAGGAGCTCTCCGCCCTTCCCGCCGATGCCGACATGGAGGCCATTGCCGGCGCCATCACCCACGGCTCCCTGATGGGCGCCCGCGGTAACTCCGGCGTCATTACCTCGCAGATCCTGCGCGGCGTGGCCGAGGGCCTTGTCTCCGCCGACGAGCCCATTACGTCCGCCAACATCGCCTTCGCCTTCCGTCGTGCCGTCAAGGTGGCCTTCCAGGCCGTCCGCAAGCCCATCGAGGGCACGATCCTCACGGTGCTGCGCGATGTCTCGACCAAGGCCGACGAGTGCGAAAAGAAGAAGTTCTCGGCCGAGGATGCGCTCGACGCTATCGTCGTCGAGGCCTACCAGTCCGTCGCACGCACGCCCGACCTGCTGCCCGTCCTCAAAGAGAACGGCGTGGTCGACTCCGGCGCCTTCGGCTTTGCCATCTTCCTGGAGAACTTTGTGGCTGCAGCACTTGGTCGCAGCACCGTTGTCGAGGATTTCTCCGCTACGTTCGATTCCGCTGGCTCTGCACGCGATGCCGCTCTTGGCCGCGTTGAGATCGAGGCCAACGACGATTGGGAGGGCTCGGAGTTCCGCTACTGCAACGAGTTCCTCTTTAAGGCCGACGCCCCGTTTGACGAGGATGAGTGCCTTAAGTTCCTGGGTTCCATGGGCGACTGTGAGCTACTCGTGGGCGCCTACCCCGATTACAAGATCCACGTGCACTCCAACACCCCCAACCTGGTGCTCGAGCACATGCTTCAGCTTGGTCAGATCTACGAGGTCTTTATCCACAACATGGAGATGGAGGCCCACGACCGTACCGCCAAGATTCATGAGGACCAGGAAAAGGCCGCCGAGCCCGCCAAGGCGCTGGGCTTTGTCGCCGTTGCCGCTGGGTCCGGCGAGGCAGACATCCTCAAGTCCCTCGGCGTCGACGTGATCGTGTCGGGTGGTCAGACCATGAACCCCTCGACTGCAGACCTGCTGGGCGCTGTTGACCAGGTCAACGCGACCTCGGTCATCATCCTGCCCAACAACGGCAACATCCGCATGGCCGCTGAGGCCGCTGCCTCAGCCTGCACCGACAAGAAGGTCGCCGTCGTTCCCACCAAGACCGTTCCGCAGGCCTTCTCCGCGCTGTTCGCGGTCCTGCCCGATTCCGAGCTCGAGGATGCCGTCGCCGCTATGGTCGACGCCATCAGCGAGGTCCGCGATGGCGAGGTCACCCGCGCCGTGCGCGACTCCAGCGCCTCCGACGGTTCGCCAATTCACTCCGGTGACGTCATGGGCATCATTGCCGGCTCCATCGATGTGGTCGGCTCCGACGTGAAGCAGGTCACGCTCGATTGCATCAACCGCATGCAGGAGGAAGAGGAGGGCGACGCGCTGACGATTCTGGCCGGCGAGGAGCTGTCCGACGAGGCCTTCCAGGAGATCGTCGACGCTATCGAGGAGGCTCAGCCCGACCTGGAGATCGACGCCCATCGTGGCGAGCAGCCGCTCTATCCCGTGATCTTCTCGATCGAGTAGGCATCTGCCCATGTCCGAGCTCTGCTCCGTGCCGCGCGTCTCGGATCGCTTTGCCCAGAGCAATGCGCTCGACGAGGATATCGCGCGACTCAAATATGTTTCGGGTAAACGTGAGGAGGCCCTTCGCCGTCTGGGAATTCGGACGGTGGGGGACCTCCTTCTCCATATCCCTCATCGATACCTGGACTTTACGCGCTCCTGGTCCATCGAGATGGCGCCCATCGGTACCGTGTGCACCATCATCGCCACGGTCGACCGTATCGTTCAAAAGAAGCCGCGTCCGCGCATGCAGGTGACCGAGGTCTCACTCGTTGACGAGACGGGCGTGCTGCAGGTCGCCTTTTTCCGTCAGCCTTGGATTGCCCAGCAGCTTAAGCAGGGCGACCGCCTGGCCGTGATGGGCAAGGTCGAGTTTGCCTACGGTTTTAAGCAGATGGCCTCGCCGCACTTTGAAAAGCTTGATGACGGGCGTGCTGCGGGCACCATTTTGCCGGTCCATTATGTGAGTGACGGCGTGAGCCAGGCATGGATGCGCCGCATCGTAAGTGGCGCGCTCGAGGTCGTCGGCAATCCCTTCGACCCGATTCCCGCACGCTTGCGCGTTAAACGTCGCCTGATGAGCGATGCTCGTGCGCTTCGATCGATCCACTTTCCTTCGAGCATGGCTGAGCGCGATATCGCGCGCGCACGGCTTGCCTACGAGGAGTGCCTCTACCTGCAGCTGGCGCTGCGCCTGCGCAACGACGGCAGCCTGGTCGATGTGGTGCCCTACGCCCACGCCGCGGGCGAGCACCTGGCCGCGCTTAAGCAGGCCCTTCCGTTTTCGCTGAGCGACGAGCAGGAGGCCGCGTTCCAAGATATCCTGCGCGATATGTGCGATGGCGGGCGCGTGATGAACCGCCTGCTGCTGGGCGATGTCGGTACCGGTAAGACCGCCGTTGCCGCCTGCGCGCTGGCTGTGGCTGCCGATAGCGGCACGCAGGCCTGCGTTATGGCGCCCACGGGCGTGCTGGCGCGTCAATATGCCGATAAGACCGGCCCCTTGCTCTTGCAGGCTGGCATGACCTGGGCGCTCCTGACGGGCGCCACGCCGGCGGCCGAGCGCGAGCGGATCCATGCCCAGCTGGAATCGGGCGAGCTCGATGTCCTCTTTGGCACCCACGCGGTGCTTTCGGATAACGTGGCGTTTAAGCATCTGTCGCTCGTGGTCATCGATGAGCAGCACCGGTTTGGCGTCGGCCAACGCAACGCCCTGCGTGCGAAGGGCCCTGGTGCCGATCTGCTCGTTATGACGGCAACGCCCATCCCACGTACGCTGGCGCTTTCGGTCTACGGCGATCTGGACACGAGCATCATCCGCCATCGGCCCGTCCCTGGCGCTGGCGTGACGACACGCGTGCTTACCGAGTCGAGCCGCGACCTTGCCTATGGCGCCATCCGCGAGGCGCATGAAAAGGGTCAGCAGGCCTACGTGATTTGCCCGCTCGTGGAGCCGAGCGACTCGGCCGATGAGCTTGAGGATGTGCCCGGTATCGTCCGTGACGACGAGGGTCGCGTAACCGTGCCCGTGCCGCTGCACGATACGGCAACCGAGCTCGACCGCCTACGCCTGGCGTTGCCGGGGCTTACCATCGAGCGTCTTCACGGCCGCATGCCGGCGGGGGAGAAGGATCGCGTGATCGACGCCTTCAAGCGCGGCGAGATCGACGTGCTCGTTTCGACCACGGTGGTCGAGGTGGGCGTCGACGTGCCCAACGCCACCGTCATGGTCATCGAGAACGGTGAGCGCTTTGGCTTGGCGGCCCTGCACCAGCTGCGCGGCCGCGTGGGCCGCGGCAGCGTGTCGGGCACCTGCCTGGTCATGACGCACTCCAAGGGCAACGGCGGCGCTTCGGCGGCGCAAGACCGTCTCCAGTCGCTCGAAAAGACCTCGGACGGCTTTACGCTCGCCCAGATGGACCTTCGTCTGCGCCACGAGGGCGAAATCCTGGGGTACCGCCAGCATGGCGGTGTGACTCTGCGCTTTGTCGACCTGGATGCCGACGAGGAGCTGATCGAGTGGGCCCATTTGGACGCGGTCGAGCTCTTGCGGTATGCTTGCAACCTTGACTCCGTGGCGACGCGCCCCCTGCGCGATGCGGTCGCCATGCGATATCGACACATTTTTAAGGAGGTCAGCGGAGGATGAGAATCATCGGCGGCGAATGGCGCGGTCGTAAGATCGAGGAGCCCCGTGGTCGCGATGTCACCCGCCCCACGACCGATCGCGTGCGCGAGGCATGCGCATCTATGGTCATGTCGGCATTTGACTTCGATCTGGACGAGGTCCGCGTGCTGGACGCCTTTGGCGGCTCCGGCGCCTTAGGGTTAGAGATGCTCTCACGTGGCGCCCGCTCGCTCACGACGTTCGAGATCGATCGGAATGCCGCGCGGCTCATTACCAAGAATATCGAGTCGCTCTGCCGTGACCGTGCGCGTTGGCGCGTGGTAACGGGCGACATGCTGGCGAGCGCCTCGCGCGGTCGTGTGCCGGGCGGCCCCTTTGATCTGGTCCTGCTCGACCCGCCCTATGCTTTTGGTGCCGAGCCGGTCGAGATACTGCTGCAGAACCTGGCTCAGCAGGGTCTGCTTGCACCTGGCGCTTATGCCCTGTTTGAGCATGCCGCCGCTGATGCGGGCGCGCATCCGGCAGGCTTTGAGATCGTGCGCGAGAAGCGCTACGGCATTACCTCGGTCGACCTGCTTCGTTGGGTCGGCGATGACGATGGTGAGGAAGATTGCGCCGGCACCGATGCTCACAACACCGATGCCATGACGGTTCAGGAGAACGCCTATGAGTGACACCATCAACCGCGTGATCGTCCCGGGCACCTTCGATCCCATCACGTTTGGCCATATCGACGTCATCCGCCGCGCCCGCCGCATCTTTCCCAGCGTGATCGTCGCTGTCGCCGAGTCGCAGGGTAAAAACGGTGTGGGCACCACGTTTATGCTGGATGAGCGCGTGGCGCTGGCTCGTGAGGCGCTCGGTGATATCGACGGCGTCGAGGTCCTGCCCTTTACCGGCCTCTTGGTCGACTTCGCTCGCGAGCAGGGGGCGGGGGCCGTGGTCAAGGGCCTGCGCGCCATGACCGACTTTGAGTACGAGCTGCAGCAGGCAGACCTCAACTATCGCTTGGATAACGAGCTGGAGTCCATCTTTGTCATGAGTGCGCCGCAGTACGGCTATATCTCGAGTTCGGTCGTTCGCCAGATCGCCTCGCTCGGCAGCGATGTATCGACGTTTGTCCCGCCCAACGTGGTCGAAGCGCTCAGACACCGCTTTTCGTGACGTTTTTTATTGCCTGGTGGCATGTGGTAAACTAGCACGATGATATGTTACCTATGAAAGGAGACCGGATGCCGGGCGAGAATTTTCCTGGCGATAGGATCGTCAGCTTGGTCGATGAGCTCGAAGGGCTGATCGAGGAAGCCAAGCCGCCTTTCGGCAAGAACGCTCAGTTCAAGGTCATCGACGCCGACGTGTTCTTCAACATCCTCGACGAGATCCGCATGAGCTATCCCGAGGAGTGGCAGAAGTCCCGCCGTATCCTTAAGGAGCGCGAGGAGCTTATGGCTTCCGCCGCCGCTCAGGCCGATTCCATCATCGCCGACGCTCAGCAGCAGGCCCTCACCATTGCCGGTGAGCAGGAGATCGTCCGCTTGGCACAGCAGCAGGCCGACGACATCCGCGATCGTGCCCAGCAGTACGAGCGCGAGACGCGTTATGCTGCCGAGGACTACGCAGAGCAGGTCTTTACGCACCTGGAGGAGAACCTCAAGAGCCTGACCGGCACCGTTACCCGTTGCCGTCAGCAGCTCAACGAGGGTGCCGCCCAACAGAATGGTCAGTGGTAATGGCTGAGTTCCCGAGCGTTACCGTCGATCTTTCCGAACAGCTCGAGTTTCCTGGTGATTCGTATCCGCTGACCGGCAAGGTCGATGTTGCCACCTACACGGTGGGCGAGAAGGAGTACCAGCTACAGGACGGCATCGACTACGACGTTGTCTTTACCAATGCCGGTACCGGTGTCTTGCTCACGGGCATGGTCCGCGCGCACGCCACCGGCGAGTGCGACCGTTGCCTGGAGCCCGCTTCGTTTGATATCGCCGGCGAGATCGAGGAGTTCTACCTCTTTGAGGAGCCCGAGGATCCCGAGGCCTACGAGGACGGCTACGAGCTCCTGGGTGAGGACCGCATCGTCGATCTGGGTGAGCCCATCAACGATGCCGTTGTCATGGACACGCCGTTTGTGGTGCTCTGCAAGCCCGATTGCCGCGGTCTGTGTCCCACTTGCGGTTGCAATCTCAACGTCGAGCAATGCGATTGCGCCACCCAGGCAGAGGCAGAATGGGCCGCTGCCACGGAAAATCCATTTGCAGCATTGAAGAATCTCAAGCTCGATGAGTAAAACTGTGGTAGTATCGCTACTTGCGCGTAATCGCCACACTGGATAGTTCATAAGGAAGGTCACTATGCCCGTACCTAAACAAAAGCAGGGTCGTATCCGCACTCACACCCGTCGTTCCGCCAACATGAAGATCTCGGCTGCGGCTCAGTCCACGTGCCCCCGTTGCGGCGCTGTCAAGCTTCCGCATCACGTGTGCCCCAGCTGCGGTTTCTACAAGGACCGCGAGGTTATCGTTACCGAGTAACGGTATACTCTGGATGCGATGCCGTTCCAAATGGAACCACAATGGCCGGCTCAATGAGTCGGCCATTTTTGTATAAGGAGCATGTATATGAGTAACGTTCGCGTTTGTGTAGACATTGTGGGCGGAGACGAGAAACCTCAGGTTGTTCTCGATGGTATCGAGGCTGCGCTTGCCGCCGATCCCGATATCGAGGTCTTGGCAGCTGGCCCCGCTGAAATCGTCAATCCCTTTGCTGCTTCCCATGCACGTGTTGAGGCTCTTGAGGCACCCGACGTTATCGCCATGGATGACGATCCCATTCGCGCCGTGATGACCAAGCGTAAATCGTCGATCGTGCTTGCCTGCCGCGCCATCAAAAAGGGCAACGCGGACGCGTTCTTCTCCGCCGGCTCGACCGGTGCCATGACCGCTGCCGCCACCGCCTATGTGACGCCGTTTAGATATATGGCCGAAGGCAAGAAGCAGCCGGTGCGTCCCTGTCTGACCAATGCGCTGCCCAATCGCGCCGGCGGTCTGACGGTGCTGTGCGATATGGGCGCCAACCCCGATGTCGAGGTCGATGACATGGTGCGTTTTGCCCAGATGGGTAGCGCCTATGCCCGCGTCGTCCTGGGCATCGAGCATCCCCGCGTGGGCCTGCTTGCCAATGGCACCGAGGACGAGAAGGGTTCCAACTTTACCAAGGCCTGCTTCCCGGCCATGAAAGCCGCCGTTCCCGGCTTTGTGGGCAACTGCGAAGGCACCGACCTCACCTCGGGCAATTTCGATGTCGTCGTTGCCGATGGCATGTCGGGCAATATTGCGCTCAAGGCCACCGAGGGCGCTGCCAAGTTTTTGCTGCAGGAACTCAAGGGTGCCTTTATGGCCTCGCTCGGCACCAAGATCGCCGCGCTGCTCATCAAAAAGCAGATGCGCGAGATTAAGGCCAAGCTCTCTGGTGATGCCAAGGGCGGTGCGATTCTTTTGGGCCTGCGTGGCGTGGTCCTAATCGGCCATGGCGCCACCTCGGTCGAGGCTGTTAAAAACGGTACGCTCGCGGCGGCCGAAGCCGTGCGCGCGGGGCTGGTCGAGAACGTCGCCAACTCCATGGACGGCATCGTTTTGTAAGAGCGAGTTAGAGCGCTGTTATGTGCCTCGCGGCCTGCTTCGTGGGGTAGAATCAGAACCGTGTCTTGGTACCGCCCGGGCGGTACCATTCTGTTGGTATTCATTCACTATGAGAGGAAGCGCTATGGACCGCTCCGAAATCTTCGACAAGATCGCCGAGGTCGCTGCTGACGTTCTGGGCGTCGATGTTGCCGAAATTAGCGATGAGACCACCTTTGACGATCTCGATGCCAACTCGCTCGAGCGCCTGCAGCTGGTTACGGCTATCGAGGACGAGTTCAACCTCGAGATCGATGACGAGACTCTGCTCTCGCTCAACTCTGTCGCCGACGCCGTCGACGCGATCGAAAACGCCAGGGAGGCCTAGGTCTTGGCTTTGTCTGAACGACTTACGCGTGCCCAGGAAATCCTGGGCCACGAGTTCAATAATAAGGTGCTGCTGCGCGCGGCGCTTACGCATCCCTCGGCAGTCGAGGGCCAGCCGGTTTCTGCCAGCTATGAGCGCCTTGAATTCTTGGGCGATTCCATTTTGGGCGCTGTGGTCGCACGCTCCCTGTTTGAGTCCTATCCGGAGTTTGACGAGGGCAAGCTCACGCGCCTGAAGGTGTCGCTTGTCTCGGGCGCTACGCTGTCCGAGGTGTCGCACGAGCTGGGTATCGACGACATCATCATCTTTGGTGCCTCCGAGACCGGTACCGGCGCGCGTGGCCTGCACTCGGCGCTCGAGAACGTCTATGAGTCGCTCGTGGGCGCGCTGTATCTGGATGCTGGCTGGGATGCGGCGGCGGAGTTTATCCACCGTACGCTTAAGCCCCATTTGGCCTCTGAGCGTGCCGAGCATCCTGCGAACCCCAAGTCGTTCTTGCAGGAGTGCGTGCAGGCAGACGGCCATGAGCCTCCCGCGTATAAGCTTGTTGGCTCCGAGGGCCCGGCGCATGCGCCCACCTTTACCGCCGTGGTGTTGATCGATGGTATTCGCCAGGGTCGCGGCTCCGGCTCCTCAAAGAAGGAAGCCGAGGGAGCCGCTGCACTCGAGGCACTTGACCGCATGGGCTACACCACCAACGGCGTGATTCTCAACAAGAAGCCTGTTTAAGCGAGGAACCGTGTATCTCAAGTCCCTCACGCTCAAAGGGTTCAAGTCGTTTGCCGACCGCGCCCATATGACGTTTGAGCCGGGCCTGACCGTCATCGTCGGTCCCAACGGCTCGGGAAAATCGAACATCTCTGACTCGATTCTGTGGGTCCTGGGCGAGCAGAGCGCCAAGCAGCTGCGCGGCCAGGCCATGGAGGATGTCATCTTCTCGGGCTCGTCAGCGCGCAAGCCGGTGGGTGTCGCCGAGGTCACGCTGGTGCTCGATAACTCGGACCATATGCTGCCCGTCGACTTTGACGAGGTCGCCATCACCCGTCGTATGTATCGCTCGGGCGAAAGCGAGTACCTCATCAACTCGAGTCCGTGCCGCCTGATGGACATTCAGGACATCCTGCACGATTCGGGCTTGGGCAAGGATACGCATTCCATCATCAGCCAGGGCAAGCTCGACGCCATTTTGCAGAGCCGCCCCGAGGGGCGCCGTGCCCTCATCGAGGAGGCCGCCGGCATCTCCAAGCACAAGCGCCGCAAGGAGCGTGCGCTCAAAAAGATTAATTCGATGGACGAGCACTTGACCCGTGCCCGCGACATCAATAAGGAGATCGCCCGTCAGCTGCGGCCGCTGGAGCGTCAGGTCGATCGCGCGCGCAAGTACAAAGAGCTGTCCTCGCGCGCGAACGAGCTTACGCAGATGCTGGCCGTCGACGAGCTTCGTTCGCTGCAGTCGCAGTGGAACGACTTGGAGAGCCGCTCCAAGGAGGGTGCTGCCGAGCTTGAGCTTGCGCAGTACCGCTTGGGCGAAAAGGAACGCGAGCTCGAGAAGTTCCAGGTCATGCTCGAGAAAAAGGGCCTGTTTGTGGGCGATCTGGGCGAGCAGCGCCGCCATATGCAAGACGTGGTCGGTCGCATTAACTCCGATATGCGCCTGCTCGAGGAAAAGGGCCACAATATGGTGTCGCGCCTGTCCGACATGCGCGGCCAGATCTCGAGCTCCGAGCATCAGCGTCGTCGCGTGGTCGAGGAGCTCGAGGATGCACGTGCGCAGCTTGAGGAAGTGACCGGCGCGCACATGCAGGCCCAGGAGGACGTTGACGCCGCTGGTCCTGCCGCCGCTGAGCTCCACGAGCGGCGCGTGGCGCTCGACAATCAGATTTCGCAGCTTACGCGTGAGCAACGCGATGTGCAGCGTGTGGCCGATAACGCGGCGCTCGAACTCGCCAAGGTGAAGGACTCGCTGAGCAACGCCGAGGTCGAGGACAACATGTACGCCTCGCGCCTGGAGCAGATTGATGAACAGCTCGAGGAGGTTACAGCATCGCTTGATAGCCGTCGCGACCGTGCTGAGGAGCTTGAGAGTGCCCTTGAGGCGGCTCGTCAGGCCCAGAACGATGCGCGCGAGGCCACCGAGGTCGCCCGTGCAGCCCTGAAGGACTTGCGTAATCGTGAGAGCGAGGCGCGCAACAAGCTGTCCGAGGTGCGCTCGGAGCTTGCCAGCCAAAAGAAGCTCGATGCCCGCATGGCAGACAGCTCGCCGCTGGTGAGCCGTCTGGTGGGCGCGCTGGGCGACGATGTCTCAGGCCGTCTGGGCGACGTGCTCGACGCCCCTCGTGAGCTTGAGGGCCTGGTTGAGCAACTACTTGCCGGCGATATCGATGCTCTTTTGTTTGATGATGCCGCTACGCTTGAGCGCGCCGGTCGTGCGGCTTTGGACCAAAAGAAGGCTTCGGGCGAGGCGCTGCTGATGGCGCGCGGCGTGAGTGGCTCTGCTGCCGCCGAGGGCGCTGCCGGTACGCGTCTGGTCGATCGTCTGTCCGTGCGCTCCGGTTATGGCCCGGTTGTCGAGGCCCTTCTCGGCGGCTATTACGTGGTCGATGACTTGGCTGCCGCGTTGGCTGCCCCTGTCGTTGACGGTGTGACCTACGTGACTCCCGATGGCGCCCGCGTGAGCTGTGGTGGTCTGGTGCGCGTGGGGCTCGATGCCGGCGAGGCTTCGGGTGCCTTGGAGCGCAAGCGCCGCATCCGTGAGCTCGAGGGCCTGGAACCCGATCTGGCTGCCATCTTTGAGCATGCTTCGGACCAAGTCGTTGAGGCCAACGCCGCCGTCGAGGAGGCACGTGCCGCCGAGGGCGATGCCGCCGGTGAGATCGCCCGTCTTGAGGGCGAGCGCCGCTCGCTGCTCTCCGAGATCGGCCGCTTGGAGCAAAGCGTCAACAATGCCGAGGTCGAGCGCGTGCGCATCTCCAAGCGCCGCGAGCAGGCCTCCGAGGCCGTTCGCGCTGCGCGCCCGCGCGTTGACGAGCTCACCCGTTCGCGTGACGAGGCGCGTGCACAGGCAAGCGACCTGGGTCTCCAGATTGCCGAGGCCAACGATGAGCTCGATCGCGTTCGCCGTGACGATTCCGAGGCCGCCGGTAAGCTCGCCGATGCCAAGGTGCGCCTGGCCCAGACGAGCGAGCGCCTGCGTTCGCTGAAGGGCCGCGTGCCCGACCTTGAGCATCGTCTTGAGGGCATCGACCGTCGTATCCGCGGAACACGCCAGGCTTCGCGCTCGCTCGAGCTGCTGCGCCTGCGCGTCGACCCCATGCACGAACGCTATTCTGCCCTGTTGGAACGCGCATCGGATTGGGCAGCGCGCCTGCGTGACCAGGCCTCTCTGGAAGAGGCGGACTCCGCTTCGCTCAAGAAGACCATCGAGGATGCCAAGGCCGGGGTCTCCCGTGCCAAGGAGCGGGTTGATGCCGCCACGGCGATGCAAAATGAGTTCAAGGTTGCGCGCGGCAAGCTCGAGGTGCAGGTAGAGGCGGCCATCAAGGCCATTACCGCCGACGGTACCACGGTGCTCGAGGAAGCGCTCATGCTGCCGGCGCCCACCGATCGCGATGCCGCCGAGCGCGAGCTCAACCAGCTTGTGCGCCAGATCAACAATCTGGGCCCCGTGAACCAGGTTGCCATGGAGGAGTACGAGCAGCTCAAGCGCCGCGCCGACTACATCGAGGAGCAGCTGGCTGATCTGGAGAGCGCGCGCAAGGCGCTCACCAAGATCACGGTGGCCATTGATCGCAAGATGCGCAAGGCGTTTCTGGTGACGTTTGAGAAGGTCGACGCGAACTTCCGCGAGATCTTCGCCATGCTGTTCCCGGGTGGCCAGGCTCATCTTGAGATGACCGATCCCGAGCATCCTGCCGAGACGGGCATTGAGGTTGTGGCGCAGCCGCGCGGCAAGCGCATTACCAAGATGATGCTCATGTCGGGCGGCGAGAAGAGCCTGACGGCGCTCGCCCTGCTCTTTGCTGTCTATCGCACGCGCACGGTGCCGTTCTACGTGCTGGACGAGGTCGAGGCGGCGCTCGATGACGCCAACCTGTCCAAGCTCATTGGCGCACTCGATGTGTTGCGTTCCGATACGCAGCTCTTGGTTATCTCGCACCAGCGCCGTACTATGGAGGACGCTGACGTCCTCTACGGCGTCTCGATGCAAGCCGACGGCGTCAGTCGCGTCGTCTCGCAAAAACTCGATCGCGAAACCGGAAAGGTCGTGAATGCATAATGGGATTCTTCGATGCTCTCTCGCGCGGACTTGAGCGCAGCCGCGAGGCCCTCAACGAGGTCTTTTATTTTGGCGGCGAGGTCGATGAGGATTTTTGGGAGGACCTAGAGGACACCCTCGTCATGGGTGACATGGGTGCCGAGGTCGCGATCCAGGTGTCCGATGACCTGCGCGATGCCGCGGCCAAGAAGAACCTTAAGACCGCCCCGCAGCTCCGTCGCGCCCTGGCCGAGCAACTCGAGCAGCATTTTGTGCCCGTCGAGCGCGATCCGTTTGCTGACACGCCGAGTTGCGTGCTGTTTGTGGGCATTAACGGTGCCGGCAAGACCACGACGGTCGGCAAGATCGCGAGCGCTATGGCTGCCCGCGGCAAGAATGTCGTGATCGGTTCGGCCGATACCTTCCGCGCCGCCGCCATCGAGCAGCTCGATGTGTGGGGCCAGCGCGCCGGTGTTCCCGTCATCAAGCGTGACCGCGGCTCCGATCCGGCGAGCGTTTGCTACGACGTGCTCGACGAGGCCGATAAGCGCGGCAGCGACCTGGTGCTTATCGACACCGCCGGTCGCCTGCACACGAGCCCCGAGCTCATGCGCGAGCTTGCCAAGGTGGTCAACGTGACGCGCAAGCGCGCCGCCAATATGGCCGCCGGACCCATGCCCGTCTCGGTCGTCCTGGTAATCGATGCCGCGACGGGCCAAAACGGTCTGAACCAGGCGCTCGAGTTTAACGAGGCGCTTGGCCTGGACGGTATTATTATGACAAAGCTGGACGGCACGGCTAAGGGCGGTATCGCCATGGCCGTTGCCGAGAAGCTCAAGCTCCCGATCCTGCGCGTGGGCGTGGGCGAGCAGGTCGATGACCTGCAGGAGTTCAATGCCAAAGATTTCTGCCGCGCCCTGGTGGGCGAGTCCAATTAAGGAGTGACTAGTGTTTGATTCTCTGAGCGATCGCCTCAACGACACATTTGACCGCCTGCGCGGCAAAGGTAAACTGACCGAGGCCGATATCACCTCGGCTATGCGCGACATTCGCATGGCGCTGCTCGAGGCCGACGTCAACTTCAAGGTCGTCAAGGAGTTTGTCGCCAAGACCAAGGAGCGCTGCATGACCGCCGAGGTCATGGAGTCGCTGTCGCCGGCACAAAACGTCGTCAAGATCGTGCTCGACGAGCTTACCGAGATGCTCGGCTCCACCGAGAGCAAGCTCGTCTTTAGCAACCGCATTCCCAATGTGATCATGCTCGTGGGCCTGCAGGGCTCCGGTAAGACTACGGCGGCCGTAAAGCTGGCCTACCTGCTCAAGAAGCAGGGCCGCTCGCCGCTGCTCGCCGCGTGCGACGTCTACCGTCCCGCAGCTGCCGACCAGCTGGCCACGCTTGGCGGCGAGATTGGCGTGCCGGTCTTCCGCGGTGACGGCGAGCACCCGGTCGACATCGCCAAAGGCGCCATCCAGGAGGCCGTCGACCACCTGCGCGATGTGGTC
Source organism: uncultured Collinsella sp. (assembly GCA_900542905.1). Taxonomy (GTDB): domain Bacteria; phylum Actinomycetota; class Coriobacteriia; order Coriobacteriales; family Coriobacteriaceae; genus Collinsella. The sequence goes on from UQPF01000013.1 coordinate 53,020, forward strand.
ATCGTCGATACAGCCGGTCGTCTGCAGATAGACGAGCAGATGATGCAGGAGGCCGTGGACATCAAGAAGGCCGTCAAGCCCGATCAGGTGCTGATGGTCGTCGATGCCATGACCGGCCAGGATATCGTCAACGTCGTCTCGACCTTCGCTGATCGCACCGACTTTGACGGCGTGATCATTTCCAAGCTCGACGGCGATGCCCGTGGCGGCGGCGCGCTTTCCGTGCGCCAGGTGACCGGCAAGCCCATCAAGTTCGTGAGCATGGGCGAGAAGCCCGATTCGCTGGAGCCGTTCTATCCCGACCGTATGGCCAAGCGAATCTTGGGCATGGGTGATGTTGTCGGCATCATCGAGAAGGCCCAGGAGGCGGCCGACGCCGAGCAGCTTGAGGCCGCCGAGCGTATGCTGCGCGAGGGCTTTACCATGAACGACATGCTCGACCAGATGAAAGCCGTCAAGAAGATGGGCGGCATGAAGGGTATTCTGGGCATGCTCCCCGGTGGCCAGCGTGCGCTCAATCAGATGGGCGGTAACCTGGACGAGGGCATCTTCGACAAGAACGAGGCCATCATCATGTCGATGACCAAGGAGGAGCGCCTGCGTCCCTCCATCATCAACGGTCAGCGCCGTGCCCGCATTGCCAAGGGCGCCGGTGTGACCCCCACCGAGGTCAATAGCCTTATGAAGCAGTGGGGCGAGATGAACAAGATGATGGGCCGCATGCGCACGATGGCCAATCAGGCGCAGGCCGGCGGCAAGAAGGGCAAGAAGGGTAAGAAGGGCAAAAAGATGCGCATGCCCAATATTCCCGGTCTGGATGCTATGGGGCTGGGCGGCATGGGCGGCCTGGGAACGGGCGGCCCCAAGTCCGATATGGACCTGCTGCGCCAGATGGAAGCGCAGATGCGCAACAAGAAGTAACGACTAGTTGAGTCGTGTATGGCGAAGGCCGCCTGGATGGTATTCCAGGCGGCCTTCGCCGTTTGTTCGCTGGTGTCGCACGCGTGGAAGCGTGTTCTCGACGAGGTGCTTGCCGCTAGTGGCAGCCGCAGCCCTCGTGGCCCACGTGCTCGTGATGGCCATGGCAGCCGCAGGACTCGCCATGCTCATGGGTGTGCTCGTGGTCATGACCATGACAGTCGCAGGTGGCCTCGCCGTTCTGTGCGAGCGTGCCGGCAATGAGGGCCTCGACGCAGGCATCGCAGCTGCCCTGGGCGCCCGCATAGACCGTGATGCCGGCTTGGGCAAGCGCGTTGATAGCGCCGCCGCCGATACCGCCGCAAATGAGCGTGTCAACGCCACCGTTGGCAAGCAGGCCCGCCAAGGCGCCGTGGCCGGTGCCACCGGTGCCTACGACCTGCTCGTTGAGCACCTTGCCATCCTGGATGTCGTAGATCTTGAACTGCTCGCTGCGGCCAAAGTGCATAAAGATGTTGCCGTTGTCGTACGTTGTTGCCACCCTCATGGTGCCGACCTCCTTTGCTGGCCATGCGGCCGTCGTCGTGGTGATGGGGGAGTACGCGATGTTGCCGCCTTCGATGACGATCGCCCGTCCATTGACCAGCGCGTTTGCCACCTTGCGATGCGCGCGACTGCTGATTGCCGCCACCGTGGCGCGGGCGATACCCATGTGCAGGGCGACGGCCTCCTGATTGAGGCCCTCCAGATCGCACAGGCGCAGTACTTCGAGCTCATCGACCGTCATATCGATAGCGTCTCCGCTGGCAAGGCCATCGGGGGTAAAGCCGCGATATTCGGGGATGATCCCAACGCGGCGCAGTTTTTCGCGTCTTCCAGCCATACACGCTCCTTATCTGACATATGTCAACAATAGGATAACGCATGCGTGGAGCAGCGCAAGGCATTATTGACATATGTCAGAAAATGCAGAGGAGTTGTGTGTGCGATTGCGGAGCCGCGCTGCCGTGCATTGCATGTGCCGAACTAAGTGTCCAATCCGACACTCGCGCACCTGGGATAGAATTAAAAATAGCCTATAGGCTACCGACAGGAGGGTCAATGAGTAAGGCTGATCAACAGTTTGTATCCATGTGCCGCGATATTCTGGACCATGGCACCACCACCGAGGGTCAAAAGGTCCGACCGGTGTGGGAGGATGGCACCCCTGCCTATACCATTAAAAATTTTGGCGTTACGGCGCGTTACGACCTACGCGAGGAGTTCCCCGCGCTCACCCTGCGTCGCACGGCGCTTAAGTCTGCGATGGACGAGATCCTGTGGATCTATCAAAAGAAGTCAAATAACGTCCATGACCTCAACAGCCATATCTGGGATGAGTGGGCCGACGAGACCGGTTCCATCGGCAAGGCCTACGGGTATCAGATTGGCCAGAAGAGCCATTATGCCGAAGGCGATTTCGACCAGATGGACCGTGTGCTGTACGATCTTAAGCACACACCGTACAGTCGCCGCATCATGACCAACACGTACGTGTTTAGCGACCTGTCCGAGATGCACCTGTATCCATGCGCCTACAGCGTGACCTATAACGTCACGCAGCGCCCGCAGGACGATAAACCCACACTCAACATGATTCTCAACCAGCGCAGCCAGGACATTTTGGCCGCGAACAACTGGAATGTGTGCCAGTACGCCATTTTGCTGATGATGGTCGCGCAGTCGGTCGATATGATTCCCGGTGAGCTGCTGCATGTGATTGCCGATGCCCACATTTACGACCGTCATGTCGATATTGTCCGTGAACTTATCGAGCGTCCGCAGTTTGCGGCGCCCAAGGTAACGCTTAACCCCGACGTGCACGATTTCTATGCGTTTACGACCGATGACCTCATCGTCGAGGGCTACGAGCACGGCCCGCAGGTCAAGAACATCCCCATTGCGGTGTAGGTGACGCTCATGACGTGTAAGCTTTCTGCCATTGTCGCCGTGTGCGATGACTGGGGTATTGGGTGCGAGGGTGACATGGTCGTGTCCAACCGTGCCGACATGCGCCATTTTGTGGCGTGCACCAAAGGCTGTCCGGTCATTATGGGACGCAAGACGCTGCTGAGTTTTCCCGGTGGGCGTCCGCTTAAGAACCGTCGCAATATCGTACTAACCCGCGACGAGAGCTTTGCTGCCGAGGGCGTCGACGTGGTGTATAGCGTTGACGAGGCCTTGGCCGCCGTGGCCGATGAGCCCGTTGCGTGGGTGATTGGCGGCGGCGAGGTGTATCGGCAATTTTTGCCGTATTGCACCGAGGCCGAGGTCACGCACAACCATTGCATCCATGACGTGGATACGTACTTTCCCGATTTGGATGCCGATCCCGCGTGGGAGATTGCGCGGCGTTGCGGTGTTGCCACGATTGCCGCGGGCGAGGGTGACGAAGGTCTCGATTATGAGTTCGTGACGTATCGTCGCGTTGAGGCGTAAATCGTCTGGCGTGAACGGTATCATCGGGTTATTTGATTGCATGGGGCGGCGCTTAGCGTCGCCTCGTTTGGTATAGATGTGCTGTAAAGAAAGGTGCGGGCTGGCTGCTATGACTGATGCCGTTGAGGTGCTGCGAATCGATTCGCTCGAGGACGAGCGGCTCGATGCCTACGTGCGACTGACCGAGCGCGAGCTGCGCTGCGTGCTGGAGCCGCAAAAGGGCATCTTTATCGCCGAGAGTGCCAAGGTTATCGAGCGCGCGGTGCGCGCCGGATACGAGCCGGTGAGCTTTCTTTTGGGCGAACGCTGGCTCGACCAGATGATGCCGCTGTTTGAGCGCCTGGCGGTACGCGAAGGTGCGGGCCCGGTTCCCGTGTTCGTGGCCTCGATGGAGCTTATGGAGCGGCTAACGGGCTTTAACGTGACGCGCGGTGCGCTCGCGGCGTTCCGTCGTCCGCGTCAGATTCCGGTTGATGAGTTCTTGGGCGGCGTCGTCGAGGCGGCGGGAGAGCGCCCGGTGCGCGTGTGCGTGCTCGAGGGTATTGTCGACCACACCAACGTCGGCGCGATTTTCCGCTCGGCGGCTGCGCTGAACGTCGATGGCATTTTGGTGAGCCCTACGTGCTGCGATCCGCTGTACCGTCGCTCGGCCCGCGTGAGCATGGGCACGGTGTTCCAGGTGCCCTGGACACGCATTGGCAGCGAGGCGCGCGTATGGCCGCATGATGGGCTGGCGGCGCTGCACGATGCCGGCTTTTCGTGTGCCGCGATGGCGTTGACGGATGATTCGGTGTCGTTGGACGATCCCGCGCTGCAGGAGATTGACCGCCTGGCAATCTTTATGGGCACCGAGGGTGCTGGCTTAGGCGCCAAGACCATTGCTGGCTGCGACCGAGCCGTGCGCATTCCGATGGCGCACGGGGTCGATTCGCTTAACGTGGCCGCGGCAAGTGCTGTCGCCTTTTGGCAGCTGTGCCCGCATGTGAGCAACGAGTACCACTACCAGCCGGGGCTGTATCACTAGCGGGGTGCTCTCGAACTTTGCCGCCAGAGGTGTTTCGACTGCCTTCGGTCGGTGTTAAGCTGATAGCGGCTTTGCCGTACTATTGATGTGTTGTTTGGCGTACGCTAGCGGGGAGGGCGTGTGGCTAAGAAATCTACGGCTATCGATGTAACGCAGGGTGTCATTTGGCAGCAGCTGCTGTCGCTGTGCGTTCCCATCTTCTTTAGTTCGTTTTTTCAGCAGGCATACACGCTTATCGGTACCTATATCGTCGGTCAGTTTGGCGGCAAGCTCGCGCTGGGTGGCATTCAGGCCACGATGGTGCTTACGGAGCTCTGCATTGGCTTTTGTGTCGGCGTCGGTGCCGGCTGCGCGGTCATTACGGGCCAGTTTTTTGGCCAGCACGATGACGAGCGCCTGAGCCGATCGGTCCATACGGCCATGACGCTCGCGCTGGTGGGCGGTATTGTTTTCTCGATTCTTGGCATAGTGTTCGTTGAACCCATGCTGGTGCTTATGAACACGCCGCATGAACTATTGGCCGAGGGCGTGGCCTATGCCCGTTGCTATTTTGCCGCCATGGTTGCAGCGCTGCTGCTCAATATGGGAACGGCATTGCTGCGCGCCGTGGGCGACACGCGCGGGCCCGCTGTGATCATCGCTTCCGGCTGCCTTGTTAATGCGGTGCTGGATGTCATCTTCGTTGCCGTGCTTCATATGGAGGCTCTGGGCTGCGGCATCGCGGTGGCGCTGACCATTTGCTCCAATGCCACGATGATCGTGATTCGTATGATGCGCGCACCGGGTGCGTGGCGGCTTTCACTGTCCAAACTCGGCATTGATCCTGGCATTTGTAAGAGCATGATCTCGTGTGGTCTGCCGCTTGGCTTTCAGTCTGCTGCGTATTCGATTTCCAACGTTTTGATTCAGGTGTCGGTCAACTCGTTTGGTGCCGATGTCACCACGGCTTGGGGTCTTTCGGGCCGCCTGGATGGCATTGTCTGGATGGTTACCGAGGCGCTTGGCGTGTCGATCACCACGTTCTCGGCACAGAACTTTGGCGCGCGCAACTACGAGCGCATGCGCAAGGGCTACCATACGTCGCTCGTGCTGTCGTTTATGCTCATTGGTGGCCTGTCTGCCGTGCTGCTGGTGTTTTCGGGTCCGTTGTCGCGTCTGTTTGTCGATGATGCTTCGATTTCGGCGTACACCACGACGATTCTTCACTTTATCGCACCGTTCTACGCGATTTTCTCGATTATCGAGAATGCGTCGGGCTCCATTCGTGGTGCCGGCGTGAGCTTGCAGCCCATGATGCTCACGATTTTTGGCACCGTCGTGCTCAGGGTGATTTGGGTGTTTGCGATTATGCCGTTCGATCCGTCGCTTGAGCACCTGCTGCTGGTTTACCCCGTAACCTGGCTCATCACGGCCACGATGTTCACCATCTACCACCACAGCGGCAACTGGCTAGGTCGCGCCACCGCCTAGCTCATCCGTCGGGTTCCCCTGATAAGTTGCGGTGAAATGGTTCCTGAAAAGCCCTTGCGGACCGTCAAACAAGTACTATTCCACCGCAACTTCCTTATGAGCTGTAGGTGTTGGCGGAAAACGAATCAATTAGTATTCGATGCCTTGGCGGGCTAGGAGGCCTTCGTCGAAGTAGTGTTTGATGGGACGTATTTCGGTGACTAAGTCCGCGAGGTCGGCCAACGGCAGCAGCCCGCGGCCGGTGAGCACGAGTTCCGTGGTGGCGGGCTTTATCGCGATCAGCGCTTCGACATCCTCGCGTGTCACGAAGCCGCGGCGCATGGCCTCGCCGAGTTCGTCCAAAATCAGAACGTCGACCTGTGATATCTGCTCGCATGCGAGCTCCATGATCTGTGCGGCGCAAGCCTCGGGCGTGTCGCGGTCAGCTTGTACGATGCGCAGCCCCAGGCGCGGCGCGGCATCGTGTTCGGCGCAGTGCAGTTTCTTGGCAAACTGCAGCCTAAGAACGTCGAGCCCGTAGCCCGTCGCGCGCAGCGCGAGCCCCAGCGCAGCCGTCGTCTTGCCCTTGCCGTCGCCTGTATAGATTTGAACCTTGCCGACTTACAGTGATGCCATCTCTGTCCTTTCGTGCCCGGCGTCGGTTTATCGCCGTCCGGGTTGGGTATTCTAGAAAGCATTATCAACCCCAGTAGATGGAGTTCAAGCAGATGGAGATGGATGACAACAAACGTAGACGGAATATGATTCTCTACGTGCTCATCGCCTTCGTCGTCTACCTCGTGCTCTCGACCGTTCTGTTCCCCAACATCGGTCACACGCAGCAGATTACGAAGACCGATTACTCGACGTTTGTCAAAGCGCTCGATAAGAAGAGCGTCGACAAGGTCGAGTACAACACGGACGATTACTCGATTTATTACACCAAGAAGGGCGAGGACGAGAACATCGCCTACAAGACGACCGGTGTGCCGAATGACGCGGGCTTTACCGATCGCGTGCTTGAGTCTGGCGCTTCGCTGGAGTCGGTCGTTCCCGATAAAAACTCGGGTTTGATGACCTACTACCTGCTCACACTCATTCTTCCCATGGCGATTTTCTTCCTCATCGGTTGGTGGCTCAACCGCCGCATGAAGAAGGCTATGGGCGATGACGGCCCGTCGATGAACTTTGGCGGCGGCGGTTTTGGCGGCGGCGGACTGGGTAAGTCCGGCGCGCGCGTGATCGCCTCCAAGGACGTGGGCGTGACCTTTAAGGACGTCGCCGGTCAGGAAGAGGCCAAGGAGTCTCTCAAGGAGGTCGTCGACTTTCTGGAGAAGCCGCAGCGCTACGAGGAGATCGGCGCCAAGCTGCCGCGTGGTGCTCTCCTTGTTGGCCCTCCGGGTACCGGTAAGACCCTGCTTGCCAAGGCTGTTGCCGGCGAGGCCGGTGTTCCGTTCTTTAGCATTTCGGGCTCTGAGTTCGTTGAGATGTTTGTCGGTCGCGGCGCTGCTAAGGTTCGTGACCTGTTTAAGCAGGCCAAGGAAAAGGCACCGTGTATCGTCTTTATCGATGAGATCGATACCATCGGTAAGAAGCGCGATGGCGGCGGCTTTAGCGGCAACGACGAGCGCGAGCAGACGCTCAATCAGTTGCTGACCGAGATGGATGGCTTCGATAACCATAAGGGTATCGTTGTCCTTGCCGCAACCAACCGCCCCGACAGTCTCGATCCGGCGCTGCTGCGCCCCGGTCGTTTTGACCGCCGCATCCCCGTCGAGCTGCCCGATCTGACCGGCCGCAAGAACATCCTCGAGCTGCATGCCAAGAGCGTGAAGACCGAGCCGCCGATCGACCTGACCGCGATTGCCCGCGCCACGCCCGGTGCCTCGGGCGCCGACCTGGCCAATATCATCAACGAGGGCGCCCTGCGCGCCGTTCGCGAGGGTCGCAAGCGTGCAACCCAGGACGACTTCGAGGAGTCGGTGGAGGTCGTCATTGCCGGCCAACAGCGTAAGTCCACGGTGCTGTCCGACCACGAGAAGCAGGTCGTTTCTTATCACGAGATCGGCCATGCCATCGTTGCCGCTCGCCAGAAGGGCTCTGCGCCGGTCACGAAGATCACCATCGTGCCGCGCACGAGCGGTGCTCTTGGTTATACCATGCAGGTCGAGGAGGACGAGCGCTTCCTGACGACGCGCCAGGAGGTCTTGGACAAGCTCGCTGTCTATTGCGGTGGCCGCGCAGCCGAGGAGCTCATCTTTGGAGAGATGACGACCGGCGCCGCCAACGACATCGAGCAGGCCACCAAGCTCGCCCGTAATATGGTGACGCGCTTTGGTATGTCCGACGAGTTTGGCATGATGGCGCTCGGTACCGTGCAGAACGCGTATCTCAATCAGGACACGTCGCTCACCTGCGCCCCCGGTACGGCCGAGCGCGTGGACGCGATTGTCGCCAAGCTGATCGAGGATGCGCACGACCGCGCTTTGCAGATTCTGAAGGAGAACAAGTTTAAGCTCCACGAGCTGGCTCGTTATCTGTATAAGAAGGAGACCATCACGGGCGAGGAGTTCATGAACCTCCTCACGCGCGAGAATCCGCTGATGCCCAAGCAGCAGTAAAGCCGCGGCCGAGCCAGTAAACGCCGACGCCCCATTTGAGCAGCTTTCTCAAATGGGGCGTTTTGCTTGAGAGGGATGGAAATGAAGATCGTGGTGAGCGCCTGCTTGATGGGCGAGAGCTGCAAGTATAACGGGCTCGACAACTACCATCGCGAGTTGGTCGAGGCCTGCGAGCGTACAGGGACCGAGGTCCTCTTGGTGTGCCCTGAGGTCTTTGGGGGCCTGCCCACGCCGCGCAAGCCGTCCGAGATTGTGAACGGAGAGGTTCGTACCTGCGAGGGCATATCGGTCGATCGCGAATTTCGCCTGGGTGCCCAACGAGCGCTCGATATGTGCGAGCAGGCGGGCGGGCCGGAAGAGATCGCCGCGTGCATCCTGCAGGACCGTAGTCCCTCGTGCGGCGCGGGTCGCATCTACGACGGAACATTCAGCGGCACCCTTACGGCGGGCAACGGCGTCTTCGTTGATTTACTGCTCCGCCACGGTTATCGCGTGATCCCGGCTAGCGAGTTCGACCCCAGCATGCTGGAGCAATAAAAAACCACCACAAAGGTGTTGCTCCCTTGTGGTGGTTTTGGGTTAGAACTAGAGGGTGTGGCCGTAGGCGTTGGCAGCCTTGATGGCGGCGGCGAATTTTTCGTCGGTGAAGGGCTCGGGGTTTCCCTGCTTCCACTCGTTGGTGGCGTGCGCGTATTCGCACAGGGCCGGGATATCTGCCTCGGTAAGGCCAACCTGCTCAAGCGTTACGGGCAGCCCCATCTGCTTGTTAAAGGCGGCGTAGCGCTCAAGGTTCTCGGTATCGCCCGTATAGGCAAACAGTACCAGCACGCCCAGGCTCACGACCTCGCCATGCAGGTAGGTTCCCTCGCGCGGAATGCTGCAGGTGGCGTTGTAGAACGCGTGCGCGACGCTCGAGTTGTAGTAGTAATCGTTTTGGTTGGTCAGGTTTGAGACATAGCCCGTGTTGACCACGATGTCGAGCGCGATCTGCTTGACGGCCTCGCTCGACAGGTCCTGGCGTACGTCCTCAAGACCCTGGACGCCATAGGTAAACAGCGGCTCGGAACAGGTGTGAGCGAGTGCCAGGCCAAGACCGGCGGTGTGCTCCAAATTACCGGCGCTCGTGGCGTACTCGACCTCGGGCTGCTTGGACAGGGCATCGCCCACGCCGGCCCAGAAGTACTCCGCCGGTGCCTCGGCGATGATCTTGGGGTTGATGAAGATGTGCGCGGGTCGGTTGGGGTACGAATAGCCCTCGAGCGAGCCGTCGTCGTTGTAGACAACGGCAATGGCGG